>NZ_CP060298.1:2685000-3421212 GCF_014303395.1 Nakamurella sp. PAMC28650
CTGGGCCAGGTTAATCCGCCCAGGGTGAGTCGGGACCTAAGACGAGGCCGACAGGCGTAGCCGATGGACAACGGGTTGATATTCCCGTACCCGCGAAAGAGCGCCAATAGCGAATGCGGTAATGCTAAACGCCCAATCCAATGCCGGCCTTCGGGTCGGCGGCGGGGAGCGCGTGACCCGAACCGTTAGTAGTTAAGCGATGGGGTGACACAGGAAGGTAGCTCCGCCAGTCAGTGGTAATACTGGTGTAAGGGTGTAGGTAGGTTCCGTAGGCAAATCCGCGGGATCGTTGATCTGAGACCTGACGCATAGCCGATTGAGGCGAAGTAGAGTGATCCTATGCTGTCGAGAAAAGCCTCTAGCGAGCTCTGAGCGGCCCGTACCCCAAACCGACACAGGTGGTCAGGTAGAGAATACCAAGGTGATCGAGCGAACTATGGTTAAGGAACTCGGCAAAATACCCCCGTAACTTCGGGAGAAGGGGGACCGAGGTGCGTGAAGCCCCTTGCGGGCTGGCGCGTTTTGGTCGCAGAGACCAGGGAGAAGCGACTGTTTACTAAAAACACAGGTCCATGCGAAGTCGCAAGACGATGTATATGGACTGACGCCTGCCCGGTGCTGGAAGGTTAAGAGGACCGGTTAGTCGTAAGGCGAAGCTGAGAATTTAAGCCCCAGTAAACGGCGGTGGTAACTATAACCATCCTAAGGTAGCGAAATTCCTTGTCGGGTAAGTTCCGACCTGCACGAATGGCGTAACGACTTCTCTACTGTCTCAACCATAGGCTCGGCGAAATTGCAGTACGAGTAAAGATGCTCGTTACGCGCGGCAGGACGGAAAGACCCCGGGACCTTTACTATAGTTTGGTATTGGTGTTCGGTTCGACTTGTGTAGGATAGGTGGGAGACTGTGAAGTGGTCACGCCAGTGGCTGTGGAGTCAACGTTGAAATACCACTCTGGTCGTACTGGATATCTAACTTAGGTCCATGATCTGGATCAGGGACAGTGCCTGATGGGTAGTTTAACTGGGGCGGTTGCCTCCTAAAGAGTAACGGAGGCGCCCAAAGGTTCCCTCAGCCTGGTTGGCAATCAGGTTTCGAGTGTAAGTGCACAAGGGAGCTTGACTGTGAGAGGGACATCTCGAGCAGGGACGAAAGTCGGGACTAGTGATCCGGCACCACCTTGTGGAAGGGGTGTCGCTCAACGGATAAAAGGTACCCCGGGGATAACAGGCTGATCTTGCCCAAGAGTCCATATCGACGGCATGGTTTGGCACCTCGATGTCGGCTCGTCGCATCCTGGGGCTGGAGTAGGTCCCAAGGGTTGGGCTGTTCGCCCATTAAAGCGGCACGCGAGCTGGGTTTAGAACGTCGTGAGACAGTTCGGTCCCTATCCGCCGCGCGCGCAGGAGTCTTGAGGAAGGCTGTCCCTAGTACGAGAGGACCGGGACGGACGAACCTCTGGTGTGCCAGTTGTTCCACCAGGAGCACGGCTGGTTAGCTACGTTCGGAAGGGATAACCGCTGAAAGCATCTAAGCGGGAAGCTCGTTCCAAGATGAGGACTCCCACCCTTTGTGGGGTAAGGCCCCCGGCTAGACCACCGGGTTGATAGGCCAGAAGTGGAAGTGCGGCAACGCATGTAGCTGACTGGTACTAATAGGCCGAGGACTTACCACAAAAATGCTACGCGTCCACTGTGCGGTTCTGAAGACACGGAACCGCTGCACCCACCCATAGCCACGGGTCGGGTTGCGCACCGAACATCTTCATAGAGTTACGGCGGTCATAGCGAGAGGGAAACGCCCGGTCCCATTCCGAACCCGGAAGCTAAGCCTCCCAGCGCCGATGGTACTGCAACCGCCAGGTTGTGGGAGAGTAGGTCGCCGCCGGAACAACATTCCCAAGATAGGGGGTCATCACGAGAAATCGTTGGTGGTCCCCTATCTTGCTGTCCCCCTGCGGTCTATTCTCGTGTCGGCCGGCATGGAAGGACAGGGGGATGGCACTGATGTGCGACGAGATGGTGAACGACGAGAAGGTGGCGTTGCTGTCGCATCTGAATGCGCAACGGCATCATGTCCTGGGTAGCCTCGATGGACTCTCCGAAGCGGATCTCCGGCGTCCGGTCCTGCCGTCCGGGTGGTCCTGCCTGGGTTTGGTGCAGCACCTGGCGCTGGATGTCGAACGATTCTGGTTCCGTGCATTGGTGGCTCTTCAGAGTTGGTAGACATCCCATGTCGAGTCGTGTCAAGCAGCTGAGGTCATCGGTTCCCGCGTGTTGATGGGTTCGGCCGGCCACGCTACTGTCTCGTCATAGAGGGTGCCAGAGTCTAGGCACCCGTGGAGGATGCCGACCAGGCGGTTGGCAACCTGGCGGAGAGCGGCGTGGTGGTTGGTTCCCCTTGCTCGGATGGTGTCGTAGTACGCGCGGGTACCTGGTGATCCGTTGAGGGCGCCGTATGCCTGCAGGTGCAGGGCCACTCCGAGTCGGCGGTTCGTGGCGTAGCGGGCCATCACCGTGGTCTTCTTCCCCGATGCGCGGGTAATCGGGCTTTGGCCAGAGTAGTTCTTCCTGGCGCGGGAGTTAATGAATCGCGTGTCGTCGTCCCCGAATTCGCCCAGTACCCGGGCGGCCAGGATTGGTCCGAGGCCCGGCTGGCTCAGGTAGATCTGGGCGGCCGGGTGTCGATCAAAATTTTGTGTCATCACAGCCTGCAGTGCAGTGATCTGCTCGTTCAGTGCTGTGAGCACCTTGACCTGGCTGGCGACCACGGCGGCGTAGGCCGCCTCGAGGGTGGGAGGTTGCCGCAGAGCTGGTTGCCGCAGCAGTGCTCGCAGTGGTTCGACCCGATCGTCCACGTGGTGTCGGCGAGCTGCGGTCAAGGCCGACACCACCTGGCCACGGGTCAGTTTTGCGGCTCGGTCAGGGTCAGGTGCGCGACCGAGCAGGATCAGCGCATCGGCGGCAGCCAGATCCGGGAATGCCTGCACCGCAACGGGAAAGAATTCCAACAGCGCTGACCGCATCCGTAAGGTGTGACGAACTCGTTCCCAGATGAGGTTCTGGTGGGCGCGGGCCAGCAGCTTCACTGCATCGGCCAGATCGGTGTCACCGGCGATCTCGCGGTGGTGATCTCGGTCGACGCGGACTATTTCTGCCAAGACGTGAGCATCACCGGCGTCGCTCTTAGCACCGGAAGTGCTGTGCCGCTCCCGGTAGCGGGCCGAAGACATCGGGTTGATCGCGAACACGTGATAGCCGGCTGCCCGCAATGCCACCACCCACGGACCGCGGTCGGTCTCGGTGCCGACGAAGACCAGGTCCGCGGCCAGCTCTGGCGTGAGGTCCGTCCAGTCGCTCGGGGCGTGCTGAGCGATCAGCTCATGGAGCCTGGAGATCCCGGGCAATCCCTCCGGGAGCCTGGCTTTGCACAAGCGCCGCCCGGTCTCATCCTCGATTTCGATGTCGTGGTGATCTTCGGCCCAGTCGTCGCCGATCATCAACCGCATTGGCCCAGTCCTTCCGTTGTCCACAGCCTTGATGGAACACACGGCAGCATGCGGTGGCTTCTGCGACCTAATGAACCAGTGCTCACGTCAACCGCCCGGGCACGACATCTCATCAGCAGTTCGAGCCGCCGGCAACCGGTGGGCGCACGGTCTACCAATAGGCATCCCCGAAGTGGCGGTGCCCGGGGCTAGAGGAGTGCTGACCCACCGGCTGCTGTCGCAACCAAGCCTCGCAGATGTGAGACCCGATTGCTCTCATTAGGGGCCGGGGGGTTGTGAGCAGCGGCATCCGTGTCGGTGGCTGATCTGGGGCTCGCGCCCTTGTGAACTGGGTGTTCTCAGGCATCCAGGAACAAGAGGCGCGAGCATGTCCAACTGTAGTTCACTGCTTCTCGGGTTGACCGATATCGACGTCGACCTCGTCGGCATCGGCGCCGACGGATCGCGCGACGTCCGGGTGTTGACGGCGCCGGCGTGGGTCGGTCGGTGCCCGCAATGTGCGGTCGTCTCGACCCGGTCCAAGGGGTGGGTGGTGACCCGCCCGAAGGATGTGAAGGTTGGCCCGGACTTCCCCAACCTGTTGTGGTGCAAGCAGAAGTGGTTGTGCCGCAATACCTCCTGCGTCCGTAAGCAGTTCACCGAGTCGGTCCCGCAGATCCCGCCGCGGGCACGGTTCACCGTCCGCGCGAAGGCGGAGATGGCCGCGGCCGTGTTGGACGGTTGGCGCTCGGTCGCCGAGGTGTCCGCCGCTTGGGGCACCACCTGGAACACCTGCCACCGGGCGGTGGTGGCGATGGCCGACCCGGTCCTGGCCACCGAGTTGCTGCCGGTCCGGGTGTTGGGCATCGATAAGACCAGACGGGGCAAGGCCAAGTGGGAGACCGACCCCGCCACCGGCATCCGGACGTGGGTGGACCGGTTCGACACCGGCCTGGTCGACATCAGCGGCGATCAGGGCCTGCTGGCGCAGGTCAACGGCCGCGACGTCGCCACCGTCGTCGACTGGCTCAACGCACAGAGCGCCGAGTTCCGCGCCGGGATCACGCACGTGGCGATCGACATGTCCGCCGGCTACGCCAAAGCGGTCCGCCAAGCGCTGCCGCACGCCAGGATCGTCGTCGATCACTTCCACGTAGTGAAACTAGGGCGTGTCCCGCGGATCTTGGAGGTCGGTTCCGACAGACTCTGATTTGTGCAGAATCGTCATGATTTGTCGGATGAGCAGTGGGCCCGGTTGGAGCCTTTGCTACCGGATCGGACCCCGATTCGGGGTGGTCGGTGGGTCGATCACCGCAGGGTCGTCGACGGGGTGCTGTGGCGGACCAGGTCCGGTTCGGCGTGGCGGGATCTCCCGGAGTGTTACGGCAATTGGAAGACGGTGTACAACCGGCATCGTCGCTGGTCAGGGAACGGTACCTGGCAGCGGGTGCTGTCGATGCTGCGGGCGGACTGCGATCACGGCGATGTCGGTGAGTGGGCGTTGGGGGTGGATGCGACGGTGATCCGGGCGCATCACCACGCGGCAGGTGCCCGGCACGAACCGCCGAAGGACATCCCCGCCGCCGTCCTTGCCAGCGTCGTGTTGGAGGCTCCGATCAAGGCCCTCAAAGACACAGGGGGCACTATCGAACTACAAGAATTCTGCGGATCGGCCGCCGCCGGTCGTTGATCGGGAGGGTTTGGGGCGTAGCCGCGGCGGGGTGACGACGAAGATCCACATGGCGGCTGATTCGAAGTGTCGGCCGGTGGGGCGGGTCATCTCGGCTGGTCAGCGGCATGACGCGTTGGCGTTCACCGCGGTGCTGGCCGATATTCGGATCGTGCGCGGCCGTGATGGGCGGCCTAGGACCCGACCGGATCGGGTGTTGGCGGACAAGGCGTATTCCAGCGGCAGAATCCGTAAGTCGTTGCGGCGTAGGGGTATCAAGGCGACCATCCCGGAGCCGGTGAACCAGATCAACGGTCGCCTGTCCAAGGGTTCCCGTGGTGGTCGGCCACCCAAATTCGACAAGGAAATCTACAAGGACCGCAACACCGTGGAGCGGACGTTCAACCGGCTACGCGGCTACCGCGCGGTCGCCACCCGGTATGACAAACGGGAGTTCGTCTACCGAGGCACCGTCGACGTCGCCAGCATCGGAATCTGGCTCAGGCATCTAACGGAGAACGATCCACGGGACACGCCCTAGCCAACCAGATGATCGACGACGTGCGGCGCCGCACCACCCAAGCCCTGCGCGGTCGCCGAGGACGTGCCTGCGACCCGGAGTGGACCAGCCGTCGGCGGCTGCTCCGCGGCGTCGAACGGCTCACGACCGAGCAACGCACCAAGATGTTCGTCAAGCTCGACACCTTCGACCCAGACGGGGATCTCGTCGCCGCGTGGATCACCAAGGAGCTGCTCCGCCACGTGATGGCCTGCAAGTACCGCGGAGGACTGAGCTATCAGATCCGCGCTGCGCTCGAGGAGTTCTACACCTTCGCCGCCGCGTGCAAGGTCCCCGAGATCCACACCCTGGCCACCACCGTCGACACCTGGCAGCAACCGATCATCGCCGCCATCGACACCGGTCTGTCCAATGCCCGCAGCGAAGGCTACAACCGCATCGTCAAGCACATCGGACGGATCGCATTCGGGTTCCGGAACACCGACAACCAACGCCGCCGCATACGATGGGCCTGCACCCGCCGAACCAGGCCGGTGCCATCCAGGATTACAGCGCTACGCCCGTGCTAATTCTGAAGAGCCGCATTGGTGGCCGGCGAGACGGTGGACTTGAAGTCCGGGGCCGAAGCCTGGCAGGTACCGACCCAGGTGTCGTCGCGGTCGGTCTTCGCCTCCTATCGCGAGGAGATCCGGCTGGCCGACGCCGTCATCACGCGGACGTCGCTGGACGCCCTGCCGGTGTGGTGGCCGCCCGACCTCGCCGAGCAGATGGCGCCGCAGGTCCTGCGGCGCACGGTGTTGCACGTCATCACCGAGACGGCCTGCCACGCGGGGCACCTCGATGCGGCCCGTGAGCTCCTGGATGGGGGGACCTGGCTGATCCTCACGGACTGACTCGTGACCGGTGCGCCCGACCGGCGCCTGAGTCGTCGCCCCATCCAGGGTGCGCCGTGCCGGGCGCAACACTGCCGCATGCTGCGGGCTGAACGCCTGCGCGAGCGGGCCGATCGACGAGTGATGACGGGCCTCGATTCTGGTGGGGCCGCAACAAGAATGGAGTCCATGACGTGGGCCGGCCGTTCCGGACGCTGGACTCAGATCGGCGTCGCGGCAACGATGCGGTCCAGCGTGCGACGGCCCATGCGGCTCATGGTCGGGTTGGTGTCGACGTAATACCAGACCGCACCCAAGGCCTGTTCGAAAGCCCAGGCCTTGTTGCGCTCCCACTCGAGGTCGTCACTACCCAACTCGGCCCGGAACACCGTTCGGGGACGGTCGTCGAGCATGTGCCACCCGGCGATCACGTCGAGGGCGGGGTCGGTGGCCGCGAATCCGCCGCAGTCGAGCACGCCGGCGAGCCGTCCGCCTGCGACGAGCACGTTGGCCGGGATGAGGTCTCCGTGTGTCATCCGGTCCGCGTCGCGGCGCGGCAGGGCCCGGAAGTGCTGCCACAGCAGGGTGAGTCGAGGGACGTCGAGCAGGTGTGTGCTACGGGCGAGACAGCGCTCGACCCACTTGTCGTGATTGCGCAAGTTGCCGCCGCGGTGGTCGCCGACCGGGGTGTGGCCGCGCGTCTCGACGCCCCGCAGTGCGGCGATCAGCGTCGCCAGATCACGGGCGAACTCGTCGCTGTGGCTCGAATCGTCCTTGCTCGCATCGGTTCCGGTCAACCAGGTCTGGACCGACCACGGCAGCGGGTAGCCGCAGCCTGGCCGACCCACACCGACCGGCACGGGACTGGGGAACGGCGAAACACCCGCGAACCGTGCGCCCGCGCGCACTTCGGACTGGAGAACGCGACCCGCGTCGTCGGCGTTGGTACCCAGAAGCGGAAAGCGCGCAGCGTGGCGTTCGCCGATCCGAAAAATCGTATTGACCGTGCCGCTCGACCGCAGGTGCCGGATCGGCTCGTCGGCCCACGCCGGGAACTGGTCCGCGACCAGTGCTCGGACGACGTCGTCGGTCGGTTCGATCTGATCCTGGTGCATGGTCGTCTCCCCATCGGTGTTGTTCGGTGGCGGGCGGGATCAGGTGACTCGTCAGCGATGGCGCCGGGTCGGTGGCTGGTGTGTTGCCGGTCGAGGTTCATCGACCCTCGAGCGTCGAGCGTCGAGCGGGGCGCCGGCGTCGCTACTCCGTTCTTACGGTCCGGTGAAGCTCTGTCTCCACCAGTACGCTACGGACCTCCTCGAGCCACGCGAGGTCGGCTTGGGCTCGGCGGAGGCCGAACAGTGCTGTCATTCCGCGGGCGTCCAGGCCCTGCAGGGCCCCAGAGTCTCTCGGCATCTTGTTGACGGTGGCGGTATTCGGAGAACGGTCCAGGGTCAGGCGGCGGAGCCGAGTGGTGTCGATTCCGCGCTTGCCGAGGATGTCGGCGCAGTGTCGTTCGGTCTCCAGGGCGCGAGCCTCCCACGTCGCGAGCAACTCGCCGAGCTTTGCAGGGTCCGCGTGCGCAGCGAAGAAGAGCTGGAGCTGTAGCGGCTGACGGCCTCGTTCGTCGGTGAGGTCGACCTCCGCTATCCAGTCCCGGAACGCCTGCCTTCCGGCCGCAGTGGCGGTGAAGACCCGACGGTCTGGTGCGCCCGACTGCGGAATGGCCTGCGCGCTGGCCCATTTCCGATCGGCGATCTTGGGTAGCTCTGCATAGATGTGAGCCTTGGTCAGCGGCCAGAAGTGCGCGATCGAACGGTCGATCTTGCGCGCGAGGTCCCAACCGGATGCCGGCTCGTCCAGAAGCAGCCCCAGTACTACGAATCCACCGGTGGACAGGGGACGGGCAGCGTCAGCCGCCGAACCGGGGACGGCGGGTCGGCGGGTGGCCGGTGTCACGAGAATTCTGGCCAGATGGCTTGCGCAGAGTCCACGTCCACGACCATAGTCCGAACCAGGCTAGTCAATTGTGGACAACGGGCGAATACGGTGGCTGAGCCGGTTCGTCGATGCCGACCAGCTGGCCCGCTCATCGGCCGCAGCAACGTCACGACACCAGCAAGGAGACCCACCCGTGAGCGAACTGACCAACCAAAACATCACCCACGGCCTGGCCGCCGCGCTGACCGCAGCCGACGGTCTTCCAGGTCGGCACTTCGCTGTCTGCATCGTCGACCCCGGCGGCCACGTACTCGGGTTGCAGCGACATACGGCGGCCGCCATCTCTGCTGCACACAGCGCTGAGAGCAAAGCCCGCACCGCCACCTACCTGCAGGCCGACACCGGGGGGCTACCTCCCACCAGCCCCCTGATTCCGGCCATGACCAGCGGCCTCCCCTATCCGGTGAACATGTTCGCCGGTGGCCTGCTGATTCACCGCAACGGCCAGCTGATCGGAGCCGTCGGAGTGGGCGGGAGCCCTGACCCCCAAGATGACCTGACGGTCGCCGCGGCAGTCCGAAAGGCCCTTCTAGGAGGTAGCTGACCGCGAACGTGTCGGGATGGGGCGAGACCTGTACCGCAGCAGTGGAAGTGGCGATCTGCGGAGTCGCCGGTTCAGGACCGGACGGCGGAGAACTCCAGGAGTGGGTGGCCAGCGGGAGGGACCGGTTGATCTCGTCGGACCGGGCGGGAAGAGCCTGGAACGGGGCCGACGTCGATCCGAGCTCCGGCCTTACAGTCACCGCGGCCGGGCCGGCGGTCCTCCGCACCCGGCCGCTGTCGGCTGGTGCAGACCCGCCAACTTCATCGCCGGGACGCTTGTGGAGACCGGCGGTTCCAGGCGGGTCGTCCAGTCTGCTATTCCGGTCAGCCGGACCACCGCGAACCTGCCAAACGTGAGCACCGACACTGACCTGCTCATCGGCTATAAGAGCCGGCTGGTCGACGTTGTCCGGGTGACGACGACGCACCGAACGGACGGCGCAGTGCCGCGGCGATGACATCCTCGCTGGTCAGACATGTGAGACGCCCTCCAGGCGCGGCAGCCTCAAACCAGGACGACCTGGTGGGCATGCACCGGACCAGGGTGATTTGACCTCGACGCCGGGCTCCAGTAACGTCGTCGGAGTTGCCAGATGAGCCCTTCGAGGCCAAGGCAGCCACCCCCTTCATCCAGAACCTGGCAACAGGTTCGGGCGGAGCTCGCCCCCGGCGAGGTCCCGAAGGACCGGGACGAGCGGTTGACACTGCGAATCGGACCGGGTAGCGTTGATCAGGTTGCCCCCAGCAAGGTTGAGAGGCCTTCGGTGGGTGCGCGTTTGATCTTTGAGAACTCAACAGCGTACCAAAAGTCAGTGCCAACTGATTTATTGGCTCATACACCCTCTTCGCGGGGTATGGGCATTATTTGGTGCATTACGAGATTGTTTGTGGTGGCATCTGTTTGGGTGTCACTGTGCTAGCTCGTGTGGACCAGGTTTCATCGGGTGCCTCGTTTTGGGGTGTCCGCTTTCCATTTGTTGATCTGCGGGTTGCCTTCGGGTGGTCTGCCGGTTTATATGGCATTCAATGGAGAGTTTGATCCTGGCTCAGGACGAACGCTGGCGGCGTGCTTAACACATGCAAGTCGAACGGAAAGGCCCGCTTGCGGGTACTCGAGTGGCGAACGGGTGAGTAACACGTGGGCAACCTGCCCTCAGCTTCGGGATAACACTTGGAAACAGGTGCTAATACCGGATAAGAACCTTTCATCGCATGGTGGTTGGTTCAAAGTTTTTCGGCTGAGGATGGGCCCGCGGCCTATCAGCTTGTTGGTGGGGTAATGGCCTACCAAGGCGACGACGGGTAGCCGGCCTGAGAGGGCGACCGGCCACACTGGGACTGAGACACGGCCCAGACTCCTACGGGAGGCAGCAGTGGGGAATATTGCGCAATGGGCGAAAGCCTGACGCAGCGACGCCGCGTGAGGGATGACGGCCTTCGGGTTGTAAACCTCTTTCAGCTCTGACGAAGCGCAAGTGACGGTAGGAGCAGAAGAAGCACCGGCCAACTACGTGCCAGCAGCCGCGGTAATACGTAGGGTGCAAGCGTTGTCCGGAATTATTGGGCGTAAAGAGCTCGTAGGCGGTCTGTCGCGTCGAATGTGAAAATCCGAGGCTCAACCTCGGACCTGCATTCGATACGGGCAGACTAGAGTTCGGTAGGGGAGTCTGGAATTCCTGGTGTAGCGGTGAAATGCGCAGATATCAGGAGGAACACCGGTGGCGAAGGCGGGACTCTGGGCCGATACTGACGCTGAGGAGCGAAAGCGTGGGGAGCAAACAGGATTAGATACCCTGGTAGTCCACGCCGTAAACGTTGGGCGCTAGGTGTGGGGGTCCTTCCACGACCTCCGTGCCGCAGCTAACGCATTAAGCGCCCCGCCTGGGGAGTACGGCCGCAAGGCTAAAACTCAAAGGAATTGACGGGGGCCCGCACAAGCGGCGGAGCATGCGGATTAATTCGATGCAACGCGAAGAACCTTACCAAGGCTTGACATGCACGGGAAAGTTCCAGAGATGGTTCCCCCGCAAGGTCCGTGCAC
Source organism: Nakamurella sp. PAMC28650 (assembly GCF_014303395.1). Taxonomy (GTDB): domain Bacteria; phylum Actinomycetota; class Actinomycetes; order Mycobacteriales; family Nakamurellaceae; genus Nakamurella. The sequence goes on from NZ_CP060298.1 coordinate 2,696,132, forward strand.
AGGTGGTGCATGGTTGTCGTCAGCTCGTGTCGTGAGATGTTGGGTTAAGTCCCGCAACGAGCGCAACCCTTGTCTTATGTTGCCAGCGGGTTATGCCGGGGACTCATAAGAGACTGCCGGGGTCAACTCGGAGGAAGGTGGGGATGACGTCAAATCATCATGCCCCTTATGTCTTGGGCTTCACGCATGCTACAATGGCCGGTACAAAGGGCTGCGATACCGCGAGGTGGAGCGAATCCCAAAAAGCCGGTCTCAGTTCGGATTGGGGTCTGCAACTCGACCCCATGAAGTCGGAGTCGCTAGTAATCGCAGATCAGCAACGCTGCGGTGAATACGTTCCCGGGCCTTGTACACACCGCCCGTCACGTCACGAAAGTCGGTAACACCCGAAGCCAGTGGCCCAACCTACTTGTAGGAGGGAGCTGTCGAAGGTGGGATCGGCGATTGGGACGAAGTCGTAACAAGGTAGCCGTACCGGAAGGTGCGGCTGGATCACCTCCTTTCTAAGGAGCATCTGGCCGAGCTTGCGTTTACACAAGCTCATATGGTCCAGGCCCACTACGCAGGCGTTCGTTCTGCGGTGGAGCTCATGGGTGGAACACTGACTAGTTCGATTTTTGATGTTGTTCATCATGTCCAGTACAGCTGAGGCCCTTGATTGGGTCGTCCGACCTTTCGGGGTTGGCGGCAGGAACGGGTGGTGGGTGGCAGTTGAATTTCGTAGGTACGCTGTTGGGTCCTGAAGGATCAAACTTTTGGTTTGATGCTTCGTCGGGCCGATCCTTTCACCAAACCGCTTCGTGGTGGTGCGCCTTCGTGGTGTGCCGGCCGGGGGTAGGTGGTGATGTGTGGGTCGAGCATCGCCCGTACCTTGAGAACTGCACAGTGGACGCGAGCATCTTTGTGGCTAAGTTATGAAGAGCACACGGTGGATGCCTAGGCACCAGGAGCCGATGAAGGACGTAGGAGGCTGCGATAAGCCTCGGGGAGCTGTCAACCGAGCTGAGATCCGAGGATTTCCGAATGGGGAAACCCAGCACGAGTCATGTCGTGTTACCCACATCTGAACACATAGGGTGTGTGGAGGGAACGTGGGGAAGTGAAACATCTCAGTACCCACAGGAAGAGAAAGCAACCGCGATTCCGTTAGTAGTGGCGAGCGAAAGCGGATGAGGCTAAACCGATTACGCGTGATAGCCGGCAGGCGTTGCGTAGTCGGGGTCGTGGGACCATTCAGGTTTCTCTGCCGAGATTCCAGGGAGTAAGAAAAAGTTGTGTTAGGCGAATGGCTTTGGAAAAACCAAGCGTAGAGGGTGAGACTCCCGTAGCCGAAAACATGATTTCTCCCGAGTGGGATCCCAAGTAGCAGCGAGCCCGTGAAATTCGCTGTGAATCTGGCGGGACCACCCGCTAAGCCTAAATACTACCTGGTGACCGATAGCGGACTAGTACCGTGAGGGAAAGGTGAAAAGTACCCCGGGAGGGGAGTGAAATAGTACCTGAAACCGTGTGCTTACAATCCGTCGGAGCTGATAACCCCTTGTGGGTAGGTGACGGCGTGCCTTTTGAAGAATGAGCCTGCGAGTTAGTGGTATGTGGCAAGGTTAACCCGTGTGGGGAAGCCGTAGCGAAAGCGAGTCCGAATAGGGCGATTGAGTCGCATGCTCTAGACCCGAAGCGAAGTGATCTACCCATGGCCAGGATGAAGCGACGGTAAGACGTCGTGGAGGTCCGAACCCACCAGGGTTGAAAACCTGGGGGATGAGCTGTGGGTAGGGGTGAAAGGCCAATCAAACTTCGTGATAGCTGGTTCTCCCCGAAATGCATATAGGTGCAGCGTCGCGTGTTTCTTACCGGAGGTAGAGCACTGGATGGTCTAGGGGGCCCACAAGCTTACTGAAATCAACCAAACTCCGAATGCCGGTAAGTGAGAGCGCGGCAGTGAGACAGTGGGGGCTAAGCTTCATTGTCGAGAGGGAAACAGCCCAGATCGCCGGTTAAGGTCCCTAAGCGTGTGCTAAGTGGGAAAGGATGTGGAGTCGCCCAGACAACCAGGAGGTTGGCTTAGAAGCAGCCACCCTTTAAAGAGTGCGTAATAGCTCACTGGTCAAGTGATTCCGCGCCGACAATGTAGCGGGGCTCAAGCACACCACCGAAACCGCGGCATTCACATATCATCTCGGCCCTTGTGGTCCAAGAGTGTGGATGGGTAGGGGAGCGTCGTGTGGCCAGCGAAGCGGCGGTGTAAACCAGCCGTGGAGGCCACACGAGTGAGAATGCAGGCATGAGTAGCGAATGAGGAGTGAGAAACTCCTCCACCGAATGACCAAGGGTTCCTGGGCCAGGTTAATCCGCCCAGGGTGAGTCGGGACCTAAGACGAGGCCGACAGGCGTAGCCGATGGACAACGGGTTGATATTCCCGTACCCGCGAAAGAGCGCCAATAGCGAATGCGGTAATGCTAAACGCCCAATCCAATGCCGGCCTTCGGGTCGGCGGCGGGGAGCGCGTGACCCGAACCGTTAGTAGTTAAGCGATGGGGTGACACAGGAAGGTAGCTCCGCCAGTCAGTGGTAATACTGGTGTAAGGGTGTAGGTAGGTTCCGTAGGCAAATCCGCGGGATCGTTGATCTGAGACCTGACGCATAGCCGATTGAGGCGAAGTAGAGTGATCCTATGCTGTCGAGAAAAGCCTCTAGCGAGCTCTGAGCGGCCCGTACCCCAAACCGACACAGGTGGTCAGGTAGAGAATACCAAGGTGATCGAGCGAACTATGGTTAAGGAACTCGGCAAAATACCCCCGTAACTTCGGGAGAAGGGGGACCGAGGTGCGTGAAGCCCCTTGCGGGCTGGCGCGTTTTGGTCGCAGAGACCAGGGAGAAGCGACTGTTTACTAAAAACACAGGTCCATGCGAAGTCGCAAGACGATGTATATGGACTGACGCCTGCCCGGTGCTGGAAGGTTAAGAGGACCGGTTAGTCGTAAGGCGAAGCTGAGAATTTAAGCCCCAGTAAACGGCGGTGGTAACTATAACCATCCTAAGGTAGCGAAATTCCTTGTCGGGTAAGTTCCGACCTGCACGAATGGCGTAACGACTTCTCTACTGTCTCAACCATAGGCTCGGCGAAATTGCAGTACGAGTAAAGATGCTCGTTACGCGCGGCAGGACGGAAAGACCCCGGGACCTTTACTATAGTTTGGTATTGGTGTTCGGTTCGACTTGTGTAGGATAGGTGGGAGACTGTGAAGTGGTCACGCCAGTGGCTGTGGAGTCAACGTTGAAATACCACTCTGGTCGTACTGGATATCTAACTTAGGTCCATGATCTGGATCAGGGACAGTGCCTGATGGGTAGTTTAACTGGGGCGGTTGCCTCCTAAAGAGTAACGGAGGCGCCCAAAGGTTCCCTCAGCCTGGTTGGCAATCAGGTTTCGAGTGTAAGTGCACAAGGGAGCTTGACTGTGAGAGGGACATCTCGAGCAGGGACGAAAGTCGGGACTAGTGATCCGGCACCACCTTGTGGAAGGGGTGTCGCTCAACGGATAAAAGGTACCCCGGGGATAACAGGCTGATCTTGCCCAAGAGTCCATATCGACGGCATGGTTTGGCACCTCGATGTCGGCTCGTCGCATCCTGGGGCTGGAGTAGGTCCCAAGGGTTGGGCTGTTCGCCCATTAAAGCGGCACGCGAGCTGGGTTTAGAACGTCGTGAGACAGTTCGGTCCCTATCCGCCGCGCGCGCAGGAGTCTTGAGGAAGGCTGTCCCTAGTACGAGAGGACCGGGACGGACGAACCTCTGGTGTGCCAGTTGTTCCACCAGGAGCACGGCTGGTTAGCTACGTTCGGAAGGGATAACCGCTGAAAGCATCTAAGCGGGAAGCTCGTTCCAAGATGAGGACTCCCACCCTTTGTGGGGTAAGGCCCCCGGCTAGACCACCGGGTTGATAGGCCAGAAGTGGAAGTGCGGCAACGCATGTAGCTGACTGGTACTAATAGGCCGAGGACTTACCACAAAAATGCTACGCGTCCACTGTGCGGTTCTGAAGACACGGAACCGCTGCACCCACCCATAGCCACGGGTCGGGTTGCGCACCGAACATCTTCATAGAGTTACGGCGGTCATAGCGAGAGGGAAACGCCCGGTCCCATTCCGAACCCGGAAGCTAAGCCTCCCAGCGCCGATGGTACTGCAACCGCCAGGTTGTGGGAGAGTAGGTCGCCGCCGGAACAACATTCCCAAGAGGGGAGGTCACTAGCGAATCATTCGCCGGTGACCTCCCCTTTTGGCGTTGTTCCGCGGGCGTTGACAACGGTCGGAATCGGAGCAAGCTGGAACCGAAGCAGCCATCGCTTCGTTGTTCCCTTGTTGCGATGGCAGCGGAACCAGTACGAGTCGGCAGAGCGTCGAGACAACTTGCAGCACCCAAATACACAGCGATGGAGTACACCATGACGAACCCGGGCGATGCGGACAGGCCGCGCAGGGAGCAATCCCCCAGTGACGACCGTCGGGGCGGCACGAGTCAGGGTGGCTCCCGCGACGGCGCAGGTTGGCGGACCGGAGGGCGCCCGGCTGGATCGGGTGCCGGCGAAGATCGCGACCGGCCCTTCGTCCAGGGGCGGACGTCAGGAAATCGCGGGTCGGGTTCTGAGCGTTCGGCCTACGGACGACCGGATCGTCCGGATCGCCCCAATCGTGTGGCTGGTCCTGAGAGGTCCCCGTACGGTCGTCCTTCTGCGGGTGGACAGGCGGACCGGCAGTCCTCCGCACCGCCACGTGGCGACGGTCGACCTTCGTACGAACAACGTTCGGGGCAGGGCGCGCGTTCCTTTGCCGATCGTCCGGCCCGGCAATCGGATCGGTCGTCGGTGGATCGTCCGTCCAGGAGTGCGATCGATCGGCCGTTTTCGGACCGGTCGAGTCGTGAATCGACCGAGCGTTCGTCTTCTGCGCGTCCAGAAGGTTCTGGGGAACGTGGCGGGTTTGGACGCAGTCAAGGCCGTGATGACCGTCCCGGCCAAGGCCGGGCCGCTCAAGGCCGTGACGACCGGCCCGCCCAAGGCCGGGCCGCCTACGACCGGCCCGCCTACGAGCGGCCCACCTACGGGCGGCCCGCGCAGGATCGTGGCGCCGGACGCCCTGCACGCGACGGTGATCGTCCGGACCGCGGGCGATCGTTCGACGACCGACCCGGTGGTGATCGTCCGTCGAGGGGCGACCGGCCGTCAGGATTCGAGCGGCGGGAGCGATCCGAGGGTTTTGCAGGATCTCAGGGGCGCCCGCCTCGGGAGGCAGACCGGCCGTTCGCTGATCGGGCACCTCGCACCGGCGACCGGCCGACGGGCAGGCAGGATCCGCGCCGCGACGCAGGTGGTGGCTTCGTCGATCGTCGTCCGCGCGCTGACGACCGGCCGGGATCCGACCGTGCCGCGCGCTCGGAAGGACAGCGTCCCTGGTCCGAGCGTCCGGCCCGTGAAGGTGAGCGCCCCACGTACGGTCGCCCCACTGGTGAACGTGACCGTGCCGGTGCAATCGGGGATCGACGGCCTCCCCGTGACGGTGATCGGGGCACTACGTACGGTCGTTCGCCACGTACCGGTGAGCGCAGCGACGATCGCGCAAGGTCCACCGACCGTCCCGCCCGCGAGGGTGACCGTTCGACGTCCTACGCACGGGGATCGCGCGACGGCGAACGTCCGCCCCACCGCTATGACCGTGACGAGCCGCGTTCCGGCGAGAGCTCACGGCCGGCCCCGAAGCGCACCGACTTCGGCAGCGATCTGAGCAAGGGTTTTCGGCCCGACCGCACGACCGCCGGCACACCACCGCGCCGGGACACCGGTGATCGGGCGGCGAGGCCCGCTGAGCAGGAGCGGTTCGATCGTGGTCGTGCGCGCCAGGATCGTGGGGAGCGGGACGCTCGGTCGCGGGCCCCGCAGGACACCCCCGCGGCTCGACCCTGGCAGGACCGTGGCACTTCGGATCGTGGTTCCAGGACTTCGGGTCCGCCGCGTTCGACCGGCGATCGTCCCGACCGCGGTACCGATCGCCCCGACCGCAGTACCGATCGTCCAGCTTGGCGTGACCGGCCGGGGTCCGGTGACCGTCGGCCGTCGACGGCCGGTCCGACCTCCTGGGCCGAACGTGACGAACCACGTTTCGAGCGTCGTGAGCCGGACCGTGGTTCCCGCGTTCGCGAGGAGGAAATCGGTGAGCGGTGGCCGGAGATCCCCGAGTGGGCCGATCCTCGCGAGCTCGACGCCGAGGTGCGCCGGGACCTGCGCGGCCTGAGCAAGGAAGGGGCCGAATTCGTCGGCGCCCATCTCTTCATGGCGGGAATGCTCGCGGAGGAGGAGCCGGCACTGGCCTGGCGTCATGCCAGGGCGGCACGGTCGAAGGGTGGGCGCATCGCCGTCGTCCGGGAAACGGTCGGGCTGGTGGCCTATCGCGCCGGCGAGTGGGCCGAGGCGATCGCCGAGTTGCGTGCGGCTCGGCGGATGAGCGGCGGCCCCGGGCAACTGCCGGTGATGGCCGATTGCGAGCGAGCACTGGGCCATCCGGAAAAGGCCATCGAGCTCTCGCGCTCGGCGGAGGCCGCCGACCTGGATCCCGCGTCGGCCGCCGAACTGCGCATCGTCGTTGCCGGAGCCAGGGCCGACCTCGGTCAGCTCGACGCAGCCCTGGCCCATCTGGAGGTTGCTCTGCAGCCGGAGAAGGTCGAGCCGTTCACGGCCAGGCTGTTCTACGCCTATGCCGATCTCCTGCTGCAGGCAGATCGCCGGGCCGAGGCCATCGACTGGTTCATGAAGGCCGCCGAGATCGACGTGGACGAGGAGACCGATGCCGGCGACCGCCTGACCGAGCTGGCCGGCGAGGTCGAAGGTGCCGACGTGGATATTGCCAACCTCGATGACGACGACGACGACGATGACGAATCCGGTCTGCTGCACTTCGGGGACAATCCCGACGCCGACGCCGACGCCGACGCCGACGCCGACGCCGACGCGGTCGCCGACGCCGATGCGGTCGCCGACGCCGATGCGGTCGCCGACGCCGACGGTAGGGATGCCGAAGACGTGACCTCCGATCCGATCATGGTCGAGGACGAGGTCACCCCCCACCCGGGCCGGGAGTCCGACGCACCCCCCGAGAGCCAGGGGTCGCCCGGGAGCCAGGGGTCCCACGAGGAATCCCTGCCCACCCGTCCGGCCTCGCCGCCGTCATCGCTGGGGTCGCTGTTCAGTCACAACGAGGGGGGCTCGTGACGGCACTGGCCGACTCCTACGACGCCTTGCTGCTCGACCTGGACGGCACCGTGTATCTCGGCGGCCAGGTCATCCCGCATGTCGTGGAAGCGCTGATCGAGGCGGCTCAACGAGGGGCCCGGCCGATGTTCGTCACCAACAACGCCTCGCGGCCGCCGGCCGAGGTTGCCGCAGTACTCAACGGGATGGGCGTTGCCGCAGCTGATTCCGACGTATTGACCTCCCCCGAGGCGGCTGCGTCGATGCTGGCGCAGACGCATCCGGCCGGATCCAAGGTGTTGATCGTCGGGGCGAAGGCCCTGTCGGACGCGGTGGCCGATGCCGGGCTGGCCCCGGTGCGGCTGGCCACCGACCAACCGGTCGCCGTGGTCCAGGGTCACTCGCCGGACACCGGCTGGCGGGACCTGGCCGAGGCGTGCATCGCGATCAGGTCCGGAGTCGACTGGGTGGCCAGCAACACCGACGTCACGTTGCCCACCGACAGGGGTCTGCTGCCGGGGAACGGCGCGATGGTGGAGGCGCTGAAGGCTGCCACCGGCCGGACGCCCCGGGTGGCCGGCAAGCCCAACCGGCCACTCCTGGACGAGGCCGTCAGGCGCGCAGGCTCGAAGCGCCCGCTGGTCGTGGGGGACAGGCTCGACACCGACATCGAGGCGGCAGTGCTGGCCGGCCTGCCGAGTCTCCTCGTGCTCACCGGAGTCTCGACCGCCATCGACCTGCTCGAGGCACCGTCCTCGCGGCGACCGACCCACGTCTCCTTCGACATGCGTGGCCTGATCGATGAAGACCTGGTCGCCGAGATCCACGACACCACCGGGCTGTCGGCATCGCCCTGGTCCGTCGAGTCCGACGGTGACGGGCTGGTTCTCGTCGGGGAACTCGCCGAATCGGACGACGCCCGGGATGACGGACGCGATCTACGTGCCCTGGCCCTGCTGGCGGCGAAGGCGTGGTCCGACGGCGTGAACAAGGTCCGGGCGCAGGGTGCGGCGGCGACCACCGTGCTGGCCCGTTTCGGCCTGACCCAGACCCGGGCGCACGGGTCCTGACGTTGGATTCGGCTACCGTGGTCAGCGGTCGGGCCGGTCGTGGTGCAACGTCGTCCGGCCGTCTGTCCGCAAGCGGTGGATGACCGTCACGGTCTGCGTTCGTGAACGAGAAGCACAGGAGGATCGATGGACGCACGGCCAGGAGGCTCCCCCACACCCGAGCCCGCATCAGGCATCCCCGGCGGTCTCGACGTCGTCGAGACCGAACTGGCGAGGCTGGGTGGCCTCGACATCGCCGCGCACGTCGACGTCTTCGCCGCCATCCACCGACAACTCACCGAAGCACTCGCCGTCACCGGCAGCCAGGGACACCTCCAGGGCCAACCTGCGGGGCCGGGCCACCAGGCGCCGGCCCGTGCACCGCACCCGAGCCAAACCCAACCCGATCAACCGCAGGGCAATCGACCGCAGCGTGGTCGCTGAGGTGCGCAGAGCACGACTCGACGCGGAGTTGGTGCGTCGCGGACTGGCCAGATCCCGGGACCAGGCAGCCGACCTGATCCGGTCGGGCCGGGTGCTCGTCTCCGGGCAGGCAGCGACGAAGGCGGCCACGGCCGTCGATCCCGCCGCCCCCCTGCTGGTCACCGCCGACGTCAACGACGAGAACTGGGCCTCGCGAGGAGCCCACAAGCTGATCGGAGCGCTGGAGAAATTCACCGATGTGGTCGTCGAGGGCCGCAGATGCCTCGACGCCGGCGCCTCGACCGGCGGGTTCACCGATGTTCTGCTGCGGCGCGGGGCAGCAGAGGTGGCAGCGGTCGACGTCGGCTACGGGCAGTTGATCTGGCGTCTGCAGAACGATGACCGCGTACACATCTACGACCGGACGAACGTCCGCACCATGTCGCCCGAGGACATCGGGGGTCCCGCCGGTCTGATCGTCGCCGACCTCTCGTTCATCTCCTTGTCGATCGTGCTGCCGGCGCTGATCGCCTGCGCTGCACCGGGTGCCGACCTGGTACCGATGGTGAAACCGCAGTTCGAGGTGGGCAGGGAACGTCTGGGGGCCGGCGGTGTGGTGCGTGATCCGGCGTTGCGGGCGACGGCCGTCGCCGAGGTCGCGGCGGCGGCTGGCAGACTTGGGTGGGGAGTGGCGGCTGTCGTGGCCTCACCGCTGCCGGGGCCGAGCGGGAACGTGGAGTTCTTCGCCCACCTGCGGGCCGACGTCGAGGTCGATCCCGTCGGCACCGCGGAACTCATCAACGTCGCCGTCGAGGAAGGCCCGTCATGACCGATCGCCGGATCCTGCTGGTCGCCCACACCGGGCGAGCCGACATCTATTCCACCGCACGCCATGTGATGAAGACCCTGGAGGCGGCCGGGATCGAGCTGCTGGCCGTTCCCGGCGAGGGTACCGAACTGGACCTGACGATCCTGGAAAGCGGCACGGCGGTGGAGGAAGGCGGGGAATCGCCGGTCGAACTCGTGCTGGCCCTCGGCGGTGACGGCACCCTGCTCCGCGCCGCCGAGGTGGCCCGCCCGCTGCGGGCCCCGGTCATCGCCATCAACCTGGGCCGGGTCGGATTCCTCGCCGAGGCCGAGGCCGACCGGCTCGACGAGGTGCTGAACGCACTGATCGCCGGCAACTACACCCTGACCGAGCGGATGACGGTCGACGTGGTGATCGAACGCGACGGCGTGGTCATCGACAAGTGTTGGGCCCTGAACGAAATCAGCGTCGAGAAGGCAAGCCGGGAAAGAATTCTCGACGTCGTGGTGGAGGTCGACGGGCGGGGGGTCTCGGCCTTCGGCTGCGACGGTGTGCTGTGTGCGACCCCGACCGGGTCGACCGCCTACGCGTTCTCGGCGGGCGGTCCGATCATCTGGCCGGACGTGGAGGCGCTGCTCGTCGTGCCGTCGAACGCACACGCCCTGTTCGCCCGGCCGATGGTCGTGTCGCCCCACTCCACCGTCTCGATCCACGTCGATCCGTCCGGGCACGAGGCGATCGTGGCCTGCGACGGACGCCGGACCCACGAGGTCCCTCCCGGCAGCAAACTGCACGTCCGGCGGGGCGCCCAGACCGTCACCATGGTCAAGCTGGGCGATCAGCGGTTCACCGATCGTCTGGTGGCCAAGTTCTCGCTCCCGGTGCGCGGATGGCGGGAACGGAGCCACTGACCGGCCGACGCCGGACCGGACGACGGGTCTGCGAGCGGACGGTCTACCCCAGGAACCGGCTGATCCCGTCGAGCAGACGCTGCACATCGGAATCGTCGGTGTAGCAGGCCAGGCCCATGCGCAGGCCACCGGCGGCGCCCAGTCCGATGCGTTCGGAGGCCTCGATCGCGTAGAACGAACCGGCGGGTGCGTTGACGTCGAGTCCGGCCAGGAACCGGTGGGCCTCCTCGGCGGGCCGTCCCCGGAAGGTGGCCAGCAGGGTGGGCGTCCGGTGCTGCGCCTGGGAACGCTGGGTGACCCCGGGCATGGTGCTCAGGCCGTCCTCGATGACCAGTCGCAACTTGTCCTCGTGGGCCTCGATCTCGTTCATGGCTGCTACCAACAGCTCTCGGCGAGTGCGAGGGCTTCTGCCGGAAGCGGCGCCGGTGCCCTCCGGGGCGAGCCCGGCCAGGAAGTCGACCGCGGCCGTGGCGCCGGCCAGCAATTCATAGGGCAACGTCCCCAGCTCGAATCGTTCGGGGACCTGGTCGGTGGACGGCCGCAGCTTGTCCGGGTGCACGCTGGACAGCACGTCGGGGCGGGCCGCGAGCACGCCCATGTGCGGTCCGTGGAACTTGTACGGCGAGCAGGCGTAGAAGTCGGCGCCGAGCGCCACCATGTCGACGGCGGCGTGCGCGGTCAGGTGGACGCCGTCCACGAAGAACAGGGCGCCGGCCGCATGGACCTGTTCCGAGATGCCGGCGATGTCCGGACGGGTCCCGAGCAGGTTCGACGCGCCGGTCACGGCCACCAGTCGGGTCCGCACGGACAGTGTGGCAGCGACGTGTGCGGGGGTCAGTTCGGCGCTCTCGGGATCGAAGTCGACCCATCGGACGGTGGCCCCGACCGCTTCTGCGGCCTGCACCCAGGGCCGGATGTTCGCATCGTGATCGAGCCGCGTGACGACCACCTCGTCGCCGGGCTGCCAGGTCTTGGCCAACGCGCGGGACAGGTCGTAGGTCAGTTGCGTCATGCTCCGCCCGAAGACGATCCCGGTCGGGTCGGCGTGCAACAGATCGGCCATCGCCCGGCGGGCCCCGACCACCACCTCGTCGGCGGCCCGCTCGGCCGTGGTGACCCGTCCGCGGTTGGAGATCGACGAGACCAGGGTCCGGCCGACGGCGTCACCGACCGCGTCGGGTACCTGGGTGCCACCCGGGCTGTCGAAATGGGCCACTCCCGAGTTCAGGGAGGAGAACTGGGCACGTATCGCGGCAATGCGGTCGGTCATGGGTCCGTCGTCCTTCGAATGGCAGTACAAATGTTCGACACGGGCGTTTCCCGGTCGGTCGCTTTCCTACCGCGACGGTAGCGTTGCCACCGTGCTCACCGAACTCCACATCACCGGTCTCGGGGTGATCGAAGACGCCGTCATCGAGCCGCACCCCGGATTCACCGTGGTCACGGGGGAGACCGGCGCCGGCAAGACCATGGTGGTCACCGCTCTCGGACTGCTCACCGGTGGGCGGGGCGATGCCGGCCGGGTCCGGGTCGGCGCCGAACGCGCGGTGGTGGAGGCGCGGATCGCCGGTCCACTCGGGCCGGCCGCGGCCAAGGTGCTGGATTCCGTCGGCGGGACCCCCGACGAGGACGGCTCGATCATCCTGGTCCGCTCCGTCGGTGCGGACGGTCGATCGAGGGGGCACATCGGCGGTCGCTCGGCGCCGCTGGGGGCCCTGTCGGAGATCACCGATCCGCTGATCGCCGTGCACGGCCAGTCGGAGGCGATCAGTCTGCTGCGGGGAGCCCAGCAGCGCGCAGTGCTGGATCGTTTTGCTGGATCGGATGCCGAGTTGACCGCCTACCGCGCCGCCCGTGCGCAATGGCAGGCGGCCGTGGCCGAACTCGCCGACCGCACGTCGCACGCCAGGGAACGGGCCCAGCGCGAACAGGTGCTGCGGCTGGGTGTCGACGAGATCGCCAAGGTGGATCCAGCGCCCGGCGAGGACGTCGAGCTGATCGCCGAGGTCCGTCGCCTGGAGAACGCCGACGCCCTTCGCTCCGGCGCGGCGCAGTCCCGGGATGCGCTGACCGGGGAGTCGATGCCAGACGGCCCCAACGCGGTCAGCCTGATCGAGGCGGCGCGCAAACTGCTCGAGGTGACGGGTGACGAGCGTCTGGAAGCGCTGGCCGTCTCGCTGCACGAGGTGTCGGCCGTCGTGATCGATGCGGCATCTGACCTCACCGCCTACCTGGAAGAGCTCGACGCCGATCCCGAGCGGCTCGAGGTGCTGCTGAACCGGCAGTCCGTCCTGAAGACGCTGACCAGACGTTACGGCGCCGACGTGGATGCGGTGCTGGCCTGGCGGGCGGAGGCCGAGACGGAACTGCTGTCGCTGGATTCGTCCGAGGGTGCGCTGGCCGAACTGCGGAAGGCGTGCGAAGAGCTGGCCGCAGCGGTGGCCAGGTCCGCGGTCGTGCTGACCGGGAAGCGCTCTGCGGCGGCGGCCACGCTCGCCGAGCGTGCCACCGCCGAGCTGGCGCACCTGGCGATGGGCCGCGCGACGTTGCACGTGACCGTGTCCTCCCGGACCGCCGATCCGTCGGCGCCCGACGCGCTCCGGATCGGCCGGAACTGGGTGTCCGCCGGGATGGACGGCGTCGATCAGGTCGAATTCGCGATGATCGCGCACAAGGGAGCGCCCGAACTCCCCATCGCCAAGGGTGCTTCCGGAGGCGAGCTGTCGAGGGTGATGCTGGCCGTCGAGGTCGTCCTGGCCGGCGCGGATCCGGTGGCCACCATGGTGTTCGACGAGGTGGACGCCGGTGTCGGCGGTCGGGCGGCGACCGAGATCGGCCGGCGCCTGGCCATGCTGGCCGGTGATCATCAGGTCATCGTCGTCACCCACCTGGCGCAGGTGGCGGCGTTCGCCGACCGGCACTACGTCGTCGACGCCGGACCCGGGGATGCCGTCGGATCCTCCGCCGTGCGGCCGGTCGAGGGGGCGGCCCGGGAGCTCGAACTCGCCCGGATGCTGGGCGGGACCGACGGGGCCAGCGCACGCGCGCACGCCGCCGACCTGCTGTCTGCCGCGGTCGAACCGAGCAAGGGCCGGCCGGCCGCACGACGCCTCGCCGCGCGCTGACCGAGCCTGGTTCGGGTCCCATCAGCGCAATTCGTCGTCGCGCCTCCCGCGTTTCACCGCATCGGGCTGTCACGATCGCAGCATGAAACTCTTGTCACGCCAGTCACGTGCGTTGCCAGGAGTCACAGGCGTCGCACGTGTGTCGCGACGTAGTGACACCTTGCTGAGTCGGTTGGGTGACGGCGACATCGCCGTCATCGACCACATCGACATCGACCGGGCCACCGCGGATGCGATGGTCAAGTCCGGGGTGACGGCCGTGGTCAACTCCGCGCCGTCCATCTCCGGGCGCTATCCGAACCTCGGTCCCGAGATCCTGGTCGCCTCCGGCGTCATCCTGATCGACGACGTCGGTGAGAAGATCTTCTCGCGGATCAAGGACGGGTCGAAGCTCCGCATCGACGGAGCGGCGGTCTACCAGGGCGAGGAGTTGATCGCCGAGGGGATCGAGCAGTCGCCGGAGTCGGTGGCCGACCTGTTGATCGAGGCCAAGGCGGGGATGTCGGCCCAGCTCGAGGCCTTCGCCGCCAACGCCATCGAGTACATGAAGCGGGAGCGCACCCTGCTGCTGGACGGCGTCGGGATCCCGGAGATCTCGACCAGGATCGCGGGCCGGCAGGTCCTCATCGTGGCGGCCGGCGCGGACACCAGGGCCGAGCTCAAGTCGCTGAAGAAGTACATCTCCGACTACCACCCCGTGCTGGTCGGCGTCGACGGGGGAGCCGACGCGCTCCGTCAGGCCGGCTACAAGCCGAACCTGATCATCGGCAACCCGGAGGAGATCGGTCCGGACACCCTGCGCGGCGGGGCCGAGGTCGTCATCCCGGCCGACGTCGACGGGCATGCGCCCGGCCTGGAACGACTGCAGGATCTCGGACTCGGGGCGGTCACCTTCCCCGCTACCGGCACCACCGAGGATCTCGCGCTCCTGCTGGTGGACGCACGCGAGGCCAGCCTGATCGTCACCGTCGGCATGCACACCACGCTGACCGATCTGCTGGATCACAAGGGCGGCGCCGCGTCGACCTTCCTGGTGCGGATGCGGGTGGCCAACAAGATCGTCGAGGCGCCCGCCGTCGCAAGGCTCTACAAGGCGCGCATCTCCTGGTGGCTGGTCGCCATGCTGATGATCGTCGCGATCGCCGCCATCGTCGGGGCACTGCTGGTCTCCGACGTGTCGCACACCTATCTCGATCTCGCCAGGCAGTGGTGGAACGAGTTCGCCAACTGGGTCAGGGGGCTCTTCCGATGATCTCGATGCGCTACCACATTGTCTCGCTCGCGGCGATCTTCCTGGCCCTGGCCCTGGGCATCGTCCTGGGGGCGACCAAGATCTCGTCTCCGATCCTGGCCGGCCTGCAGAGCGACAAGACCGACCTCTCGAGCCAGAACACCCAGCTCTCCACCGACAACACGTCGCTGACGGCCAGGGTCGGCTCGGACGACAAGTTCGCCGCGTCGGTGGCGAACCTGACCGTCCGGGGCACCCTCCCGACCGCCACGGTGGTGCTGATCACCACCGCGGACGCCGATCCGGGCGATCGCGATGCGATTCTGTCGCTGCTGGCCAGGTCGGGCGCGAAGGTGACCGCCCAGATCCAGTTGTCGGTGAATTTCACGGACCCGAGTCACGCCAACGACATCCGCACCCTGGCCGCACGGGTTCTCCCGACCGGTGCCAAGTTGCCGGCCGTCTCCCAGGTGGGCGCCGTCGCCGGTGGCCTGCTCGCCTCGGTGCTGCTGACCGACGCCGCCGGCAAGACGACCAGCACTGCCGCCCAGGCGACCTCGGCTCTGTCGGCATTCGCCAGCGCAGGTTTCCTGCAGGCAGCCGGCACGGTGGTGCCGGGCCGGTCGGTTGTCGTGCTGACCGGCGGCGCAGTGACCGGTGGCTCCGAAGCCGATCGCGCCGCGGTGATCGCCGACATGGCCACCCAGCTCAAGACCGCAGCCGGCGGCGTCGTGGTGGCTGGGACGCCCGGCTCGGACTCCGCGACGGGAACGGTCGGTGTCGTCCGGGCCAGTACCGCGGACAGTGCGGTGGTCAGCACGGTCGACGACGTCGACACGCCCTCCGGCCGCCTGGCGACGGTGCTGGCGCTGGTCGAGCAGAACGGTGGCGGGGTGGGCCGTTACGGCTTCGCCGCCAGCGCCCAGGCGCAGATCCCGACCCTGGGCGTCGGCTGACGCCGGCTCTCCGGACGACCACGGCCCGGCTCCTCCCCGTTTCGACAGGGGGCGAGCCGGGCCGTTTGCCGTTGCCGCGCTGCCGTTGCCGCGCTGATCAACTTCGACGGCGCTCACGAAGTCGTCGACTTCCGTCCCATCCGTCCCAGAACCGGCACGTTCATAAGCGCGGCGGTGCGCCACCCTCTGACCGGCGCCCCGGTTGCCCCCACCGGTTGCCCCCACCGGTTGCCCACCGGTTACCCGCAACCGGGTGCCCCCAGCAGTTGGCCTCGAGGGTCTTCCGAACGATCGGCAGGCGGCGGTGGCGGTCTGCGATGCCGATAGCGAAGGTCTCAGTCCCCGTAGTCGGGGGAGGATCACCTTCGTTGATGGCGTGTCCGGCACCGGTGTCGAGTCACCCGGGAACAGGCCCGGGGGTGTTAGGGTGAAATCCCGTGGGGCGATGGCCATCAGGCCGGTCGCCGAGCATCGAGAATGCCTAGGCCTTCGATCACGCGGGGAGTCATCTTGCCGGTCACGGTACGTACTACGAAACACATCTTCGTCACCGGCGGAGTCGCATCCTCCCTGGGCAAGGGTCTGACGGCTTCGAGCCTCGGCCGCCTGCTCACCTCGCGTGGCCTGCGGGTCACCATGCAGAAGCTGGATCCGTACCTCAACGTCGATCCCGGCACCATGAACCCGTTCCAGCACGGTGAGGTCTTCGTCACCGAGGACGGCACCGAAGCGGACCTGGACATCGGTCACTACGAGCGCTTCCTGGACCGCAACCTCTCGGCCGATGCCAACGTCACCACCGGCAAGGTCTACTCCAGGGTGATCGCCCGTGAGCGTCGCGGCGAGTACCTCGGCGACACCGTGCAGGTCATCCCGCACATCACCAACGAGATCAAGGACCGGATCACCGCCATGGCCGAACCCGGCCCCGACGGGAACAGCCCGGACGTGGTGATCACCGAGATCGGCGGCACCGTCGGTGATATCGAGTCGCTACCGTTTCTCGAGGCTGCGCGCCAGGTCCGTCACGACCTCGGTCGGGACCACGTCTTCTTCCTCCACGTCTCGCTCATCCCGTATCTCGCGCCGTCCGGGGAGCTCAAGACGAAGCCGACCCAGCACTCGGTCGCAGCACTGCGCAACATCGGCATCCAGCCGGACGCCCTGGTCTGTCGCGCCGACCGGGACATCCCCGAGGGCCTCAAGCGCAAGATCTCGCTGATGTGCGACGTCGACGCCGAAGCCGTCATCGCCTGCCCTGACGCGCCGTCGATCTACGACATCCCCAAGGTGCTGCACACCGAGGGGCTGGACGCCTACGTCGTCCGCCGGCTGGGTCTTTCGTTCAAGGACGTCGACTGGACGCTCTGGGGTGAACTGCTCGAGCGCGTGCACCACCCGTCCGAGACCGTGCGGATCGCCCTGGTCGGCAAGTACATCGACCTTCCGGACGCCTATCTGTCAGTGACCGAGGCGTTGCGCGCGGGGGGTTTCGGCAACGACGCCCGTGTCGAGATCGTCTGGGTCCCTTCCGATTCGTGCCAGACCCCGGCCGGCGCTGCTGCCGCACTGTCCGACGTCCAAGGGGTGCTGATCCCCGGCGGATTCGGGGTCCGGGGCATCGAGGGCAAGCTGGGTGCGATCCAGTACGCCCGCACCAACAAGATCCCGATGCTGGGCCTGTGCCTCGGACTGCAGTGCATGGTGATCGAGGTGGCCCGGAACCTGGCCGGCCTTGGTGGAGCCAACTCCGCCGAGTTCGACGCCAATGCGGCCGACCCGGTGATCGCCACGATGGCCGATCAGACCGAGGTGATCTCCGGCGCCAAGGACATGGGCGGCACGATGCGACTGGGTTCGTATCCGGCGCGCTTGACCGAGGGCAGCCTGGTCGCCGAGATCTACGGGACGACCAACGTGACCGAGCGGCACCGTCATCGCTACGAGGTCAACAATGCCTACCGGGGCCGGCTGGAAGCCGCCGGGCTGCACCTGTCCGGTACCTCGCCCGATTCCTCCCTGGTCGAGTTCGTCGAGTTGGATCGTTCGCAACACCCGTACATGGTGGCCACCCAGGCACACCCGGAGTTCAAGTCGCGCCCGACCCGTCCGCACCCGCTGTTCTCCTCGTTCGTCAGGGCGGCGCTGGACTACCTGGAGTCCGAGCGCCTGCCGATTTCCTCGAACGGACCGGCCGCGGTGAACGGACCGGCTACTGCGCACGGTTCGGCTACTGCGCACGGTTCGGCCGCCGTGCAGGGTTCGGCCGATAGGGACGGTTCAGCTGCTGAGCACGGTGCGGCTGCCGCCGAGGCCGCCGTCGACGAGCCGGTTCCCGCCCGGTGACCGACGGCTCCGGGGTGTTCGCCGTCCTGCGGTCCCGGCCCGTCTGGGCCGGGCACATCGCCAAGGTGCGGGTCGACACGCTCTCGATGCCAGGGGGCCGGACGGCCGACCGCGAGGTCGTCGAGCACGATCGTGCGGTGGCGGTGGTCGCGCTGGATACCAGCGGCAACGTGGTGATGCTGGAGCAGTTCCGCCATCCGCTGCGCCGCCGGCTCTGGGAGCTGCCGGCCGGGCTGATGGACCAGGACGGCGAGTCGGCTCGGAGCGCCGCCGAACGGGAGCTGGCCGAGGAGACCGGGCTGAGCGCCCGTCACTGGTCGATCCTGGTCGACATCGCGTCCTCGCCGGGGTTCACCGACGAAGCCGTCCGCGTGTTCCTGGCCACCGATCTGACCGAGATCGGTCGGCAGGGCGAGATCACGGACGAGGAAGCCGATCTCAAAGTGGTCAGGGTTCCGCTGGTGGACGCGATCAGGGGCGTCTTCGACGGCCGGATCGTCAACGGCTCGGCCGTGGCCGGCCTGCTGGCCGCCTCGGTGGCACTGGGCGTGCCCGTGAGCACCCCGGAACCGAGGTCAGCAGACGACCCCTGGACATCCGGCCCCAGCACCGTGCACATCGGGCCCGGTGTGCCGGATGCGCCGGCGCTCGGTGCCTGACCGCCGGTGAACGTCACCGGGGACCGGTCGTCGGCGAACCCAGTCGCAGCCCCGAAGCCGTCCGCGGCTCCGCAACCTTCCGACGCCCCAACACCTTCCGACGCCCCGTCGGCAGCACTGACGAACGCACTGCGCGGGTACCTCGATCATCTTGCGGTCGAGCGGGGTGTGGCTCGCAACACTCTGCTCGCCTATCGGAGGGACCTCGAGCGGTACCTGTCGTTCTGCGCCCTGAACGGCTTGACGGCCGTCCAGGACATCAGGCCCGAGCACGTCTCCGGCTACCTGGTGTCGCTGCGCGAGGGGTGGCTCGGGCATCCCGCGCTGGCGCCGTCGTCCGCAGCCAGGGCGGTGGTCGCCGTCCGCGGATGGCACCGATTCCTTCTGGCGGAGTCGGCGACCACCGTCGATCCGTCCGGTGACGTCCATCCGCCGACGGCCGGCCGCCGCCTACCGAAGGCGCTGCCGGTCGAGGTGGTGACGGCCATTCTGGAATCGGCCTCGGGTGACGATCCGCGGTCCCTTCGTGACCGGGCCCTCTTGGAGTTCCTGTACGCCACCGGGGCCAGGATCAGCGAGGCGGTGGGGCTGGACGTCGACGACCTTCCCGCAGTCGATACTCCGGTGGTCCGCCTGCGGGGCAAGGGATCCAAGGAACGGATGGTGCCCGTCGGGTCGTTCGCCGCCGCTGCCCTGTCGGCCTATCTCGTGCGCGGGCGGCCGGGCCTGGCCGCGGCCGGTCGGGGGAGCCATGCAGTGTTCCTGAACGTGCGCGGCGGTCGCCTCTCGCGTCAGTCCGCCTGGCAGGTGCTGCGTGACGCCGCGGACAGGGCCGGGGTCTCGCAGGAGAGCGGCCCGGTTACGCCCCACACCCTGCGACACTCCTTCGCCACCCACCTGCTGGAGGGCGGGGCCGACGTCCGGTCCGTGCAGGAACTGCTGGGGCACGCGTCGGTGACGACCACCCAGATCTACACCCTGGTCACCGTGGATTCGCTGCGGGAGATCTACGCGATGGCCCACCCCCGGGCTCGGTGACTCCCGGTACCGGCGGGCACCGGCGGCCGGTCGCCCGCGGGTCGCATTGGTCCTTTCGGCCTCGCCCGCCTACCCTGGGAGGGTCGTCGGGATGACGACAGGAGACGAAGTGGGAGTATCGGGACCGATGAGCTATCCGGACGACGCAGCGTGGATCGCCGCCGCCGGGGCCACCCGAGCACTGGACACCGTCCCGCCGCCACCCTCATCACAGGTCCCCACGGGCAGCCCCGTCGACTCTGCCGATGGCGCTGGTTCACCCGCCGACGACGGTGCTGCCGCCCCCCCGACGGGCGAGGCCGCCCAGCCGGACCTCGACGCGTCCGGTGCCCTCCGACCGACCCCGGGTGACCAGGAGGTCGTCCCGGCCCTGATCTCCAAGCCTGGCCCCGGCGACAGCGAACTGGGTCCGACCGGCCGGGTGCGTCGCACCATCCCGGAACCGGCGGTGCTGAACTCGCACGGCCCGGCCAGGGTGATCGCGATGTGCAACCAGAAGGGCGGGGTCGGCAAGACCACCACCACCCTGAATCTGGGTGCCGCCCTGGCCGAGTACGGGCGGCGCGTGCTCCTGGTCGACCTCGACCCGCAGGGAGCGTTGTCCGCCGGTCTCGGTGTCCCGGCGCACGAACTGGACCGCACGATCTACAACCTGATGCTGGAGCGCAACACCAGCATCACCGACGTCCTGGTGCCCACGCGCATCCCCGGCATGGATCTGCTGCCGGCCAACATCGACCTGTCCGCGGCCGAGGTCCAGCTCATCAACGAGGTCGGCCGCGAACACACGTTGGCCAGGGCGCTGCGGCCGATGCTCCACGAGTACGACTACGTCCTGATCGACTGCCAACCGTCGCTCGGTCTGCTGACCGTCAACGCGCTGGCCTGTGCGCACGGCGTGATCATGCCGGTCGCCGCCGAGTTCTTCTCCCTGCGCGGTGTCGCGCTGCTGGTCGACACCATCGACAAGGTGAAGGACCGCATCAACCCCGACCTCGAGGTCGACGGCGTGCTGGTCACCATGTTCGACGGACGCACCGTCCACGCGCGCGACGTCGTGGCGATGCTCGTGCAACGATTCGGGGACGAGGTCTACGACACCGTCATCTCCCGGACGGTGAAGTTCCCCGAAACCACCGTGGCCGGCGAACCCATCACCACCTACGCTCCGACATCGCCTGCGGCAGATGCCTTCCGCACCCTGGCCCGGGAAGTGATCGCAAGATGACCCCGCGGGCGGGAGTCATCACCCCGGCCGCCGCATCGCTGGATTCCGACGATTCCCCGGTGCTGCCGGGTGCGCGCGCTTCGTTCCACGTCCACCTCTCCAATTTCGAGGGTCCGTTCGATCTGCTGCTGCAATTGATCGGTCAGCATCGAATGGACGTCACCGAGGTGGCGCTGCACACCGTCACCGACGACTTCATCCGCCACATCCGCACCATGGGCAAGGATGTCGACCTCGGGGTGGTCACCGAATTCCTGGTGGTCGCTGCGACCCTGCTGGATCTCAAGGCCGCCCGTCTGCTTCCCGACGGCGAGGTCGAGGACCACGCCGACATCGACCTGCTCGAAGCACGGGACCTGTTGTTCGCGCGACTACTGGCCTACCGGGCCTACCAGCAGGTCACCCTGCTGTTCCAGGAACTCGAGGCCGGTGCGCTGCGGCGTTATCCGCGGGCCGTGACGCTCGAGGACCGTTACCTCGGCCTGCTGCCCGAAGTGCAGATCGGCATGGACGCCGCCGCTTTCGCCGAGATGGCCGCCGGTGTCTTCCAGCCGAAGCCACCTCCGCCCGCGGTCTCGCTGGACCACATCCATTCCTCCCCGGTGTCGGTCGCCCTGCACACCGCAGCGATGCGCGAAATCCTCGCCCGAAGCGGTGTTGCGACGTTCGGGGAACTGATCGCCGGTTGCACGCAGACGATGGAGGTGGTGGCCCGGTTCCTCGGTCTGCTCAACCTCTACCGCGAGGCGGCGGTGGCCTTCGACCAACCGGAACCGTTGGGACTGTTGACCATCCGGTGGACCGGGGACAGCCCGGACCCGGGCGGCGTGCTGGTCGACGAGGAGTGCGAGTGAGCGCGCCCGAGGAACTCGACGTCGTCCGGCCCCGGTCGGAGACCGGGCCCGGCACCGTCGGGACGCTGGTCCCGGAGGACCTGCCGGTCGAGGCGACCCTGGGCATCGTGGCCGAGGAGGACGTCGTCGGCGCGCTGGAGGCCGTCCTGCTGGTGGTCGATTCCCCGGTGAGCGAGGCGTCCCTGGCCACCGCGGTCGGGCACGGCTCCGACCGGGTCCGGACGGAATTGATCGCCATGGCCCAGCGCTACACCGCAATGGGTTCCGGGATCGAACTGCGGCAGATCGGCGGCGGGTGGCGCTTCTACACCCGCGACCGCTTCGCCCCGGTGGTCGAACGTTTCGTGCTGGACGGCCAGCAGAGCCGGCTGTCCAGGGCGGCGCTGGAGACCCTCGCCGTCATCGCCTACCGGCAACCGGTCACCCGGGCCCGCATCACCGGGGTGCGCGGCGTCAACGTGGACGGCGTCATCCGTACCCTGGTCGCCCGCGGCCTGATCGAAGAAGTCGGGCAGGACGCCGAGACCGGTGGCCTGCTCTATCGCACGACCGAGTTGTTCCTGGAACGACTCGGGCTAGCCAGCCTGGAGGACCTCCCGTCCCTTGGCCCCCTGCTCCCGGAAATCGACACCCTCGAAGATGACTGACAACACGCCCGCCCGCAAGCGCCCTTCCACCCGCCTGAAGAACACCGGCCGGATCAACCCCGGCGACCTCGACGACGGCGGTGACGACGCCAACGCCGACGGTGTCCGCCTGCAGAAGGTGCTGGCCGCCGCCGGTGTCGCGTCCCGGCGCAAGGCCGAGGAGCTGATCAAGCTCGGCCGGGTCAAGGTCGACGGCATCGTCGTCAAGGAGATGGGCCTGCGCATCGACCCGGCCAACGCCGTCGTGCACGTGGACGGGAACCGGATCGTGGTCAAGGAGGACAACGTCTACCTGGCCCTGAACAAGATGCCCGGCATGCTGTCCACCATGTCCGACGAGCTCGGGCGGCCGCACATCGGCCAGCTGCTCGTCGACCGGCCCGAGCGCCTCTTCCACGTCGGCCGGCTCGACATGGATTCCGAGGGCCTCCTGCTGCTGACGAATGACGGCGAACTGGCGCACCGGTTGACCCACCCGTCCTACAACGTGATGAAGACCTACATGGCCGAGATCCCCGGTCCGGTGCCGCGCGATCTCGGGCGCCGGTTGCGCGCCGGGATCGAACTGGACGACGGCGTCGCCAAGGTGGACCATTTCGAGGTCGTCGACGTGCACGCCGGCCGCGCCGTGGTCGAGGTCGTCCTGCACGAGGGTCGCAAGCACATCGTCCGCCGGATGCTCGGCGAGGCCGGACATCCGGTGTCCAGGCTGGTCCGCACCAAGATCGGCGACGTGCAGCTCGGACACCAGCGGCCCGGCACCCTGCGCAAGCTGAACCCCGTCGAGATCGCACTGCTGTACAAGGCAGTCGGTCTGTGAACCGGCGCTCGAGTGGCGAGAGGTCGAGCGAGGCAGGCACTTTCGTCATCGCGATCGACGGCCCCTCGGGCACTGGAAAATCGACCGTGGCACGTCGGGTGGCGGCCGCGCTGGGTGCCGGGTATCTGGACACCGGCGCCATGTACCGGATGGTGACGCTGGCGGTCCTGCGCGCCGGAGCGGACCCGGTGAACGACACCGCCGTGGTGCAGGTGCTGGAGGGCTTGAACTTCTCCTCGCCGGTGAGCCCCGACCACCAGTCGCACCTACTGGCCGGAGTGGACGTCACGGACGAGATCCGTGGGCGGCCGGTGACTCTCGCCGTCACGCCGGTGTCGGCGAATCCCTCGGTCCGGGCGTGGCTGTTCGATCGCCAGCAGATGCTCGCCGCCTCCGGCCGGATGGTGGTGGAGGGCCGCGACATCGGGACCGTCATCGCGCCCGACGCCGACCTGAAGATCTACCTGACCGCCGACGCTGCCGAGCGGGCCCGTCGTCGGCACACCCAGAACGTAGGCGCTGCAATGGGTTCCGGGCCCTCGGCTCCGGATCTAGCGGCAGTGGCGCAGGATCTGCACCGACGGGACACCCACGACGCCAACCGCGTGCACGCCCCCCTGCAGGCGGCCGCCGACGCGGTGGTGCTGGATTCGTCGGGCATGGAACTGTCCGAAACCGTCGCCAGGGTGCTGGAACTCGCTGCGGAGCGAGGCATCGCATGAGGTGGCGTCACCTCGGCGGCACCCAGGACCCGTGGCCGCCGCACTCCGGCCGCAAGGGTATGGACCGGGGCCGCCGCATCGGTATCACGTTGTCGCTGTTGATGTATCGCCAAAGCGTCACCGGAATGGCGCGGGTGCCGGCGTCCGGCCCGCTGGTCGTGGTGGCCAACCATTCCAACTTCTTCGACGGGCCTGTGCTGTTCGGCGCGCTACCCCGCCGGGTGTCGTTCCTGATCAAGGCCGAAGCGGTGACCGGCCCGATGGGGTGGCTGCTGCGCAACGTCGGTCAGTACGCCATCCATCGTGACGTCCCCGATCGGAAACCGCTGCTGGAGGCGTTGGCCCAGCTGAAGGCCGGAGGTGCGATCGGGATCTTCCCCGAGGGCACCCGCGGCGCCGGCGACGTCCAGAACATCTCCGGCGGAGCCGGGTGGCTGGCCGCGCGGGCCGGCGCGACGGTGCTTCCGGTCGCGGTCCGCGGCACGGCCCGCCCGGAAGGCCGGGGTCGGCGTTTCCGGCCCTCGGTGCGGGTGTTGATCGGGGACCCGTTCCCGATTCCGGCCGGTGCGGGCCGGACAGCGGTGGATTCCGCCACAGATTTGATTCGGGATCGGTTGTCGGAGTTGGTCATCCAGCTCGACAAGACGATTTCCCCTGGGAAGAAGGCAAACAAGTGACTGACAATTTCGACGGACTGGCCGCGGAACAGGCGGCCGGTGACGGCATCTGGAGCGACGAGACCGAATTCGCCGGCTGGGAGGACGACGGCTACGGCGAGGACGGTGGCGGCCCGGTCGTGCCAGCGCCGACCCTGGCGATCGTCGGCCGACCGAACGTGGGCAAGTCGACGTTGGTGAATCGGATCATCGGCCGCCGTGAGGCGGTCGTCCAGGACATCCCCGGTGTCACGCGTGACCGTGTCTCCTACGACGCGCTGTGGGCCGGCCGCAGGTTCACCGTCGTCGACACCGGCGGCTGGGAGCCCGATGCCGAAGGCATGGCGGGCGAGGTGGCGCTGCAGGCCGAGCGGGCCATGAAGACCACCGATGCGGTGCTCGTGGTGGTCGACGCCTCGGTCGGTGCCACGCACACCGACGAGGCGATCGCCAAGGTGCTGCGTCGCTCGAAGGTGCCGGTGATCCTGGTCGCCAACAAGGTCGACGACGAGCGCACGCTCGCCGACGCGACGGCCCTGTGGAACCTCGGGCTCGGTGAGCCGTGGCCGGTCTCGGCGCTGCACGGCCGTGGCTCGGGCGATCTGCTCGACGCGATCATGGCGGCGCTGCCGGAGGCTCCGTCGGAGTTCGCGGCGAACCAGGGCGGACCACGACGGGTGGCGCTGCTCGGGAAGCCCAACGTCGGGAAGTCCTCGCTGCTCAACAAGCTGTCCGGTGAGTCCCGGTCGGTCGTCGACTCGGTGGCCGGCACCACCATCGACCCGGTCGACTCGTTGGTCGAGCTGGACGGCGAGGTCTGGCGCTTCGTCGACACCGCCGGCCTGCGCAAGCGGGTGCACCAGGCCAAGGGCATGGAGTTCTATGCCTCGCTGCGCACCCAGTCGGCGCTGGAATCCGCCGAGGTCGCCGTCGTGCTCGTCGACTCCTCCACTCCGCTGACCGAGCAGGACCAGCGGGTCATCACCATGGTGATCGAGTCCGGCCGGGCGCTGGTCATCGCGATGAACAAGGCCGACCTCGTCGACGGTGACCGACGGACCGAGATCGAACGCGAACTCGACCGGGACCTGGCGCGGGTGCAGTGGGCCGAGGTCATCAACATCTCGGCGAAGACCGGGCGGTCGGTGCACCGGTTGGCACCGGCGCTGCGGACGGCGTTGGACTCCTGGGACAAGCGGATCCCGACCGGCCAGCTGAACAACTGGCTCGGCACGCTGATCCAGGCCACGCCGCCCCCGGTGCGCTCCGGGAAGCAGCCGAAGGTGCTCTTCGCCACCCAGGCCGGCAACCGGCCGCCGACGTTCGTGCTGTTCACCACCGGTTTCCTGGAGGCCGGGTACCGCCGGTTCATCGAGCGTCGCCTGCGGGAGGACTTCGGTTTCAAGGGCTCCCCGGTCCGCGTCAACGTGCGCGTCCGTGAGAAGCGCGGGGCCAGGAAGTAGTTCGATCTCGGTCCCTTCGACGTGGCTGAGCCCCTTCGAAGGGACCGAACCGCTACTGGGTCAGCACCACTTTGCCCGCCGGCAGCAGACCGGCGGCGATGAGTTCCACGGTCACCGCGACCGCGATGGCCTGGACGAGCAGCAGGGCGACCAGTACCAGCACCTGGGTGGCTCCGGCCTGCCAGGGCGATGCACCGGCGAGCAGGACCCCGACGAAGGCTCCGGGCAGCGTGACGAGGCCGACTGTCCTGGTCTGGTCCATCCCCGGGATCAGGGCCAGCGCGGCGGCCGGTCTGGCCACCAGGACGACGGCGTCGCGTCGCACCAGGCCGATCGACAGTGCTGCTTCGTACTCACCGTGCCGTACCGCGAGTTCGTCCGCCGTGCGCCGGCCGGCCAGTGACGTCGCCGTCATCGCGCCGCCGATCAGGATGCCGGCGCTCGGCAGCACCGCGACCGGGTGCAGCGGGACGACCGTGCTGGCCAGGATGAGGGCCAGCGCCGGCAACAGGCCGGACAGGATCGGAACCACGGCCCACCAGGACCTGAGTCGGAGCGATCCGGTGATCCGCTTGGCCGACGTCCCGCCACCGACGATCACCATCAATGTCAGAAACGCCGCCGTCAACCACATCGACCGCAGCACGTAACCGATCACGAGCGAGACCAGCGCCAGTTGCACGATGGCTCTGACGACCGCGATCAGCGTGTCCCGCGCGTGGCCCAGTTCCTGCAGTTTGACGACCAGCGCCGCCGCCGCGGCCAGCACGACCAGCAGCATGGCGAGCAGGGGGCCGATCATGACGGTGGTCAGGTCTGCTCCCTCGAAGAAGTGGCCGCCGGCCTCGAGCGGTCCCGACCATCATGCGCGCTGCGGTAGTCTGGGCAGGCCCGGCATGCCGGGCGGCCGGGATGTGGCGCAGCTTGGTAGCGCACTTGACTGGGGGTCAAGGGGTCGCAGGTTCAAATCCTGTCATCCCGACCAAGACGTGCTTACTCGAACCACCGACCTGAAAATGGTCAGCGAGTGAGTAGGTCCAGGTGGACAAAGAGGCCTTGTCGGCAACGACAGGGCCTCTTTTCACGTCCCCGTCCATTCCGCCCGTTTTTGCCCAGGTCTGCCGTGATGCCCCTGACGTGCGGTAATGACGAGACGAATCGTTGGCCTGGCGGATGTGGAACGCCGGGACGGCATCGTGGAACTCTCGGATCGGCGGTGTCTTCACGTCGAACTGGACGCCGTGGTCTTCGAGGAAGATCTCCTCGTAGAACGCGCTGTTCAGGGTGCGCCGCGACTCGTCTGGTGACCGTTCGTACAACTTCTGCGGCTGCTCAAGCAGCTCCAGGTAGGTCGTCAGGATCTGCGCCCCGACGGCCAGTTGCTCGGCCGTCTCATCGAGACCACGTTCGGCAGATGCTCGCTCCTGCTGGATCTTGCGCAGCCGGGCCTTGATCTTCTCCTTCGGCAGATCGCCCTCGGCGGCGAGGTCAAGTAACCGCTCTTCCTGCACGTCGAGCCGGGCCAGCTGGGTCTTGAGCTGGCTGTGCAGCTCCTTCACGGTGGACTGTTGGTCTGCCATGGTCGCTTCGAGCTCTCCGCGCACCACCGCGACGAAGTTGGCAGGAAGCCCGAGCGTGGCGTAGTGCCGGGTGATCGCATCCTCGACCTGCGCGGCTGGGAGGTGGGGCAGATCGCAGAGTCCGTCTTGCCGTCCGCGGCAGAGGAAGTACTCATAGCGGATGCCACCGCGCCCTTGGGCCTCCGTGTAGATCATGCGGGACGTGCGGCCGTTCTGGCGGCAGCGATCGCAGTACAGCAAGCCCTTTAGCCTCGATCTTTCTTGAGATGGTCGGCCTTCCCTCTGCGCGATAGATCTGGTGTTGTGACGCCCGCCGCGGGGTCTGCGGGTTCGTCGGAGCGACCCAAGGTCACCTGGGTGGTGCCGGATTCCACGTTCCGGTGGTTCTTCTTGTTGCTGGTCGGGTGGGGTTGCTTGGGGTCAAGTGGCCTGCGGGAGGGTGTGCAGTCGGGTCAGGCCGGTGGTGAACAGGTGCCGGTGCGGGGCGTGCCCGGACAGCCGAAGGTAGGTGCGTCGGGATCGGCGGGCGATGATCCCGGCGACGGAGAACAGTTGAAGCCTCAGTCGTTTCGGTTCCCAACGGCGCGCTCCGGTACCCGTCAAGGCCAGCATCTGCAACCAGGCGGTCAGCTCGGTGGCCAACTGGACGACGGCGACCCAGATCTGGTTCTGCGCGAACCCGGTGAGCGGCAGGTTCCGCAATCCGGTGTCCTTGGCGCCGCGGATCCGGTCCTCGCAGCGGGCCCGGTGCCGGTGCCGCAACTCCAGATCTGCGAGTTGCCCACCGGTGGTGTTGGTGACAAACGCGGTCAACCGGTTCCCGTCGACGTCGGTGAACCGCAACTGCGCCCCGGGATGCGGACGTTCGGCCCGCACGATGACCCGCATTCCCGGCGGCCACGTCTTCAACGTCAGCATCCCGGTCGGTTCGGTGACCCACGCCCCGTCGCGGACCTTCCCGTCGCCGTCGTAGGCCGGGGTCCAGCCCTGGTCGGGGATCTGGTTGATCTTGTCCACGATGTCCTGCGACAACCCGAACCCCACCGAGTACGACAGTCCCTGTCCGGCCAGCCATCCCAGGAATTCGTGGGTGCCGCCGCCACCGTCGGCGCGGATCAACACCTTCTGGCCGATCCGGCCGATCCGACCGCCGCGGCGGGCGAACGGTAACTGCCGCAACGCGTCTTTGGTGACCGCGATGTGATCGGCGGCGGTGTTGGCGCCGGCCCGACCGGTGCGGAGCATCATCGACAGCGGCTCGCCGGTGCCGTCCGGGCCGTGATCGACCCACGACCCCAACGGATGGAACCCGAAGCCTTTCTTGTAGGTCGGCGCCGCCCACTCTTTGTCCGAGTGGGCGGTGATCAACGTGGCGTCCAGGTCGATGATCAACGGCCGGTCCCGCGACGCCTCGAAGTCGGGGGCATCCTTCCCGGCCAGTCTCCACACCCGATCGCGGACAACGCTTCTGGCGCGGTTGATCGCCGCCAACGCCGCCTGCGGGGTGGCGGCCAACGTGTTGATCAGCCGGGACACCGTGGGGTCGGACGCGACCCGCCCGAACACCGCGGGTTCGCTGCGCAGCGCCGCGATGTCGGCCAGGCAGTCCCCGCCGATGGCGACGCTGATCGCCAGGTCCAGCAGGATCTTCCCCGGGTCCAGCACTGCCCACTGCTTGCGCCACGGCGCCAACGCCGCCGACAACTCCCGGTCCAAACCGACCCTGCCGGCCGTGGCGACCAGCAGCACCGCACCGGCGTGGGACACCACCCGCTTCGCGGTCGTGTCCACTGTCAACGGCGGGTAGAAGCCGGTAGGCTGCTGCATCAGAAAGGTGCTCCAGTTTGCTGACGATGTGGACCTCGAAGACCCTCATTATCGCAGGTAGGGGCACCTTTCGCTTACTTCGAAACACCCCGGTCAGTATCCGCGTGAAAGCGCGAGGTTAGGTAGTGGAACAGCAGCCGGTCGCGCTGGCCACGTTGAGACCGGGCGTCCATGACCTCCTGCACGCGGTCGAATAGTTGCTGACTGATGATTGCCTCATGTCGGCCAGGGTGGGTGGCACCCTTGTAGACGAGCAGCCCGGTATAGTACGGGTCGCGCAGCATTCGATGAAGCTTCGACACGGACACCGGCTGCGATGGCCAACGCCGCGTCGGACGGGTAGTCAGACCCAGGTCGGCCATGGCTTCCCAAAGCCGCTCGAGCGAGTAGTCGCCGGTGGCGTAGAGCTCCCAGGCTTTGCGGGTGAGCGGTGCCCGCTCTTCGTCGATGGCGATGGTGTTGACCTGTCGACCTTCGTAGTCGATGCGAACGTTCCGGTAGCCGATGCGTGCGCGGCCATTGGGGCTCTTCGAACTTGGTAGACATCCCATGTCGAGTCGTGTCAAGCAGCTGAGGTCATCGGTTCCCGCGTGTTGATGGGTTCGGCCGGCCACGCTACTGTCTCGTCATAGAGGGTGCCAGAGTCTAGGCACCCGTGGAGGATGCCGACCAGGCGGTTGGCAACCTGGCGGAGAGCGGCGTGGTGGTTGGTTCCCCTTGCTCGGATGGTGTCGTAGTACGCGCGGGTACCTGGTGATCCGTTGAGGGCGCCGTATGCCTGCAGGTGCAGGGCCACTCCGAGTCGGCGGTTCGTGGCGTAGCGGGCCATCACCGTGGTCTTCTTCCCCGATGCGCGGGTAATCGGGCTTTGGCCAGAGTAGTTCTTCCTGGCGCGGGAGTTAATGAATCGCGTGTCGTCGTCCCCGAATTCGCCCAGTACCCGGGCGGCCAGGATTGGTCCGAGGCCCGGCTGGCTCAGGTAGATCTGGGCGGCCGGGTGTCGATCAAAATTTTGTGTCATCACAGCCTGCAGTGCAGTGATCTGCTCGTTCAGTGCTGTGAGCACCTTGACCTGGCTGGCGACCACGGCGGCGTAGGCCGCCTCGAGGGTGGGAGGTTGCCGCAGAGCTGGTTGCCGCAGCAGTGCTCGCAGTGGTTCGACCCGATCGTCCACGTGGTGTCGGCGAGCTGCGGTCAAGGCCGACACCACCTGGCCACGGGTCAGTTTTGCGGCTCGGTCAGGGTCAGGTGCGCGACCGAGCAGGATCAGCGCATCGGCGGCAGCCAGATCCGGGAATGCCTGCACCGCAACGGGAAAGAATTCCAACAGCGCTGACCGCATCCGTAAGGTGTGACGAACTCGTTCCCAGATGAGGTTCTGGTGGGCGCGGGCCAGCAGCTTCACTGCATCGGCCAGATCGGTGTCACCGGCGATCTCGCGGTGGTGATCTCGGTCGACGCGGACTATTTCTGCCAAGACGTGAGCATCACCGGCGTCGCTCTTAGCCTCGATCAGTGGACCTGCCTGGATGATGATCTTGCTGCGGAGGCGGACGGTCGTTCGTGTGTCGTTTTTGGGGTCGGGCGTGGTTGATCTGCTGGTCTGCTCCAGCGTGTCCAATGTGGTTCCTGTGGCGGCGTTCTCGGCCGGGTTCGGGTAGTTTCAGGCTGCGGACGATTGTTGGTGCGGCGGGCTGAACACGTTGTCCCATAGCTGTTTCCACTGACGTTGGTGGGGGTGGTGGGTGGGTAGGTGCAGGATGCGGCGGCCTTGGGGTCGGGCGATCCGGGCGGGGACGTTGATCAGCCGACGCCGCAGCGTCGCTCCTCGCGCGACGGCGTGGGCGGTGTCGATGCAGGTGCCGGCGGCGCGGAGCAGGTTGTGGGCGATAGCGCCCAGGATGGTCCAGGCGCAGTTCGCCGGAAAGTGGCCGGAGGGCTGGTGGGCCCAGGGCCCGTCGATCAGGTCGGCGAACACCGATTCGATGATGGCGTGTTGGCGGTGGGTGATGTCGGCGTCGGTCACTGTTTCGGTGCTGTTGGTGAAAAAGGGGTGGTAGCGCCAGACGGGGAACAGTTCGTCGAGGTGGTTGCGGTCTTTGACGCGGCGGACGATCAGCCGGGCGGTGGTGGCCTTTCCGGTGCCGGCCAGCAGGGTGTAGCTGATCTCGGCGACTTCGGCGTCGGAGATCCATTCTCCGGTGTCCGGGTCGATGACGGCGCCGGGATACCGTACCGGCGTCCACGCGTCGGCCGGGATGGCGCCGATGGCCCGGTTGACTGCTTTGTTCTTGGTGAGCACGAACGAGAACTTGGCGCCGGCTCGCAGGACCGCCGCGATGACATCGCTGTAGCCGTAGGCCGAATCGCCGCGGACCAGGATGGTCGCCGGCTTGGCACCAGCGGCGAGGGCCAGGTTGATCGCTTCGGTGACCATGGAGGCGGCGCCCCGCCCGGATCCGGCTTTCCCGGCCCGCAGGCGGACCCCGGCGATCACCGGTGCGGCGATCGCGGTGCTGATGGTGGTGACCAGCGGTGAGAGTCCTTTGCGCAACACCTGCCGGTTGGCGATCTTGGTGTGCCCGAAGCTGGCGCCCTGTTTGGCGTGTCCGTAGACCGGTCGTAGCAGCGAGTCGATGTCGATGAACGCCTGCACATCGATGCCGGCCAGCACCCCGGTCCGCCGGGTCAGGGCCAGCAGGTGCCGGGCCAGGACCGCCGACAATTGGCGGGTGTGTCCGTGGGTGAATTCCCGCAGGAACATCCCCAATGTCGAAGGTGCGTAGACCGCGCCGAACAGTTTCTGCGATCCGCCAGAGCGGATGATCTGCAGATCGGCGATGGAGTCGGCGCCGGTCAGCATCCCGGCGATGATCGACATGATCTTCCCGACGGGGTTCGCCGCCGCTGAGGCGATCCGTTCGGAGTCGAACCGGAGCTGCCGGCCGACCAGTTCCGGCAGCTGGGTCCGTTCGGCCAGCGCCAGCACCGGGACCAGCCCGGCCGCCGACACCAGATTCTGATCGTCGAACGTCGCTGCATCTGGTTTCCAGGCGTGCAACAATCTCACTGAAAGTGTCCTTCCGATCCGCGCCAATCAGGTTCTAGACAAACCGATTATCGCAGTTCAAGGGCACTTTCTTCAGTTTCCACGCCGGTCAGGAACCGACCAGGTCCACTGATCGAGGCTTAGCACCGGAAGTGCTGTGCCGCTCCCGGTAGCGGGCCGAAGACATCGGGTTGATCGCGAACACGTGATAGCCGGCTGCCCGCAATGCCACCACCCACGGACCGCGGTCGGTCTCGGTGCCGACGAAGACCAGGTCCGCGGCCAGCTCTGGCGTGAGGTCCGTCCAGTCGCTCGGGGCGTGCTGAGCGATCAGCTCATGGAGCCTGGAGATCCCGGGCAATCCCTCCGGGAGCCTGGCTTTGCACAAGCGCCGCCCGGTCTCATCCTCGATTTCGATGTCGTGGTGATCTTCGGCCCAGTCGTCGCCGATCATCAACCGCATTGGCCCAGTCCTTCCGTTGTCCACAGCCTTGATGGAACACACGGCAGCATGCGGTGGCTTCTGCGACCTAATGAACCAGTGCTCACGTCAACCGCCCGGGCACGACATCTCATCAGCAGTTCGAGCCGCCGGCAACCGGTGGGCGCACGGTCTACCAATAGGCATCCCCGAAGTGGCGGTGCCCGGGGCTAGAGGAGTGCTGACCCACCGGCTGCTGTCGCAACCAAGCCTCGCAGATGTGAGACCCGATTGCTCTCATTAGGGCTGGGGTGGCCTGACGGGCGGCGGCGCGTCGGCGGGGTTGAGGGCTGGTAGTCCTTGCAAACTGGTTGTTCTCACGCACCCAGACCGAAGGACCACCAGCCATGGATCAGGGTAGTTCACTGCTGTTAGGAATCGAAGGATTGCAGGTCATCGACGTCCGGTTGGACGCGGACGGCCGGCGGGTCGCCCAGTGTGTGACGGACCCGGAATTGGCGGGGTGGTGCCCGCAGTGCGGTGAGCAGTCCAGCTCGCCGAAAGGCTGGGTCACGACGCGGCCGAGGGACGTGACGATCGGACCGGATGTCCCGATCCTGTTGTGGCGCAAACAGAAGTGGCACTGCAAAGTCGTCTGGTGCGAACGGAAGTCGTTCACCGAATCGCTCCCGGGCATCCCCGCCCGGTCCCGGTTGACGACCCGGCTGCGGCAACGGGCCGCCGAGGCGATCGGCGAACACACCCGGTCGGTGTCCGACGTCGCCGGCGAGTACGGCATGACCTGGCCGATCGCGCACCGCGCGTTCGTCGCGTACGCCGAGCTGATGATCCCCGTTGCCGGGCCACCGCCGGCCGTGACAGTGCTGGGCATCGACGAGACCCGCCGCGGCAAGGGCCGCTACGAGATCGCGACCGACACCGGGGTGAAGGTATGGATCGACCGGTTCGACACCGGGCTGGTCGACATCAGCGGCCCTGGTGGGCTGTTCGCGCAGGTCAACGGCCGCAGCTCCAAGACGGTCATCGAATGGATCGAGGCTCAGACCGATGCGTGGCGGGCCGGCATCACGCACGTCGCGATCGACACCTCGGCGACCTACGCCAAGGTCGTCCGGGAAGCGCTGCCCCACGCGATCGTCATCCTGGACCGCTTCCACCTGGTCGCCTTGGCCAACCGGGCCGTCACCGACTACCGGCGGGAACTGGCCTGGACCAACCGCGGCCGCCGGGGCCGCAAGATCGACCCCGAGTGGGCGCGGGCGCAACTCCTCTGCTGCGCGCCGGCGAGACGCTGACCGCCGCGGAACGGGTCAAGATGTTCCAGGCAATGAAGGCCGCCGACCCCACCGGCGGGTTGCACAACTGTTGGCGAGCAAAGGAACTGCTCCGTCACCTGCTGAAGCTGGCCGGCACCGAACCAGACTGGGCGCTGGTCTGGCAGCGACTCACCGACTTCCAGATGTTCTGCGCCGACCACATCGACATCGGCGCAGATCCGCCGCCTCGCGCAGACCGTCGACGACTGGCGATCCTCCATCATCGAAGGGATCTTCACCGGCATCAGCAACGGCCGGTCCGAAGGCTACAACCGGATCGTCAAGCACATCGGCCGCATCGCGTTCGGGTTCCGTAACCCCACCAACCAGAAACGCCGGATACGATTCGCCTGCACCCGCGCATCACGCCGGGCGGCAACCACGCTCAAGCCCTAATGAGAGCTATCAAGCCTGAACTCTGGAAGGCTTGATGACGACAGCAGCCGGTGGGTCAGCACTCCTTTAGCCCCGGGCACCGCCTCTTCGGGGATGCCTATTAGCAGACCGTGCGCCCACCGGTTGCCGGCGGCTGGAAACTGCTGATGAGATGTCGTGCCCGGGCGGTTGGACGTGAGCACTTGTTCATTAGGTCGCAGAAGCCTCCGCATGCTGCCCGCCCGTTCCACCAGGCCAGACACGGACAAGGGAAGAGCTGGGGCCAATGCTGTTGATGATCGGCGACGACTGGGCCGAGGACCACCACGACATCGAGATCGAGGACGACACCGGGCGGCGGCTCAGCCGCGCCAGACTGCCCGAGGGACTGGACGGAATCGCGAAGCTGCACGCGCTGGTCGCCGAGCATGCCCCCGCCGACTGGGTCGACCTCACCCCTGAGCAGACCGCCGACCGGGTCTTCGTCGGCATCGAAACCGACCGCGGCTCCTGGGTGGTCGCCCTACGAGCATCGGGCTACCACGTCTACGCGATCAACCCGATGTCCTCGGCCCGCTACCGCGACCGGTACTCCACCTCGGGGGCCAAAAGCGACGCCGGCGACGCCCACGTCCTAGCCGAGATCGTCCGGCTAGACCGAGCCCATCACCGCGAGATCGCCGGGGACACCAACCTGGCCGACGCGGTGAAGCTACTGGGCCGTGCTCATCAAAACTTGATCTGGGAACGTGTCCGGCACGTGCTGCGCCTCCGATCGGCACTACTTGACTTCTTTCCCGTTGCGGTGCAGGCATTTTCGGATTTAGCCGCCACGGACGCCCTCATCCTGCTCAGCCGCGCGCCGGACCCGGCCCGCTCCGCCCGGCTCACCCGCAGCCAGGTGGTGTCGGCGTTGGCCGCGGCGCGGCGGCACCACATCCAGGACAAAGCCGGACCACTGCTCACGCTGCTGCACACGCCGGGCCTTCGGCAACCCGCCGCCGTGGAGGCGGCCTACGCCGCGATCGTGCTCGGCCAGGTCAAGATCCTGACCGCTATCAACGAACAGATCACCGCGATGCAGTCGGTGATGGCAGAAAATTTTGACCGACACCCGGCCGCGCAGATCTACCGGAGCCAGCCGGGCCTGGGACCGGTCCTGGCCGCCCGCGTCCTGGGCGAATTCGGCGACGACCCGCAACGGTTCGCCAACTCCCGCGCCCGAAAAAACTACTCCGGACAGAGCCCGATCACGAGGGCATCGGGGAAAAAATCCGTCGTCCTAGCCCGGCACGCCACCAACCGCCGGCTCGGCGTCGCCCTGCACCTGCAGGCCTACGGCTCCCTCAACGGATCGCCCGGCACCCGCGCCTACTATGACGCCATCCGAGCCCGCGGAACCGGCCACCACGCAGCCCTCCGCCAAGTCGCCAACCGACTCGTCGGCATCCTGCACGGCTGCCTCGAGAGCGGAACCCTCTACGACGAAACCGTCGCCTGGAACTCCTCAGCCAGCGTCACGCAAACTGCAATGGCACCCGCCGCTTGACACCAATCGACATGGGATGTCTGCTAAATATGAAGACCCGCCATTGGTGCCGCCCTGTTCGGCCTTGTGCTGCATCTTGACCTTGATGTCCTCGCCCGACATGCGGACTTGCACTTCGTTGATGATGTCGGTGACGGCTTCCATAGCGTCGGCCATGATGCCTTCGCCGAAGTCCTCCTTGGCGGAAACGAGCTTGACGCCCATCTTCTCCAGCCGGCGCTTCGTGATGACGGCGTCGCCGAGGTTGCGGAAGGCACGCGAGCGCAGGTAGATCACGACGTAGTCGATCTCCGGGTGCTCGGCCAGGTAGGCCAGCATCTGTCGGAAGACGGGCCGCTTCTCGATCGTCTGGGCCGAGCTGCCCGGCTCCAAGAACTCCTTCTGCAGCGTGGCGTGCAGCTTGTCGACTTTGCCGCCGCAGACTT
Source organism: Nakamurella sp. PAMC28650 (assembly GCF_014303395.1). GTDB lineage: Bacteria > Actinomycetota > Actinomycetes > Mycobacteriales > Nakamurellaceae > Nakamurella. Next base: position 2,732,875 of record NZ_CP060298.1, read on the forward strand.
CCCGCTGGGTGGCGATCGAGTTGCCGTCGGGGTCGACGTCGGAGGCGGTGTCCAGTTGCCGGGTGGTCGACACCCGCAGGTATGAGACGGCGAACTTCTCAACCGCCGGGAAGTCTGATGTCGCGGTTCGAGCGTTGGTCTGTGTCATGACGTCTCCTGCAATGCGAGTGGTCGGGTGCTGAGCTGGCGGTAGTACGAGCGGAAAGTCTGTCGAGACGCCCAAGCGCCGACGGTCTTCGGCGGCATGCAGCGAGCCATCGGCTCGTCATCCGTGAGGCCGATCTGTGCCAGTCGGACGCGGGCGGCAACCGGCGAGACGTCGAACCAGATAGCCAGTTGCTCGGCTGTCTGGATGCCCTGGCACCAGGCCCGCTTCACGAGCGGACGCGGCATGAGGACGCATCCGGCGAAGTAATCGGCGGCTTGTTCGGCGTGCTTGCCCGCGTCCCGGCCGATGCCGTACAGCTGGTCGGTGCGACCGTGATCCACGATGTGCTTGTACTCGTGAAACAGGGTGAAGCGCTGTCTGGTCAGTGGTTCGTCGCAGTTGACCTGAATGATCCAGGTCTTTCGGTCGTTGTCCCAGAAGCTACAGCCGCTGGTCGGCATCCGTCCCATGTACTCGATGGTGATGCGTGGCAGATCGAGCAGTAGGTCATCCGACACGGGTCCGGTCTGGACTTGCAGGCGGCGCAGGAACCGTTGAGCTTGCTGTTCGGCGATTCGCAGTGCCTCTGTGAAGGTAGCTTCTCGCTGCGGTACGAGTGCGCGCAAGGTGTTGAGCACGCTCCTCGGTGGTTTGTCGTTTTGGGTATAATTCATCATGTCCCTCCTTTCTTATTTGGGTTCAGTAGGTGTCATCTATTTTGTAAAGAATTGGTAACTGGTCAGGTGTGGGCGGGTAGCCAGGGGTTCCTGCTGGTCAGCTGGGTGAGGGCGGCCAGGGCTGGTACGCTGTGTTTTGCGGTCGTTTGTAGGTAGGAGCGGAGGTCCGCGAAGTGTCCGGCTCCTTTTTCGGTGCGCATGGTGCCCGATATTTTCTGTCGGATCTTGGTCATGCGGATCTCTTGTTCGGCGGGGTTGTTGGTGAACGGGATCGCCGGGTCGGAGGCGAATTTGAGGTAGTCGACTTCTCTGCGGTGGATGCGGCGGGCCAGTGCTCGGTGTTTGCGGCCGATGGCGCCGTCGGGGTGGGTGGCGGCGAGGAGGGCGTGCCGGATCTTGACGGTTTCGGCGGCGATGACCGCCTGGTCGACGGGGGTGTCGGGGTGGGCGGCGGCCGCTTTGTGCAGGGTGAGCAGCGCGTCGCGGACTTGCTGCGCCCAGCACCAGGCGCCGGGCAGGTCTGTGTTGCTGGCGTGGTGGTGGTCGGTGACGGCCTGTAGCTCGCGGAGCAGATGCGCATTGCACAGCGCATGCCGCGCGGCGGTGTAGGTGTCATACGGTGCCCACGCGTCGTGGACGGCGGTGCCGGTGAAGCCGGGCAGGATGTTCATCTTGGCCATCGCTTCGGTACCGCGTCTGCGGTGGAAGAACAGTCTGGTGAAGGCCGGGGTGGACGCGGAGTGCAGCCAGTGGTTGCGACCTTCGCAGCGCAGCCCGGTCTCATCAAAGTGCACCACCGGAGAGGATTTCAAGCGGGCGGTGACCTGGGCCAAAAATTCGCCCAGGTCACCGGCGGCGCGACTGGTCACCGCGGCGACGGTGCCATCAGAGACAGGAATGCCGAACAGTTCGCTGATGGCCTGGGCGGTCCGCTTCTTGGACAGGAACTGCCCCATGAACAGATAGATGACGACCGCGCACATCACCGGCCCGTACTGCACGGGTCCGCCCGCCTGGGCGGGTGTGTCGCCGGTCGAGGTCTTCCCGCAGTGGCAGCGGCGGCTGATGATCTGATGTTCGGTGACGTGCACTTTGATCGGCGGGATGTCGAAGACCTGCCGGCGTGAGCAGCCAACCTCGGTCGCATCGGCCAGATCCGATCCGCAGCCAGTGCAGCAGCTCGGTTCGTGGCGGATCACCACATCCGGGTCGGCGACCTGGGCTAAAGTCTGCCCGCGGTGCCCGTCCTGTCCGCCGGGCTTGCGTGTGGACGGCGTGCGCAGCGACCTGGTCTTCGCCTTGCCGGGTCCGTCCGCCGATGGTGGCTTCGAGGAGTTCTGCGAGTTGGTCCGCAACCGTGCTTCCAGGTCCGCGACCCGCACCTTTAATGCCGCATTCTCGGCGCGGAGGATGTTCAGTTCGGTGCGCATTTCGACGATCAGTTCCACCAGTTCGGCGTACGTCGGCTGCGTCATTCCATTATTATCGCATCAGACAACACCATTGTTCGGCGACACGCCGACACGGCTCACCCCACATAGATCGACATTCTCCGGTCTATTCGCCCAATGAATGACAGTCTATTTCACCGCGGTGAGACCTGACCAGTTACGAAAATCATCCGTTTCGGTTCGGGCATTGAATACGATTTCTGGAAGAGACCTGCCATGCGGTTCAAATTTGGGTCTCCTGACGTTTTCGTGGGCCAGTTAGCGGCCTGGTAGCGGCGGGCATAACCCGCCTCTGGTAAGCATCGCCATGGCTATCAACGCTTCTGGGCTGTGAAAGCCGTAGGACCGGCGGGTCAAGGCCCGTAGGTGAGTGTTGGTGGCCTCGGACTGAGCGTTGCTCATCTGGTGGATCAGGGTGTTCCAGATCAGCTGCTGGAACCGCTTCAACGTCTTTGCCAAGGCGATGAACCCGGGCAGTTGGGAGCGGCTGGCCCAGGCGATCCACCCGGCCAACAGTTCCCGGCCGCCCTGGCCCTTGACCTGGAACACGGCCCGCAGTTGCTCCTTCAGCAGATACGCCCGATACAAATTTCGGTTGGTCTTCGCGATCGAAGCGAGGGACCCGCGCTGCTCCGGGGACAGGTCCGCGGGGTTCTTCAGCAACGCCCACCTACTACCCTTCACCGACGACGCCTGCGCGGAGCTACTGTTGCCCCGCAGCATGTTCCACGTTTGACGACGCACATTGTCCAACTCCCGGGTGGCCCACCCCACAACATGAAAAGGATCCAACCCCAACACCGCCTGCGGGGCCCGGACCGTCACTGTGTCGTGGATCCACTGCGCCCCATCGGCGGACACGTGCGTCAGCGCCGCCGCTCGGTCCGGGCCGAGCTCGTCGAAGAACCGGTGCAGCGTGTCGCTGTTGCGACCCGGCGCGGCCCACACCAACCTGCCTGAGTCCTGATCCACCACACACGTCAGATAGCGGTGTCCCTTGCGGTGGGAGATCTCATCGATACCGATCCGCCGCAGCCCAGCCAACACGTCCCGGCCGGCCAAACCGTCGGCGACGACGTGCTCGATGATTGCGCTCACATGCCGCCACGACGTCCGCATCAACTGCGCCACCACCGACGAAGCGGTGTGCGCCGCCAACCACGCACACTGGTCCTCAAACGCTCCCGTCGCCCGAGCGCCGGGTCGGGCCCACGGCACAGCCGCGACCACCACCCCGTGCCTCTGGCAACTCACCCGCGGGGCCGCAGCCTGCAGGAACACCATCGTTGACCCCCAGTCCAGCGACCGCCACCGACGAATCCCACCGCCCTGGTCATAGCCCGGGCATCTACGTCGGCATCGACTGCACCTGCTCCGGGCGCCCTTGCTCGGACGCACCGAGACGACCAGCACCTGCTGGCCGGCGGCCCCCTCCCACTCCATGTCCAGCACCTGCAGTTGCTCGACACCGAGCAGCTTTCGCCATATCGTTACACCGCGCACACCGTGCTCCTGGATAGTGACTGTTTCTAGATAATCCAGAAGCTATACCGGGCACGGTGTGTCGCCCACAACCAGGGGTCAAGACGCCCACGAGAACGTCACAAGAGCCTCAAATTTCTTGCCGTCGCCACCTTGGTCATCGGGCTCACCCTGGGGGCGAGCGCCCAGGCCGAGGCGGTGGGTTCCCCGACGGTCACCACCTTCACCCTGACCGGTGGCGTTCTGGCAATCACTCCGACGACGGCGGCCGTGCTGTCGGGCAGTGCCCCTTGGGCGGCTTCGGTGAGCGGGTCGCTGGGGCTCGTCACCGTGGCTGATGCCCGCGGCGTGACCACGCCCTGGGTGGCTTCGGTCAGCTCCACCACGTTCACCGGTCCAGGTCCCACCGTGTCGACGGGTATCAGCTACAACGCGGGCGCCATCACCATCGTGCTCGGGGTCCCGACGATTCCGGCAAGTGTGGCCACCACTCTGACCACGACCGCGGCCTCGGTCGTCGCCCCGACGTCCATCAGCGGGATCAACACGGTGGCCTGGAATCCCGTCCTGACGGTCTCGCTTCCATCCACCGCCCTGGCCGGTCTGTACACGGGCACGCTGACCACCTCCGTCGCATGATCCGGTGCGTCAGCTCCTGATCGCAGTGGTGGCGGCGGGACTGCTCGCGTTCACCACAGCCGGGACCGGGGCGGTCGCCGCGTCGACCACCGGGAATCCGACGACGCCGGCGGCCAACCAGTCGGTCCAGGCCACGGCGGCACCGACGGCGGGCGGTGACCTTCCGTCCACGCCCGTCATCGGCATAAAGTTGGTCGACGCTCCGGTCAGCGAGAAGAACGACCCGCGGGCGCACAGCTACATCTACATCATCGATCACCTGGCACCTGGCGCGGTGATCTCCCGGCGCATCGAAGTGGTGAACACGACCGCTGCCACCGCGGCGGTCAGCCTCTACGCCACCGCGGCGACGATCGCCGGTGGATCGTTCACCGGAGGACTCCAGGGCGACGTGGACGAGCTGACCCGGTGGACCTCGGTCAGCCGGCCACTGATCAGTCTCCCGCCCCGCACGTCCGCGGAGCCGACGGTGAGGATCGCAGTGCCGCGCGATGCGGCACCGGGGGAGCGCTACGGGGTGGTCTGGGCCCAGGTCGCTTCGCGCAACCTGGCGGGCGTCGAACAGGTCAGCCGGGTCGGTATCCGGATCTACCTGTCGATCGGTCCTGGCAACCCGCCGGCCACCGACTTCATCGTCGAACAACTGGTGGCGGGCCGGGGGTCCGACGGTCGCCCCACCCTCGCAGCGACCGTCCGGAACACCGGGGGGCGTGCGATCGATCTCAGCGGGACGGTGAATCTGACCAACGGCCCCGGCGGGCTGAGTGGCGGCCCGTTCAAGGTGGTGCTGGGCAGCACGCTGGCGCCGGGCCAGACGGAACCGGTCGGCATCGCTCTGGACCCACGACTTCCCAACGGACCATGGGACGCGCGGATCACATTGACCAGCGGTGAGGTGAGCCGGGATGCGATGGCCACCATCGTCTTTCCGTCCGGCGGCACTGCACCGCCGGTCGTTGCGACCGGCGTCCCGGCGATACCGGCGGCCGGGACGTCGTGGTGGGTCATCACCGGAATCGCCGTGGTGGTCCTGATCATGGTCGTGGCCATGTTCCTCGTGGCCCGCGCCCGTCGCAGCACCCGGGGTTCAAGACGGTCGTCACCGGTACCGGTGGGCCGGAGCCGGCCGTAGGGCACCATGGTCAGGTATCTCCGGGCCCCCGCACCGGATGCGACACATGGTTGCGTCAGGGAATTGTCGGGGTCCGGTCACCTGGACGGGGCCGGACCACGAGGACGGTCCCTCGAACGAAGGAGTCGCACATGCCATCACGCACAGCACGGACCGAGTGGAGCGGCGGGCTGCCGGACGGGTCCGGCCGGGTCACGCTCGTCAGTTCGGGTGCCGGTACCTACGACGTGTCGTTCCCGCGCCGCGCCGCAGACGAGGCCGGCGGAGCGACGAGCCCCGAGGAACTGATCGCGGCTGCCCACACGTCCTGCTACGCGATGCAGCTGTCCGCGATCATCGGCGAGGCCGGTGGCACGGTGAAGAGCCTGATCGCCGACGCCTCGGTCGGTCTCGGCCCCGACCCGGCCGGCGGATTCCGGCTGACCGGCATCAAGCTGACCGTCCGTGGCCAGGTAGAGGGGCTGGACGCCGACGGTTTCGCCACTGCGGCCCAGGCGGCCAAGGAGACCTGCCCGATCTCCAAGGCGCTGACGGGCGTGGCCATCACGCTGGACGCCGCGCTCGCCTAGTTCGGCCAATTCCTGCCGGCGGCACCGGACTGGCTGCCGGTCGGTTCGTTGCGACCGGTGGTGACGGGGGCTGCATGGATCAACTTCCCGGTGATGGGACTGGAGTGACGCGAGTCGTCACTTTCGCCCATGCCAGCGAAGTTGATCCATGCCGGGGCCCACCTCAGACCAGCAGGGACGCGGGCTCCACCGTGTCGATGCCGTTGGCGGCCCCGACCGGCGCGTTGGTGAGCAGTCCGGCGTGGGTGGTCAGACCTGCCGCGAGGGCGGCGTCGGCCCGCAGTGCGTCTCTCCAGCCGTGACCTGCGAGGGCGGTGATGTACGGGAGCGTCGCGTTGGTCAGCGCGAAGGTGGAGCTCCGCGGCACCGCGCCCGGCATGTTGGCGACGCAGTAGAACACCGACCCGTGCACGGTGAACGTCGGGTCGTCGTGGGTGGTCGGGTGCGAGTCGGCGAAGCAGCCGCCCTGATCGACCGCGATGTCCACCAGCACCGACCCCTCGCGCATCTGCGCGACCAGCTCGTTGGTCACCAGCTTCGGCGCCTTCGCCCCGGGGATCAGCACGGATCCGATGACCAGATCGGCGTCGCGCACGGCCTCTGCGATGTTGTAGGCGTTCGAGGCGATGGTCTTCACGCCACCGTGGAACTGGGTGTCGAGCCGGCGCAGCGTGGGGAGCGACAGGTCGATGACCGTCACCTCCGCGCGCATGCCGAGGGCGATGGTCGCGGCATGCATGCCGGCGACGCCTCCGCCGAGGACGACGACCTTCCCGTTCGCCACCCCGGGCACGCCGCCGAGCAGCACGCCGCGGCCGCCCTCGTTTCGCATCAGGTGGTAGCCACCGACGAGAGGCGCCATCCGGCCGGCGATCTCGCTCATCGGAGCCAGCAACGGCAGCGATCGGTCCGGCAGCTGGACGGTCTCGTAGGCGACCGACGTGGTACCCGCGGCCATCAACCGGTCGGTCAGCGGCCGGTCGGCGGCCAGGTGCAGGTAGGTGAACAGCAGCTGGTCGGCGCGCAACCGGTGGTACTCGGACTCCACCGGCTCCTTGACCTTGATGACCATCTCGGCCGACCAGGCCTCGTCTGCGGTGTCGACGATCGTCGCACCGGCTGCGGTGAACTCCTCGTCGGTGATCCGCGAGCCCTCACCCGCGCCCTGCTGCACCATCACCTGGTGGCCGGCGCCGACGAGGTGGTGGGCACCGGCAGGCGTCAGCGCCACCCGGTACTCGCGGTTCTTGACCTCTGCGGGCACGCCGATGCGCATCTGGGAAACCTTTCCGATCGGGAGACGGTGAGGGAGTTGACCACCCGCTGTTCCAGGGCAACTGTTCTGTGGTGCTGGTCCAGTCTGAACTTCTGCCTCCGTCAGCGGAAGATCTTCAGCTGAGAATTCGATAGAATCGCCTGATGAGCAAGATTCATTCGGCTGCGGGTTGGCCGGGCACGATCGCTGCGCAGAATGTTCGCCGTGCGGTTCCGCCACCGGGTCGGGCCGGCGCGCCGGTCACCTCCTCGTTGCCCGTCCTGGACGCCGTCGACCGCAGGATCCTGGAGATCCTGGCCGTCGACGCCCGCACACCGAACAACGCACTGGCCGCGGCCGTCGGGATCGCGCCGTCCACCTGCCTCGGCCGGGTCCGTGCGCTGCGCTCCGGGGGCGCCATCCGCGGGTTCCACGCCGACATCGACCCGGCCGTGCTGGGACGCCCGCTGCAGGCGATGATCTCGGTCCGCCTGCAGGCCGGCGCCCGCAGCCGGATGATGGCCTTCACCGGCCGGATCCGGCGACTGCCGGAGGTGCTGGACCTGTATTTCCTGGCCGGGGCCGACGATTTCCTCCTGCACGTCGCGGCCGCCGATTCCGCCGCGCTGCGGGATTTCGTCGTCGACCAGTTGTCGGCGCACCCGGAGGTCGCACTCACCGAGACCAACCTGATCTTCGAGCACGTCAGGGGCCAGGGCCCGGTCTGATGCCCCTCGGCGATCGGGTGACCTACGATTCGGCCATGTCGAATGCAGACGGACTGGCCCTGGCGGAGCAGCGCATGACCAGGGCCGGCGTGCACCGGAATGCGATCGCGGTCTTCGCCCACTCCTACGCGGTACTGGCCTCCGGCGAGACCGGGCTGCTCTCGGAGAGCGACCTGGAACCCATCGAGTCGCTACCCCGGCTCGCGGATCTCGAGACCGACGACGAGGCGGCCAGGACAGCGCTGCGGCAGACGGCCGTGGTCAAGCTGAACGGTGGGCTGGGGACGTCGATGGGGATGGACCGGGCGAAGTCACTGGTCGACGTGCGGCCGGGCCGCACCTTCCTGGACGTCATCGTCGCTCAGATCCTGGCCCTGCGGGTGCAGTACGAGGTGGAGCTGCCGCTGCTCCTGATGGACAGCTTCCGCACCCAGACCGACACCCTCGCCGCGCTCGCCGCCCACCCGGACCTGGCGATCGACGACATCCCGCTGGATTTCCTGCAGAACCGCGAACCCAAACTGCGCTCCTCCGACCTGACGCCGATCGACTGGCCGGCAGATCCGGAACTGGAGTGGTGCCCACCGGGCCACGGTGACCTCTACACGGCGCTGGACGGCTCCGGTGTGCTGGACCTGTTGCTGGACAGAGGTTTTCGCTATCTGTTCGTCTCGAACTCTGACAACCTCGGAGCGCGGCCGGACCCGCGTCTCGCCGCCTGGTTCGCCGCCTCCGGAGCTCCGATCGGCGGGGAGTACTGCCGGCGGACCGAAGCCGACCGCAAGGGCGGGCACCTGGCCAGGCGGCGGGCCGACGGACGGCTGGTGCTGCGGGAATCGGCCCAGACCCGCCCGCAGGACGCGGAGGCGTTCGGTGACGTCAACCTGCACCGCTACTTCAACAGCAACAACCTCTGGCTCGATCTGCCCGCCCTGCGGCGGACCCTGGACGCCAACGCCGGAGTGCTCGGACTGCCGATCATCAGGAACGTCAAGACCGTCGACCCTTCTGATCCGTCCTCCCCGGAGGTGATCCAGATCGAGACGGCCATGGGGGCCGCGATCGGGGTTTTCGACGGAGCGGTGGCCATCGAGGTGGACCGCACCCGCTTCCTGCCGGTGAAGAGCACGAGTGACCTGCTGGTCCTGCGGTCGGACGCCTACCGGTTGACCGAGCTGGGCGAGGTGAGGCTGGTGCCTGGCCGGACCGAGGCGCCGCTGGTCGAACTGGACAAGGCCTACAAGCTGCTGCCGGATTTCGATGCCCGCTTCCCGTTCGGCTCGCCGTCGCTGGTCGGGGCCCGGCGGCTCACCGTGCAGGGGGACTGGACGTTCGGTCGGGACGTGAGCGTGCTCGGGGTCGTGGTGGTGCCGTCCGCCGGATCGCCGGGGACGATCGCCGACGGCGCCGTGCTGGGCGCCCCGGTGGACGCGTGAATGCAGGCGCCGCCGGACCGTCGGTCGACCGTCCGGAGGGCCCCGCCGATCGTCCGGACATGTGGCAGACGGGATCGACGGTGGTCTACGCGAACCCCTGGATGCGGGTCCGCGAGGACGAGTTCGAACGGACCGACGGCAGCACCGGTGTCTACGGGGTGGTGGACAAGCAGGACTTCGCCATCGTCGTCGCCGAACAGGACGGCCGGTACCTGCTCGTCGAGCAGTTCCGCTATCCGGTCGGACGGCGGTCGTGGGAGTTCCCGATGGGCGGCTGGCCGACCGGCGGATCCGGTACCAGCCAGGAGCTGGCGGAGGCCGAGCTCCGGGAGGAGACCGGCTTCACGGCCCGTTCGTGGCGCCGGATCGGGCGCCTGCACGAGGCGCCCGGCTTCTGCTCCCAGGGCTTCGACATCTTCCACGCCACCGACCTGACGCCCGGCGCGCACGCGCGGGAGGACACCGAGATCGACATGGTGCAGGGAGAATTCACCGAGGCCGAGCTCAGAGCGATGATCCTGGGCGGCACGATCATCGACGGCACGACGGTCGCCGCCTACGCGCTCTGGCAGCTGCACCGCTGATCATGGACAGGTCTTCCAACGATCGGCCACCCGAGGCCGCGGAACAGTTCCGCCCGGTGGACGGAGAATCGCCCGACTCCGATCTGCGCCACGACGAGACCGGCCGGCCGGCCCCGTCCCTGCGTCATCCGCTGCCGTTGCTGGAGTCGCTGTTCAGCGATCATCTGGACCCGGGCTACCAGGCGGCAGCGGACCGCCGGGCCGCCCGGGCGTCCGGTCCGTCGCCGGAGCCGGCACCCCGGAGGTCGCGGGCCCTCGCCTACCTCAGCGCCGGGCTGGTGGTGGTCGGGCTGGTCCTGGGGATCGCTGCTGCCAGTACCAAGGACCAGGCCGCCGGCAACGACCAGGCCAAGAACGGCCTGCTCCAGGACATCGACAACGCGCAGGCGAGGCAGTCTTCGCTAGCGGCCCGGGAATCGTCGTTGGCCGCAGCGGTCCGGTCGGCCCAGGCCGGCCTGGGGGCCGGCGGTCCTCTGCAGACGATCGCACGACTGGAACAGCAGGGCGGCCAGACCGCGGTGACCGGCCCCGGTCTGACGGTGGTGATCGACGGGTCGACGGCAAGCTCGGGAGCGGGACAGATCCTGGACCGTGACATCCAGCTGCTGGTCAACGGGCTGTGGTCCTCAGGTGCGGAGGCCATCTCCATCGGTGGCGTCCGATTGCGCACCACCAGTTCCATCCGGCAGGCCGGCAGCGCGATCCTGGTCGACAACCGGCCGGTCTTCTGGCCGATCGGCATCCAGGCCGTCGGTGATCCGTCGACCCTGCACGTCCGGTTCGTGGACACCCTCGGATTCGGCCGCTTCCAGACGTTCGTCTCGCTGTACGGGATCCGCTTCGACGTGTCCGCCCAGTCGGCACTGACCCTGCCCGCGGGCGGGGCCCCGAACCTGCAGTACGCCTCGCCGGTGCCGACCTCTTCACACTGATCAGCGGTGGTCCGCCCGTAGAGTCCTGAGGTGAGCCGGGTGTGAGCCGAGCCCGAGGTGGGTCGAGCCGCACGTCGTCGGCGGCCACGCGGGTGATCTCGCCGGGACACAAGGAGGACACGGCCCTTTGTACGCTGCGTTTGCGTTGGTCATCGGTGTCGCCGTGGGTTTGTTCCTGCACCCCACGGTGCCGGACTGGATGGCTCCTTACCTGCCCATCGCGGTGATCGCCGCGCTGGACGCGGTCTTCGGCGCCGTCAGGGCGAGCCTGGCCAAGATCTTCGACGCGAAGGTCTTCGTCATCTCCTTCATCGCCAACGTGCTGGTGGCCGCCTTCATCGTCTTCCTGGGGGACCAGCTCGGCGTCGGATCGCAGCTGTCCACGGCGGTGGTGGTGGTGCTGGGGATCCGAATCTTCGGCAACGCCGCCGCGATCCGTCGCCACCTCTTCAAGGCATGACCGACGTCTCCGGGCCGGCGGATGCCCCGTCCCCGGTGCCGGTCGAGACCGACGAGCACGGCCGTCACGAGCGGGAACCCCTGCACCGCCGCGCATCCGCGAGGCTGGCGGTCGCGTTGCTCTGCGCCATCCTCGGTTTCGCCGGGGTGATCCAGGTGCGGCGTACCGCTGCCGGTGACACGCTCGCCTCGGCCAGGCCGGCCGATCTCGTCCAGATCCTCGACGGCCTGCAGCGTCGGGAGGACGACCTCAACTCCGAGATCAGTGCCCTCCAGGCCACTCTCGCGCGGCTGCGGAGCAGCGGCGTGTCCTCGGCCGAGGCATTGGCCGAGGCCGGTCGACAGGCCCAGGCGCTCGGCATCCTGACCGGCACCATCTCCGCCGCCGGGACCGGCGTCAGGATCGTCATCGACGACCCAGGACAGCGGGTACCTCCGGAGGTGCTGCTGGATGCGGTCGAGGAGCTGCGCAACGCCGGGGCCGAGGCCTACCAGGTCGGGTCCGTCCGGATCGGGGTGGACTCCTCGTTCGGCGGTGCCGGCGGTGCGATCACGGTGGACGGCGTCGCCCTGCGGGTTCCCTACACGATTCTGGCCATCGGCGACCCGCCCACGTTGGCCGCGGCGCTGGCCATCCCCGGTGGTGTGCTGGACACGGTTCACCGCGCCAATGGGACGATGTCGACCACCCAGTTGCAGCAGTTGACGATCAGCGCCTTGCGACCGGAACGCACGCCGCAATACGCTCGCCCGGCCGGGGGATGAGAAACTCGGCAGGCTGCGTTCAGATCGGTCCCCCCCGGACCACAGGGTCTCCGCAACGGGCACCGAGAGTTTCCGCAACGAGCACCACAGAGTCTCCGCAACGAGCACCACAGAGTCTCCGCAACGAACGATGAAAGGCCGGACGCCGTGATTCCGCAGGACCTGCACTACAGCTCGGACCACGAGTGGATCCGGAGCTCCGGAGAGGACACCGTCCGGATCGGTATCACCGACTACGCCCAGAACTCCCTGGGCGACATCGTTTTCGTCCAGATGCCCGAAGCCGGGATGAGTGTCAGTCCGGGTGATTCGATCGGCGAGGTCGAGTCCACCAAGTCCGTGTCCGACATCTTCGCGCCCGTCACCGGGACCGTCATCGCGCGCAACGACGCGCTCGATTCGACCCCGGAACTGGTCAACGCCGACCCCTACGGCGATGGCTGGATGATCGAGGTGCAGCTGTCCGACCCGGGCGAGATCTCCGAACTCCTCGACGCCTCCGCGTACGCGGACCTGATCGGTGAGGCCTGACCGACGGGTCGTGCGGACGAGTTCCGGTTCGGGTGTGCGGCGATCCGTCGGCACGGTACGGTCGTGGGCAACTGATCACCGTGAGCCCGGGGCCCGTCATCATCGACCGTCGCCGGGAACAGCCAGTTTCTGACGAAGGAGTGCCGAGTGACAAGCAGTGAGTCGGGCTTTCCCAGGCCCGCGGACGCCGCCGACTCGACGACGGTCTTCTCCACCGGTTTGTTCGGCGGCGAGGCCGAGGTCACCGAAGAAGGCCTCGGCGGACTCGAAGCACTCTCGTCCGGGTCGGCTCTGCTCGTCGTCAAACGGGGTCCCAACGCAGGTTCGCGCTTCCAGCTGGACAAGGAGGTGGTGAGCGCCGGGCGTCATCCGCAGAGCGACATCTTCCTCGACGACGTCACCGTCTCCCGACGTCATGCGGAGTTCCGCCGCACCAGCGACGGTTTCGAGGTCTCCGACGTCGGCTCGCTGAACGGCACCTACGTCAACCGCGAGCCGATCGAGTCCTCCGGACTGTCCAACGGTGACGAGGTACAGATCGGGAAGTTCCGGTTGGTGTTCCTGACCGGGAACCAGCCGGTGGGTGAAGCCGGGTCATGACGGCGGCGGGCCAACCCTGGAGCGGAGTGGCCAGCATCGGTTCCGTGCTCGGCCGGCTGAAGTCCGAGTTCCCCGACGTGTCGATCTCCAAGATCAGGTTCCTGGAGTCGGAGGGTCTGGTCACCCCGCACCGGACGCCGTCGGGCTACCGGCAGTTCACCGCCGCCGACGTGGAGCGCCTGCGCTACGTCCTGGCTGCCCAGCGTGATCACTACCTGCCGCTGAAGGTCATCAAGGAACACCTCGACGCGATCGACCGTGGGATGGAACCGGCGACGCCGAGTCCGCGGCTGCCAAGGGCATTGGTGTCCGCGGCCGCTGCGGTCGGTCCGGGCGACTTCGCGCCGACCACCGCCATCCGGATGACCAGAGCCGAGTTGCTCGCCGAGTCAGGACTCGAGCCGGCCGACCTCACCGAACTGGAGCAGTACGGACTGCTGTCCGCCGGTACCGGCGGATACTTCGACGCCGACTCGGCCCTGATCGCGACCACCGTCGCCGAACTCCTGGGCGCCGGCCTCGAGCCGCGTCACCTCCGGCCCTTCCGCACGGCCGCCGAGCGCGAATCAGCCCTGGTGGCCCAACTGGTGTCGGCGCAGGCCCGCCAGAAGGACCCGGACGCGCGCGAGCGGGCGGGCGCCGCAGCGGCCGGCGTCGCGGCCACCGTCCTGCGACTGCACGCCCTGCTGGTCAAGGCCGGACTCCGCCGCGAGCTCGGAATCTGACTCCGTCAGGGCGACGCCCTGCCCTGCGGACCTCTCGTCCGTGTAGCGTTCGACTGCGTGGGCCGAGAGGTCCGCCGCGCACTGAATGCTGGACAGATGGGCCAATCAGGAAGGCACACCGAGATGATCGAGATGCGCATCGTCGGCGTACATGTGGAGATGCCGAATTCGCAACCGATTCTGATGCTCACCGAGGTCTCGGGGCCGCGCAGCCTCCCGATCATGATCGGTTCGGTCGAGGCGACCGCGATCGCCATGCACCTGCAGGGGGTCCGTCCGGCCCGCCCACTGACGCACGACCTCCTCGGCCAGGTGATCACCGCGCTTGGGCGCAAGGTCGAGCAGGTCAGGGTGGTCGACTTCCGCGAGGGAACCTACTTCGGCGAGCTTGCCTTCGACGACGGGACGACCGTGTCGGCCCGTCCCTCCGACGCCGTGGCCCTGGCCGTCCGCGCCGGTATCCCGGTCTTCGTCGACGATGCCGTGCTCGCCGAGGCCGGCGTCGTCGTCCCTGACGAGACGGACGAGGACGCGGACGAGGCCCTGACCGAGGACGGCGAGCCCGCCGACGCCGAGGACGAGGTCGAGCGATTCCGCGAGTTCCTGGATTCCGTCTCCCCGGAGGACTTCGACAAGTCCTGACCCGTCGTCAGGTCGCGCTGGTCAACTGGTGCCGCGCTGGTCAACTGGTGCCGCGCTGGTCAATTGGTGCCGCGCTGGTCAATTGGTGTCGCGCTGATCAACTCGTCGACTCCTGTCACACCTATCCCAACGCAGCCAAGTTGATCAGCGCGGGCGAAGTTGATCAGCGCGGGACCGGCGCCCCCGGCAAAAGGGGTGACCCTGAAGTGAAGGTTGAGGACACGCCGCGACGAGCGTTGACCCGGGACCGAGTCGGGCCTACCGTCAGGACAATTCACGCGCTTGTGATTCGACCCGGTCAGATGCCGGATCGGGTGCGGGATTCCTGGTCGGCGGGTCTTCAGCGGGCTGCGAGCGGTAGTACCAGTTCGGCACCTGACGGGCCGGCCAGAAGATTCCGAAAGGTGGCGCAATGCGCGAGAGCGAGCAGGGCGCGCTCTTCCCGGACGAGTCGATCCCCGACGAGTACGTCGGCTATCGAGGCACAACGGCCTGCCAGGCGGCTGGCATCACCTACCGTCAGCTCGACTACTGGGCCCGCACGGGTCTGGTGGTCCCGACGGTCCGGGACGCCATCGGCTCCGGCACGCAGCGCCTATACTCCTTCACCGACATCCTCGTGCTCAAGGTCGTCAAGCGACTGCTGGACACCGGGGTCTCGCTGCAGAACATCCGGGTCGCGGTCGAGCACCTCCGCAACCGCGGGACCGAGGATCTGGCCGGCGTGACGCTGTTCTCCGACGGGGCCACCGTCTACGAGTGCACCTCGCCCGAAGAGATCGTCGATCTCCTGCAAGGTGGCCAGGGCGTGTTCGGCATCGCGGTCGGCGGCGCGATGCGCGACGTCACCGGCACGTTGGCCGAGTTCCCGGCCGAGCGCGTCGACGGTGACCGGGTCGTCCCGGTCGCCCATGACGAACTGTCCCGCCGCCGGCAGGCCCGCACCGCCGGCTAGTCCTCCGGCCCTCGGCCGCCGCCCGGCCACCCATCGACCCACCTCCCCGCCCCCCGGTGCCAGTGGTACCGGGGGGCCTGCTCTGCGCCCAGTCGGTGCGTTGCCCGCGCCGATCAACTGGTCCGGCGCGGATCGAGTAGCCCCGTCTGAGGCGGGTGGGGACAGGAGTCGACCAGGTGATCGGCGCGGCAGCGGTGGCGGGCTTGCGATTTAGTGAGCAAGGCTATTAATGAGGTAGCCTAACGATATGAGTGCAAGCATCACCCGGCCGGTCGTCGTCGGCGCAGCGGTCACCCCGTCCGAATCCGGGACGTCCGACCCCACCGCAGAGGTCTCCGGCGAGGACATCTCTGCGCTTCGAGGGGCGGTGCTGATCCTGGCCCGTCGCCTCCGCCACCAGCAGGCCGGCGACGAACTGTCGCCCTCGGAGTCCGCGGTGATGGGGCGGGTAGGTCGGGCCGGCCCGATGACGCCCGGTCAGCTGGCCAGGTCCGAGCACGTCCAACCGCCCTCCATCACGCGCATCATCGAGCGGCTGGAGGCCCGCGGCTTCCTCCGCCGGGATCCGCATCCGGCCGACCGCCGTCAGGTACTGGTCTCCAGAACTGCCGAGGGTGACCACTTCGTCGAGCTCTCCCGGAAGGTACGCACCGCCTGGCTGACCCAGCAGGTCGGCAGGTTGGACCTCGCCGACCAGCACCTGATCGCACAGGCGGCCGGTGCCCTGTCCAGGTTGGCGGATCTCGCGTGAGCCGATCCGTCACCGAACGCGCTGCTCCGGTGCCCGTCGACGCACCCGAAGCCGTTGTCGTCCCGGTCCCGGAGAGCCCGCAGAAGGTGAAGACCTTCGCGGCGCTGGGCGTCCGCAACTACCGCCTGTTCTTCTACGGTCAGGTGGTCTCCAACACCGGGACCTGGATGCAGCGGATCGCGCAGGACTGGCTGGTGCTGCAGATCACCGACTCGCCGTTGGCCGTGGGCGTCACGACGGCGCTTCAGTTCCTGCCGATGCTGCTGATGGGCCTGTGGGGCGGCCTGATCGCAGACCGCTATCCCAAACGCCGTCTGCTGCTGATCACCCAGACGAGCATGGGCCTGCTGGCCGCGGTGCTGGCCGTGCTCACCCTGACCGGGCACGTCCAGGTCTGGCACATCTACCTGATCGCATTCGCGCTCGGCCTGGCGACCGTGGTGGACAATCCGTCCCGGCAGACGTTCGTCAACGAGATGGTGCCGCCTGAACTGGTGCGCAACGCGGTCAGCCTGAACTCCGGGAACTTCCAGCTCGCCCGGATGCTCGGCCCCGCCGTGGCCGGTGTGGTGATCAGCCTCGTCGGATCGGGGTGGGCCTTCGGCCTGAACGCCGCGACCTACCTCGCGGTGATCGCCGGGCTTGCCCTGATGCGGCCCTCGGAGCTGCAACCCCAGCCCCGCCCGAAACGCGGTCCCGGCCAGATCAGGGAAGGTCTGCGCTACGTCCGCCGGCAGCCCCAGATCCTGTGGACCATCGTGCTGGTCTTCTTCGTGGGGACCTTCGGCTACAACTTCGCGATCATCCTGTCGGCCTACACGAAGGACGTCTTCCACGCCGGTGCCGATCTCTACGGTCTGCTGAACACCGCGATGGCAGCCGGGTCCGTCGTCGGCGCGCTGATCGCAGCGCGCCGCACCACCGGGCGGATGAGCGTGCTCTTCGGCACCGCCATCGCCTTCAGCGGCATGCTGGTCCTGCTCGGAGTGACTCCGTGGCTCTGGATCTTCGTGGCACTGCTCGTCCTGACGGGGCTGTTCTCGGTCACCTTCAACACGCTGGCGAACTCCACCGTCCAGTTGCGAACCGATCCGGCGCTGCGCGGACGGGTGATGAGCCTCTACATGCTCGTGTTCATGGGCGGGACGCCGTTCGGCTCCTTGATCGTGGGCGCGATCACCGACAGGTGGGGCGCCCCGCTGGCGCTGGTCATCTCCGGTGCCGTCTGCGTGATCGCAGCCGTGATCTCGGCGGTGCTGGCGGCCAGGAGCACCGGTATCAGCCTCCGGGTCGACCTGCACAAGGGTGCGCAGCGCCACGTCAGCCTCGTCGCGCACGAGGCCTGAACGCGCGATCGCGCTGGTACCGTTGGAATCGTCGATGACCCCTCGCGGGAGAGTCCGGACACCTCTGCTCCGCAGTACGGGAGCAGCCCGGACGCCGAAGGAGCAAATCTCCCCGCCAAACTCTCAGGCCAACTGAACCGCGAGGGAAAGACACCTCTGGAAAGTGGGACGCCCGGCGGCGTGCAGTGGTCGCCGACGCCCCCGCCGACGGGGCAAGCGCGCCGGACGCCGACACCCGGCGCGCGAAGCTCTCAGGTACCGATGACAGAGGGGGAGGGTTCCGTCCGCGTGCCCGAGGTTCGAGACTCTCGAAGTTCGAGACTCTCGAAGTTCGAGAACGCGGTGCCGTCCCCGCATTTCCGTCATCGATGCGCCGCCGCCAGGCTGCGAGAAACGGCAGACGCCATGAGTCCGATCGATCAGTACTCCCGCGCCGCGCACTCGAACTTCGCGCACCACTCCCCGCTGGACCCCGAGAACTTCGCCGACCGTCACATCGGCGTCGACGTCCCGGGCCTGGCCGCCATGCTCGAGGCCCTCGACCAGGTCGACCTGGACGCACTGGAGCATGCCGTGGTCCCGCCGGCGATCAGGTTGGGCCGCGCGCTCGACCTCCCGGCACCGGCCACCGAGACGCAGACGCTGGCCGAACTACGCGGGCTCGCGGCGAAGAACCGGTCGATGGTCCAGATGATCGGCATGGGCTACCACGACACCATCACCCCCGGTGTGATCAAGCGGAACGTGCTGGAGAACCCGGCCTGGTACACGGCCTACACGCCCTACCAGCCGGAGATCTCGCAGGGCCGCCTCGAGGCCCTGCTGAACTTCCAGACGGCGGTCTCGGACCTGACGGGACTAGACATCGCCAACGCCTCCATGCTGGACGAGGCCACCGCGGCGGCCGAGGCGATGACGCTGATGCGCCGGACCTCCCGGTCGAAGTCGAACCGCTTCGTGGTGGACGCGGACACCTTGCCGCAGACCATCGCGGTGATCATGACGCGGGCCGAGCCCCTGGACATCGAGGTGCTGGTCACCGATCTCTACTCGGCCGACGCCGGCCTGCCGATCGGCGACTTCTTCGGGCTGCTGCTGTCCTACCCCGGTGCCTCCGGTGCCGTCCGGGACCAGCAGGCGCTGATCGCCGACGCGCACAGCCGTGAAGCCAAGGTCACCGTCGCCGCCGACCTGATGGCGCTGACCCTGCTGCGGCCGCCGGGGGAGATCGGCGCCGACATCGCCGTGGGCTCGACCCAGCGTCTCGGTGTTCCGCTGGGTTTCGGCGGCCCGCACGCCGGCTACATGGCGGTCCGCACCGACGTCCAGCGGCAGCTGCCCGGGCGTCTGGTCGGCGTGTCCCACGACGCCGCCGGCAATCCGGCCTACCGCCTGGCCCTGCAGACCCGCGAGCAGCACATCCGGCGGGAGAAGGCCACGTCCAACATCTGCACCGCGCAGGTGCTGCTGGCCGTCATCGCCTCGATGTACACGGTCTACCACGGGCCGGAGGGCCTGCGCCGGATCGCGCAGAAGATGCACCTGCAGGCCGCACAGATCGCCGCGACCCTGCGGGGCGCCGGCGTCACCGTGGAGCACGACGTCTTCTTCGACACCGTCCGCGCCCTGGTGCCCGGGCGGGCGCGCGAGATCGTCACGGCCGCCAGGGAGGAGGGCGTCAACCTCTGGGCCGACGGTGAGGACGCCGTCCAGATCTCCGTGTCGGAGAAGACCAGCGCCGCCCACATCGAGTCGGTGGTGGGCGTCTTCGGCGCCGAGGCGGAGGGTTGGACGGCCGTCAGCTTCTTCGGCGACCTGCAGCGGACGACCACCTTCCTGACGCACCCGGTGTTCCACGAGCACCGCTCCGAGACCGCGATGCTCCGTTACCTGCGCCGGCTCTCGGACATGGACCTGGCGCTGGACCGCAGCATGATCCCGCTGGGCTCGTGCACGATGAAGCTGAACGCCACCACCGAGATGGAGGCGGTGACCTGGCCCGAGTTCGCCGGCCTGCATCCGTTCGCCCCGGTCCAGGACGCCGCCGGGATGCTCGAACTGGTCGACCAGCTGGAGAAGTGGTTGGTCGAGATCACCGGCTACGCCGCCGTTTCGCTGCAGCCCAACGCCGGCTCCCAGGGCGAGCTGTCCGGCCTGCTGGCGATTCGCGCCTACCACAGGTCGCGGGGCGACGACCACCGCACGGTCTGCCTGATCCCGGCGTCTGCGCACGGCACCAACGCCGCCTCGGCCGTGATGGCCGGGATGAAGGTCGTCGTCGTCGGCACCGATGACGGCGGCAACATCGACATGACGGACCTCGCAGCCAAGGTCGCGCTGCACGGGGAGAACCTGGCCGCAATCATGATCACCTACCCGTCCACCCACGGTGTCTTCGAGGACACCATCACCGATCTGGCCGCTCTGGTGCACGGGGCGGGCGGGCAGGTCTACGTCGACGGGGCGAACCTGAACGCGCTGGTCGGACTGGCCCGTCCGGGGGAGTTCGGCGGGGATGTCTCCCACCTGAACCTGCACAAGACGTTCTGCATCCCGCACGGCGGTGGCGGCCCCGGCGTCGGGCCGGTGGCGGTTGCCGCGCACCTCGCGCCGTTCCTGCCGAGCCACCCGCTCGGCCTGATCGATCCGTCGCGGGGCGAGGTCGGGACGTTCGGCTCCATCGGTGCCATCTCGGCGGCCCCCTGGGGTTCGGCCTCTATCCTGCCGATCTCCTGGGCCTACATCCGGATGATGGGCGCGGACGGACTGCGTCGGGCCACGTTGACGGCGATCGCATCGGCGAACTACATCGCCCGTCGTCTGGACGAGCACTTCCCGGTGCTCTACACCAGCGCGACCGGGTTCGTCGCGCACGAGTGCATCCTGGACCTCCGCCCGATGACGGCGGCCACCGGAGTGACCGTCGACGACGTGGCGAAGCGCTTGGCGGACTATGGGTTCCACGCTCCCACGATGTCGTTCCCGGTCGCCGGGACGCTGATGGTGGAGCCGACCGAGAGCGAGGACCTGGCCGAGATCAACCGCTTCTGCGATGCGATGATCGCCATCAAGGGCGAGGTCGACCAGGTGGCCGCCGGGGTCTGGCCGGTGACCGACAACCCGCTGCGCGGCGCTCCACACACCGCGGAGTCGCTCGTCGGCGACTGGGACCACCCGTACACCCGCACCCAGGCAGTCTTCCCGGCCGGGGTGGTGCCGGCCCGCAAGTACTTCCCGCCGGTGGCCCGGATCGATGGCGCCTTCGGCGACCGGAACCTGGTCTGTTCCTGCCCTCCGGTGGAGGCGTACGCGTAGCGGCGGGTCTGCGGCGTGGATCAACGTCGCTGGCGTGGATCAGTTTCCCAGGCGTGGATCAACTTCCCAGGCATGGGCGAAAGTGACGACTCCTGTCCCTCCCGTCCCATATGGCGCAAGTTGATCCATGCCTGCCACTTTGATCCATGCCAACGACTTTGATCCATGCCTGCCACTTTGATCCATGCCAACGACTTTGATCCATGCCAGCCACTTTGATCCATGCCAACGACTTTGATCCACGCCAGGGAGCGCGGCCATCCGGGTCGGCCCCGCGGACAGGTACTTTCGTGGGATGGACCGCAGGATCGCGGGAGCGTTGTTGCTCATCGGCGCGCTGATCGTGGTGCTCGGCGGGCCCGCCTGGTCCGGGCGCCGGATCGCCGGTGCCGCGGTGGGGACCCCGGTCCCCGGTCCGGTCCGGATCGGCGACTGCCTGACATCCATCTCCGGAGCGCCGGAGGAGTCGACGATGTCGGCCACGACGGCCCAGCTGCCGACTGCGACCACCGGAAGCTGCGGGGGTCTGCTCGTGGGCGAGGTGGTCTCCGTCGAAGCTTCGGGCTCCGCCGCAGGGCGCCGGGTGGCCGATCGCGCGCCGACCACCGGCGACGCCTGTGCCCGCAGCGCCCCCACCTTCCTGGGACTGCCCGCCACGCGGACGATCGCGGGGATCGCCTGGACTCCCGGGCTGGCCACCGGATCCCAGGAGATCGGACCCGATCGCCGTCAACGGGCGGCCGGTCAGCGGTGGTCGGCCTGTGCGGTGACCGGAGCGACCGCCAGCTACCGGGGATCGATCCGGGCGTCCGCGACCGGCGGGCTGGTCCCGGGCTCGCTCGGTCTGTGCTGGCCGGGGGTCGTGAAGATGGACACCGAACTCGCGTCCTGCTCCGCTCCGCACGACAGCCAACTGCTGGCCACCGGACTGGTCGACGGCACGAGGCCGGTCCTCCCGGCGTCGCTGACGTCGTCGTGCCGGCAGTATGCGACCGCCGTGCTCGGCGGACTCGACCCCGGTGCCGTCGACCGGTTGACCGTCAGGGTTGCCGCTCAGGGCATGGGACCCCAGGTCCTGCTCTGCTCGGTGTCGGCGGCCGGACGTCGGCAGCTGCTCGGATCGGTGCTCGGGATAGGCAGCCGACCGTTGCCGATGACGGGCTGAGGGGATCGGGATGCGTCGTCGATCTGCCGTACCCGGCCGGACGCCCGGTCTGCTGCTGCTGCTGTTCGCCGTCCTCACCGCGGTGATCGTCCCCCGGTTCAACGGCACCCTGACGGGCGGCTCCGCGATCGCCGCCACCATCGATCCGCCACCCCGGATCGGTTCCTGCGTCAGCCATCTCGATCCCGCCACCGCCTTGATCTCGAGTACCGACGCACAGCTGGTGCCGGTACCCAGCGCCTCCTACGACACGTGCGAGGGCCCCATCGCCGGAGAGGTGCTCAGCATCCAGTCGGTGTCCGCACTCGGCCACGAGGCGAGCCTGGAGGCCTACGACAGTGCCTCGGTCGGCTGCTCGCACGGGATGGACGCCTACCTCGGCGCGCCGTCGGGACTCAACAAGGGTTCGGCAATGACCGACTGGTTGCCGGCGGCCCGCTACAACACCCTGCTGGTGGGTCCGAACCGGCTCCAGCGGGCGGCCGGCCGGACGTGGTCGGCCTGTGTCGTGACCAGCGTCGCGAGTACGAACTACGCGCGTTCGGTGCGCGGTGCGTTTCGGGACGGCTCGCTGGTGGACCAGTTCGGGTACTGCCTCCACAGCACGGACCTGTCCGACTGGGTGCCGTGCAACGCGGCGCACGGCGCGCAGGTGCTGGCGTGGGGAACCTCGCTCAAATCCGGCGCCGGCCCTTCGAGGGCCGATTGTCTGGCCGCCGCGGCAGCACTGATGGGGACGTCCGACCCGACGAAGGGGGGCGTCCTGGACGTCGGTCTGATCGGCTACGACGGGGTGGGCTCGGTGCAGGCGTGCGGAGTGCGGGTGGACGGCAGTCGCACCCTGGTCGGATCCGTGGTCGGGATCCGTGGCGCCGACCTCGTCTGGTCGGGCTGAGAGGTCCAGGAGACTGCGGATCGAGTGATCTGAGTCACGCACAGGGCTATCGTGGACAGCATGGTGCCGAAGGCGGCAGGCGGGCTGTTGCTGACGGCGGCCCTGATCGTCCTGCTTGCCGGGCACGCCCTGATCCGCCCACCCACGACCGGTTTCCCCCTCCCGATGACGATCGCCGGCCCGCCCCGGATCGGTGACTGCGTACTTTCGGCGCCGGACCCGGTGGTCGATCCGGACGTGATCAGTCTCCCGGTGACCTTCGGCCCCTGCGGCGGTGTCGTCGCCGGCGAGATCGTGTCGGTCGTGGCCGGCCGGCCGGCCGCGCAGGACGGTGCCATCGGGGCCCTGATGGGGACGGCCGGGCCGTGCTGGGAGGCCGCCTCCCGCTACGCCGGGCTCGCCACCTCGGGCGGAGTCGCCGCGCTGCCCTCGCGGGACTCGGCGGACTCGGCACCCGGTGCGCCCCGTTGGCTCCCCACCCTCCGGGTACGGGGCCAGCGGGTGACCGCGGACGCCCTGCAGCGGGCGGCTGGCCGTGACTGGTCGGGCTGCATGGTCCGGCCGGATGACCTCTCGGTCTATCTCGGCTCCGTACGGGACGCGGTGGCGGCGGGCGCTGCCCCGGCGCCCTACGGCGACTGCGCCCCCGCCGCGAAGTTCTCTGCCGGTGCGTCCGTCAGGTGCTCCCGCCCGCACGCCCGGGAACGGCTCGGTTGGGCAGCCGTTCCGACGGGCGCGCAGACATCGGCGGCGTTGGCCCGTTCCTGCCGCGAACTGGCGGCCCGGTTGCTCAGAACGCCGGATCCGACCTACTCCGGTATTCTCGAGATCGTAGTCAGTGCGGGCGATGTCACCGATTGCTCGCTGGCCGTCCGTGGGCCCGGCCGGCTGTCCAGCTCGCTCATCGGCATCGCGGGCGCCCCACTCCCGCTGACGACCTGAGTCGCCTGAAGAACCAGGGCGCCTGACGACCCGAGTCGCTTGAAGACCCGAGCGCCTGGAGACCCGAGCGCCCGACGACCCGAGGCGCCTGACGACCTGCATGCCCTCGGTCACGGGGGCGGCCCGGATCAGCTCGTCAGGCGCAGCAGGTTCGCCTGAAGGGTCGACAGGTCGGTCACCGAGGTGAAGGTGCCGCCACCGGCCTGGGCGATCTCCGTCATGGCGGCGGCGTTGACGTCGGTCGACAACCCGACGACGTCCAGCACCACGTTCTTGTTCTGGGCGGCCAGCGCACCGATGCTGCCCAACAGGGTCGCCCTGGTCAGGTTCGGGGTGGTGTCCAGGCCGTCCGTCAGGACGATGACGCGGTTGGGCCGTCCGGCCACCGCCGATCCGACGGCATCGGCGTAGGCGGCCTGGATCGCGCCGTAGGTCCAGCTGTTGCCACCCGGCGTCAGGGCGTTCACCGCCGCGCTCAGAGCGGTCGATCGCACGGTGCCGTTCACCTGCTCGCCCAGGGCGCCGACCGGCACCAGCTTGGTGTACCCGGTGGGTCCTCCAGCGGTGGAGAACGACCACAGCCCGAACAGACCGGCCGGATGCCGCAGGATGTCCTCGTTGACGCCGGCCTGCATCCACATGATGCGTTGCAGGTTGCCCTGGACGGTGTCCATCGAACCGGAGGCGTCCAGGACGAACGTGACGGCCGGACCGGGGGGAGCGGCTGTGGTCGGGGTGGTCTTCGGCGTGCTCGTCGGAGTGGTCCGCGCCGGGCTCGTGGTCGTCGTGGTCGTCGGGGGGTTCGTCGTCGTCGCCGTCGCTGTCGGGGCGGGGGTGGTCGACGGCGCCGAGGTGGAACCCGGGCCCGACGTGCCGGACCCGGAGCTGCCGATCGGGGTGCTGCTCGGCGCGCCCACGGTCGTGACCACCGGGCCGGCGGCGAGCCGGGCCCCCTCCCACGCGGCCTCCAGCGCCGCCCTGACCGGGACGCCCGCATCGGGGAGCTCGACGACCCTGATCGTCGGATCCACGCCGGGGGCCTTGGCGGGCGCCCCTGCCGTCCGCAGGTTGTCGGCGGTCAGGATCGCCGTCCCCTTGGCGCTGCTCAGGAAGCTGTCGAAGGCCGCTGCCGCGTCCGACATCGCGTCGGTCACCCAGGTTGCGGTCAGCGGAACGGGCATCACCTGGTCACCCGCCGTTGCCCCGGACGGATAGAGCGCGGTGAGCGCAGGCTGGTTCGCCGCGTTGTAGGCGGCCAGTTCGGACTCGACGACCGGTACCGCGGTGAATCCTCCCGTGCCGGCCGACAGCTGGGCCAGGGCGGCGTTCGTGGTGGCCGGTGACTCGGGGGCAGCGACTGCAAGTCTCTGCAGCAGAGCGGCCGAACCGGCGACCGCCGCCGTGCCGACCGTCTGCACCGGGCCGGTCGCCGACGCGGCCACCAACGATTGCAGGGCGTAGCGCGAGGCCCGGTTCGTCGTCGGATCCGGCACCGCCAGCACCAGCGGGACGGAGCCGTTCGCGAGGTTGCCCCAACTCAGCGGGCCGCTGGGGGCGGCGCGGACGGCCAGTACCACCGGTGACGCTGCCAGGCCGGTGCTCGGGTGTCCGGCCGTCATCGCAGGATTGCTCGCATCCACCGCAGCGAGGTCGGCGGCCGAATCGACGACCCACAGTGCGGGTGCAGGTGTCGCGACGTTCTTCCAACCGCCGGCCAGGGCCGCCGCTGCCTGTCCGCCCGGCAAGGTGCTCACCGAGACCGACACGCAGGTCGAGCGCGCCACCGGATTCGTGGCGTCGAAGGCGCTGGCGGCGTCGCTGACCGCTCGGCCGGCTCCGGGTGACGCGGTCACCTCCAGCACCGTGTTGCCGGTGCAGGCCGCACTCTTCCGATCGGGGCTGACGATCAGGACGTAGGTGATCGTCAGGCCGACCAGCAGGAGGACCACGACGGCCAGGATGATCGGCCAGGCCGCGATACGGCGACGTCGTGCGTCCGCGCTGGCGTGGCGGCCCATCCAACCTCCTCCTGCAACGTCGACGAGCTGATCTCACCGACGGGGACGGTCGGGCGCCGGTCGTGTCCTTCGGCCGGGGACTCCAACTCTAGGGTGCGCCCGAAGTCCTGCGGTCCGCCGGATCGTCGGGGGGTCCAGCTGCTGCCGGGCGCGCGGCCGGGGTCGGACGTGGAACGCGGGAGCCCGGAGGATCGTTCCTGATCGGCCGACCTGCCACCGTCGATCGAGGTGGCAGTTGGTGGCCGGGTCCGGGGCCTGGTGGGGGACCGGGGCCGGGGTCGCTACGGGAAATACCCCCGGAAATACCCGGAAGATCACGCTGACCGGGGTCGAAGGTGGAAGCTGGTGTGATCACCTGACACGATGGTGACAGGAGTGGTCGTGGCGTGCGGCGCGATCTGCACGCGAACCGGTCAATGTGAATCTGCGAGAGGACTTCAGCGATGGCCAACCCCTTCGTCAAGGGATGGAAGTATTTGATGGCGCTGTTCTCGTCGAAGGTCGACGAGTACGCCGACCCGAAGGTGCAGATCCAGCAGGCCATCGAGGATGCCCAGCGTCAGCATGCCGCCCTCTCCCAGCAGGCCGCGGCCGTGATCGGCAACCAGCGCCAGCTGGAGATGAAGCTGACCCGGCAGATGGGCGATGTCGAGAGGTACCAGGCGTCAGCTCGTCAGGCCCTCGTGCTGGCGGACGAGGCGCGCACCAAGGGTGACCCGGCGAAGGCCACGCAGTACGAGCAGACGGCGCAGACGTTCGCCACCCAGCTGGTGGCCGCCGAGCAGCAGATGGAAGATCTGAAGACCATGCACGACCAGGCGCTGCAGTCCGCCGAGCAGGCCAAGAAGGCCGTCGAGAACAACGCGATGGCGCTGCAGACCAAGCTCGCCGAGCGCACCAAGCTGTTGTCACAGCTCGAGCAGGCGAAGATGCAGGAGCAGGTCTCCGCCTCGCTCAGCTCGATGTCGCAGCTGTCGGCTCCGGGCAACACTCCGTCGCTGGACGACGTTCGCGACAAGATCGAGCGCCGCTACGCGAATGCGCTCGGATCCTCCGAACTGAGCCAGAACTCGGTGGAGGGACGGATGCTCGAGGTGCAGAAGTCCACCCTGGACATGGCCGGTGCGTCACGACTGGATCAGCTGCGCGCCCAGCTGCACCCGGAGCTGTCCGGTCAGCAGGCACGGGCGATCGACCAGTCGGCGACCGCAGCACCGGCCACTCCCGGGATTGACATCACCAAACAAGGCTGATGCGGATGAACCCGATGGCCAGGGTGCTGAAGAATTCGGTGCTCAAGGGCGCTGCCGGTCGCAATGCGGCCGGGGCCCTGACCCGTGGGGTCGAGGTGGCCGGCCAGGTGGGAGCGTCGGCGTCGGAATTCCTCCGGGTCCGCCGCGACCCGGCCGAGGTGGCCAGGAGGCGACGGCGCGCCGCCATCAGACGCACCAACATCTGGGGTGCAGGCACGGCGATCGGTGCTGCTGCGGGTGCGGCCCTGACGGTCGACCTGGTCAGCCACGGGGTCACCGCGACGGTGGTCTTCTCGTTGATCCTGGTCGCGGCGTTGATCGTCTGGTGCGTGCTCGGTCTGGTGCGGTCCACCAGCGACCTGCGGATGCGCAGCCGCGCAGTGCGGACTCTGCCGCCGCCGCAACCGGCCCGCCGGACGGTGTCCTCGCGGATCCGGACCGATGTCGGACGGTTGGACATGTTCTCCGACGGGCTGCGGGACCTGCTCTCGATGCTGCCCTTCGACGCGTCGAGCGGTCTGTCCACGGTTCGCCTGGACGTGATCGCCTCGGCCGACGAGGCGGAGCGGCTGCTCCGGCGCCAGGCCCAGGAGTACACGGTGTTGCGCAGGACGACCGGGGGTGCGCCGAGGGACGCCCGACCGGCGCTGGAGAGCACGGCGGCGTCGCTGGCGGGGCAGATCCATTCCGGCGTCCTGCACTACGGACAGTTGGTGGCCGCGGCGACGGACGCCGTGCCTGCCTCCGCAGAACTGCAGGCCGCCGTGGCGGACCTGCAGCCGGCCACCGATCGACTGCGTGCGCTGGCCATGGGAATGCGTGAGATCGCCGAGCATGCGCGGCCGAACCGGAGCGCTTCGGGCTGACCGGTACCGGTCGGCCCACGTCTGCGCTGCCGGCCCTCGCCGGCCGACCCGGTGCGGGGTGCGGTCGACGCGGGCGAATCGCAGCGCGGGCAATCCCTCTGCTGGCACACTGCGGGAGGAAGGGCCGTTCATTGCCGAGCAGGCCCGGAGGCAGGGTCGGGGCGGTAGCGGAGCGGGGAGGCCGGAGTGAACGTGCTGGGGGTCGATTTCGGGACGTCCAACACCGTGGCCGTGCTCGTCGGCGACGGACGTCCGCCCCGCGTGCTGGCGATCGACGGCGTGGGCGCCCTGCCCTCCTGCGTCTACATCGACGACGACGGCTCCCTGACCGTGGGACGGGATGCCGAGCGCAGGGCGCGACTTGCTCCCGAACGTTTCGAGGCCAACCCGAAACGTCGGATCGACGACGGCGAGATCCTCCTCGGGGTCAGGGTCGTTCCCGTGGTGGAGGCCATCGCCGCCGTCCTGCGGCGGGTGATCGACGAGGCGCGGCGTCAGCTCAACGGACGATCGCCGGACCACATCAACCTGACCCACCCGGCGGGGTGGGGCGCGGCCAGGCAGAACATCCTGCTGGCCGCAGCCAGAACGGCTGGTCTGGGGCCCGCGCTGTCACTGGTGCCGGAGCCGGTGGCCGCCGCCGCCCATTTCTCCTCGCTGCCCGGTAGGTCGATGACCCCCGGGGCGAGCCTGGCCGTCTACGACCTCGGCGGCGGCACGTTCGACTGCGCCGTGGTCGGCTCCACGCCCAACGGATTCACCGTGCTGGCCGAATCCGGACTGGCGGACGTGGGCGGGGTCGACTTCGACCAGGCGGTCGTCGACCATCTGGGCCGCACCGTCTCCTCCCACGATCCAGCCAAGTGGCAGGCGCTGTCCCGCCCTCGGAATTCGACCGACCGACGCGCGGCCAGAACCCTGCGGGAGGACGTCCGCGCCGGCAAGGAGACGCTGTCCCGGTACGCGCAGGCGGATCTGCCGCTGCCGGACCCCTTCGACGACACCCTGCTGACCCGCAAGGAATTCGAGGGACTGATCCGACCGGTGATCGCCCGTACCGTCGAGGTGCTCGCCTCGACGATCGGCAGGGCCGGACTGACCGCGGACCGTCTGGGCGGCATCTACCTGGTCGGCGGTTCGAGCCGGATCCCGCTGGTGGCCGCCATGATCGCGGACAGACTCGGGGTCGTGCCCGTCACGCTGGACCAGCCCGAGACGGCCGTGGCGATGGGTGCCGCACTGATTCCCGTTCGGGCGCAACCACAAAGCCGCACCGAGTTCCTGGGTGGGGCCGCCGCTGCGGGTCAGATCGGTCCCGTCTCCACCGGCGGGCCGGGTCGGCCCGGTGGGTACGGGCCGGTCGGTCAGCAGTACGACTCCGGCCCGCCGACACCACCCGTGCCCGGCCGCGGTGGCGCCGTGGGCCGGCCGAGGCGCAACCGGGTGTTGCTGATCGCCGCCGTGGTCGTGGCGGTGCTCGTCGCCGGTACCGCGGCCGTGGTCGCCACCAGATCGAGTTCGGCGGCCGGCGGCCCGGTCGACATCTCGAGCCCTCCGTCAAGCCCCGGGTCCACCACCAGACCCCCGACCACCTCGAGGCCGACGACCACGCCGACGAGCGCGAGCCGGAAGTCGGTCAGCTCGTCCTCGACCGGGCCGTCCAGGACCAGCGGGTCACGCTCGACCACCTCCAGCAGTGGACCGGTGGACCCGACCGGATGCAGCACGGTGGGCGACGCCCGCGGTATCAGCGGGTGCATGCAGCCGGCGCTGGGATCTCTGGGCGTGCTCGACTGCACGGCGGATCCGGCCCAGCTGAAACTCGACACCACCACCGAGGCCGAGCTCAAGACGCTGACCACGTCGTTCGCCACGTGCGTCGATCGCGCCGCCGGCTACGCCACGGTGATCTTCCAGACCACCGGTGTGGCCGGGCGGGACGTGCTCTGGCCATTCCTGCTGGGCCAGTTCACCCCGACCCGCAACGGGACATGGCACACCGGAAAGGCCTCCTGTCCGTACGCGGTGGGACTCAGCTCGTCCGGCCACCCCGCGTTGGCCTGGAAGGACTCCACCCGCCCGGTGCTGGCCTTCATCGGCGCCGGCAACGGCATCTCGGAGAGCGATCTGGTCACCTACTGGTCGAAAGCCCTCGGAGCCACCGTCACCGGCTGATCGACCGGAGAAGCGGGCCAGGGCCGCACCGGTACAGTCGACGGTCATGCGCCTGACCGAGTTCCGTGCCCTGATGACGGCTCAGTTCGGGTCCCACCGTGCCTCCTCGGTGGCCTCGGACCATGTCTTCTCAGCGCTCGGCGGACGAACGGTGGACGAGGCGATCAGGGCCGGCGAGAACCCGAAGAGGGTCTGGGCCGTGGTGTGCGAGACCTTCGAGGTGCCGGCATCCCTGCATCACGGACTGCCCGACTGAGGTCCCGCACCCGGTGCCTGCGCAGCGCGACACGCCGTCGTGCGACTTGCTGGCATCTCGAACATCTGTACGTCTAGAGTTATCCCCATACCTGTTGTTGTCCACATTCCGGGGCGGCTGCGGGTGACTGTCGGTGCTTCGTTCTACCGTCGGTCAGGACAGCACAACGGACATCACGCCAGGCGGTGCAGCACCGGTCGGGCGACCTGAGAACACGAAAGGCACGGGGTTGGGCCATGTCGGCACCGGATCGTGAAAAAGCACTCGGAATCGCACTAGCGCAGATCGAGAAGCAGTTCGGTAAGGGATCGGTGATGCGTCTGGGCGACGAGGGTCGCGCGCCGGTCGAGGTGATTCCCACCGGCTCCATCGCGCTGGACGTGGCGCTGGGCATCGGTGGACTGCCGCGCGGCCGGGTGGTCGAGATCTACGGTCCGGAGTCCTCGGGCAAGACGACCGTCACCCTCCACGCGGTGGCCAGCGTGCAGGCGGCCGGCGGGATCGCAGCCTTCATCGATGCGGAGCACGCGCTCGATCCGGAGTATGCAAAGGCGCTCGGCGTCGACACCGATGCGCTGCTGGTGTCGCAGCCGGACACCGGCGAGCAGGCTCTGGAGATCGCCGACATGCTGATCCGCTCCGGCGCGATCGATCTGGTCGTCATCGACTCCGTCGCCGCTCTGGTTCCGAGGGCGGAAATCGAAGGCGAGATGGGTGACAGCCACGTCGGTCTGCAGGCCAGGTTGATGTCCCAGGCCCTCCGCAAGATCGCCGGTGCGCTGAGCAACACCAACACCACCATGATCTTCATCAACCAGCTCCGCGAGAAGATCGGAGTGATGTTCGGTTCGCCGGAGACCACCACCGGTGGTAAGGCATTGAAGTTCTACGCGTCCGTCCGACTCGACATCCGCCGTATCGAGGCGCTCAAGGACGGCACCGACATCGTCGGTAACCGGACCAGGGTCAAGGTCGTCAAGAACAAGATGGCCCCGCCGTTCAAGCAGGCGGAGTTCGACATCATCTACGGCCAGGGCATCTCCCGTGAGGGGTCGCTCATCGATGTCGGGGTGGAGCAGGGCCTGGTCCGCAAGGCCGGTGCCTGGTACACCTACGACGGGGAGCAGCTCGGACAGGGCAAGGAGAACGCCCGGACCTTCCTGCGCGAGAACCCGGATATCGGCGAAGAGATCGAGAAGCGGATCAAGGAGAAGCTGGGCGTCGGCGCGCGTATCGACGACGATGCGGTCGCTCCCGCACCTGTCGAGTTCTGATCGGTCCCGCTCTTGTCTTCCGGGATCAGTCCGGTGGTACCGGGCAACATTCGAGGAGAAAGACCATCGCGTGCGAACCAGTCCGCCGCCCAGCCGTCACCGCGGCAGGGCGGCGGCGGTCGCACCGATCACCCGGCAACGGATCGGTCTGACCCGGATGATCGGGAAGGGCGACTGACGCTCCTGGCCGACCAGATCGCAGCTGTCGAACGCGGCGAAGCCGAGGGCGGTACCTCTGATCGAGAAACGGCCGGGACCCATCCGGATCGGAGTGATCGGCTGGATGGTGGTCGAGCTCCAGGGGCCGGTCGCCGGCGGAAGACCGCCGGTCGGCGATCGGGAGACCGGTCGGAGGGTGCCGAACTGTCGCCGGCTCAGCAGAGCGCCGCGGCACGGGCGATCTGCCTGCGGCTGCTGACCGTTGCGCCTCGTCCGCGTGCCGGCTTGGCCCAGGCGCTCAGACGCAAGGAGATCCCCGATGACATCGCCGAGGCGGTGCTCGACCGCCTGACCCAGGTCGGGCTGATCGACGACGTCGCCTATGCCCACAGCTTCGTCAGGACCAAGCACCGCGACCGGGCGCTCGGCCGGAGTGCTCTGCGGACCGAGCTCCGCCGGCTCGGGGTCGACGAGGAATCGGTGGCCGATGCCGTGGAGACGGTCGACCCGGGAGCCGAGCGTGCCAGGGCTCAGGAGCTGATCTCCAAGCGATTGGACGCGGCCATGGGCGCCGGGTCGGTTGCTGCGCGGCGCCGGCTGCTCGGCCTGCTGGGGCGGCGTGGCTATCCACCGGACATCGCCCTCTCGGTGGTCGACGATGCGATCGCGGGATACGCCGACGGCCGGGACGAGTGGCGCTGAGACGGTCGGTGGGGTGCTGGTGGATCGGGCCGTCAGCGGGTCGGCTTGACCGGTCAAGGGCACGTCTTTAACCTCAATGTCACAGGAGAATCACGAAACGCGCGCCGTGGTCGGGCGCGCGATCGATAGCGGTGAAGTTCTGCCGCATTTGCCCAGGTCAACTGGGCCTAGCGGGGCGGTACCTCGATAGGGTCGTCTCGACGTCGGTCGTTGCCCTCGATGGCGCGTGCCCGCGATCCTCCCTCCGTCCAAGGACGGCGACAACAAGGGAGGTGTCATGCCGAACGCCCTGATCCTCGTCGTTCTCGCGCTGGCGCTGGTGGCGGCTCTGGCCGCATTGATAGCCATACTCAAACGGCAGAACTCAACGCCCACGCTCGACGAGAACGCGATTCGCAGGCTATTGACCGAAACGATCGATGCCTCTGCGCAGAGGGAATCTGCCCAACGGGAATCGACGGGACAACACGCATCACCGAGCACGTCCGCGGCGGGGGATGCCGGTCCTCCACTCGCGGCACCCTCCGCCGGGCCGACCGAGGACGACCGTCTCGCCCTCAATCTGATCCGGCAGGAGGCCGCGGCTGCCGCCGCCGAGATCCGCCACGTGGCTTCTGAGGCCGCAGACTCGGTCCGCGAGCGATCGCTGGTCGATGCGGCGCGCCTCCGTGCCGAGGCCAGGACCGAGGCGGACAAAACGCTCGAGGCGGCCAGGGCCGAGGCGGCGCAGCTGCGGGCCGGGCTGCAGACCGAGCGTCAGCGTCTGGCCCAGGAGGCACTGGACGGACTCGCAGCCGAGCGGTCCGACCTGCAGGAAGCACAGCAGCGGCTGCGCGGGACGGCAGCGGTACTGGCGGACGAGCAGAAGGTACTGGCCGACGAGCAGGAGCGGATCAGGGCCGAACGTCAGGAGCTGGGCAGGTCGCGGTCGGCGGTGGATTCGCGGGAGGGAGATCTGCGCCGGCAGAGCGCGGATCTGGCCACCCGGGCCACCGAGGTGGACGCCAGGGCGCAGGAGATCGACCAGCAGATGGTCCTCCACCAGGCGGAGCTGACCAGGATCTCGGGTCTGACCATCCCGGCGGCCCGGGCCGAACTGCTCGCATCCCAGGAGCAGGCGGTGCGGCGCGATGCCGCCTTCATGATCCGTCGGGTCGAGAGCGAGGCGGAGGCCACCGCCAAGACCAGGGCGCGGGAAATCGTGTCCGAGGCGGTGCAGCGCGTCGCCTCCGACCAGACCGCGCAGAGCGTGGTGTCGGTGGTCCACCTGCCGGCCGATGAGGTCAAGGGCCGGATCATCGGCCGCGAGGGTCGCAACATCCGTGCCTTCGAGACGATCACCGGGGTCAACGTCATCATCGACGACACACCGGAGGCCGTGCTGCTGTCCTGCTTCGATCCGGTCCGGCGCGAGGTCGGCCGGATCACCCTCCAGATGCTCATCGACGACGGACGGATTCATCCG
Organism: Nakamurella sp. PAMC28650; assembly: GCF_014303395.1. Classification (GTDB taxonomy): domain Bacteria; phylum Actinomycetota; class Actinomycetes; order Mycobacteriales; family Nakamurellaceae; genus Nakamurella. Next base: position 2,767,167 of record NZ_CP060298.1, read on the forward strand.
CACCGCATCGAGGAGGCGTTCGAGCGGGCCGGCGACGAGGTCGATGCACTGTGCCGCCGTGCCGCCGAGGACGCCATGCTGGACGTCGGCATCTCCGATCTGCACCCCGAGCTGGTCAACCTGGTCGGCCGGTTGAAGTACCGGACGTCCTACGGCCAGAACGTGCTCGGTCACATGGTCGAGACCTCGCACATCGCCCGGATCATGGCGTCGGAGATGGGCATCGATCCCGAGATTCTGGCCAGGGGTGCCTTCCTGCACGACATCGGCAAGGCCCTGACGCACGAGGCGCAGGGTTCGCACGCCATCGTGGGCGCCGAGCTCGCCCGGAAGTACGGGGAGTCCGAGGCGGTGGCGCACTGCATCGAGGCCCACCACGACGAGGTCCCGCCCTCGACCGTCGAGGCCGTGCTCACCCAGGCCGCCGACTCCTGCTCCGGTGGACGACCGGGCGCACGGCGGGAGTCGCTGGAGTCCTACGTGCAGCGGCTCGAGCGGATCGAGGCCATCGCCAGCTCGAAGAAGGGCGTCGAGAAGGTCTTCGCGATGCAGGCCGGCCGCGAACTGCGGGTGATGGTCAAGCCCGAGGTGGTCGACGACCTCGAGGCCCACGTCCTGGCCCGTGAGGTCGCCAAGCAGATTGAGGAGGAACTGACCTACCCCGGTCAGGTGCGGGTGACCGTGATCCGCGAGTCACGAGCCACCGAGATCGCGCGCTGACCTTCGCCGGCCGCCGACCCCGGGACTTTCGGACACCGGGTTTTCGGACACCGGGTTTGCGCAAACCGGGAGCTCGGGACCCCGGGTCCGACTGGCTGTCGCAGGCGGACCCGGGGCGAATCGGTGGAGCGCAGGACGGTCGGAGGTCAGCTGCTGACGCGGGCCGACCGTCCGGGCCCGGCCGGTCCGGCGAAGACCTGTGCGATGTCCAGCCACTGGTCGGCCATGCCCTCGGTGGCCACCAGCGCCAGGTCGTCCCGGTGGCGGCGCTGCGCGACCAGCATGCAGAAGTCAAGGGCCGATCCGGTGATCCGGTCGGCCGCGGTGGCCGGACCCCAGGTCCAGGTACCGCCGTCCGGTGCGGCCAGCTCCACCCTGAAGGCCGACCATGGACTGCGCCGACCGTGGATGGAGAAGGTGAAGTCCCTGGTCTGCACACCCATCTCGGCGATGTGGTGCAGACGTGCGGTGGGGACCGGGTCGAGCCCGAGGGCATCGGTGATGTCCAGGCCATGTGCCCAGGTCTCCATGATGCGGGTCGCTGCCATGCTGGCGACCCCCATCGTCGGTCCGAACCAGGGCACCCTTGACCCGGCGGGTAGGCCGGACAGCGCGGTCAACAGGTCGGCGCGGCCCTCACGCCAGGCCTCGATCAGTTCGCCGGTCGGTCGGCCGGCCTCCAGACCGGCACCGGCATTGATCGTCTTCTCCGGATCCGCGCCGAATGCCTCGGCCTGACGAGCGAAGCCCGCAGGATCGCGGCAGGCGAGGATGCTCACCCGGTCGGTCCAGAGAAGATGGCCGATCTGGTGGCCGATGGTCCACCCCTTGGACGGTGTCGGCTCGCTGAAGGACACCCCGTCCTGCGTGACGATCTCGTCCAGATATGCGCCCTCGGCCTCCAGATGCGACAGGGCGAGATTCAGATCTTCGGTCTTGCTGGGCATCGTGCTCCTTCGCCGTCCTGCTGTGAGGAGCCCTACGGTGGCGGCCGGGTCGCGGCACAGCCCCTCTCGCGTTGTTCGCAGACGAGAGGCACGAAGGATGGGCGGGGGGCGAAGAATTTAGCCCGGTTCTGCCGGCGCCGCGGCGCCGTCGTTCCTGCACCGGGACGGCGATGATCAGTGGGTCAGGATCTTGGACAGGAAATCTCTGGCGCGCCGCGACTTCGGCGCGGTGAAGAAATCATCGGTCGCGGCGTCCTCGACGATTTCGCCGTCGGCCATGAAGACGACGCGATCGGCCGCGCGGCGGGCGAAGCCCATCTCGTGGGTGACCACCAGCATCGTCATGCCCTCCCGGGCCAGGGAAGTCATCACATCCAGGACCTCGCCGACCATCTCGGGGTCGAGGGCGCTGGTCGGCTCGTCGAACAGCATGACCTTGGGACGCATCGCCAGCGCCCGCGCGATGGCGACCCGTTGTTGCTGTCCGCCGGAGAGCTGAGCGGGGAGCTTGCTCTGCTGGGAGGCGATTCCCACCCGTTCCAGCAGTGCCACGCCGAGTTCGTCGGCCGCCTTCTTGTTGATCCCGCGCACCTTGATCGGGCCAAGGGTCACGTTCTCCAGGATCGTCTTGTGCGCGAACAGGTTGAACGACTGGAACACCATGCCCACATCGGCCCGCAACCGGGCCAGCGCCCTGCCCTCGGCGGGCAGCGGGATCCCATCGATGGCGATGGTGCCCGAGTCCACCGGTTCGAGCCGGTTGATGGTGCGGCACAGGGTTGACTTGCCTGATCCGGAGGGTCCGAGGACCACCAACACCTGGCCCGCCGGTACCTGGAGGTTGATGTTCTTCAGCACGTGCAGGTCGCCGAAATGTTTGTGCACGCCGCTCATCCGGATCATCGGGCCCCGATCGGCCGCGGGTTCTCCGGCGTCGGTCGGCCCGGCATCCGGTGCTGTCGAACCGTCGGTCATGTGCCCTCCCGAAGACCTCGTGGAGCTGCGGTGCCCCGATCATGATCCGGGTTCGCGCCGCCTCTCCCGACCATGGCCGAGGAATTGACCGAGAGGGGACCTCCCACCGCAATGGTCGTCAGACCTTTGCTTTCGACCAGGGCGAGAACCCTCGACCGCGGCCGGAGGCGTCGGTCGGGCGACCGGAGGCCTCCCGTCACCGACGTACCCTGATCGGCGTGAGTGTTGCCATCGACGACCCTGCCCTTCCTCCGCTGCCCGCCGGCCGCGCGACGTCCGCCCCAGCATCACCCCGGACGGCTGCCGACGCGACCCCGCGGACCTACCAGGTGCGCACCTACGGCTGCCAGATGAACGTGCACGACTCCGAACGGCTGGCCGGGCTTCTGGAGGAGGCCGGCTATCAACCGGTTGCCTCCGGGTCCGACGCCGACGTGGTCGTGTTCAACACCTGTGCCGTCCGGGAGAACGCGGACAACCGGCTCTACGGCAACCTGGGCATGCTGGCACCGAGGAAGACCAGTCACCCCGGTATGCAGATCGCGGTCGGCGGCTGCCTGGCGCAGAAGGACCGCACCGAGATCATCCGGCGGGCGCCCTGGGTCGATGTCGTGTTCGGCACCCACAACGTCGGTTCGCTCCCGACGCTGCTGGAGCGGGCCAGGCACAACGACGAGGCCCAGGTGGAGATCCTCGAGTCCCTCGAGGTCTTCCCGTCCTCGCTCCCGGCCAAGCGGGACTCGGCGTCCTCGGCCTGGGTGTCGATCTCCGTGGGCTGCAACAACACCTGCACCTTCTGCATCGTGCCGGCCCTGCGCGGCAAGGAGACCGATCGGAGCCAGGGCGACATCCTCGCCGAGGTCGGCATGCTGGCCGCCGAGGGCGTGCTGGAGGTGACCCTGCTCGGGCAGAACGTGAATTCCTACGGCGCCGAGTCGGGCGACCGCGGCGCGTTCGCGCAGCTGCTCCGTTCGTGCGGACGCATCGACGGGCTGGAGCGGGTCCGGTTCACCTCGCCCCACCCGAGGGACTTCACCACGGACGTCATCGAGGCGATGGCGCAGACCCCCAACGTGTGCCACCAGTTGCACATGCCACTGCAGTCGGGGTCCGATCGCGTCCTGAAGGCGATGCGGCGCTCCTACCGCAGCGAGCGATACCTCCGGATTCTCCAGGAGGTGCGCGTGGCCATGCCGGACGCGGCCATCACCACCGACATCATCGTGGGGTTCCCCGGCGAGACGGAGGAGGACTTCCAGCGCACCCTCGAGGTCGCCGAGCAGTCCCGGTTCGCCACCGCCTTCACCTTCCAGTACTCCCCGCGCCCCGGCACACCGGCCGCGACGATGGACGACCAGGTCCCGCCCGAGGTCGTCACCGAGCGGTACCAGCGGCTGAAGTCGGTGATCGACTCGACCGCGCTGGAGGGCAACCGCGAGCAGATCGGGACGGTGGCCGAGGTGCTGGTCGCAGCCGGCGGAGGCCGGAAGGACAATGCCACCCATCGGCTGTCCGGACGTTCCAGAGATGGTCGGCTGGTGCACTTCTCGCCGACCGGGGCAGGCGTCCAGAAGTTGGTGCGGCCGGGTGATGTGGTGACGACGGTGATCACCGCTGCCGCCCCGCACCACGTGGTGGCCGACGGCGACGTGCTGACCCACCGTCGCACCGTGGCCGGTGACCGGCATGCGGACGGTCAGCTTCCGCGGACCCCCGGAGTCGGTCTCGGCATGCCCGCGATGGGCAGAGCCGAATCTGCGGGTTCGATCGCGACGCCGGTCTGTTGCGCCACCTGCTGATCGCCGGGACCGGCTGATCGGTGCATCTGCTGCCCCCTATCGCGGGCGGATGAGCAGATCGGCGCGGGAGCGGGTGGCCAGGACGGTGGCGGCGTTGCGGCCGTCGGTGCCGGTGGTCGACCTGAGCCGGGCGACCTCCGGCGTCCGGCCGAAGGCGATGTGACGGGACACGAGGCGGGCGAGCCGCAACTCCTCCGGGACGTCCAGGTACCAGGTCTCGGTCAGCAGGGTAGCCACCGAGCCCCAGGGCGGATCGTCCACGAGCAGGTAGTTGCCCTCGGTGATGACCACCTCGACGTCGGGACCGACGGCCACGGCACCTGCGATCGGCTCCTCGATGGCCCGTCGGAATTCCGGTGCGTAGATCGTCTCCCCGGATACGGGAGCCGCCATCCGCCGCAGCAGCGAGACGTAGCCCGCGCCGTCGAACGTGACCGGCGCCCCCTTGATCCCGGCCGTTCCCGCCTCGTCGATGACGTGTTGGGCCAGGTGATAGCCGTCCATCGGCACGAGGGCAGCGGGCACCGGGTCCGGTCCAGAGGTCAGTTCGGCTAACACCAGGGCCGCCAGGGTGGATTTACCCGACCCGGGCGCCCCGACGATGCCGATCATCAACCGGCGGCCACGGCGCAGTGCGCGAATGCGCCCGGCGAGTGCCACCGGGTCGTCGGACAACACACCGGGTGGTGCACCGGCCGGGAGGGGGTGCCCGTCGGTCGTCTCCGTCACCGATCGACGGCGCCCTGGGCCGCGGAGAGCCATTCCTCCCACTGCACGGCGTGCGCCTCGGCTTCCTTGGCCTTGCGCTCGTTACCGCTGGTCCTGGCCTTGGCGGCCTGGGTCCGGAACGACTCCGCCCTGGAGCGGAACTGTTCGATGCGGGCGCTGGTCTCAGGGTCGGTTCGACGCCAGTGCGAGTCCTCCGCCGACCGGATCCGGTCCTCGACGGCGCGCAGTCGCGAGTCGAACTCCTTGATCCGCTCGCGGGGGACCTTCCCGGCGGCTTCCCAACGCTCCTGGATCGACCGCAGCGCGGCCTTGGCCGCCTCGAGTCCGCCGGCCGGATTGATCTTCTCCGCGTCGGCCAGTAGCCCGTCCTTGATGGAGGCGTTGCTCTCGAACTCGTGGTCCCGCTCGGAGAAGGTCTGGTTGCGGTGCGAGAAGAACTTCTCCTGCGCGGCTCGGAACCGGTCCCACAGTGCGTCCTCGACATCCCTGGGTGCTCGTCCGGAGGCTTTCCACTCCTCCATCAGCGTGCGGTACTCGCCCGCCGTCTTGCCCCACTCGGTGGAGTCGGACAGCGCCTCCGCCCTGGCGATCAGGGTCTCCTTGGCCTCCCTCGCCGCTCCGCGCTGCTTGTCCAGGTCGGCGAAGTGGGTACCCCGGCGTCGGGTGAAGGCGTCCCGGGCCTTGGCGAACCGCTTCCAGAGGGCATCGTCGGTCTTGCGGTCGATGCCCTTGATGGTGCGCCACTCGTCGACGATTTCCTTGAGTCGGTCCCCGGTCGCCTTCCACTGCTCGGACTCGGCCAGCGACTCGGCCTCGACGCAGAGGGTCTCCTTGGCCGCGACGGCCGACGCGCGGGCGGCGGCCCTGGCGGTGGAGGCGCCGGCGATGGCGGCGTCGGCAGCGCCGATGACGATCTCCAGACGGGCGGCTGCCGAATCGAGATCACCGATGCCGGAGAGGGTCTCGACGCTCTCCCGAAGTTCGATGGCGTGGGTCCTGGTGGCCTTGGGATCTCCGGAACCGGTCGCGAGACGCGTTTCCAGTAGGGCGATCTCGGTCGCGAAATCGTCGAATCGGCGGGCGAAGTGAGCCAGGCCGGCCTCGCTGTCCCCGGCCTGCCAGTTGCCGACGGCGCGTTCGCCCGTCGGACCGTAGACGTAGACGACACCGGCTTCGTCGATGCGGCCCCACTTGTGCGGGTCGGTCGGTTCCACCGTCGGCTCGACCGGAACCGGGGTGGTGGCGCCCGGACGCTGCCCCCCGGCGCGAGCCCCCGGCGCTCCGCCCGGACGTCCGCCGGAGGGACGCCCTGGTCGTCCACCGGGACCCCGGCCCTGGTTCGGTGGGGTGGACGCGGCGGCCGGCGCCTCAGGGGCGGGGGGAACGTCCGGGATCTCGGATGGGGTGGCGTCGGGGACCTCGGGTGCGGGGGGGACGTCCGGGACCTCGGATGGGGTGGCAACGTCGGGGACCTCGGGGGCGGGCGCGACGTCCGGGATCTCCGGTACCGCCGGGATCTCCCCGCCCGGCAGATCGGGCACCGACGGCAGATCGGGCCTGGACGGCAGATCGGGCACCGACGGCGGCGCGGCCTCGGCAGCGTCGGCAGATGCGGCGGGAGTCTCCGGGGTGGTCGCGCTCTCCAATCCTTCGTCACCGTGTTCGGCGCGCATGTCCTCGGTCATCGTTACTGGCCTCTCTGCTGCTCGACTGGGGAGTCTGCGACTCCCGGCACCTCGCGGTGCCCCTGTTACCCGGCTGAAGGATCTGCTGTGATCCGCACGACCAGTGTGCCTGCTGGTGGAGATCCTTCACCAGTCCATCGGGCAAGTGGGGGGGAGGGCCGGGCAATCGGGCCGGCGGCCGCCCGGCGACGGTCCCCGGTACCGGGGCGGCGGTTAGCCTGCAGCGGTGATCGTCGCCGCCGCCGTGTGCCCCGGAGCCCCCTTGCTGGTGTCCGGTCTGGCGCCGACGCTGGCCGGTGCGGTTCCGCGGCTGGTCGCCAGTTGTGCGGCGGCCGTCGGTGTCCTGCGCGCCACCGACCGGATTCTGCTGGTGACCTCCGGCCCGCGCGTCCGGGACCGCGGTGTCCGAACGAAGACGAAGTTCATCCGGCACGAACCGGGAACGGCCGTCAGCTCGTCCGCGCTGGGCGACAGCCGATCGCAGCCCGCGTTCTCCTCCAGGTTGGCCGGCGGACGGCCGGAGGACGGCCCCGGGCGCTGGCCCCCTGGGGTGGGCGTCGTCGTCGGCGCGGCATTGCTGGAGGCGACCGGTGTCGACATCCCTACCACTGCGATCGAACTCGGCGACCCGGACGATCCGGCCGAGACCGACCAGTGTCCGGAGGTGCTGGCCGCAGTCGGAGGTTCTGCTGCGGAAAGGATCGGGCTGCTGATCATCGGGGAGGGCTCCGCCAGCCGCGGTTCCGATTCGCCCGGGGGCGGACACGACGGGGCGCAGGCGTTCGATGCGAGGGTGGCCGCTGCTCTCGCCACCGGCGATCCGGCCGCCCTGGGCGCGGCGGTCAGGGCCGGCCGACGGCAGGCGAAGGAGCTCGTGTGGACCTCCGGTCCGTCGCTGGGAGCGTTGGCCGGGCTCTGCGCGCAGGTCCCGCCGTCCTGCGCCGCACTGCTCTACGACGAGGCGCCCTTCGGCGTCGGGTATCTCGTGGCCACCTGGACCTGGGCGTGACCCTCGGCCGACTCGTCGTGGTCGGGGGCCCGACCGGCACCGGCAAGTCGGATCTGGGCCTCGACCTGGCCGAACGGTTCGACGGCGAGATCGTGAACGCGGACTCCATGCAGCTCTATCGGGGGATGGACATCGGCACGGCCAAGTTGCCGCTGGAGGACCGCCGCGGGGTACCGCACCACCTTCTCGACGTCCTGGACATCAGCCAGCGGGCCAGCGTGGCGGCCTATCAGGACCGTGCGCGAACGGTGATCGAGGAGATTCTCGGTCGTGGCCGCACCCCGGTGCTGGTGGGTGGGTCGGGGCTCTACGTCAGTGCGGTCATCGATCGGATCGAGTTCCCCGGCACCGATCCGTCGGTGCGGGCCGACCTGGAGGCCGAACTGGCCGGGGTCGGCGCTGCGGCGCTGTTCGGTCGGCTGGCCCGTCTGGACCCGGCGGCGGCGGCCTCCATCGAGCCCGCCAACGGCCGCCGGATCGTCCGCGCGCTCGAGGTCATCGCCCTCACCGGGCGTCCGTTCACCGCGACCCTTCCGGTGCCCGGTCCACCGTTGTACGACGCCGTGCTCCTGTGCCTGGACCGCGACACCCCGACGCTCGACGAACGACTGGCCGTGCGGGTGCACGAGATGGTGGCCGCCGGCTTCCTCGACGAGGTCAGGGTCCTCGAGCGGGTCGGACTGCGTGACGGGGTGACCGCCTCGCGCGCACTGGGCTACCCGCAGATGCTCTCGGTGCTGGACGGGGTGGCCGAGCTGGACGATGCTGTCACCGAGACGGTCCGGCTGACCAGGCGGTTCGTCCGGCGACAGCGTTCGTGGTTCGGCCGGGACGTCCGGATGCAGCGTCTGGATGCCGGTGCACACGATCTGACCGCCCGAGCGGTCGAACTGGCCCTGGCCGCGGGCCCGTAAGCTCGGGCATATGCCCGCTGTCCCGTTCGTCAAAGGCCACGGCACCGAGAACGACTTCGTCCTGCTGCCCGATCGGGACGGCCTCCTGGAGATCACCGATTCGCAGGTCAGGGCGCTGTGCGACCGGCGGGCCGGACTCGGCGCCGATGGCGTGATCGTCGTCAGAGGCTCGACCGTTCCCGGCACGGACTTCTTCATGGACTACCGCAACGCCGACGGTTCGTTCGCCCAGATGTGCGGAAACGGAGCTCGGCTCTTCGCCCGGTTCCTGGTCGACGCCGGCTGGCAGGACCCGGGAAGTTTCGCCTTCCTGACCAGGGGCGGGATCCGCACCGCCGCGGTGGGTCCGGTCGGTGACGTGATCATCGGGATGGGTCCGGCCACGGTCGGGGCGGGATCGAAGGCCGAACTGGCCGGTGTCGCTTTCTCCGGCACCGCGGTCGACGTGGGCAACCCGCACCTGGTGACGATGCTCGACTCCGCCGCGGACCTCGACGACCTGGACCTGACGGATGCTCCGGTGGTCGATCCCGCGATGTTCCCGGACGGGGTCAACGTCGAATTCGTGGTGCCGGTCGCGGCAGATCACCTCCGGATGCGCGTGTTCGAGCGCGGTGTCGGCGAGACGCGTTCCTGCGGAACCGGAACGGTCGCTGCTGCGGCCGCCTTCCGCGCCCTCTCCGGTGGTTCCCGACAGCGGGTCAGGGTCGATGTGCCGGGCGGGTCGGTGATCGTGACCCTCGACGCCGACGGGACCTCGCTGACCGGGCCGGCGGTGCTGGTGGCGCAGGGCACCGTCGACCAGGACTTCTGGGACGCGAACCGCTAGGTCCCGTGCCGGTGCGGATCGTCAGGTGCGGTGACCCATTACCTGACGACCATCGCCAGGTTGCTGGGATCGTCATGTGCTGGAAGGGTTTTCATCTGCCAGAGCGAACGGGATGCCACCGGGACCAGGGCCAGTAGATTGATACCGGCGAAGATCCACAGCGTCGGGAGCACCCCGAGGTGGGTACCGAGCACTCCGCTGGTGATGGCGCCCAGCGGGATGGTGCCCCAGATCAGAAATCTGGACGAGGCGTTCATCCGGCCGAGCAGTTCGGGTGGGCACAGTCGCTGACGGAAGCTGACGGTCGCGATGTTGTAGGCCACCATCGCCGCCATCATCGCGACGCCGCCGACGATCAGCGTCGGGACCGTTGGCAGGACGGACGACAACGGGTTGCAGAACGAAAGGGTCATCATCGCGACGGCCGTCACGATGATCGAGGGCCCTTCGCCGATCCGGCGGGCCAGGGCGGTGGCCAGCAGGGCACCGACGAGACCACCGACGGCGGCGGCGGAGTCGATCACTCCGATCGTCAGCGGTGACAGGCGCAGATCGCGGAGCATGAACAGGACGAACAGCGCGCTGCCCCCGCTGGAGGCGAAGTTCCCGATCCCGGTGCAGGCGATCAGACGACGCAGCAGGCGATGGTGGAGCACGAACGCCAGGCCCTCGCCGATCTCGACGAGCAGCGGCCGTCTGTGCCCGGCATCCGGCACCGACTCACGGTGGCGGATCCGGAAGAGGAACAGCGCCGACACCAGGTAGCCACCGCCATTGATCGCGATCACCACCGGTGGCCCGATCACCTTGAGCAGCAACCCGCCGAGCGCGGGCCCTGCCGACTGCGAGACCGACTGACTGGCTTGGAGTTTTGCATTTCCCTCGACCACCTGGCCGGCCGGGACGAGGGCCGGCAGATACGACTGGTAGGAGACGTCGAAGAATACGGTGAGCATGCCGATGAGGGTGGCCACGGCCATCACCTGGCCAAGGGTGAGCAAATCCAGCCACCAGGCGATGGGCACGGTGGCCAGTACGGCGGCCCGGCCGAGGTCGGCGGCGATCATCACAAGGCGTTTGCTGCGTCGGTCCACGATCGCGCCGGCGGGCAGCCCGATGATCAGGAAACCCAGGCCGGACAACGTCGAGAGCAGGCCCATCTGGAACGGGGTGGCCGCCAGTGCGGTGACGGCCAGATAGGGGATTGCCAGCGATCCGAGGGCTGCGCCGAACTGGCTTCCGGAGTCACCGATCCAGAGCTGCCGGAAATCCCGGTGATGGATCAGGCTGCGGGTGGGGACGGTCGTCATCGACGGGGTCGGTTCGTTCCGGCGGACGGCACCGGACGAGTGTCCACCTACCGATTGGGATCTGTCAATCAGTCTCGGTGCACGGCGATCGTTTTGCCGGGAACCCACACGGTTGTCGCTACGGTGGAGCCATGACCGCCCCGTCGATCCCGGATCCGTCCTCCGGGCACGTTCCCGGGCACCTTCCGACGGCGGCGTCACGGCCTCGACCGGCCGCCACCGACGCCGAACGTCGGGCCCTGGCCAGTGTGTTGCGTCTGCGCATCCTGCGCCTGTGCCTGCACGACGCGCTCACCAACAAGCAGCTGGCCGGCCGGCTGGGCCGGGACCCGGCCAGCGTGCTCCACCACGTCCGGACGCTCCTGCACCAGGGCTTTCTTCGCACCGAGGAACCCCGGCCCGGCCCCCGCGGTTCGACCGAGGTGCCCTACCGGGCCACCGGCAAGTCCTGGGAACTGGACTTCGGGACCCCGGGAGCCGATTCCGGTCCGGGCGGCACCGGGCCGGGGACCGGTGACCTGCTGCTGCGCACGTTCCTCGACGAGGTCTCCGAGGTACCGCCGGCCGAGCTCAACACCTCCAGGATGGGCCTGCAGCTCACTTCCGAGCACCTCGACGAGTTCGACGCCCGTCTCCGTTCTCTGCTGGAGGAGTTCCACCAGCGGGGTCCGGACGAAGGGGGGCGCCGCTTCTCGGTCTTCGTGGCCGTCCACCCGGAGCCGTCGGCCGACTGACCGGAGCTCCCCGGAGGCGGCCACGTCCACCCGATATCGCCGCAGGCACAACAATGCACTGGCACAGCCGGTCCCTGATGGGGCACCCTGGAGCCATATGACGAAACATGACGACTTTCTCGCGCGCCGTGCCGGCCGCAGCGATGACGACGGTGACCACCCGCAGGATTTCTCGGAGGACACCGTGGGCGATCGCGATCTGGCCGACCGGGCCGCGTTGCGACGGACGGGCAGCCTCTCCACGCAGCTCACCGACATCACCGAGGTCGAATACCGCGATCTCCAACTCGAGCAGGTCGTCCTCGTCGGCGTCTGGTCCAACGGCACCGCCGAGGACGCCGAAGCCTCGATGACCGAGTTGGCACGGCTGGCCGAGACGGCCGGCTCGGTCGTGCTGGAATCGCTGTCGCAGCGCAGGCGCAATCCGGACGCCGGCACGTACATCGGCTCCGGCAAGGTCAAGGAGCTGGCCGAGGTGGTCCAGATGACCGGGGCGGACACGGTGATCTGCGACGGCGAACTGTCGCCCGGACAGCTCCGCAACCTGGAGGAGCAGCTCAACGTCAAGGTCGTCGACCGGACCGCGCTGATCCTGGACATCTTCGCCCAGCACGCCAAATCCAAGGAGGGCAAGGCCCAGGTCGAACTGGCCCAGCTCAACTACTTCCTGCCGCGTCTGCGTGGCTGGGGTGTCGCCCTGTCCCGGCAGCGAGGTGGCCGGGTCGCCGCGGGCGCCGGCATCGGTTCGCGTGGCCCCGGTGAGACGAAGCTGGAAATCGACCGACGGCGCATCCACCGGCGGATCGCCCAGCTGAAGACCGAATTGTCGTCCATGCGGCAGGTGCGCGACACGAAGCGCTCTCAGCGTCGGGCCAATGCGGTCCCCGCAGTGGCCATCGCCGGCTACACCAACGCCGGCAAGTCGTCCCTGCTCAACTCCCTTACCGAGGCCGGGGTCCTGGTCGAGGACTCGCTCTTCGCGACCCTGGACCCGACCACCCGCAAGACGACGACCACCGACGGTCGGCTGTACACGCTGACCGACACGGTCGGGTTCGTCCGTCATCTGCCCCACCAACTGGTCGAGTCCTTCCGCTCCACGCTGGAGGAGATCGCCGACGCCGATCTCGTCGTGCACGTCATCGACGGTTCCGACGCACGGCCGGAGGATCAGGTCGTAGCGGTGCGCGAGGTGCTGCAGGAGATCGACGCCGCCGAGGTCCCGGAGATCATGGTGGTCAACAAGATCGACGCCGCGGACGAGATCACCCTCGGGCGGCTGCGGCACCTGCTGCCGCACGCGGTGTTCGTCTCGGCCCGCACCGGGGAGGGGATCGCCGACCTCCGCGCCGTGATCGCCGCGGCGCTACCGGATCCGGCCATGCGGATCGAGGTCCTCGTCCCGTTCGACCAGGGGGCGCTCGTCTCGCGCGTCCACGCGGAGGGCACCGTGCTGACCGAGGCGCACACCGCAGAGGGAACCCTGCTGCAGGCCAAGGTGTATCCGGCGCTGGCCGGAGTGCTGCAGCACTATCGGGTGACGGCCACGTCGGCCTGAGCAGGATCCTCCCGACCGTGATGCAGGGGCCGGGTCGCCCTGGATCTGTGGCGTGGCCGGGGTATCGTTGGCAGTCGTGGGAAGGCCTGGTGCCAATCGTTGACCGAATCGGCGACGAACCAGAGCTGACAAGGACGTAGTTCGAGATTCTGGAGGTTGTCCGATGGGTGCGATTCAGCCGTGGCACATCATTTTGATCGTGGTCGTCTTCCTGCTGTTGTTCGGCGGCAAGAAGCTGCCTGACGCAGCACGCGGTCTCGGCCGGTCACTGCGCATCCTGAAGTCCGAGGTCGGTGCCATGCACGACGAGGACGGCAGCAAGGCCAAGGCGGCCACCGAGTCCGAGACCGAGGCGACCGCAGCGGCGGCCACTCCCGCCTCGATGATCGCCCCGGCGCCGCTGGTGCAGCAGCCGGTCATGCAGCAGCCGATCGTCCAGCAGCCGGTGGCTGCCCCGGTTGCCGCGGTGCCGGTCACCGTCCCGCAGCCGGCGAACGTCCAGCAGGTTCCGGTCGTGGTGCCGGCCACGATGGCCCCCCCGGTCATCAACGTGCCGGTGAACGGTCAGCACCACGCCTGACCAGCACGACGCCTGACCAGCACGACGCCTGACCAGTACGACGCCTGACCAGTACGACGCCTGACCAGTACGACGCCTGACGAAACAGGGGCTCCTCCGCGATGCGGAGGGGCCCCTGTTGTCATACCTGGAGCTCTTCTTTCGTCAGATCTTCCTGAGCACCGCAACGACCCGGCCCAGGATGACCGCGTCGTCACCGGGGATGGGCGAGTACGCAGCATTGTGCGGCATCAGCCAGAGATGGCCGTCGTCCTTGCGCTTGTAGGTCTTGACGGTCGCCTCCCCATCGATCATCGCGGCGACGATGTCGCCGTTCTCGGCCACGGGCTGCTGGCGGATGACCACCCAGTCGCCATCGGTGATGGCCGCCTCGACCATGGAGTCGCCGACCACCCGCAGGAGGAACAGGGTGCCCTCGCCGACCAGATCACGCGGCAGCGGGAAGATGTCCTCGATGGCCTGCTCGGCCAGGATCGGCCCACCGGCCGCGATCCGTCCGACCACCGGCACGTAGGCCGGCGTCGGGTGGCCCGCGTTGTCGTCGGCCATCTCGTCGGCCGACCGCACGTCCACGGCCCGCGGCCGGTTCGGATCCTTGCGCAGCAATCCCTTGCGCTGCAGCACGCCCAGCTGGTGCGCGACCGATGACGGCGACTTGAGACCGACCGCCTCACCGATCTCGCGGACGCTGGGCGGGTAGCCACGACGCTGGACCGAGTCCCGGATGACCTCCAGCACCTTGCGTTGCCGCATCGTCAGCGCCCGCCCGTTGTCGACCTCCGGAAACTCCGCGACGCTGTCGTTCGGTTCCGATGTCTCCTCGGTAGGGGTGTCCCGCCCCTCGCCGATGCTCTTGTCTGCCGGTGTTCTTCGCGTCGCCACGTTCGATGCCTTCCTGTCGATGCCGATCGGGCCGTGCGCACTAACGCGGCTCAGCTGTTCCGATGGGTACAACCGTACGACCCCGTCCATAACAATTCAAACAGGCGTTCGACCAACACGCCGGGAAATCTTCCCACTGTCGGTGGTGCCATGTACAACTAGGTCAGACGTTCGATAGAACGCTCGTTCGAGGTCAGCGGTCACTCGCCGGCTCGGATGCGGATGCGGCCCGTCAGGTCGCCGATGGAACGGTAGGGCAAGCCATGGCCACTCACACCTTCATGCTGGACTCCGGCGCTGACGCCGACGCTCCGGACGCATGCTCGTCGGGGACTCTCCGCGCCGTCTCCGGTTCCCGCACCGCCCCTCGCACGGCCGCCGGCCAGAAGGCCGCACAACGGCGGAGGGCCAGGGTGGCCGGGGTGCGCCGTCCCGCGTCGGGGGTACTGCCCTCGGGCAACCGCACCGGCGCCGTCGTGACGGCCGACCGCGGCGATCAGATTGCCGACCGCGAGTTCGCACCGGGCCGGTGGGCCCGGCTGGTGACCACCGTGTCGCTCGCCTCTGCCGCGATCATCGTGACGGTGTTCGTGGTGTCCGCCGGCGCCACGCAGAGCATCACCGACGTCACCGTCCGGTCCGGCGACTCCCTGTGGTCGATTGCGCAGCAGGCCGAACCCGGCGCCGACCCGCGGTCGGTGGTCGAGCAGGTCAAGAAGATGAACGCGCTCGACGGTGACGCTGTGATGATCGGTGCCGTACTGAAAGTTCCGACCGCCGGCCGCTGACCGAGACCCGGGATGGTCGGGTCTGCCACCTGCGGCATTGGCGGACGGCGCAAAATTCTGGGTGCGACACGCCGTCGGCGCTTGCGCCGAAGTGGTGGCTCGATCTACGTTCAACCCCTACATCTAGTAGTTACATGGATGTAAGCTATCCACAGGTAGGGGTACGTCGGAATCCTGGTTGTCCACAGGATTCGGGAGGTTACCCACCCGCAGTCCACGGTTTTGTCCACATTCGGCCGCGAAGTCATCGGTCGGCAGGGTAATTCGGGTCGTTGTGAGCGTGTTGTCCAGGAGGAGGTGAGGCCGTCATGCGGTGCCCGTTCTGTCGTCATCCAGATTCCAGGGTGATCGATTCCCGAGAAGTCGAGGACGGCCAGGCCATCCGGCGGCGCCGATCGTGCCCGGAGTGTTCCCGGCGCTTCACCACGGTCGAGGAAGCCGTCCTCGCGGTCGTCAAGCGGAGCGGTGTCACCGAGCCGTTCAGCCGCGCGAAGGTCGTGCTCGGCGTTCGCCGTGCCTGCCAGGGGAGGCCGGTCGACGAAGATGCGCTGGCTCTGCTCGCCCAGCAGGTCGAGGAGGCCATCAGGGCCACCGGTGCAGCCGAGGTGCCCAGCCAGGAGGTCGGCCTCGCCATCCTCGGTCCGCTGATGCAGCTCGACGAGGTGGCCTACCTGCGGTTCGCCTCCGTCTACCGGTCATTCGAATCGGCAGCCGACTTCGCCGCCGAGATCGAGCGGCTCAAGACGGTCCCGAGCGACTGACCGGCGATCCGGTCCACATCCAGCCGATCACCGGTGATCGCCGCGCAGTCATCCGACCGAAGGTTGATCGCGCGAAGCAGAGCAGCCGCACCAACACGGGCTCCGTATTCACTCCACTCCAACGCTTGACAGCGCAGCACCACCGCCGCACCAGATACCGCCGCTCGACACACCGCCGCTCGACACACCGCCGCTCCACACACCGCCGCTCCACACCACCACAGGCCCGTACAGAGAAGGGGACGCTCCATGACCGAGACCCTCGGTAGTTCAACCGGATCCGCCACCAACGGTTCGACGGCAGGCTCCGCAGCCGCCTCGGCCAAGATCAGGCGGACCAAGCCCGACGGCTCGCCGGGACTCCGGGTGGAGCGTCTGTACACCACCGCCAGAGTGCATCCCTACGACGAGGTGATCTGGGAGCGTCGCGACGTCGTGCTGACCAACTGGCGTGACGGCACCATCAACTTCGAGCAGCGCGGCGTCGAGTTCCCGTCGACGTGGTCGATCAACGCCACCAACATCGTCACCAGCAAGTATTTCCGCGGTGCGGTCGGTACTCCGCAGCGGGAGGTCAGCCTGAAGCAGATCATCGACCGGGTCGTCACCGCCTACACCAACTCGGGGCGGCAGAACGGCTACTTCGCCACCGGCGCGGACGAGGAGATCTTCTCCCACGAGCTCACCTGGATGCTGCTGCATCAAGTCTTCGCGTTCAACTCCCCGGTGTGGTTCAACGTCGGAACCTCGTCGCCGCAACAGGTGTCGGCCTGCTTCATCCTGGCCGTCGACGACACCATGGACGCCATCCTGAACTGGTACCGCGAAGAGGGCCTGATCTTCAAGGGTGGCTCGGGCGCCGGCCTCAACCTGTCCCGCATCCGTTCGTCCAAGGAACTGCTGTCCTCCGGTGGTACCGCTTCGGGTCCGGTTTCCTTCATGCGCGGGGCCGATGCCTCGGCTGGCACCATCAAGTCCGGTGGGGCGACCCGCCGTGCGGCGAAGATGGTGGTGCTGGACATCGACCACCCGGACATCGTCGAGTTCGTCGACACCAAGGTGAAGGAGGAGCGCAAGATCCGCGCCCTCCGCGATGCCGGGTTCGACATGGATCTCGGCGGCGAGGACATCGTCTCCGTGCAGTACCAGAACGCCAACAACTCGGTCCGGGTGTCCGACGAATTCATGCGTGCCGTCGAGTCCGGCTCGGAGTTCGGCCTGCGGGCCCGCTCCACCGGCGAGGTCATCGAGACCATCGACGCACGCGAGCTGTTCACCAAGGTCAACACCGCCGCGTGGGCCTGCGCGGACCCGGGGATCCAGTACGACGACATCATCAACGACTGGCACACCTCGCCCGAGTCCGGCCGTATCAATGCGTCCAATCCGTGCTCGGAGTACATGCACCTGGACAACTCCTCGTGCAACCTGGCCTCGCTCAACCTGATGAAATTCCTGTCCGACGACGGGGTGTTCGATGCCGCGAAGTTCGCCAAGGCCGTCGAATTCGTCATCACCGCCATGGACATCTCGATCTGCTTCGCCGACTTCCCGACCGAGCCGATCGCCGAGACCACCAGGGCTTTCCGGCAGCTGGGTCTCGGTTACGCCAACCTCGGCGCCCTCCTGATGGCCACCGGTCACGCCTACGACTCCGAAGGTGGCCGTTCGCTGGCCGCCGCCATCACGTCGCTGATGAACGGCACCGCCTACAAGCGCAGTGCCGAGCTCGCCGGGATCGTGGGTCAGTACGACGGCTACGCGCGCAACGCCGATGCGCACAAGCGCGTCATCCGCAAGCACGCCGCGGCCAACGACCAGATCCGCACCTACGGCGGGAACGACGCGACCACGTTGAAACTGGCCACCTCGGTGTGGGCCGAGACCATCACCACCGGCGAGAAGAACGGCTACCGCAACGCGCAGGCCACGGTGCTGGCCCCGACCGGCACCATCGGCCTGATGATGGACTGCGACACCACCGGCATCGAACCGGATCTCGCGCTGGTCAAGTTCAAGAAGCTGGTCGGTGGGGGGTCCATGCAGATCGTCAACCAGACGGTCCCGCGTGCCCTGGCCTCGCTCGGTTACCAGGCCGAGCAGGTCGAGGCCATCGTCGAGTTCATCGCCCAGCACGGACACGTGATGGGCGCGCCCGGTCTGAAGAACGTCCACTACTCGGTCTTCGACTGCGCCATGGGCGAGCAGTTCATCGCGCCGATGGGCCACGTCCGGATGATGGCGGCGGTGCAGCCGTTCATCTCCGGCGCCATCTCCAAGACGGTCAACATGCCCGAGGACGCCACCGTCGACGACGTCGCCGAGATCTACCTGCAGGGCTGGAAGATGGGCCTCAAGGCCCTCGCCATCTACCGCGACAACTGCAAGGTCGGGCAGCCGCTGTCCGCCTCGAGCAAGAACAAGGATTCGGCGGACAACGCAGCCAAGGCGGCCGAATCCGCTTCGGCAGCACCTGCCTCGCACGTCCCGGTGCGTCGGCGCCTGCCGAAGAAGCGTCCCTCGCAGACGGTCTCGTTCACCGTCGGCGGGGCCGAGGGCTACCTGACCACCGGTTCGTACCCCGACGACGGCCTCGGCGAAGTCTTCATCAAGCTCGGCAAGCAGGGCTCCACCCTGGCCGGCGTGATGGACGCCTTCTCCATCGCGGTGTCGGTGGGACTCCAATACGGCATCCCGTTGGAGTCCTACGTCGCGAAGTTCACCAACCTGCGCTTCGAGCCGGCCGGTATGACCGACGATCCCGATGTCCGCATCGCCACCTCGGTGATGGACTACCTGTTCCGCCGGATCGCCCTCGACTACCTGCCGGTCGACGCGCGTGCCGAGCTGGGCATCTTCTCCGCCGAGGAGCGCACCGCCCAGGTCTCCAGTGCCTACGCGTCCTACGACCTGGTCGACGCGGCCGGGACGGCCGACGTCGTCGAGGAGATGCGGTCCTCGGTCGACGCCACCCCTGTGGTGCGGCCCGCCGTCGAGAGCGGGAAGCCAGCCGATCTGGCCGGACGCCGGGCCGGTTCCTCCACCGAGCTGCTGGAAATGGTCATCGGCAAGTCCGCCGATGCCCCGCTCTGCTTCACCTGCGGCACGAAGATGCGCCCGTCGGGAGCCTGCTACGTGTGCGAGGGCTGCGGCTCGACCTCCGGCTGCAGCTGATCCGATGCCTCCGCGAGCCCGGTCCCGGGGCCGGGCTCGCGGCGTCCCCCCCTCCCCCGGTCGGAGGCGCCGGCAAGGCCTCGAGGTCGTCGTTCGGTGGGGGTGTCGTCGTGCCAGGACCGAATCCGTCGGCACGGCTCCAGCAGACCGAGCGCCGTTGGTATGTTCCCGACAGGCGCTCGCTGCGAGCGCCGGGGGACAGGAGCGTCACAGTTGGCAGGCAGGAGCAAGGCACCGTTCATCGCCGCGGCCGTCGCCGGGGTGGTACTGATCGCCGGCATCCGGTATTTCAGCACCCGCGACAGCAGTCCCTCGGCGACGCCGCCGGCTGGTGCCGGCTCGTCGTCCTCCACTGCTGCGCCGACCCGCCCGGGCTGCACGGCGGTGAATGTCGGCGCGTCGAGCGAGAAGGCCGCGCTGATGGCGTCGATCGCGACCTCGTACGCGGCCTCCGGCCGCAAGGTCGCCGGTGCCTGCTACGACATCGTGGTGAGGTCCTTGGCCTCCGGGACCGGTGAGGCGAACCTGGCCGCCGGAT
Organism: Nakamurella sp. PAMC28650; assembly: GCF_014303395.1. Lineage (GTDB taxonomy): Bacteria > Actinomycetota > Actinomycetes > Mycobacteriales > Nakamurellaceae > Nakamurella. The sequence continues at coordinate 2,787,099 of NZ_CP060298.1, forward strand.
GGAACGAGGCGTCGGACGGACCTGCTCCGGACGTGTGGACGCCGGCCGCGTCGACGTGGGTCACCCTGCTGCGCAGCGATCTCACCGCCAAGGACCGGCCGGGCATCGTGCCCGCCGAATCCACATCGGTGACCTCCACGCCCCTGGTCCTGGCCATGCCGAAGCCGATGGCGCAGGCCCTCGGGTGGCCGACCGCGTCGCTGGGCTGGTCGGACGTCCTCGGACTGGTGCAGGCCAAGGACGGCTGGGCCTCGAAGGGTCACCGCGAGTGGGGCGCCTTCAGTCTCGGGAAGACCAACCCGAACGTCTCCACCTCCGGCTTGGCGGCCACCATCGGAGCACTGGTGGCGGCCACCGGCAAGTCCTCGGACCTGACCACCGCCGACCTGAAGGACCCCAAGGTCCGCAACTACGTCCAGGCGGTCGAGCACTCGGTGGTGCACTACGGGGACACCACCCTGACCTACCTGTCCAACCTGCAGCGGGCCGACGACGCCGGCGCTGCGCTGAACTATCTGTCCGCGGTCGCCGTGGAGGAGAAGTCGGTCTTGGATTACGACGCGGGCAACCCCAGCGGTGATCCGGCGACGCTCGGCAGACATGCGCCCCCCAAGGTCCCCCTGGTGGCGGTCTACCCGAAGGAGGGCACGCTTTACAGCGACAGCCCCTACGTCGTGCTCGACGCACCGTGGTCCACCCCGCTGAAGCAGGCCGGTGCCAACGACTTCCTCACCTACCTGCTGGCACCGGAGCAGCAGAAGATCTTCACGGACGCCAACTTCCGCACCTTCGACCACCAGGCGGGGGCGCCGATCACGGCGAGCAGTTCCGTCCTCGCGGCCGGGGTGAAGGTGGCGCTGAACCCACCTGGTTCGGCCGTGCTGACCGGGGTCCGTGCCTTGTGGAGCGAACTGCGCAAACGTGCCAGGGTGCTGATGCTGCTGGATGTCTCGGGCTCGATGCAGGAAGATGCCGGCTCCAGCGGCCAGAGCAAGCTGGATCTGGCCAAACAGGCCGCCGCCGCCGCCCTCGGCCAGCTGTCGGACACCGACCAGGTGGGCCTCTGGACGTTCACGACCGCAATGGCGACGCCCGCGACGATCTACAGCGAGGATGTACCGATCCAGCCGCTGGCCAAGGACCGCAAGGAACTCGCCAGCGCCCTGCAGGGTCTGCAACCCCAGAACGGCACACCGTTGTATGCCGCAATCCGACTCGCGACCAAGTACATGAACGGCAGCGCGGCCCCTGATCTGATCAACGCCGTCGTCGTGCTGACCGACGGCAAGAACGAGTACACCGACGACAACCTCGACTCATTGGTCGCTGACCTGGGAAGCAGCGCGACCGAGAACGGTGTGCGGGTCTTCTCGATCGCCTACGGCGCCGACGCAGACCTGGACGTCCTGAAGAAGATCTCCCAGGCCTCACGTGCTGCGGCCTACGATGCGCGGAGGCCGGAGAGCATCACCAAGGTCTTCGGCGACGTGTTGTCCAACTTCTGACCCGTCGCCGAGGCGACGAGTCGCTCCCGAGCCCTGGAACCCGCCCCCGCAGCGACAGGAGCCACCGACATGCCCGAGTCGCGGATGCGCCGTGCGGCACAGGCCCTCCGTGATCCGTGGAGTCTGCTGGCGGCGGTCGTCGGGGCCGGGGCGGCCTGGGCGTTGGCCCTGCCCGTCGGCGGTATCGGCGCGGTCGGCGCGGGAATGCTCGCCGTCGCTGCGGTGGTCGGTGCGGTGAGCTCCGGTCACCACGAACCGGACGGATCGCGGGGACCTTCGCTGGTGCCGCACACCGTGCAGTTCCGTCTGGTCGGCACGTTGGACGCCTACCTCGCGGATCTGACCGCCCTCGACCACCGGTCGCTGCCCCCGGTCCTGGCCGGGCAGGCCCTCGATGCATTGGAGGCGGCCCGGTCGGCCCGGACGGTGGCCGTCGGAGTGGCGGGTTCGATCGACGTCCTGGACGTCGCGATCGCGGAGGCCGGTCAGGTCGCGCGGAAGATGACGACCGCCCACAAGGTCAGTGGATCCCTCGGGCGCATGGCCGCCCGCCGGCAGGATCTCCTCGGCGACCTCTCGTCCGCGGTCGATGGTGTGGGCGAGCTCTACGCGAAGCTGCTGGAACTGGCCGCGACCCCGGAGCTGATTTCGGGTTCGGTACCGGAGCACGGCCCCGATCCGGTGGCCGAGGTCAACAGCTCCCTCGACGCCATCCGTGGCGCGTTCGCCGAGCTGGATTCGGCAGCCAGAACGGTGACCGCAGGGCTTCACCTGCCGGGCGCCAGGTGAGTCCGGCCATGCTGCGGCGGAACCGGCACCGCACTACGGGCTCGGCGAACACACTGTCGGCCAGAGCGTGGCACTGTGGGACCTACCGGGCGTGAGCGTTTCGCCCGAAGCCGTTCCAACCGAAGGAGTCGTCGTGGGCGCAATCATGAGACTGGTCAACCGCATCGTCTCGGCACTGGCCAGGCGCAAGGTGCAGCGCAACGAGAACCCCGGAGGTCGCTGACCGCCGCGCACGCCCGGGTCCGCTGCGGCAGGACGGAGGCGGGGAACTTCGGACGTCGCCTATGCTGCCCGGTCATGAACGTCAGGATTGAATCACCCAGCCGATCGCCGGCCCCGGCGGGCACTGCGATCAACCAAATCTCCGACCGCTTCGTCGCAGCGCTGGCGGCGGCCAGCCCGATGACGGCCACCATGCTGGGTGTGCCGGGCCATGACGACCGTCTGGACGACCTGTCGCCGGACGGGCTGGCGAGGATCAACGCCCTGGTCCTCAGCACGCTGACGGAGCTCCGGGCAGCAGGATCCACCGGCCGGCGCGACGACATCGCCAGGGCCGTCCTACTGGAACGGCTGGAACTGGACCGCGAACGGTACGAATCCGGCTGGGACCACGCGGAACTGAACGTCATCGCATCTCCGCTGCAACTGGTCCGGATGATCTTCGACATGACCCCGCGCGACACGCCCGGGCGACTGGTCGTGTTCGCCGCCCGCATGCGAGCCGTCCCGGCGGCACTGGTCGGCTACCGGGAGAGCCTGCGGTCGGGGGCGTCGAAAGGACAGGTGGCGGCCGCCCGCCAGGTCCGCAGGTGTGCCCGGCAGTGCGTCTCCTACTCCACCTTCTTCAGCTCGACGGTCACCGGTCTCCAGACCGGTGGCGACTTGGTTGAGGAGCTCGACGCGGCCGCCGCGCTGGCCGACGCGGCCTATGCGGAGCTGGGCCGGTTCCTGACCGACGAACTGCTCGCGCACGCTCCGGAGAAGGACGCGGTCGGCCGCGAGCGCTACGTCCTGGCCTCCCGGGAGTTCCTGGGGGACACCGTGGATCTCGAGCAGACCTACGCCTGGGGCTGGGAGCAGGTACTGGCCATCGAGCAGGAGATGCGCGAGGTGGCCGACCGGATCGCGCCCGGACAGGGGGTTCGAGGGGCCGCCTCGGTGCTCGATGCCGATCCGTCATACACCGTGCACGGTCAGGACGGGTTGACGGCCTGGATGCAGGACCTGTCCGACCGCGCCCTGGAGGACCTGGGTCGCTCGCACTTCGAGATCCCGCCGGCACTCCGTGCCCTGGAGTGCCGGGTGGCACCGCCGGGCGGCGGTGTGGGGGCGTACTACGTCTCGCCGAGCGACGACTTCAGCCGGCCGGGCCGGATGTGGTGGTCCGTGGAGGCGGACACGCAGGAGTTCAGTACTTGGCGCGAGACCACCACCGTGTACCACGAAGGGGTGCCGGGGCATCACCTGCAACTGGCGACGGCCGTACTCCGCCGGGACACCCTGAACGACTTCCAGCGTCTGATGGCCGGCACGTCCGGTCACGCCGAGGGCTGGGCGCTGTACGCCGAGCGACTGGTCCGCGAGGTGGGATACCTCCGGAGCGACGGTGACCTGCTCGGCATGCTCGACTCGCAGCTGTTCCGGGCGGCCAGGGTGGTGCTGGACATCGGCATGCACCTGGAGCTGGCCATCCCGGCCGGCACCGGTTTTCACGAGGGCCGGACCTGGACCCCGGAGCTCGGACTGGAATTCCTGCTCTCGCGCACCCAGTCCGAGGCGGGTATGTGCAGGGACGAGATCGACCGCTATCTCGGCTGGCCTGGCCAGGCCCCGGCCTACAAGGTCGGCGAGCGGGTCTGGCTCCAGGGCAGGGACGCAGCCAGGGCGCGACACGGAGAGTCTTTCGACGCGAAGGCGTTTCACACCGCAGCGCTGAACCTGGGCGGGATGGGACTGGCATCGCTGGCCCGGGAGCTGGCGCGCCTCTGACCGCCGCCGATCCGTGTGGAGGGCGGCGGTGCCGGGGGACTCAGTCGTGGGGCGGTGGAGGTGGCCCGAGGGGAAGGGTCCGGCCGAGCACACCGAACGGGCGGGGATCACCGGTGAACCGGTAGTCCCGCAGGACGTCGACGAAACCCATCCGCCGGTACAGCCGCCACGCCCGGTTGGTCCCCTCCGGGGTGGACAGCAGCACGGCGCGTTCGGGGCGACCGGTGAGGAGCGCCGTCAGCAGCAGCTGGCCGACGCCCGCGCCCTGGCTGTCCGGCCGGACGTGCAGCTCGGTGAGCTCGAGATAGTCCACCAGCCAGGGTGAGTCGGGCCGGCGCAGGCCGCGTTGGACCTCGGAGTACCACCACTGACCCGGATGCCCGGTGTACCCGTACGTCAGGCCGCGAATGCGTTGCTGCTGGTCGACCGCGACGGTGCAGGCGAAGCCCTTGCGGCTGCTGTGCTCCTGCCAGAGCGCGGACCTGGCCGCGGCGATTCCGTCGGGATAGCGCATGGCGGCGACGTAGACCGCGATCAGCTCCGGCAGCCGGGAGACGAAGGCCGCCGGGTCCAGATTCCGCAGCGTCAACGGCTCCGGTGCCAGTGCACCCTGCGTCGAGGAGTTGGAGGTCATCCGCGACGGCACCGAGAAGTCGGGACAGTCATGTTTGTCATCCCACCACGAACGGGGTCGGCCGGTGTCCCCGGGCCCGGGTCCGGCGCGGCCTTTCGGAAATGGATCTGGCGGACTGTCGGTGGTCGGGGATACAGTTGGTATCGAACAGTCGTTCGATACGTTCGACTGGATCAATTCGATCACGAGGACAGGTGAGTGGAGATGGCAGTCAGCACCGGTGTGCGGCCCTTGGCAGGGCAGTCTTCTGTTCGACGGTCGGTGAACCAGCGCCCCGCAGTTCGTACGGGTGGCCAGGCCGGCGCCGGATCCGCCGGTCAGGGCCGGCTACCGCTGGCGGCTCCGGCCCGCCCGGTGCCGCAGGCCGCCCGGGATCTGCTGGCCGACGCCGGGCGCGGCCTCGGCCGGGCGATCAGAGCCGACCAGCCCACCGATCGCTACGCATCGGCCCATCTGGCGGCGCTCCGCGGTGCTGCGGCCGTGCTGGCGACGAAGGCGAGACCGGGTCGCTCCCGGCAGGCGAGCGCCTGGGAGCTGTTGGCCAAGCTCGCTCCCGAGTTCTCCGAGTGGGCGGCCTTCTTCGCAGCGGGCTCGGCGAAGCGGCAGGCCGCCGAGGCCGGGATCGCCCGGTTCATCAACCCCCGAGAGGCCGACGACATGGTCCGCCAGTGCGCTGCATTTCTGGACCTGGTCGAAGCCGCGCTCTGACGGGCCACAACCTACCGGCGGTCAGGCCCTCGTCCTGTTCCGGGCCGATCGCAGCAGGCGGTCCAGGAGCGCGTCGAACATGGCAGCGATTTCCTTGGCGCCCGGGGTCGGCCACTGGTGGATCGGCACGGCCGCACCCTGGGCCTGCTGGATCGCAGCCCGATCCGGCAGCACCGGGTTCAGGACGAGTGGGCCGAACAGGTCGCGGAGTTCCGCCAGCCGGTAGTCGTGCTCCGTCATCCGGGGACGCACGCGATTGACGATCACTCCGAGTGGCTGCAGGTGCCGGTGGGTCAACCGCTCCTTCTGCACCGCTTCCAATGCTCGCTGCACGCCCGTCACCGCGTACAGGGACGGCTCGGTGACCAAGACGGCGCGGTCGGCTGCGACGAGGGCACTGCGGGTCAGCTGGCCGAGGGAGGGTGGGCAGTCGATCAGGATGAGATCCGGTGCGGGGTCCACCTTCGACAGGGCGGTGGTCAGTCTGGCGAGCTGTTTGACCGTCGGGTCGGGATTGTTGTGGGCCTCCGCCGCCTCGCTCCCGGGCAGTACGCGGAGCAGGTCGCTCCACGGGGAGATGCGGATCGCATCGTTGACCACCGTGCGCCGGGGGTTGGACAGGACGTCCGCGAGGGTCGTGCCGGTGTCGTCGATCTCGACGGTGGTGGTCGCGTTCATCTGTGGATCGAGGTCGACCAGCAGGGTGCTGACACCGGCCTGGATCGCCGCCGACACCAGACCGAGGGTGACGGTGGTCTTGCCGACCCCGCCCTTCAGACTCAGCACGCTGGCCACCAACATCGACACACCGTACAGGCACCCCGTGACGCGACAGGGCATCGTCCACGGCCCTGACGGCCCTGACGGCCCTGGCGGTGCGGACGGCTCTGGCGGTGCGGACGGCCCTGGCGGTGCGGACGGCCCTGGCGGCCCTGGCGGTGCGGACGGCCCTGGCGGCCCTGGCGGCGCGGACGGCCCTGGCGGTGTGGACCTCGGCCTGCAGGTGTGGACCTCGGCCTGCAGGTCGTCACTGCGGCCGGCAGCCGCCTCACCCTCGTCGACGACCGACCCCGATACGCTGCCCGCATACCCCCGTCACGCCATCGCCGTCGACCGGATCGATCCGTCAGGAGCTGAAGATGAACGCGGTATCGCGCACGGCCACGCCTGATCCGGTGGAACATGCCCTGGTCGCGCTGGCCGGGCGGGTGCCGTCGGGGGTGGTGATCGACGTGGGCGGCGGCAGTGGGACGCGGGCGGTGCCGTTGGCGCGGATGGGCTGCACGGTCCTGGTCGTCGACTCGTCGATCGACGCACTGGCCATCCTGCGGCGGCGGGCGGTGGATGCCGGCGTCGCCGATCGCATCACCGCGATCCAGGGGGACGCTGTCGCGCTCTCGCGAGCCGTGCCCGCCGGCCAGGCAGATCTGGTGCTGTGCCATCACCTGCTGGAGACCGTCGAGGACCCGGCGGCCGCCGTCGCCGGAATCGCGGGAGCCCTCAAGCCGGACGGACGGGCGTCCATCCTGGTCGCCGGGCGGTTCGCCGCAGTGCTCTCGCAGGCGGTTGCCGGCCGGTTCGGCGATGCCGCGGCGATCCTGGCCGATCCGGATGGCCGGTTCGGTCCGCTGGACCCACTGCGGCGGAGGTTCGACGTCGCGAGTCTCCGGACCCTCCTGGCGCGAGGCGGTCTCGCGGTGGAGTCGATGGCCGGCATCGGCATCGTCTCCGGTCTCATCCCGGGGGGCGTCCGGCCGTCCAACCAGCTCCACGAGCCGCGGCTGGCCGGGCTGGAGGAGGCGCTCTCCGCGCACGACGAGTTGCGGGAGATCGCGGCCGATCTGCACGCCGTCGCGTTTCCCGCGGGCGGCTAGTCCCGGTGGGCCAGAGCGCCGACGGTCGTCGTTACGTCACCGACGATCTCGAGTCGATCGACGACCGGCTCTGCACGATCCTGCACGTCGACATGGACGCGTTCTTCGCCTCGGTGGAGTTGCGTCGCCGACCGGAGCTCCGCGGCCGCCCGATGATGGTGGCCGGGGACAGCGGGCGCGGGGTCGTGCTGTCGGCCACCTACGAGGCCCGCCGGAGCGGTGTGCGCTCGGCCATGCCGACCGGACGGGCAAAGGCTCTGTGCCCGGGCATCATCGTCGTCGAACCGGATCAGGCGGCCTATCGCGAGGCTTCCCGCTCGGTGATGTCGGTCTTCGGCGATGTCACGCCGTTGGTGGAACCCCTTTCCGTCGACGAGGCGTTCCTGGACATCTCCGGCGCCCGCCGACTGGCGGGTCGGCCGGGGAAGATTGCCGCGGACCTGCGGGCGCGGCTCAGCGACGAGCTGGGCCTGACGGCGACGGTCGGTGGGGCCGCCACCAAGTTCGTGGCCAAGCTGGCGTCCGGTCTGGCCAAGCCGGACGGCCTGCTGCTGGTACCACCGCAGGACGTCATCGCCCTGTTGCATCCGCTGCCGGTACGGGCGTTGTGGGGTGTCGGACCCAAGACCGCGCAGACCCTGGAAGCGCTCGGCCTCTCCACCGTCGGCGAGATCGCCGCGGTCGAGAAGACCGCGCTGATCCGACATCTGGGCCGGGCCACCGGCAGCAAGCTCCACGAGCTCGCTAACGGCCTTGACGCGCGGTCGGTGGAGACCGGATCGACTGACAAGTCCATCGGGGCGGAGACGACCTTCGCCTCAGATACCGCGGACCGTCGGTTCCTCGGCCGCGAACTGCTCGGCCTGGCCGAGCGGACCGCGCGTCGGGCGCGAGAGGCCGGGCTGTGCGGCCGGACCGTGTCCCTCAAGCTGCGCTACGAGGATTTCTCGACCGTCACCCGCTCGCTGACGCTGCCGACCCCGACCGATCTGTCCGGCGTCATCCACACCACCGCGTCAGCCCTGCTGGACAAACTGGCGCCCGGTGCGCGGGTCCGTCTGGTCGGGATCAGGCTCGAGGGATTGGTGCGGGCCGACCAGGTGAGCGAGCAGATGCAACTCGGAGCCGAGCAGGATGGGCCCGGTTGGCGTGAGGCCGAAGGTGCTCTGGACCGTGTGACCGCCCGATTCGGGTCGGCAGCGGTGCGTCGCGCATCACTATTCGACCGCCCCGCACCCCCGTTCGAGGGACAAACGGGCTCCGGAACCCGTCCGAAGTCCACAAAGGAGTCCGATTCGGTACCAGATTCCGCCGGTCGCTAGAAGTACTCGCCGAGTGCTCGTATCCTAGGGGGAAGGACGTTGTTCGACGTCCGTTTCCACGCCTATCACTTATCGACAGGACCGACCACTGCTGGTCGGGTGCCGGAGGAGGACTCATGCCGCTCTCCGAGCACGAGCAGCGCATGCTCGACGAGATCGAACGCGCTCTGTACCAGGACGACCCGAAGTTCGCGACGAGTGTGAACGTCAGTCGTATCCGCCGTCGTCGACCGATCGTGGCCGGCGCCGCTTTCCTGGTGGGCCTCGTGCTATTGGTTGTCGGGGTGATCTCGACCCAGAGCGTCCTGACGCTCGGGGTGATCGTCAGTGTGCTGGGCTTCCTGGTGATGGTCGGCTCGGTCGGTCTGTTCGTCTTCGGCCAGCCCGGGGCCAGAGCAGCCGGCAAGCCACAGGCCAGTGCACCCGGCGCCAACGGATCGCTGTCCGAGCGGATGGAAGAACGCTTCCGCCGCCGGTTCGACGAACAGGGCTGAACCACCGCCGGTTCGGGCCCTTGTGCGCCGACCGGTAGGACATCTTCATGAAGGACCCGTTCGGCAGCCCATGGCTGCCGGGCAGGTCTTCTGGGTTGTGCCCCGCCGCAAAGCCCGGAGTCGCCGAGCCGCTGAGCCGCCGAGAGGGGCAGCATTGGCGGCGAGGTCGTAGCACCGGCGAGCTGCTGGTAGCACCGGCGAGCTGCTGGTAGCACCGTTGACGGTGCTACGAGTCGGCACCAGGTGCTACGGGTTGGCTCCGGGTGCGACGAGTCGGCTCCACGTGCGACGAGTCGGCACCAGGTGCGACCGGAGCTGCTGGTAGCACCGTTGACGGTGCTACGAGTCGGCACCAGGTGCTACGGGTTGGCTCCGGGTGCGAACGGAGCTGCTGGTAGCACCCGCGAGCTGCTGGTAGCACCGTTGACGGTGCTACGAGTCGGCACCAGGTGCTACGAGTCGGTACCAGACCTAGACGCCGGACCGACGCATCGATCGCGGGACGATCCGGTCCGTCAGCCTGACCGGGATGTGCTCGTGCAACCCACGGACCATGCTCGTCACGCCGGCCGCCAGGTCTGCGCCGCTCGGCGCATCCTGGGGGCGGCTCAGCGTCACGGTGGTGCCGAGCGGGGTCGGCGCGTCAGCCGATCCAGCTGAGGAGCCGTCCGAGCCACCCGGGGGGGATCCGACCGGGGACGCGTCCGGGCCTGCTCCGACGCCGTACCACTCACGTTCGGCGGCGACCACGACGGAGCGGAGCCGCAGCCGCGCGTCCTCGTCCAGGTGCGCGCGCCGGGCCAGCCGGTTCGCGGCCACCCTGGCCGATTCCGAGGAGTGCGGGACGATGCCGTGGTCGATGGCGGTGTCCTCGATCTCGGCCCACGCTGCGGCCGCCGCGCCGGGGCCACCGGCCCTGGCCAGCCCGATGCGCCGACTCCGCCGACGTGCGCGCAGAGCGGTCGGCAGCATCAGGAGTCCGAACAGCACCGCCAGGGCCAGGACGACGATCAGCACCCACCGGACCCAGCCGGAGGCGGCGTTACCGCCGCCGACGGCTGCGACGTCCACCTGGGTGGCGACCGCGGACGACCTCGTCGCTCTGGTGGTGGTGTCCAGCTTGTTGGCGGTGGTCGCCGTGGTGTTCGGCACCGTGGTGGTCGACGACTGGGTCGGGGCGGCCGGGGCGGGCTGCTGGAAGCCCTGGTCGCCGCCCTGTCCGCCGACCGGCGGGGTGGGGTCGAAACGCACCCAGCCGTTGTCCTGGAACTTGACCTCCACCCAGGCGTGGGCGTCGTGACTGGTGATCAGGTAGCTGCCGTCGGCCTGCTTCACCCCCTGGGTGAAGCCGATGACCACCCTGGCCGGGATGTTGAGCGAACGCAGCATGATCGCCATCGCCGACGCGTACTGCTCGCAGTAGCCCTGCTTGTTGTCGAGGAAGTCGACGAGGGCGTCGCCGCTGGTGCCGGACGGTACCTCGAGGGAGTAGACGAAGCCGTTGGCGGAGTTGGTGAACCATTGCTGCAGGGCGAGTGCCTTGTCGAAGGCTCCCGTCGCGCCGGAGGTCACCGAGAGCGCCGTGGACCGTACGGTCGCGGCCAGCGAGCCGGTGGCGGTGAGGTCGCCTCCGGAGACGACGCTGTCGGCTTCCAGGGTGGCGGCGGAAGGTTTGGACTGGTCGACGGAGATCGAGTAGGCGGCCGGTTTGACCTTGTCCGTGCGGAACACCGTGTCCAGGGTGGCATCGAAGTTCCAGGAGTCCGTCAGTCCGTTGACGGCGGTGGTGCCGGTGAGGATCGGGAGGAAGCGGTCCTGGTAGCCCTTCGGGGTCACCGTCACGGTGGACAGGGTCAGCGCGGTCGGAGAATTGGTGAGCTGGCCGTTGACGTTCGGGATGTCGGCGTTGAGGTCGCCGACCGTCCAGCCCTTGTTGTTCGTCCAGGTGGTCAGCGCAACGGTCCGGAAGTAGTCGGGACTCTTCAGACCGGTCGCGGTCAGCACGTTAACCGGATCCGATGCCTTGAGATTCCCGCGCAGCGATGCGAAGGGCGACAGCCCGATGGATCCGCCGTTGCTGCCGCTGGTGTGCGGAAGTCGTCCGGTCGTGCCGATGTCGGTGGCCGAGGACGCGACCAGCAGGGCCACCACGGTGGCCAGGGCGGTGATCGCGCCACCGTTGACCGCAAGGCCGAGCCCGGCACGGACACCGGTCCGTCGGTCCCGATGCCCGGTGACGGCCAGCAGGATGGCGTAGAGGATGGCCGGGACCGCGAAGCTGTACCAGGGCAGCATCGTGCTGGCGATGGACGCCGGTACGGAGTAGAGGCAGAGCAGGGGGAGGGCGACCAGCGCGGGGGAGCGGGCCTCGGCGACCAGGAAGTCGGCGATGAATGCGGCGGAACCTACGGCGAGGGCGATCAGGAAACTGAGTTCCGGCGTCGAGGGTGCCGGTGGCGCAGAGCTCACGATCTGGGTCCAGGCACCGGACAGCAGGGTGCCCGCCTCGCTGATCGCCGCCGAGTTCGGCAGCACACCGCCGATCCCGCTGGAGGTGAAGAGCGAGGTCAGGGCGATGACGAAGCCGCCCAGTTGCAGCAGCGCGGTGACCGCCGTCGGCAGCCTGATCAGCCGCCCGCCGACACCGACGAGCCAGATCACCGCGACCACCTCGATCAGCGGCAGGACCCAGGAGTGGCCGCTGATGGGTGTGGACAGGGCGCTGGCACCGGTGAGGACCGCGGCCCCGGCCAGGAACGTCGGGCCGATGCTGGTCGGGATGTCTCGACCCGCTTCCGGTGACGGCGGTGGCGGCGGTGACGGCGGCGGTGGCCGGAACCCGGGGTCCGGTGTGGGCCTGACGGACGTCGAGGCCGTCATGCGGGGTTCCGCTCGAACGCCCGACCGGTGGGGGCGACCGGCATGTCCGCCGCGGAGTATCCGTCGCCGGCGTGGCAGGCCCGCCGCCACGCGGCGGCCAGGTCGTCGCCCGGCCGGACGACCACCACGCGCCAATCCGCCGCGCGCAGGGCATCGACGGTGGCGTCGGAGCCCGCAGCGCTCCGTCCTGGTTCCCAGTCCTGGGTCGCCATCACGAGCGCGACGGCGTTCACCCCGCGGCGCCGGGTGGCCGCGAACAGCTGCGCCTCCGAGGCGGACATCTCGCCCAGGACGGCGACCACGAGACCGGCCCGGCCCAGCGCAATCGGCTGGAGGTTCGGGGTCGTGTCCGGTTCCAGGACAGCGAGCCCGGCGAGCACGTCGTCGGAGATGTCGTGGCCCTCGGCGATGACGGTGCCGCGGTGCGACACCAGTTTCACCTGGTGATCGGAGCCGAGCAGGTGCAAGGAGATGGACGCGGCCAGGACGACGGCCGTCTCGAGGCTGGAGGCCGCTCCGTCGCCTCGGTGCGCGACGGCGCGGTGGTCCAGCACGATCGTCGCCCCGCCGTGCGAGACCGGCTCCTCCAGACGCACCATCAGGTCGTCGTGGCGGGCCGATGCCCTCCAGTGGATGGTTCTGATGTCGTCGCCGCTGCGGTACTGGCGCACCCCGATGTCCGGGTCACCTCCGATGGTGCCCAACGCTGCCCGCCCGGAGGCAGCCGAACGGGCTCCGGAGCTGCTCGGCATGCCGGTCAACCCGACCACGGTGGGGACCACCAGTACCTCGGTGCGTGCGTCGAGGGTGCGGTTGTCCTCCCACAGGTCGAACGGGTCGCCGATCCGGATGTGCGGGGGGCCGAGGGTGAACCGGCCACGTCCGGTGGCGTGGATCGGGTAGATGATGCGGGTCGACTGACCGCGTCGGATCGGTGCGATCAGGTACCGCATCCCGGTGGTCAGGCCCGCGACGCCCGGTTCGGAGATCTCGATCGACGGTGTCCTGGTCTGGCCGGTGTTGGTGATCACCAGCACCGCCTGGCCCCGCGTTCCCGGTCGGAGCCGCTCCGGCGCCACCTGGTGCACCCCGCGGAGGGTGATCCTTCGCAGCGCGGTGATGGCCACTGCGAACAACGGGAGCGCCACCGCCATCACGCCGACCCTGAGCAGGTCCCGCTCGTCCAGGACGAAGGCACAGATGATCGCGGCGATCCCCCCGGCGACCAGGCAGCGGCCCCTGGTGGTCAGACCGCGGCCGACGGTGTGGTCGCGTCGTGCCGACCGGTCAGACACGACCGCCTCGCGGCACCCGGATGCGTCCGAGCAGCAGGCCGATGATCTCCTCTGCGGACCGGTGGGCGGCGTGCGCCTCGACGGTGAGCAGCAGGCGGTGCGCCAGGACCGGGGCCGCCAGGCGCTGGATGTCGTCGGGCACGACGTAGCCGCGACCGTCGAGCGCCGCGGCGGCCTTGGCCGCCCTGGCCAGGTGCAGGACGGCGCGCGGGGAGCCGCCGAGTCGCACTTCCGGGATCGCACGGGTGGACCCGACGATCTCGACGATGTACTGCCGCAGCTCGTGGGCCATGTGCACCGTGGCCACGGCATCGATCAGTGCGGCCACCGTCGCGGCATCGGTGACGGCGGCCAGCGAGTCGAGCGGATCGCTGTGGTCGCGACCGGCCAGCATGGCGACCTCGGTGGCCGCATCCGGATAGCCGATCGACGTCCGGGCAAGGAAACGGTCACGCTGTGCCTCGGGAAGGGGATAGGTGCCCTCCATCTCGACAGGGTTCTGCGTGGCCAGCACCAGGAACGGCCTGGCCAGTGCATAGGTGGTGCCGTCGACGGTGACCTGACGTTCTTCCATGCACTCGAGCAACGCGGACTGGGTCTTCGGGGACGCACGATTGATCTCGTCGGCCACGATGATGTTGGCGAAGACCGGTCCCGGCCGGAATTCGAACTTGCTGGTCTGCCGGTCGTAGATGCTGACGCCGGTGACGTCGCTGGGCATCAGATCCGGGGTGAACTGCACGCGTGAGACGGCGGCGCTGACCGATTTGGCCAGCGCTTTCGCGAGGCTCGTCTTCCCGGTGCCCGGTACGTCCTCGATCAGCAGGTGACCTTCGGTCAACATGCAGATGACGGCGAGCCTGACCACCTCCGGCTTGCCGAGCACGACCTGGGAGATCGCGCCGGCGATCCGGCTGCCGATGGCAGCGACCTCGGTCGATTCCAGGCGCGCCGCGGGCGGGGGGGAGGGCGAGTAGCCCGACCCGTTGAGGTCGACATGCTGTGCCACTTTGCTGGTCCTCCGTGGTCTCGCCTGGAATGGCGACGTGCAGTCCTCCCGGAGCGGGCGAACATGGCCGGGGCGAACGGGTGGGGCTGTCCGCCGACAGTGCGACTGCCAGTCTGCCAGCCGGACCGACGGTACGTGGTGCCCCGCCGAAGTTGCTGTGAGGCCGGGGTCGGGCCACCGTGCAGCCTCGTTCCCCCACCAGTCCCCACCCACGGTTGCTGATGTCCGAATGGTCGGGTTCCAGCGTCGTCCCCGGAGGCCCGTCACTCTCCGGAACCGCTCAGAGCGGCGAGGGACCATGGCCGACCCGGATGGGTGGTCCTCGTCGTGCCCCACTTTGCTCCACCACGCTGATCAGGCATAACGCCGAGCGTGCCGAAAGTTTCTGGGAATCTGCGGTCGAAAGTGGGGGTCAGTGGGGTAATGTGGCAGACGTTGGGGCGAGAGGGAGGTGACGGAGGTGGCGAGTGGCGTACAACGGCTTTCTCGGCACCTTCACGCCCCGGATGGACGACAAGGGGCGGGTCACCCTGCCGGCGCGGTACCGAGAGGCCTTTGCTCCCGGAATCATGCTGGTGCGTGGACAGGACCACTGTCTGTTCCTCTTCACGCCGGAGGGCTTCGAGGATTTCGCGGAGGAGGCCATCAACGCCTCGGTGACGGACGAACGAGCTCGCGGTTTCCAGCGCTACATGCTGTCCAACACCGACGACCAACGGCCGGACACGCAGGGCCGGATCAGCATCCCGGCCCGCATGCGTGAGTACGCCGGCCTGACCAAGGATGTGGTCATCGCCGGGGTCGGGAAGCGCATGGAGGTCTGGGACGCCGCGGAATGGGCCAGGTACGAGGCAGCCCAGGAGGCCGGGTATGCCTCGCCGGCCAAGGACCTGCTGATCCAGACCTGATCGGCAGCAACGACATTCGGTCGCGCAGTACGGCCGTTGCAGTACCGCACCGCCCGAGCAACGCAGTTCGTGCCACCCGGCCTACACCCGATTCAGACCTGACACGACTTCCCCCGTGCCAGGCCCGAGCCGGGTGGGGACCAGAGGGCATGAGCCGCAGGATGTCTCGCATCATTCGTGTACCGCAGCACCGCACCTCCGCATTGATGGATCGCACTTCCGCAACGATGAACTGCCCGGACGCAGAAGGGGACTACTCGATGGCCCCCGATCTGGTCGATCGCGACAGTCCCCCCGGAGACAGCCCCGCCGGTGACGAAGCCGGCCGGATCCACCTCCCCGTCCTCGCGGCGCGGATCACCTCGCTGCTGCTCCCGGCTTTCGAGACCACCGAGAACCCGGTCTTCGTGGACGGCACCCTGGGCATGGGCGGCCACACCCTTCTGTTGCTCGCCGCCCACCCCACGCTGCGGGTGATCGGCATCGATCGCGACCCGGCCGCCCTGGAGATTGCCGGAACACGCATTGCGGCAGCAGGTTTCACGGATCGCGTGGAGTTGGTCCACGCGACCAACGACAAGGTGGCCCAGGCCGTCCGGCGTCGGGCCAAGGGCGGGGTGCAGGGCGTTCTGTTCGACCTCGGTGTCTCCTCCCTGCAGTTGGACCTGGCCGACCGTGGCTTCGCCTACTCGGTGGACGCACCACTGGACATGCGAATGGACCCGACCACCGGCGTCACCGCCGCGGAAGTCCTGAACACCTACACCCCAGGGGATCTCGCACGGGTGCTCAGTCGCTACGGCGAGGAGAAGTTCGCCAAGAAGATCGCCTACGCGATCGTCAGGGAACGCGCCAAGGAGCCGTTCCGGACCAGCGCCCGCCTCGTCGAACTGCTCTATGCGGAGATCCCGGCACCGGCCAGACGGACGGGAGGGCACCCGGCCAAGCGCACCTTCCAGGCGCTGCGCATCGAGGTCAACGACGAACTGGGAGTCCTGACCGCTGCGGTGCCGGGCGCTCTGGACGCGCTGGCCGTCGGCGGCCGGATCGTCGTCATGTCGTTCCAATCCTTGGAGGACCGGATCGTCAAGCATGCGATCGCGCCGGGTACCCGGTCGACTGCTCCGGTCGATCTGCCGGTGGACCTGCCCGGCCACGAACCCAGGTTCAGATGGCTCACCCGAGGGTCGGAGACTCCGACCGACTTCGAGATCAGCGAAAACCCGCGGGCTGCCTCGGCCCGGTTGCGGGCAGCGGAGCGCGTACGAAAGGCGACCGGATGACGGCCCAGGAAACAGAGCGGATCGACCCGCCTCTACGCGGTCCGGGCGCGGCCCGCACCGCCTCGACGAAATCGTCCGGCAAAGCCTACGACCGTCGGATTCGTCGGCAGCAGCAGGTTCGGGGGAGCCGTCTCACCAGAACCGGCTCACCCATCGCCGCCGCGCTGACCCGCGTCCCGTTCGTCGCTCTCGTACTGCTCCT
Source organism: Nakamurella sp. PAMC28650 (assembly GCF_014303395.1). Lineage (GTDB taxonomy): Bacteria > Actinomycetota > Actinomycetes > Mycobacteriales > Nakamurellaceae > Nakamurella. Next base: position 2,803,994 of record NZ_CP060298.1, read on the forward strand.
GCTCGCCGGTGGTGTGGTCGGGGTCCTCTACCTGAACACCGTCTCCGATGCGGCCGGCCTGAGGGCGAGCCAGAGCCGGTTGGCGCAGATGGATGTGGAGGCCCGGATCGAGGCGGACAGCAAGGAGATCGCCGCGATGAAGGACCCCGCACATCTGGCGGACGAGGCCAGGGCACTCGGTCTGGTCCCGCCGGGCGACACCGCAATCATCAGGATCGACGCCGACGGCAAGCTCACCGTGATCGGCAACCCGACACCCGTGCCCGCTCTGACGTCGGCGGCGGTGGCGACCACGTCGCCGCCTGCGCCGCCGGCCACCCCCCAGGCGGTGGCGCGGACCAGTGTGACGGCGGCCGTCGTTCCGGTCCCGACGAAGGCCACGGCCCCGAAGGCCATCGCACCCGACGCCACGACGCCCAAGGCCACTGCACCCAAAGCCGCCGCACCCAAAGCCACTGCACCCAAAGCCACTGCGCCGAAGACCACTGCGCCGAAGACCACTGCGCCGAAGACCACTGCGCCGAAGACCACGGCGCTCAAGACCACGGCGCTCAAGACCACTGCGCCCAAGTCCACTGCACCCAAGGCCACATCGGCCGGCACCGCGGCCCGGGCGACCGGGTCTCCGCAGACCACGACCACCACAGGAGCCCGGCCATGACCGTCGGACGTCCGGCTGATGCCGGTGATCTGCGCCGCGGACAGCGGCCCCCACCCGCGACCCGGGAGCGCGACCGACCCTCGGCGGCGCGTGGCGAAACCGGTGCCCGTCCGCGCCCCCGGCCGCAGCCGGCCCCGGTCGGTCGGCAGCGGAAGTCGGTCTCCCAGCGAGGACGCCGCACCAGACGGGACAGCGGCGCGCGGGTCAACGTCAAGATGCGCACCAGGGCCGCATTGATCGTCGTGGTGACGCTGCTCGCGATCGCGCTGGGCAAACTGGTCACCATCCAGACGTTCGATGCCAAGGCGCTGGCCGCCACCGGACTGCAGCAGAACCAGCACAAGTACGTCCTGCGCGCCGAGCGGGGCTCGATCACCGATCGCAACGGCGCTCCACTGGCATTCAGCATCGAGGGACGGGCGATCGCGGCCCACCCGTCCTTCTTCCAGAACGACGCCCAGCGGTCGAAGGTCGCGGACATCCTGGTCGCGGCGCTGGGGTCCACCGTCAACAGGGCCGATCTGATGACGAGGATGATGTCGAAGAACAAGTACGTCTACCTCGCGCGCAGCGTGATGCCCGCGCTGGCCGACTCGGTCATGGCGAAGATCGCCAAGGTGCTGGTGGACAAGAAGGCCGATCCGGAGGTCCAGAACAGGCTGGCCAATGCCGTGGCCACCGAGGTCCAGGACATCCGGAGCGAACCGGACGGTGCGCTGGCGGCCTCGGTGGTCGGGAGCACCGGCTGGAACGGCTTCACGGAGACCACCTTCGGCCAGGCCGGCGTCGAGTCGAAATTCAACGCCCTGCTGTCCGGCCGGAACGGGTCGAGGCTGGTGCAGGTCGACAGCGCCGGCATCGCGATCCCGAACACCGCCACCGATGTCACCCCGGCGGTCGACGGCACCAGCATCAAGCTGAGCATCGACCAGGATCTGCAGTACAGCGCGGAGCAGATGCTCACCGCCCAGGTCCAGGCCTCCCAGGCGAAGGGCGGCTGCGCCATCGTCAAGGGCATCAGTGACGGCCAGATCTACGCGATGACCTGTTCCTACACCGGCAAGACCGCCGCACAGATAGGCAACCCGGCGGTCACCACACCCTTCGAACCCGGTTCGGTCAACAAGGTCGTCACCTTCGCGGCCGCTCTGGAAAGTGGCCTCATCGACCCGAAGACCCAGTTCTCGGTGGACGGTCAGATCTCGATCGGCGGCCGGAACATCCACGACGCCTGGGTGCACAGCCCGATCAGGATGACGGCGACGGGCATCCTGGCCAAGTCCTCGAACGTCGGGACGCTGATGATCGCCCAGAAGGTGGGTCCGACCGCGTTCGCCCGGGAACTCGGCAAGTACGGGCTCGGCAAGAAGACCGGAATCGAACTGCCGGGCGAGTCCGCCGGCAGCTACCCGGCCCAGAGCCAGTGGTCGGCCACCAGTTTCGCGAACCTGCCCATCGGCCAGGGCGTGAGCATGACGTTGCTGCAGCTCGTCGACATGTACCAGGCCATCGGCAACAAGGGCGTGATGGTCGCGCCGACGATCATCGCGGGCACCACCAAGAACGGCGTCTACACACCGTCCAGGATCAGGTCGACGACGCAGGTCATGAAGCCGGCCACCGCCTCCACGCTGCTGGACATGCTGCGCGGCACGGTCCAGTCCGGGGACTACGACCACAAGGGCACCGGGACGTCGGCCGCCATCATCGGCTACCAGGTGGCCGGGAAGACCGGGACCGCCCAGCAGGTCGACCCGGTGACGCACGCCTACTCGTCGACGTTGACCAACGCCACGTTCGCCGGTGTGGTGCCGGCGGACAACCCCAGATACGCGATCGCGATCATGTTGGACGCGCCGGTCAACGGTTCGGAGGGTGGTGACAGCGCCGCACCGCTGTTCCACCGGATCGCCTCCTACGCCATGCGGGAGGCGGATGTCGCGCCCTCGGCCTCCCCGGCGCCCATCTACGACCTGTATCTGCAGTAGATGAATTCCGGGCGAGCCACCACCGGGCACCGGGCCGGGTAGCCTTCACCGACGTGTCCACATCACCTTCGCCCGCCGCCGGCGGGCTGCGACCGAACGCTGTCGTCGGCGTCCCACTTGGTGCACTCGCCCGCCTGGCGGGGGTAGAACCCTCGGCGCTGGTCGGATCAGCGGGCTCCGCCGACCGGACGGTCACCGGCATCACGCTGCGCGCACAAGCTGTCCGCCCGGGCGACATGTTCGCGGCGCTCCCGGGCACCAGGGTGCACGGCGCGGTGTTCGCGGGTGACGCGGTGCGTGCCGGCGCGACCTCCATCCTCACCGACCGCGCGGGCTTGGCCGCGATCCGCAGCGGTTCACCTGACGCCGGTTCGTCCGAGACAGGTCCCTCCGATGCCGGCCGGGCCGAAACCGGTTCGGCGGACCCGGGACCGGCGGTGCCGGTGCTGGTGGTGGAGGACGCCCGGTCGGTCCTGGGCGCCGTGTCCTCGAGCATCTACGGCGATCCGTCGAGCGCGCTGGCCGTCATCGGCGTCACCGGTACCTCGGGCAAGACGACGACCGGATATCTGCTGGAGGCGGCGTTGTCGGCGCAGGGCCACCGCACCGGTCTGGTGGGCACCGTGCAGACCCGGATCGCAGGTGTGGCCAGCAGGAGCCAATTGACCACTCCGGAGGCTCCCGACCTCCAGGGGCTGTTCGCGCTGATGGTCGAGCAGGGCGTCGACGCCGTCGCCATGGAGGTGTCCTCGCACGCCCTCTCGCTCGGCCGGGTGGCCGGAACACGTTTCGAGGTAGGCGCTTTCACGAATCTTTCCCAGGATCATCTGGACTTCCACCCCGACATGGAGTCCTACTTCCAGGCCAAGGCGCTGCTGTTCGACGGCCGGGCGCGCGCCGGTGTGATCGACATCGACGACCACTACGGACGCCGGTTGGCCCGGATGCACCCCGACGCGGTGACGGTGTCGGCGGCCGGCGACGCCGAGGCGGGCTGGTCGGTCACCGACGTCGTCGCCTTCTCGGCGGGGCACCAGCGTTTCACGGTCCGGCGGCCGTCGGGCGAAGGCCTCGAGGTCGAACTGGCGCTGCCCGGCCGCTTCAACGTCTCGAACGCGGTCGTCGCGCTGGCGTGCGTCGACGCCGCAGGGCGGGACGTGGAGGTGGCCGCGGCGGCGCTCACCGATGTGGTCGTACCCGGCCGGATGGAGCGGGTCGACGGTGGCCAGGGTTTCCTCGTCGTGGTCGACTACGCCCACAAGCCGGCCGCCCTGTCGGCCGTGCTGGAGGCGATCTCGGCCGGGCTGACCGGCCGGCTCATCGTGGTGGTCGGTGCCGGTGGGGACCGGGACACCGGCAAGCGGCCGGTGATGGGCGAGGTCGCGGCCCGGCTCTCCGACCTGTTGATCGTCACCGACGACAATCCCCGCTCCGAGTCGCCGGCGTCCATTCGTGCTGCGATCCTGCTGGGCACCAAGGGAAACCACGGTCGCCCGCGCGGCGGCAAGGTCCAGGTGGTGGAGATCGGTGATCGGCACGAAGCCATCAGAACGGCCATCGCGGCATCCCGTCCCGGCGACGCCGTGGTGATCGCCGGCAAGGGGCACGAGCAGGGCCAGGACGTCGGGGGTGTCGTGCATCCGTTCTCCGATCGCGCCGAGGTGCAGGCCGCACTGGCCGAACTCGGGTTCGGAAGTGCCGCAGACGCGAACCTTTCGCGCCCGACCGGCGGGGACCGCAGATGATTGGCCTGACGATCCGCGAGATCGCCGCAGCCATCGGTGTTCCCGTTCCGGTCGAGGTCGCGGACACTGTGGTGACGAGCGTCGAGTTCGACACCCGCAAGGTGGTTCCGGGCGCACTATTCGTGGCACTGGTCGGCGAGCGGGTCGACGGTCACTCCTTCGTCGCGGCGGCCGCCGCAGCGGGCGCGGTGGCCGTGCTCGGCTCGGCACGACTGCCGGGTCGGGAGCTGCCGTTGCTCGAAGTCGACGACAACGACGCTGTGCTGCAGGCTCTCTCGGAAATCGCCAGGGTCAGTGTCGCGCAATTGGTCGCCGAGCACGGCCTCGCCGTGATCGGGGTGACCGGCTCGGCCGGCAAGACCTCGACGAAGGACATGATCGCCTCGGTGCTGCGGGCCGGGTTCGGAGGCGACTCCGTGGTCGCGCCGCCGGAGTCGTTCAACAACGAACTGGGTCACCCCTACACGGCGCTCCGGGCCGGCCCCGGTACCAGGTTCCTTGTGCTCGAGCTGTCGGCGCGCGGAATCGGGCACATCGCGGCGCTGGCGGCGATCGCGCCGCCGCGGATCGGAGCGGTGCTCAACGTCGGCACCGCGCACATGGGTGAATTCGGGTCGGTGGCAGCGATCGCCCAGGCCAAGGGTGAACTCGTCGAGGCGCTGCCGGCCGCGGCCGACGGCGGGGTGGCGATCCTGAACGCCGACGATCCACGCGTGCTGGCGATGGCCGACCGGACCACCGCCGAGGTCGTCACGGTCGGCACCGGGGCGGGCGCGACCGTCAGGGCCGAGGACGTGGTCACCGACAGTGGAGCCCGTGCCCACTTCCAACTGGTGACACCGGAGGGTTCGGCCAGTGTCGCCCTCGGCGTCGTCGGTGCGCACCAGGTGTCGAACGCGCTGGCGGCCGCTGCGGTCGGCCGCGCGGTGGGAATGGCCGTGGCGCAGGTGGCCTCGGCCCTGACCGAGGCGAGGGCCCTGTCCAGATGGCGGATGGAGATCACCGAGCGCGCAGACGGTGTCACCGTCGTCAACGATTCCTACAACGCCAACCCCGACTCGATGAAGGCTGCGCTCCAGGCCCTTGCGGTGATCGGCGAGCACCGCCGCACCTGGGCGGTCCTGGGCGAGATGGCCGAACTGGGCCCGCTCTCCCGCCCGGCCCATGACGAGATCGGGCGACTCGCCGTCCGGCTCGGCGTCGACCGGCTGATCGTCGTCGGGCAGTCCGCCAGGGCCCTGCACCTCGGCGCCCACCTGGAGGGGTCCTGGGGGGGCGAGAGCGAGATCGTCGACGACGTGCCGGCCGTGCTGGCCGTGCTGGCCCGTGATCTCGAGGCGGGCGACGTCGTCCTGATCAAGGCGTCCAGATCCGTCGGCCTCGACCGCGTGGCCACCGCCCTGCTGACCCCCGCAGCAACGACCGGTGCAGTACCGACCGGTGCAGGGCCGACCAGCGAGCAGGAGATGACGTGAAATCCATCCTGATCGCGGCCGTCGTCGGGTTGGTCGTGTCGATCCTGCTGACCCCCTACCTGATCAAGGTCTTCTCCCGTCAGGGATTCGGCCAGGAGATCCGGGACGACGGCCCGCAGACCCACCTGAAGAAGCGCGGTACGCCGACGATGGGCGGCACCGCCATCATCATCGCGATGTGGGCCGGCTACATCGTGTCCATCGGCGTGCAGATGGCCGGTGGGGGGGCCGGCCCGACCGCGTCCGGATGGCTGCTGCTCTACCTGACCACCGGGCTGGGCACCGTCGGGTTGCTGGACGACTACATCAAGATCCGGCGGCAGCGCAGCCTCGGGCTGAACAAGCGGGCCAAGCTGATCGGCCAGACCTTCATCGCGGTGTCCTACGGTGTCCTGGCGCTGATGTTCAAGAACGGCAAGGGCCTGGCCCCGGCGTCCGAGCACCTCTCCTACGCCAGGGATCTCAAGTTCATCACGTTCGGTGCCATCGGTTTCGTGGTGTTCGCGATCCTGGTCATCGCCGCATGGTCGAACGCGGTCAACTTCACCGACGGACTCGACGGCCTGGCCGCCGGCTCGTCGGTGATGGTGCTGGGCACGTACGTCTTCATCTGCTTCTACCAGTTCCGCAACGCCTGTCCGATTCCCGGGATCACCTCCGACATGACGGCGGCCGCGTTGAACGGTTGCTACTCGGTGCGCGATCCGCTGGACATCGCCGTGGTCGCCGCCGGCGCCCTCGGCGGATGCGTCGGGTTCCTCTGGTGGAACGCCCACCCGGCCCGGATCTTCATGGGGGACTCCGGCTCGCTGGCGCTCGGCGGTCTGATCGCCGGTCTGTCGATCCTGTCCAAGACCGAACTCCTGACCGTCGTCATCGCCGGCCTGGCCGTGGTCGAGATGCTGTCGGTGGTCGTGCAGATCGCGGTCTACAAGACCCGGAAGGTACGGGTCTTCAAGATGGCACCCTTCCACCACCACTTCGAGGTCGGGGGCTGGACCGAGACGACCGTGATGGTGCGGTTCTGGCTGCTGGCCGCCATGTCGGCGGCGCTCGGCGCGGCCCTGTTCTACACGGACTGGCTGAGCCGTACCGGTGGCTGAGCAGGGGACCCGACCACCGGCACTTCCCGCGGCCGGGGACCTGGTCGTGGTCGCCGGCGGTGGCGTCTCCGGGATCGCCGTCATCCGGTATCTCGTCGGCCTGGGCGCGCGGGTGCTGGTGACGGCCGATCGGGTCGCGCCGATCCTCCCGCCCGATCTGCTGCCGTCCGTGCGCTCCGGCGCGGTGGAGGTGGTCGCCGATCTGGCGTCGCCGCCGCCGGGCACCGCACTGCTCGTCACCTCCCCCGGCTTCCCGCCGGCCACGCCGCTGCTGGTCGCGGCGGCCGCGGGTGGGGTGGAGGTGATCGGTGAGATCGAGTTGGCCTGGCGCCTGGACCGAGCCGGGACCGACCCCCGCGAGTGGCTGGTGGTGACCGGCACGAACGGCAAGACCACCACCGTGGGCATGCTCGAGTCCATCCTGCGGGCCGCCGGCCTGGTCGTCACCGCCTGCGGGAACGTCGGTTGGCCCGGTCTGGAGGCGGTACTCGACGTTCCGCGGCAGCAGCGCATCGCCGCCGAGCTCTCCAGCTTCCAACTGCACTGGGCGCCGTCGGTCCGGCCCAGGGCCGGTCTGGTGCTGAACCTGGTCGAGGATCATCTCAACTGGTACGGCGGATCGATGGCGGCCTACGGCGCGGACAAGGCGCTGGCCCTCACCGGCGACATCGCGGTGGCCGTCGTCGACGATCCCGGCGCCGCGGCCATGCTGGTGGCAAGCCCGGCCGCGCGGAAGATCGCGATCACCGCCTCGGCTCCGCCGGTCGGCGCCCTCGGCGTCCTGGACGGCCATCTGTTCGACGGCGCGTTCGGCAACGGGCCGCTGCTGCCGGTCACCGGGATCCGGCCGGCCGGGGTCCACAACATCACCAACGCACTGTCGGCCGCAGCCCTGGCCCTGGCGACGGGGGTGTCGGCGGAGGCCGTGGCGAGCGGCCTGCGCCAGTTCGAGCCGGGGGAGCACCGCAACGTCGAGGTGGCCCTGATCGACGGCGTCCGCTTCGTGAACGACTCCAAGGCCACCAATCCGCACGCCGCCGCCGCGTCCCTCGCCGCCTACCACCGGGTCGTCTGGATCGCCGGCGGACAGCTCAAGGGCGCCTCGATCGACGATCTGGTCCGGTCGATCGCCGACCGGCTGGCCGGTGTCGTCCTCCTCGGGGTCGACGCTCCGCTGATCGCGGAGGCACTTTCCCGACACGCGCCGAATGTCCCCACGATGAGCGTGCCGGGGACCGACCATGGGGTCATGACCGAGGTGGTACGCGCGGCCACGACGATGGCTGCGCAAGGCGATGTAGTGTTACTGGCACCGGCTGCCGCTTCGTTGGACATGTTCAGCTCGTACGCGTCCCGCGGTGACTCCTTCGTGGCCGCCGTCCGCGCGCTGGGGGAACACCGGTGACCGCCACCCTGCCGACCGGGCGCACCACACCGACCAGGAGGGACGCGGTCGTTACGAGACGCTACCGGTCCATGCCCGGGGCGCTGCGCCGGTCCGCCAAGGACTGGCTGGACCGGCCGATGACGTCCTACCACCTGATCACCGCGACCTTCTACCTGCTGCTGGGCTTCGGCCTGCTGATGGTGCTGTCGGCCTCGTCGATCGCCTCGTTCCACGCCAACAACGGATCCACCTTCGCGACGTTCGAGAATCAGGCGTTGTTCGCCGTCCTGGGGTTCATCGGGTTCCTGTTCTCGTCCAAGGTGTCGCCCCGGCTGCTGCGGACCTATTCGTTTCCCCTGGTGGCGATCTCGCTGCTGATGCTCGCGGCGGTGCTGGTCTCGCGGCCGATCAACGGCGCGCACAGCTGGCTGGTGCTCGGCCCGATCCAGTTCCAGCCCAGCGAGGTGGCCAAGCTGGCCCTGCTGATCTGGATGGGCAACGTGCTGGCCTCCCGGCGGAACACGCTGCGCTCGCTCAGGTCGCTGCTGATCCCGGTGCTGCCGGTCTTCGTGATGATGGTCGCCCTGATCATGCTGGAGCCCGATCTGGGCACCACGGTCAGCCTGGGCATCGTCTTCATCGCCGTGATGTGGTTCGGCGGCGCCCCGATGTGGATGTTCGCCACCCTGACCGCCGGCGCCGGTGCCCTGGTGGTCTACCTCGCGACGTCGGCCGGCTACCGGTCCGCCCGCATCGCGTCCTGGCTGCACCCGGGTACCGCGCTGAAGGCGGACACCTACCAGATGAGGCAGAGCCTGTCCGGGCTCGGCAGTGGGCACATCTTCGGTGTCGGGCTCGGTCAGTCGATCTTCAAGACCGGCTGGCTGCCCAACGCCGACTCCGACTTCATCTTCGCGATCATCGGCGAGGAGCTGGGCCTCATCGGAGCCGGGCTGGTCCTGGTTCTGTTCAGCCTGCTGGCCTACACCGGCCTGCGCATCGCCCGTCGCAACACCGACCCGTTCATCAAGATCGTCGCCTCGGCCGCCACCGTGTGGCTGGTCGGGCAGGCGGCCATCAACATCGGCTACGTCATCGGTCTGCTGCCGGTCACCGGCATCCCGTTGCCGATGATCTCCCGGGGCGGAACCTCTCTGGTCATCACCATGGTGGTGTTCGGTCTACTGGCGAACTTCGCCCGGCGCGAGCCGCAGGCGGCGGCGGCGTTGCACTCGCAGGGTCCCACCCGGATGGCGCGGTTCCTCGGGCTCGGCGCCAACGGGCCGAAGCCGCCGAAGGTCCGCACCCCCCGCAAGCCTTCGAAGGTCAGGCCGGAACGGACCAAGGTCGCCGCCCGGCCGGTGCCGCGCGCGGGCTCGGGGTCCGGCTCGGTGAACGCAACGGCACGGACGGTGGAACGACGTGACGCCGGCCGCCGCTACTCCCCGGGAGCGCCACCGCCGCCGGCCCGCCGGTCGACGAACCCGGTCGAACACCGTGCCGCCCTCGGTGATCGGCAACGCAACCCGCGGAGCCGCCCCGCCGGTCAGGATCAGCAGGGGACAGACCGGCAGGGACGCTCGTTCGTCGACCCCGGTCCGGCGCGACGCGTCGATCCACGCGCGGCGGCGCGGCGTCGATCCGAGCCGCGCGAGGCCGGTGGCCGCGACGACCCGCGCGGCCGGGCGGGTCGCCGGTGAAAGGCACCAGGGTGCTGATCGCGGGTGGTGGAAGTGCAGGACACGTGCAACCGGCGCTGGCCGTCGCCGACGCTCTCGTCGCCATCGACGAGACCGTCCACATCACCTGTCTGGGCACCGCCGGCGGGCTGGAGACGATCCTCGTCCCGGAACACGGCTACGACCTGGAGTTGATCCCCGAGGTCAAGTTCCGGCGCAAGATCAATGCCGAGGCACTGCGCATCCCCGGGCGTCTGGTGACCACCGTCCGCGCCACCTCGAAGGTGATCAGGGCCAGGAACATCGACGTCGTCATCGGCTTCGGCGGGTATGTCTGCCTGCCGGCCTACCTCGCGGCCAGGATCTCGCTGCGGCACCGGATTCCGGTGGTCGTGCACGAGGCGAACGCCAAGGCGGGCATCGCCAATCGGGTTGGGGCACGCTCCGCCGCTGTGGTCCTCGCCGCCGTTCCGGGCTCCGGTCTCGAGGGGGCCAGGGTGGTCGGCAACCCGGTGCGTCGGTCGCTGTCCGATCTCGACCTGCCGTCCCTGCGGGCGGAGGCACGCGAGTACTTCGGTCTCGATCCGGCCGCGCCGACGATCCTGGTGATCGGCGGATCGCTGGGTGCCCTCACCCTCAACGAGGCGTTCGCGGGCGTGGCCGCCGAACTGGGCGCGGCGGGAGTCGGGGTGCTGCACGGGCACGGCCGGGGCAAGCCGGTCACCCTGCCGCCGCCGGTCGCCGGACAGCCGGCCTACGTCACGTTGCCGTACCTGGACCGGATGGACCTGGCCTATGCGGCCGCCGACCTGATCGTCGCCCGGTCGGGAGCGATCACGGTGGCCGAGATCGGCGCCCTGCGGATCCCGGCTGTCTACGTGCCGCTGGCGTTCGGCAACGGCGAGCAGCGACTGAACGCGGCCCCCCAGGTCGAGTCAGGGTCGGCGTTGATGATCGACGAGAAAGTGCTGGACGGCGCAGCGATCCTCGACCGGATCGTCCCGTTGGTGAAGGATTCGGCCGCGCTGCACAAAATGACGGCAGCCGCCGGGGTCAGCTCGACTAGAGGTGCGGACGAGTTGATCGCGCGGATCGTCCTGATGGTCGCCGGGGCCGGCGGTCGCAGGGCCCGGTTCGCCCGCCGCGGGGGTGACCGGGCACGCAACCGGGGACGGGCCTGGACGCGTGGACGGACTCGCGGGCGGACTCTCCACCAGACTCTCGACCAGATGCGTGACGAGACGCCAGGGGCACCGCGGTGACCGACGCGAGCCCCCTGATCCCGGCGGCGGCGGACGGCAGTTCCCTGGAGCGCGTCCACATGGTGGGCATCGGCGGTGCCGGGATGAGTGCGATCGCCAGGATCCTGGCCGACCGCGGCCTCGCGGTGTCCGGCTCCGACGCCAAGGGTTCGCACGTGTTGACCGGCCTCGGTCAGCGGGGTGTGCTGACCGCGGTCGGCCACACCGCGGGAAACCTCGATCTGCTGCCGGCCGGACCGACGGTGGTGGTGGTCTCGTCGGCCATCCGCGACACCAATCCCGAGGTGGCCGAGGCCCACCGGCGCGGCATCCCGGTCATCCAGCGCGCGGTGGCCCTGGCCGCCCTGATGACCGGCCACCGCAGCGTCTGCGTCGCCGGCACCCATGGCAAGACCTCGACCACCTCCATGTTGACGGTCGCGTTGCAGTCGGCCGGCCTCGACCCGTCGTTCGCCATCGGCGGGGAACTCAACGAATCCGGATCCGGTGCCCACCAGGGCTCGGGCGACATCTTCGTCGCAGAGGCGGACGAGTCCGACGGATCCTTCCTGGCCTTCGCCCCGCACGGCGCGATCATCACCAACCTCGAACCGGACCACCTCGACCACCACGGAACCGCGGAGGCCTACGCGGCGGTGTTCTCGGCGTTCGTCGACCGGATCACCGCCGGGGGTTTCCTGGTCCTGTGCATCGACGACCGGGGCGTCCGGAACCTGCTCGCCGAGATCTCCGGAACGCCGGGATCGCCGAGGATCATCACCTACGGGTTCGCTGCCGGCGCCGACCTGCGGATCACCGATCATCGGCCGGCCGGTCACGGCGGCACCGCGGTCCTGCAGGTGGCCGGCGACTCCGACGTCCGGCTGCGGCTGTCGGTCCCCGGAGCGCACATGCTGTCCAACGCGGCGGCGGCACTGGCCGCCGGCATCGCGCTCGGTGTGCCGGCCGAGACCATGGCAGCGGGACTGGCCGGGTACACCGGCGTCAGGCGCAGGTTCGAGTACAAGGGCCGCGCCGCCGGCGTCTCGGTGTACGACGACTACGCGCACCATCCGACGGAGGTGGCCGCCCAGCTGCTGGCCGCGCGATCGGTGCTCGCCGCGATGGACGAGGCCGCAGGCCCCGGCGGCCCCGGCCGACTGGTGGTGATCTTCCAGCCCCACCTGTACTCCCGGACGGTGACCTTCGCGACGGAGTTCGCCGGTGCGCTGTCGGCGGCCGACGTGGTGGTGGTGCTGGAGATCTACGGCGCCAGGGAGGATCCGGTGCCGGGGGTGACCGCCGAACTGATCACCCGGCAGATACCGGCGGCCCGGGGTCGTCAGGTGCTCTACCTGCCGTCGCTCGCCGCGGTGCCGGCCGCCGTCGGCGACCTGACGGCGCCCGGCGACCTGGTGATCACGATGGGAGCCGGTGACGTGACGATGCTCGGACCGCAACTGCTGGACTACCTGGAGCATCGGTGAGCACCACCCGCACGCCGGTGCGCCCGGTCGACCGCAGCCTCACGACGAGACCTGCGCGGCGGCAGTGGCCCTGGTTCCTGGCCCTGTTCCTGGTGATCGCCCTCGTCGGTGGGGGTGCCTACGTCCTCTACCGCACTCCGGTGCTGGGCCTGCAGCAGCTCGAGGTCTCGGCCGCGGCCGGCGATCTGAGCGGGGACGTCAGCGATGCGGTCAGGGCGGCCGCTGACATCCCCGAGGGGACACCGCTGATCACCGTCGACCTGGACTCCTTGCGGCGACGGGTGCTCACGGTCCCGCAGATCGCCACCGCGGAGGTCTCGCGCCACTGGCCCAACGCGGTGGTGATCACCGTGACCCAGCGCCGGCCGATGGCCGTCACCATGGCCAATGGTTCGCTGTACCTGTTGGACGACACCGGTTTCCCGTATCTGAAGGTGTCCAGGTCCCAGGTCCCGGACGGGTTGCTCACGATTGCGCTGGCCACCCCTGGCCGGGCCGATCCGTCGACCCTCGCCGCCCTTGCGGTGATCGAGGCGGTCAAGGCGCCGGTCAGAGCGGCCGTCACCTCGGTCAGTGCCCGGTCCGCCTACGACGTCGAACTGCAGTTGCGGGACGGTCGTTCGGTGATCTGGGGCAGCCCCGACGACGGCGCGAGGAAGATGCAGATCCTGCCGGCCGCGCTGAGCCGCCCTGGCCGGGTCTACGACGTGTCCGACCCCGAAATCGTGACCGTCAGCCCGTAGGAGGCCCACTCAGTCCAGGGCGAGTTTGACGGCGAGGGCGAATCCGGCGATCGCGATGGCCACGCGCATCAGCGTGGGCGGAACGCGGCGCACGATGCCGGGGCCCAGCCGGCCACCGACGATGCAGCCGATGCCCAGTGGGATCGCCGCGGCCCAGCGCACATCGGAGAACACCATGAATCCGACCGCCGCCACCGCATTCGCCACGCCGAGCAGCAGGTTCTTCAGCGCATTGGCCGACGGCAGTGGCTTGTCGGTGGCGAACAGCAGCATGGCCAGGATCATCACGCCGGCGGCGGCACCGAAATAGCCGCCGTACAGACAGGTGAAGAACAGCCCGACGGGCACCAGAAGCCCGCGGTGCGCGGTCGCCGGGCGTCCGGCCCTGATGGCGCGCAGTGCCGGACTGGCCAGCAGCAGCACCGACGCGGCGGCGACCAGGTAGGGGACGAGCCGGGAGAAGATCCCGGGCGGAGTGGTCAGCAACAGGGCGGCACCACATCCGCCGCCGAGAACGGAAAGACCGATCCAGCGCCGGATGTCGCGACCCTGGCCCCTCAACTCGACCCGCGAACCGGACACCGACCCGATCGAACTTCCGATCAGTGCCACGGTGTTGGTGACGTTGGCCGTCACCGGCGGCAGCCCGATGGCCAGAAGGGCCGGGTAGGAGACCAGCGACGCCAGACCGGCGGTCGAACCGGTGATCCCGGCTCCGACCCCGGCCAGCGCCAGCAACGCCGCCGTACCGGGTCCGATGCTCATGATGTCTTCGAGACTACGTTCAGGATTGAATGGCGAGACAATCGGCGCGCCTTGCGCGGCGCGGGCCGCCCGGACCTTACTTTCTTATCCAGAACCACTTGACATAACTATAACCATCTGGTTGAGGTTCAGAGTTTGGACGCCTCGCCCGGAGCCACCGCAGGCAGCAGTCGCACACAGCAGCAGACAGCAGTAGCAGACAGTCGAACCGAGAAATCGGACCAGCCAACAGGAAGGCAAAGGCGATGACGCCACCGCACAACTACCTCGCCGTGATCAAGGTCGTCGGCATCGGCGGCGGCGGCGTCAACGCGGTCAACCGGATGATCGAGGTCGGCCTCCGCGGGGTCGAGTTCATCGCGATCAACACCGACGCCCAGGCGTTGCTGATGAGCGATGCCGACGTCAAGCTGGACGTCGGCCGCGAGCTCACCAGGGGACTGGGCGCGGGCGCCAACCCGGACGTCGGACGGCAGGCCGCCGAGGACCACCGTGCGGAGATCGAGGAGGTCCTCAAGGGGGCCGACATGGTGTTCGTGACCGCCGGCGAGGGTGGCGGCACCGGTACCGGCGGAGCTCCCGTCGTCGCGTCGATCGCCCGCAATCTCGGTGCGCTGACCATCGGTGTCGTCACCCGCCCGTTCGCCTTCGAGGGCAAGCGCCGCGGCGGCCAGGCCGAATCCGGGATCCAGGATCTGCGCAACGAGTGCGACACGCTGATCGTCATCCCCAACGATCGGCTGCTCCAGCTCGGCGACCTCGGTGTCTCGCTGATGGACGCCTTCCGCTCTGCGGACGAGGTGTTGCTCAACGGTGTCCAGGGCATCACCGACCTGATCACCACCCCCGGCCTGATCAACGTCGACTTCGCGGACGTCAAGTCGGTGATGGCCGGGGCCGGAACGGCGCTGATGGGGATCGGTTCGGCCCGCGGCGAGGGCCGGGCGGTCCAGGCCGCCGGCAAGGCGATCAGCTCACCGTTGCTCGAGGCGTCCATGGACGGCGCCCACGGCGTGCTGTTGTCGATCGCGGGTGGCTCCGATCTCGGCCTGTTCGAGATCAACGAAGCAGCCTCGCTGGTCCAGGAGGCTGCGCACGAGGACGCGAACATCATCTTCGGGACGGTCATCGACGACTCCCTCGGCGACGAGGTGCGGGTGACCGTCATCGCGGCCGGCTTCGATTCGACACCGTCGATCGTGACCCCGGACCGACGCCCGGCCCGGAACATGGCCGATGCCACCGCCGGCGAGCTCCGTCCGCCGCCCCAGCCCTACCAGGGCGACGGTCAGCAGGCCCCGCAGGCGCCGTACGTCCCGCACACCCCCGCCGCGGCCCCGCCGGTCTCCGGCAGTGGTTACGGCGCCCCGCGTCAGGCCCGCCCCATCGATGACGACGACGACGTGGACGTGCCGCCCTTCATGAAGCGGTGAAGATCCCCCGTAGGCCGATGTACGACCCACCGGCTCCGGCCCCCACGTCGCTGTTCACCGGACGGCGTGGGCCGGCCGGCCCTGGCGAGTCCAAGCCTGGCTACGAGTCGTTCAATCTGGGGCTCAACGTCGGTGACGACCCGGTTGCGGTGGTAGCCAACCGGTCCGAGCTCGCCCGTCGGATCGGGTTGTCTCCCACGCACCTGGTCTTCATGGGCCAGGTGCACGGGACGACCGTCGTCCACGTCACCGGTCCCCGCCCGGACGCGGTCGCCGGGACCGACGCGATGGTCACCGCCACACCGGGTCTCGCGCTCGCGGTGCTGGTGGCCGACTGCGTACCCCTGCTCCTGCGCGACCCACGGGCGGGTGTGATCGGGGTGGCCCACGCCGGTCGGCGGGGAGCCGCCGCCGGCATCGTGCCGGTCGTGATCGATCGGATGATCGGGCTGGGTGCCGGGGTCGTCGACCTGGAAGTCGTTCTCGGACCGGCGATCTGCGGCCGGTGCTACGAGGTGCCGGAGGCGATGCGCGACGAGGTGGACGCGCAGTTGCCCGGTTCCGCGTGCGTCACCTCCGACGGCACCGCCGGGCTGGACCTGCGCGCGGGTCTGATCCGTCAACTGCGCGGGCTCGGCGTCGGGTCCGTCGTCGTCGACGAGCGGTGCACCCGGGAGGATCCGGACCTGTTCAGCCACCGGGGGTCCGCCCCGACGGGCCGATTCGCGGGCGTCATCCGGCGCTGAGGGTCACCCCGTCCCGCGCTCATCAACTTCGCCGGCGCTCATCAAATCGTCCACTCCTGTCACACGCATCCCAGAACGTCCATCTTCGTGAGCGCGGACGATGTTGATCAGCGCGGGCACGGGAGTTGATCAGCGCGGGCGCGGGAGTTGACGGTTTACGGCCGCGGTGACGGTGTGTCGCACCGCGTGGGGTGGCCGTGAGGCCGATAACCTCGTGCCTAGCAGGAGTTCCGGTACACACCGTGCCGGCCGAGGAAGGAACGGACCAATGGGATCGTGGCGCAAGGTCGGGGCTTTCCTCGGACTCAATCCGGGCGAGAGCCATCAGTACGACGCAGACGGGCACGAGGGTGCCGGCTACGAAGGCAGCCAGTACGACGAGGCCTATGACGCTCCCCGGGAGCGGGCCTCGTACGCGGGTCACCCGTACTCGCGCGATGGCGATGCGGGCGGGCTGAAGGCCTATCCCGAGGGCGGCTACACCGATCGGAAGACGGGTCCGCGTCTGGCGGAGCAGTCCGACGGCTACCGCGTCGACGAGGTGGGCGCGAGCGCCACTCCCGGCGGGCACTCGACGCGTGCCGGCGGATCGACCCGCCGCGGATTCGGCAGCGAACCGGTCACCCAGGGGGCTCTTGCCATGAAAGCCGATCAGCGTCGCGACGCCGACAGCAGCACCGCGTCCCGTCCCGCCAGCGTCAAGCTGACCGGATTCGGCGAGGCGCGCATCGTCGGGGAGAAGTACCGCGACGGCCAGTCAGTGATCTTGGACATGACGGGAATGTCCGATGCGGACGCCCGCAGGCTCGTCGACTTTTCCGCCGGACTGGCATTCTCGCTGCGTGGATCCATCGAGAAGGTGGCCCCGAAGGTGTTCATGTTGCTCCCCGCCGAGGCCGACATCGCGGGCGGATCGGCGACCGCACTGGAGGATGCACGGGCCTACGTCGGTGGGTACGCCGGTCGCTGACGTGGGTGGCGGTCAGGTTCGTCCCCGAAATCAGGTAGTAGTAGAGGGGTGAACATCGTCTGGCAGGTCGCCTACCTGTTGCTCTGGATCTTCCGGTTGCTCCTGATCGGCCGGATCGTGATCGAGATCGTCAGGGTGTTCGCGAAAACCTGGCGGCCGATCGGACGACCGGCCGCCTCCATGGAGATCCTCTATGCGAGCACCGACCCTCCGGTCAAACTGTTTCGCCGGGTGATCCCGATGGTGCGTCTCGGCGGGGTAGGGTTCGACCTCAGCATTTATGTTCTGTTCATCATCATCTTGATCCTGATGGCCGTGACGCAGAGCCTGGCCTACGCCAGCGCCTGAGAACCGGTCGTCGTCATCGTCATCGTTGACATCGCCACGCAAGGAGTTAGCAATGCGGCTCACGCCAGCCGACGTCCACAACGTCGCCTTCAAGAAGCCCTCGATCGGTAAGCGGGGGTACGACGAGGACGAGGTCGACGCCTTCCTGGACCTGGTCGAAGCGGAGCTCAGTCGCCTCATCGAGGAGAACAACGAGCTGACCCAGCGGTTGTCCGCGGCCCAGGCCAGCGGATTTGCTGCCGGTGCACCGGTCGAGCAGGCTCCGCAGCAGCAGCCGGGGGCGGTCCAGCAGTACGTCGACCAGGCGCCCGCCGATGGTCAGCACGAGCACGAGGCGCCGGAAGCCCAGCCGGAGCCGGTATCGATCGAGAAGACCCCCGAGATCGCCGCGCCGGTCGTCGCGGCTGCTGTGGCGGAGGCCGGTCCGGCCGCTCACCACGTACAGGCCGCCAAACTGCTGGGCCTGGCCCAGGAGACTGCGGAACGCCTCACCGGGGACGCAGCGGCCGAGGCCGAAGCCACCCGGAGTGCCGCGAAGGCGGAGTCCGAGAAGCTGGTCGGGGACGCTCAGAGCGAGGCGAACCGCCTGGTGTCCGAGGCGCAGAACAAGTCGGACGGCATGGTGAACGAAGCCACCGCCAAGGCCGAGGCACTGGAGCGGGACAGCCGGATCCGCGCCGATGCCATGGACCGCGAGGCACAGGGCAAGTACTCCCAGGTGATGAGCCAGCTCACCGAGCAGCGCACCACCCTGGAGAAGAAGATCGACGACCTGCGGGTGTACGAGCGCGAGTACCGCAGCCGCCTGAAGAGCTGGATCACCGATCAGCTGTCGCAGTTGGACGAGAGCGGCGCTCCGGTCAACGACAACAGCGACCAGCACGTCACCCAGGGTGCCGAGTAACATCTGCTGTCGAACGTGTAGTCGGCGTCGACCCGGCCATCACCGGCGAGCCATTCGGAAGAACGACGTAGCAGGTCCCCGGCTTCGGCCGGGGGCTTTGCTCGTTCATTAGAACCGAACGGGACCTGGCCCGTCACAGCCGGGAGTGCTCTGGCCGCTCTACGAGCGGGCGGCGCACGACGAGTGGTCCCGGGTTCTCCGGGGCAAGCGGGGTGGTACCGCGGTCCGGCTCTCCTGACGGGAGCCTGGGTCGTCCCTGTGGCCTGATGCCGGCTGTGGACGAGAGGTACCCCGAGATGAACGACCGCACCGCCTACCCGCTCGCCGGCTCCGGCGAGGTCACCGCCCGGCCCGACTTCCCGGTCGCCGAGAGCGCAACGTTGGCGTACTGGAAGTCGGACGACACCTTCCAGGCGTCCATCGACCAGCGCGATGGCGGCGAGAACGGCTCCAACGAGTTCGTCTTCTACGACGGCCCCCCGTTCGCCAACGGCCTTCCGCACTACGGCCACCTGCTGACCGGGTACGTCAAGGACGTCGTCCCGCGCTACAAGACCATGCGCGGGCAGAAGGTCGAGCGTCGATTCGGCTGGGACACCCACGGTCTGCCGGCCGAGCTGGAGGCCGAGCGGCAGCTGGGCATCAAGGGCCGCGGCGAGATCCTCGGGATGGGCATCGAGAAGTTCAACGACGCCTGTCGGGAGTCGGTGATGCGCTACGCCAACGAGTGGCAGGACTACGTCACCAAGCAGGCTCGCTGGGTCGACTTCGACAACGACTACAAGACTCTCGACCCGTCGTACATGGAGAGCGTCCTGTGGGCCTTCAAGACGCTCTACGACAAGGGCTACGTCTACGAGGGGCAGCGGGTGCTGCCGTACTGCTGGGTCGACGAGACGCCGCTGTCCAACCACGAGCTCAAGATGGACGACGACGTCTACCAGCAGCGTCAGGACCCGTCGGTGACGATCTGGGTGCAGCTGTCCACGGGCGAGCGGCTGATGGCCTGGACCACCACTCCGTGGACGCTGCCCAGCAACCTGGCGATGGCGGTCGGGCCGGACCTGGACTACGTCGTCGTCGAGTCCGCCTCCGAGGGTCGGCCCGCGGAGCGGTACATCCTGGCCGAAGCGCGGCTGGCCTCCTACGCCCGCGAGCTCGGCGAGGACATCGCCGACCACGTGGTCGACCGGCTCAAGGGCAGCGAGCTCGTCGGGCGGACCTACGAGCCGCTGTTCGGCTTCCTGACGGACGTCGCGGTGTTCGGCACCGAGGCGGCCTTCCGGGTGATCCCGGCCGACCACGTCACCACCGAGGACGGCACCGGCGTCGTGCACATGGCCCCCGCCTACGGCGAGGAGGACCAGATCGCCTGCGAGGCCGCCGGAATCCCGACGATCCTGACGGTCGACGACCGGGCCCGCTTCCTCCCGATCGTCCCGCCGTACGCGGGCATGCAGGTCTTCGACGCCAACCCGTTCGTCATCGACGACCTGAAGCGCAGCGGGCACCTGGTCCGGCGGGAGACCTACGAGCACAGCTATCCGCACTGCTGGCGCTGCCGGAACCCACTGATCTACAAGGCGGTCTCGTCCTGGTTCGTCGAGGTGACCAAGTTCCGTGACCGGATGGTCGAGCTCAACCAGCAGATCACCTGGGTCCCTGAGCACATCAAGGACGGCCAGTTCGGCAAGTGGCTGGCCAACGCCCGCGACTGGTCGATCAGCCGGAACCGCTTCTGGGGCAGTCCGATCCCGGTCTGGAAGTCCGACGATCCGCTGTACCCGCGGGTCGACGTCTACGGCTCGATCGCCGAGCTGGAGGCCGACTTCGGCACCACCGTCACGGATCTGCACCGGCCCTACATCGATGACCTGACGCGCCCGAACCCGGACGACCCGACGGGCCGTTCCACCATGCGCCGGGTCACCGACGTGCTCGACGTCTGGTTCGACTCCGGCTCGATGCCCTACGCGCAGGTGCACTACCCGTTCGAGAACAAGGAGTGGTTCGAGGGCGGACATTTCCCCGGTGACTTCATCGTCGAGTACATCGGCCAGACGCGCGGCTGGTTCTACCTGATGCACGTGCTGGCGACGGCACTGTTCGACCGGCCGGCGTTCTCCACCTGCATCAGCCACGGCATCGTGCTCGGCGACGACGGACGGAAGATGTCCAAGTCCCTGCGCAACTACCCGGACGTCAACGAGGTCTTCGCGCGCGACGGTTCAGACGCCATGCGCTGGTTCCTGATGGCCTCGCCGATCCTGCGGGGCGGCAACCTGATCGTCTCCGAGGCGGGCATCCGCGAAGGGGTCCGGCAGGCCGTCCTGCCGCTGTGGAACGCTTACTACTTCCTGACGCTCTACGCCGGTGCCGCCGGAAAGGTCGGCCGGATCCGCACGGATTCGGAGGACGTGCTCGATCGGTATGTCTTGGCGAAGACTTCGACACTGGTCGACGAGATCACCGCCCAGATGGACGTCTACGACATCGCGGGTGCCTGCGCCTCGGTGCGCAACTTCCTCGAGGTGCTGACCAACTGGTACGTCCGGCGGTCCCGTCAGCGCTTCTGGGACGGTGACGACGACGCGATCGACACCCTGCACACGGTGCTGGAGGTGGTCTGTCGGGTGGCAGCATCGCTGCTGCCCCTGACGACCGAGCAGATCTGGCGCGGCCTGACGGGAGGGCGGTCGGTGCATCTGACCGATTGGCCCAGCCTGACCGGTCCGGGTGCGCTGCCGGCAGATCCGGAACTGGTGGCGGCGATGGACGAGGCCCGTGAGATCGCCTCGGTCGCGCTGTCGCTGCGCAAGGGCGCGAAGTTGCGGGTCCGCCAGCCGCTGGCCGCCCTGACCGTCGCTTCCGGCGCCTCGGATCGACTGCAGCAGTTCGGCTCTCTGCTCGCGGAGGAGGTCAACGTGCGGTCGGTGTCGATCACCCCGATCGGCGATGGCGGTGACGACATCAGGGTCGAACGCAAGCTGGCCGTCAACGCCCGCGCTGCCGGGCCACGGCTGGGCAAGCAGGTGCAGCAGGTGATCGGAGCCGCCAAGAAGGGTGACTGGTCGGTCGACGCGGACGGCGCAGTGGTCGTCGGCGGGGTCGCCCTGGTCGAGGGCGAGTACACCCTGGACCTGGTGGCCTCTGGCAGCGGGACCGATGTGATCGGGATGCTCCGATCCGGTGGTTTCGTCTCGCTGGACACCGTGCTGGACGTCGAGCTCATCGAGCAGGGCTGGGTGAACGACCTTCTCCGCCTGGTGCAGCAGGCCCGCAAGGACGCCGGATTCCAGGTATCCGACCGGATCAGCCTCGCTCTGGCCGTTCCGGACGATCTCTGGGCCGCCGTCGACGTCCGCCGGGAGCAGGTGGCCGCCGAGACTCTCGCCACCGCGATCGGCCGGGTGCCGCACATCGAATCGGAGCGGGCGGTCACCGGGGAGGTGGGTGACGGCATCAAGGTGGTGCTGGCTGTCGCTCTGGCGGCGGACTGACCGACCACGGTGTGGGGAAACGGCTCGACGGCTGCGGTGACGGGGCTGCGGGCCGACCCGGGAACTATGCAACCACGCCGGGTGACACGCCTGTACCTCCCGCGGGTGCCTGGCCCGACGGGAGCAGGGAAGGCCTGGTCACGGCGATTTCGTCGCCAACTCGCCGTGTGACGTTCGCCCAATCCACACCCGGATCTGTTCCGATGGAGAGCCGGACAAGTGCACGATTGTTCGGACACCTGCGCACAACGATGTGCGCACGCGAGCGGGACTGACGAACGAGGTTGAGCAATGGTCGAGAATGCGACTCCGGCTGTGGCGGTCCAGTCGGTGGCGGTCCAATATCCGCGACCCGGGCATTTCTTGCTGCACGTCAGCGACACCCATTTCGTCGGGGACGGCCTGCTCTACGGTGCCGTCGACGTCGAGGGCCACCTGACGGAATTGCTGGGCCGGTTCGAGGCGAGCCATTCCAGGCCCGAGGCGATTGTCATCACCGGCGACATGGCCGACAACGGCGATCCGGCCGCCTATCGCCGCCTGCGAGGCATCGTGGAGCCGGTCGCCCTGCGGCTCGGCGCCCAGGTAATCTGGGTGATGGGCAACCACGACAGCCGCGCCGCCGTCCGCGTGTGCCTGCTCGACGAGGAGCCCTCCAACGATCCGATCGATCAGGTGCACTGGCTCGGGGGTCTGCGGGTGATCGCGCTCGACACCTCCGTGCCCGGGCGTCACCACGGCGAGGTGAGCGAGGCGCAGCTCGCCTGGCTGGCGGCCGAACTGGCCACCGGGGCGCCCGAGGGCACGATCCTGGCGATGCATCATCCGCCGGTCCCCAGCGTGCTGGATCTGGCCGTACTGGTGGAACTACAGGATCAGCAGCGGCTGGCCGCGGTATTGGCCGGTAGCGATGTCCGGACCATCCTGGCCGGTCATCTTCACTACTCGACCACGGCGATGTTCGCCGGCATCAACGTCTCGGTGGCCTCGGCGAGCTGCTACACGCAGGACCTGGCCGTCTCCGGGGGTGCGATGCGCAGCCGGGACGGCGCCCAGGCCATCAACCTGGTGCACGTCTTCGACCACACCGTGATGCACTCGGTGGCACCGATGGGCAGCTTTCCGGTGTTGTCCGCGGTATCGGCCGACCAGGCGACGGCTCAGCTGGAGAGGGCCGGGATCGTGCTCGCCCCGGTGTCGATCGCTGCCTTCTCCCAGGGCGCCGGAACCGCGAAGTAGCGGTCGAGGAACAGCCTGACCGCGGCGGCCCGTTCGTCGGCGGGAACCTCGGGGAAACTGCCGTCATTGAGGCAGAAGCAGTCGAAAGACCGCTGCCGCAGTAGCTTGTCGAGACTGCGCAGTCCTGCGCCGGTCGTGGTGTCGATGTATTCGGCGATCGCCGTCTCGTTGCGCACCGCGCGCCCGGTGAGCAGTGCGTAGTAGTGGTAGAGCGAATTCGTCACCGATATGTTGGTGCTCGCCCGGAAGGTGCTGGCCATCGTCGACCGGAATTCCTCGGGGAATTCCAGCTCCATCTCCCGCATCACCGATTTGCGCAGCGGCGCTGCCGCATGTTCCAGATGCCGGGTGGTCAGCTTGCCGAATCGCTGTTGCAGCAGCTGACGATTCACCCGTGCCGCATTCTCGAAACCGCTTCGTTCCGGGTTGTTGTCCCCGAGGCCGATGCGATTGGGTCCCTCGAGGAATTTGGTGAGCCCGCCCGAGGTGAAGAAGAGCTCCGGTCGGACCGGCCGGCCGAAGAACATGTCGTCGTTCGAGTAGAGGAAATGCTCGCTCAGGCCAGGGATGTGGTGGAGCTGGCTCTCCACCGCCATCGAGTTGTGCGTCGGCAGCACCGAGGGGTCGGAGAAGAATTCCTCGCTCCTGACGACCTTCACCTTCGGGTGCTCGTCGAGCCACTGGGGGCACGCCGAGTCGGTGACGATGAAGATGGTCCGGATCCAGGGCGCGAACAGGTGGACCGATCGCAGGGCGTACTTGAGTTCGTCCAGCTGACGGAAGCGTGCCTCGTTGTCGTCGCCCTCGCCGACCACGTAGCTGGACATCCGCTTGGCTCGCGCCTTCTGCCACTCGAGGGAGCCGGCATCGACCCAGGAGAAGACGATGTCGATGTCGAAGGTGATGTCGTCGCTGAAGTCGGCGAACATGTGCTCGAAGGTCGGCCAGACCCGCCCGTATCGTTCGACCGTGGTTCTGACCAGGGTCTCGTGGATCCATTCGCGCCTGGTCAGCCGGTTCTCGGTGGGCGGCTTGGAACGACCGTGCCGGAAGCTCCACAGCTCGAGCTGGACGCCCGTGTCCGACCCGAACCGCAGCCCACCGCGCAGTTCGATCCGCGGCCGGAACAGCCGGAAGACCCTGGCCTTGGGATTCTCCGAAAGAGTGCCGCCGGCCACGAGCACGGCTGCGCCCTTCCGGTGGCCGATGGGCTTGGAGTACAGCGGCTCGCGGTTCGACTCGGCCTGCAGGGCCAGCGCCAGCCGGTGGCGTTCGCGCCTGTCGACGGCCAGCACCGGGCGGTCGTCGGACCCGCGCACCAGCAGGTACGCGATGTCGGCCCGATCCAGCGCGTCACTGACGAACAGCAGGTCGGCGATCATCGCCTCGCTCGGGGTGAGGGTGGAGTTCACCAGTGAGAACCGTCCGTCGACGAGCACGACGTCCTCTCTGGCCAGCAACTGCGGCCAGGCGTCGACGTGGGCGTGCGGTCGGTTCAGGTCAGCGGTGATCAGAACTCCCGGGGTGTCGTACTTCGCGGTCGGTTCGGCGGGGGCGAGCTTTACCTCATCATGACCTGTCCATGTTTCGGCTGGTACCAAATCAGACATGGGTGCTCTCGACCACCCGTTGCGTCCTGCAAAGTGACGGCTATCGCCGTCACTTTGCAGGACGTCAGCGGGGGCGGGGGGAGCGGAGGGGGCGGGGGCTAGGCGCCGAGTTGGTGGGCCAGATCGGTGAGGGTCTGGGAGCAGCCGGCGTCGATCTTGTAGCTGGCCTGGTCGTCGCCCCTGGTGACACCCCGATTGAAGATGACCACCGGGATCCCGCGCCGTCTGGCGTAGCGGACGAACCGCAGCCCCGACATCACCGTCAGCGAAGAACCGGCCACCAGCATGCCCTGGGCGGCGTCCACGGCCGAGAAGCAATGCTGGACAGTCGATTTCGGCACGCTGTCGCCGAAGAACACCACGTTGGGCTTCAGCGGCCCGCTACAACGGCGGCACGCGGCGACGCGGAACCCGGAGGTGTCGTCGAACTCGACGTCGCCGTCGGGTGCGCTGATCAGGTCGAGTTCGGCGCCGAAGTCGGGATTGAGCTGCTCCAGCCGGTGGTGGAGCTCGATCCGGGGGGTGATCTGGTGGCAGTTGAGGCAGATGACCTCGTCGATCCGTCCGTGCAGGTCGACCACCCGCCGACTGCCCGCCTGCTGGTGCAGACCGTCCACGTTCTGGGTGATCAGCTCGGTCAGGTATCCGGCGCCTTCTAGCGCGGCGATCGCGAAGTGACCGGCGTTCGGTACCGCCGTACCCATCCTCCGCCAACCCAGATGACTTCTGGCCCAGTACCTCTGCTGTGCCACGGCACCGGACCGGAACTCGCTGATCGTCATCGGCGCCCGCACCGGGGCTCCAGGACCGCGGTAGTCGGGGATGCCGGAGTCGGTGGACAACCCGGCGCCGGTCAGCGCGACCATGGATCCGGCCGCGACCATGTCGACGGCCGCAGCGAACGCACGTTCGTCGAACCCGGCCGTTGAGGTCTGCGGCAGGGCCGGAAGCTGCTCCGGAAGGCGGGTCACAGGCACACATCAACGGTACGCGAGCTCCCGCCCCCCGCCCCGTCGAGCGGTGAGGTACAGCGGGCAAATCGGACAGAATTAGCCCATAGATCACCGCTCGATCCGCGGGTGGGCCAGGACTTTATCGATACTGATTCGCGTTACAACGGACAGGACCAACAGCGAGGGCGCAAGCCGCCGGAGCAGGAAGCAGGCGCACGATGAAGAAGAACATCCACCCCGACTACCACCAGGTCGTCTTCCGGGACTCCAGTACCGGGGACGAGTTCCTGACCCGCTCGACCGCCTCCAGTTCCGCGCGCGTCGAACTCGCGGACGGCAGCCGCTACCCCTTGATCGTCGCGGACGTCACCAGCGCGTCCCATCCGTTCTGGACGGGCAACGCGCGGATCGTCGACACCCAGGGGCAGATCCAGAAGTTCCACCAGCGGTTCGGGCAGCGCGTACGTCAGGGCTGATCGACCGTCGGAAGTGTCAGGAGCCGGACCGCACCAGCGGTCCGGCTCCGGCGTATCAGGACGTCACCGGCCCACGACAGCACGAGCGTCACACCGGGCCCCACACCTCATACCCACACGAAGCCCCGCTCCCGTCGCCCGGCGTCCCACCCCCCCGCATAGGCTCGGACGATCGATTCGGCAGCAGTGAGGGAGTCACGTGCGTCAGCTCTTCGTCATCGGGATCGGCGCGGGCGATCCCGAACAGGTCACGGTGCAGGCGATCAACGCCCTGAATCAGGTCGACGTCTTCTTCGTGGCCGACAAGGGCGCCGGCAAGGACGATCTCGTCGCCCTGCGCACCGAGGTCTGCCGGCGTTACATCACCGGGAAGCCCTACCGCATCGTCGAGGTCGAGGATCCCGAACGGGACCGCAGCACGACGGTCGCGACGACGGACGGCTACCGCACGGCCGTCGTCGACTGGCACGAGGCCAGGGTGGCAACCTGGGAATCGGTGATGCTGGCCGAACTGGCGCCGGGCGACAACCCGGGGTTCCTGGTGTGGGGCGACCCGGCCCTCTACGACAGCGTCCTCCGGATCGTCGAACGACTGCAGGCCAGGGGGGCGCTCGAATTCCAGTACCGGGTGATCCCCGGGATCAGCAGCGTCCAACAGCTGGCGGCCGCCCATCGGATCGTGCTCAACCGGATCGGCGGACCGATACACATCACCACCGGGCGACGACTCCGGGACGGTCTGCCGGCCGATCAGCACGACGTGGTGGTGATGCTCGACGGGGAACTGGTCTGCCGGCACTTCACCGAACCGGATCTCGAGATCTACTGGGGCGCCTATCTCGGTACGCCTGACGAGATCCTGGTCGCCGGGGTGCTCGTCGAGGTGATCGAAGAGATCATCAGGGTGCGGGCGGAGGCCAAGTCGCGCAAGGGTTGGATCATGGACACCTACCTGATCCGTCGCGGGAGCTGACCTCACCCGGGCCGGCGTGGTTGATCGTCAGACCTTCGGTGCCGGGGACGCACCGCGCAGGCCTGCGTCGCTGATGGTGAAGAAGGCCAGCACCCCGCCCAGCGCGCAGAGTGCGCCGGCGATCAGCACGGCGCGGTGGAAGCCGATCGAGAGCAGCGCAGGGTCGGCGTAGGCCTGCGGGGTGATGCCGGCGATCGACGGGAGCACCGCCACCGCGAGCAGGCCGGCGATCCTGGCCACGTCGTTGTTCACCGCGGACGCCACGCCGGTGAGGTGATCGGGCGCGGCTGCCAGCACCGACGAGGTCAAGGGGGCGACGGTGGCGGACAGTCCGAGCGCGAAGACCAGGACGGCCGGCAGCACCCCGCCGAGGTAGGTGGAGTGGGCGTCCAGCCGGGCGAACAAGGCGATGCCGGCGCCGGCCACGATCGGGCCGACGGTCATCGGCCAGCGGGGGCCGATCCGTTGGGCCAGCGCACCTCCTCTGGCCGACAGCGCAAGCATGACGACGGTCAGCGGCAGCAGGGCCGAACCGGCCGCCACGGGCGAGAAACCCGACACCAGTTGCAGTTCCACCGGCAGCAGGAAGAGTCCACCGGACAGCGCCGCGTAGACCGCGAAGGTGACCAGGTTGGCCGCGGTGAACTGATGCACACCGAACAGACCCAGTGGCAGCAACGGGTCGGGATGACGGTGTTCGAACAGGACGAACCCGGCCAGCACCACGGCGCCGAGCACGACGGCCGCCACCGTGTACGCAGGCCATCGCTCCGCCGGCCCCTCGGTCAGCCCGAACACCAGCGCGGCGAGCCCGACCGAGGCCAGCACCGCCCCCACGCAGTCCAGGCGTCCGGTCGCCTCCTGGTCCCGCGTCTCCGGGATGAACTTCTGCGAGGTGACCACCACGACGACCGCCAGTGGGACGTTGATCAGGAAGACCAGCCGCCAACCCCACGGCGCGACCCCGACCAGGACACCGCCGATCACCGGCCCCAGAGCCGTCGCGACGCCACCCAGTCCGGACCAGGCCCCGACTGCGGTGGCGCGGTCCTCCTTGCGGAACACCGACTGGAGGATGGCCAGCGAGCCCGGAGTCAGCAGCGCCGCCCCGACGCCCTGCAGCGCTCGCACCAGCACCAGCACGGTGGCGTTCGGCGCCGCCCCGCACAACACGGACGCCACGGTGAACCACACCACGCCGATGACGTAGATGCGTCGACGGCCGAGGCGGTCGCCCAGCGATCCGCCCAGCAGCAGCAGCCCGGACAGGGCCAACGTGTAGGCGTTCAGCGTCCACTGGAGGCTGGTCAGACCGGCGTGCAGATCGGTACCGATGCGCGGCAGGGCGACGTTGACCACGGTGCCGTCCAGTTGCGCCAGCCCGCTGCCGAGCACAGTGGCCAGCAGCACCCACCGGCCCTGCCGGGAGGCATAGGCCAGCGACGGTCCCACCACCGGTAGGCCGCGATCCGGGGCGGCCCCAAGACTCGGCAAGTCGGCGCCGTCGCGCGTCGAGGACTGGCCGTCCGAACCGTCCGGAATGGGCACGTTGGTCTCCTCGAGCACGGCCGGTGAGCGCTGTCGATGGCTGGTGAAGCGGTTCACCGAGCCCCACCCTAATCGGGCGAAGGCCGGCGGGCACAGCGCAGGGCCCGTGAGAGGTTCGCCAACAGACCTCCGTTGTTCGTGAAGTCATGGCACCCTTGGGGTGACTACGACATCCGGGACGGACATGAGCACAGACCGCGACCTCTCGAAGGGATCAGGGACCGAGGGTCCCGACGAGTTCGACTCCGTCGTCCTCGATGAGAACTTCATCAAGGGTGGTGTGTCCGAGGCCTCGCTGCGTCGCTACCAGGTGGTTCGCGAACAGAAATGGGAGCGACCGCCGCGGCCGTCGTCCCCGGCGAACGGGGAGTCATCCGGTCCGGTGGGGGGGCCTGCCGTATCCCGGTCCCCGACGCCGGGTCCGACGGACCACAGCTCTCCGACCGCGCATCTCGGGACCGGTGAGAGCTTCTCCGCAAGTGGGTTCGGGAATGGCCGGCCCCGTTCCACCGGACTGCTGGTCGGCGCGGCTGCACTGGTGGTCGCGCTGGTCGTGTTGACCGGGCTGATCCGCCTCGGACGTGGATCGGCCGGATCCACCGGAACCGGGAACCTTCCGGTGGCCGCGCAGGCGGGGCCCGGGTCCGGTCAGAACGTCGTGCTCAGCGCGTCCGTGCCGCCGGGCACCTGCTTCAACGTCCCCACCGACAACAGCGCGACCACCACGACCGTCACCATCGTCACGTGTTCGGTGGCCCACCAGTACGAGCTGGCCGATCTCCAGCAGGGCACCGGCGGCAACGACCAGTACCCGACGCAGCCGACCTGGACGAACGTGGGGAACCAGTGTTCCAGCGATCTGCAGACCTACACCGGCAAATCCTCCAGCAGCTGGCCCGGCAGTCTCTACCCGGCGATCATCCCGCCGACCGAGACCGGCTGGTCCAAGGGGGACCGGACGATCTACTGCGTCGCCGTGACCCGGCCCTCCGGCACCGGCAGCGTGCGTGGCTCCGCCACCTCCCCGACCGGCTGAGAACGCCGGCCTTGCCGGGCCGTCGACCCCGGACCCGCCCCGGCGTACGCTCGCGCGTCGGAGCCGGATCCCGCTGGCGGTGAAGATTGTGGGGGTTGTGTCGATGACGGCTGGACGACTGGCTCGTCGACCGCAGCCGGTCCTGGTCGTCATGGGGGTCTCGGGATCGGGGAAGTCGACGGTGGCCGGTGTCCTGGCCGTCCGGCTGGGTTGGGACCTCGCCGAGGGCGACGACATGCACCCTGCGGCGAACGTCGAGAAGATGCGTCTGGGTCATCCGCTGACCGACGAGGACCGCTGGCCCTGGCTGGCGACCGTCTCGTCATGGATCGCCGAGCATACGAGGGCCGGGCGACCCGGAATCGTCACCTGCTCGGCACTGAAACGCGTCTACCGAGATGTGCTGCGCGGCAACGATGTCGTCTTCGTCCACCTGGTCGGATCCAGGGATCGGATCGCGGATCGGATGGCGGCCAGGCAGGGTCATTTCATGCCGACCGGCCTGCTGGAGTCGCAGATCGCGACCTTGGAGCCACCCGGGCCGGACGAGAACGTCCTGGTCGTGGATGCCGGACGTACGCCGTCCGAAGAGGCGGCCGACATCATCTCCCGGCTCGGGCTCGTTCCGGAAGCCGGGTCCTCGGCGCCGACGGCACCGGAGCGGTGGTCAGACCGCGGCTGACCTGACGTGGATGCCGTGCGCGACGTCCGCCGGGAGCTCGGTGGTGGTGGCCCCGTCGATCACGAGAAGGGCACTGTCCCTGACGATGAACTCGAGCACCGCGCCGGGCTTGATGCCGCCCCGTTGCAGGCGGTCCATCACACCGGGCTGGTTCTGCACGATCTCGATGATGCGACGCACCTCGAACTTCCCGCCCTTGGCGGCGGCGGCGTCGGCACCGATCAGATCGGCATGCGTCTCGGTGACCGCCGGTTGGTCAACGCCCAGCTGATCGAGGCCCGGGATCGGGTTGCCGTAGGGGGAGATCTGCGGGTGACCCAGCAACGCGACGAGCCGCTGCTCGACCTCTTCGCTCATCACGTGTTCCCACCGACAGGCTTCGACGTGCACGTCCCGCCAGTCCAGCCCGATCACGTCCAGCAGCAGGCGTTCGGCCAGGCGATGCTTGCGCATGACCGAGACCGCACGCTCACGGCCGAGATCGGTGAGCTCGAGATGACGATCGTCCGACACCATCAGCAGCCCGTCACGCTGCATGCGCGCCACTGTCTGGCTGACCGTCGGTCCGCTCTGGTTCAGCCGCTCCGCGATGCGGGCACGCAGAGGAAAGATGCCCTCCTCTTCCAGTTCGAAGATGGTGCGGAGGTACATCTCGGTGGTATCGATCAGATCGTTCACGCCGGCGACCCCTTCTACGAAGTCCGAGCTTACCCGGCCGGGTCGCGTCGCCCCTGCCATGGTCGCCCCGGCCATGACAGATCACTGGGGCGCGAACAGATCTCCCGTCGAAACGAGCGGCTCACCCGCGTGGATACGCCGACGGCCGG
Source organism: Nakamurella sp. PAMC28650 (assembly GCF_014303395.1). Lineage (GTDB taxonomy): Bacteria > Actinomycetota > Actinomycetes > Mycobacteriales > Nakamurellaceae > Nakamurella. The sequence goes on from NZ_CP060298.1 coordinate 2,835,513, forward strand.
TCCCCGTAACCTCATCTTGCCCGCGCCCGGACACCCGTCACCGAGCCCCGTCACCCCGGAGGACTTCTGTGTCTTCAGCTTCCCCAGCGCCTCGTTCGTTCATCGGGTGCCATGCGCTGGTCTGGACCGGGACCTTCGACGCCGCCGGTATCCGGTTGTCGGTCGAGAAGACCGCAAGGGCCGGCTTCGATCTCGTCGAATTCCCCCTGATGGACCCGTTCACCTTCGACACCGCGGTCGCTGCAGCTTCGCTCGCCGAACACGGCCTGTCCGCCAGCGCGAGTCTCGGCCTGTCACCGGCGACCGACATCAGCAGCGAGGATCCGGAGATCGTCGCGGCCGGCGAGGCACTGCTCATGCGGGCGGTCGAGATCGTCGGGGAACTGGGCGGCACCCAGCTCTGCGGGGTGATCTACAGCGCGATGAAGAAGTACATGGATCCGGTGACGCCGAAGGGACTGGACAACAGCATCACGACCATCGGACGCGTGGCCGATCGCGCCGCCGATCTCGGCCTGTCGCTGGCACTGGAGGTCGTCAACCGCTACGAGACCAACATCCTGAACACCGGCCGTCAGGCGCTGGCGTACACCGATCGGGTCGCCCGCCCGAATGTGGCCGTCCACCTGGACAGCTACCACATGAACATCGAGGAATCCGACATGTACTCGCCCGTGCTCGACTGCGGCGACCGCCTCGGCTACGTCCACGTCGGCGAGAGCCACCGCGGGTACCTGGGGACCGGCAACGTCGACTTCGACTCGTATTTCAAAGCTCTGGCCCGGATCGGATATCAGGGCACCATCGTCTTCGAGTCCTTCTCCTCCGCGGTGGTCGCACCGGATCTGAGCCGGATGCTCGGAATCTGGCGGAACCTCTGGCAGGACAACGAAGAACTCGCGAGCAACGCCAACGACTTCATTCGCGGGCACCTCACGGCGGTGAAATCAATCGACCTGCACTGAGCTGTCTTTTTGGCTGTACCGAGCAGCCTTTCGCTTGCACCAGGCGACCTTTCGCCCATGACGAACCTCGCTCTATCTGTCCACGAGGTCGCGTCAATGGTGCATCTGATTGGGGCGGGGGCGTTGACTTCTGTCGATCCACGGCGGGGGGATCAGTTCCGGGTGAGCGTCGGCGGCGAATCGGATCACCCATTGCGCTTGGTGGATTTCGTCGTGATGAAAACCGCAGAGCAGCACGCCGGTGTGGACGTTCGTCTCCCCCAGATCCCGGACGAACCAATTCACGTGGTGAACATCGCACCAGTTCGCCGGCCGGTCGCAGCCGGACCAGACGCAGCCCCGGTCGCGGGCGTCGATCGCCTTCCGGAGGGCTCTTGTGACGTTCTCGTGGGTGGTTTGACCCCTGGTTGTGGGCGACACACCGGGCTGCGTATAGGTTCTGGCTTATCTAGGGTCAGTCACTATCCAGGAGCACGGTGTGCGCGGTGTAACGATATGGCGAAAGCTGCTCGGTGTCGAGCAACTGCAGGTGTGCGATGTGGCGTGGGAGGAGGCCGACGACCGGCAGGTGCTGGTCGTTTCGGTGCGTGCGACGAAGGGCGCCCGGAGTAGGTGCAGTCGATGCCGGCGTAGACGGCCGGGCTATGACCAGGGCGGCGGAACCCGGCGGTGGCGGTCGCTGGACTGGGGGTCGACGATGGTATTCCTGCAGGCTGCGGCTCCGCGGGTGAACTGCCGGACGCACGGGGTGGTCGTCGCGGCGGTGCCGTGGGCCCGACCCGGCGCGCGGGCAACCCGAGCGTTTGAAGACCAGTGCGCGTGGTTGGCGGCGCACACCGCTTCGTCGGTGGTGGCGCAGTTGATGCGGACGTCGTGGCGGCATGTGAGCGCAATCATCGAGCACGTCGTCGCCGACGGTTTGGCCGGCCGGGACGTGCTCGCGGGGCTGCAGCGGATCGGCATCGATGAAATCTCCCACCGCAAAGGCCAGCGGTATCTGACGTGCGTGGTCGATCAAGACTCCGGCAGATTGGTGTGGGCCGCACCGGGCCGCAACAGCGACACCCTGGGTCGGTTCTTCGACCAACTCGGCCCAGAACGGGCGGCGGCGTTGACGCACGTCTCGGCCGACGGGGCGCAGTGGATCCACGACACCGTGACGGCCCGCGCGCCGCAGGCGGTGCTGGGATTGGATCCGTTTCATATCGTGGGGTGGGCCACCCGGGAGTTGGACAAGGTCCGTCGTCAGACGTGGAACACGCTGCGGGGTAACAGTAGCTCTGCGCAGGCGTCGTCGGTGAAGGGCAGCCGCTGGGCATTGCTGAAAAACCCGGCGGACCTGTCCCCGGAGCAACGCGGGCCGGTCGCCTCGATCGCCCAGACCAACCGGCATCTGTATCGGGCGTATCTGCTGAAGGAGCAACTGCGCGCGGTGTTCCAGGTCAAGGGCCAGGCCGGCCGTGAACTGCTGGCCGGCTGGATCGCCTGGGCCCGCCGCTCCCAACTCCCCGGCTTCATCGCCCTGGCCGCAACGTTGAAGCGGTTCCAGCAGCTGATTTGGAACACCCTGATCCACCACATGAGCAACGCCCAATCCGAGGCCACCAACACCCACCTACGGGCCTTGACCCGCAGGTCGTACGGCTTTCACAGCCCAGAAGCGTTGATAGCCATGGCAATGCTCACCCGCGGCGGGTTATGCCCGCCGCTTCCCGGACGCTAAACCACCCACGAAAACGTCAGGAGACCCTTCCGGAGGACGTCGACGCCGTACCGGACCAATTGTTTGGCCTGGTCGGAATCGACGAATCCGGCTGTCCCCATATCGAGAACTTAATCGGCGGGCACCCGACAGCCGACCCCGAAAAGGGCGCCATTTCGTGCCACCCCCAGGTCACAGAATGGTCACGATATCTCTGCCTCATTCCGTAGTCCCGAACCTGACAACAATATTGGGCACGCAACCACCACGAAGGCACCTTCCTTCGACCCAGGAGGGTCGAAAAGCCCGTGACCGTAGGCACTCCCTGTGGCACGCTGTGCGCATGGCCTCCCCGGGTGCAGCACTCCACCGCGCATCACCGCGGGTCGAGATCGTCCATTTCACCTCCGAGGCGCTGACGGCCATCGCCGCCGGCGATCTGGGCGCCGCGAATCGCAGATCACCCGTCCTGCTGTCACAATCTTTCGTCGGGTACGACTGGCGCAGCGTCTGGACCCGACGACGCGACCAGATCGTCACCGATCCCGCCTGCGCCGATTGGATCACCGGTGCCATCTGGGATCTCGATCGAGAGTTGACGGTGGGGCGAGCCGGGTACCACGGGCCACCCGACGAGAACGGCATGGTCGAGGTCGGGTACGCCGTGGATCCCGCTTTCCGGCGTCATGGGTATGCGCGCGCAGCGCTCAACGCTCTGCTGGAGAGGGCAGCAGGGGAATCATCGGTTCGCACGGTCCGGGCGACGATCTCTCCGGACGACGTGGCGTCCAGAAACCTGGTTCTGCAGCACGGTTTCGTCCACGTCGGGCAGCAGTGGGACGACGAGGACGGACTGGAACTGGTCTAAGAGATCTCCGCAGGACCAACCTTCGGTCAGTTGCTGCTGTAGGGCACCCTCGGGAGCTCGACTGCGGGCCGCATCGAGAACTGCCTGACCATCGCGGCCTCCCGCCGCAGGTACTCGAGCTCGAGGGTCAGGCGTGCGTCGGTGTCGCGGGCGGCCAGTAGAGCCTGCTTGTCGTTGACGTCCAGGATCATGCCGTCCGCGACGAAGAAGGACAGTGCCGTCGGATCCGGCGGAAGTTCCTCGTCGTCGTCCTCGCTGTGGATGCCGCCGGCCTCACGGAGGGCCACCAGGTACCGGGTGAAGAGTCGCCCGACCTTGCCGGCGAGCGCAGGGGAGGCCATCGTGGTCGCCTCGGTGAGGATCTTCACGGTTCCGCTGAGCAGGTCGGAGGTGGTGTCGACGGAGTCCAGCTGGAATCGGCTCTCACCGATGGCCAGGATGTCGTAGCGCCCGTCGTGGTAGGCCTCCACCCGCTGGAGCACTGCAGTACAGCCGGTGACGTGCAGGTCGGACAGTCCGTCGTCCCAGGCCTCGCGACCGGCCTTGATGGCCACGACGCCGAATCTGCGGCGACCGTCCGACTGGTCCAGGAGGTCCGAGACCATCCGTCGGTATCGGGACTCGAAGATGTGCAGGGGCAGCAGGCTGCCCGGATAGAGAACGGTACCGAGCGGGAAAAGGTTCAACGACATCGCAGTCACATTTTCACGCTACTCGTGGGGGCCAGACCCGGCCCGAACCACGACGCCCACCGCGGCGGGGGAGGATGTCCGCCATGACCGACACCGATGCCGACGACGTGCTGATCAGCGCTGCAGACCTGGCCGTCGCGCTCGACGGCGACCACCCTCCGATCGTGCTGGACATCCGGTGGGTGGCCGGGAAGACGGACCGGGATGCCCACCTCGCGGGGCACATCCCGGCGGCGTTCTTCCTGGACCTGGACGCGGACCTCGCGGCTCCGCCCGGCATCGGCGGTCGTCATCCGCTCCCGGCGCCGGCCGATCTGCAGGCCGTCTGGCGCCGGGCCGGTATCGACGACCGGAGTTCGGTGGTGGTCTACGACAACAGGGACTCCTCGGTGGCGGCGCGCGCCTGGTGGCTGCTGCGCTGGTCCGGCCTCACCGACGTCCGTGTCCTGGACGGCGGCTTCGCGGCCTGGGTGGACGGAGGAAGCCGACCGGTGGAATCCGGACCCGGCCCCGCACCGGTCCCTGGATCGGTGACCGTGGTGCCGGGCGGTATGCCGACGGTCGATGCCGACCGGGCGCGCGTGATCACCCTGGGCGGCGGGACCCTGCTCGATGCCAGAGCACGGGAGCGCTACCGCGGCGAGCTGGAGCCGCTGGATCCGATCGCCGGCCACATCCCCGGTGCGGTCAACCTCCCGCTGACCGATCTGCTCGTACCGGACGGGACCTTCCGGACGCCCGCCGAGATCGCAGCCACGTTCGACGAGGTGCTGGGTCCGGAAGACGCGGGCGGTTCCGGCGAGGTCGCGGCGTCGTGCGGGTCCGGGGTGACCGCCTGTCACCTGATCCTGGCTGCCGCGCGGGTCGGCCGCTCGATCTCGCTGTACCCGGGGTCCTACTCCGGCTGGTTGGCGCTCGGCCGTCCGGTCTCCGTCGGGGCGGGCGTGCCGGGCGCCTGACCACCCGGTTAACCTGTGGTCATGGCATCGCCGCTGGTCATCTGGGATCCGGGCATGCTCGGCTATGACCTGGGCGGATCGCATCCGTTGCATCCACTGCGGTGGGAACTGACCTGGGACCTGGCCGGGCGGCTCGGAGTGCTGGACGGTCTGGATCTGTTCGCCCCGGAGCCGGCGTCCGAGGTGGCACTGGCCGGCGTGCACAGCGCCGCCTACATCGCCGCGGTCAAGGCGGCGTCCGGCCCGTCCGGCCGTGGGCGGTCCTACGGTCACGGGATCGGGACGGACGACAATCCGGCCTTCGAGCACATGCATGCGACGGCCTCCCTCATCGCGGGTGGTTCGATCGCGGCGGCCGCGGCGATCGCGCGGGGCGACGTGGACCGGGCGGTCAACATCGCCGGCGGACTCCACCATGCGATGGCCGACCACGCCTCTGGCTTCTGCGTCTACAACGACCCCGCCCTGGCGATCCGGACGCTGCTGGACTCCGGGGTCGGCAAGGTCGCCTACGTGGACGTGGACGTCCATCACGGGGACGGCGTGCAGGCAGCCTTCTACGACGACCCGAGGGTGCTGACCGTCTCCATCCACGAGTCCCCGGTGTCCCTCTGGCCGGGAACCGGCTGGGCGATGGAGATCGGTCGGGGGGCGGCCGCCGGTACCGCGGTCAACATCCCGTTGCCGGCCGGCACGGGTGATGCGGCCTGGCTGCGGGCCTTCCACGCCGTCGTGCCGGGCGTAGTCCGGGCCTTCAAGCCGGACGTGCTGGTCACCCAGCACGGGGCGGACTCGCACGCAGACGATCCGCTGGCCGACCTGAATCTGTCCATCGACGGTCAACTGGCGTCGTACCGGGCACTGCGGGAGCTTGCCGAATCGGCTGCCGGCGGACGGTGGCTGGCTCTGGGCGGTGGAGGATATTCGCTGGTGAGGGTGGTGCCACGGGCCTGGACGCATCTATTGGCGACCGTGGCCGACCGTGATCTGGATCCCTCGACCGCGCTCCCGCAGGGCTGGCTCGACCGGGCTGCTGCCGCCCGTCCCGGACTGTCGCTACCGGAGACGATGTCCGACGGCCACCCGGTCGACTTCGAACCGTGGGGGTCGGACCACGGCGGCCCGGTCGACAAGGCCATCGGCGATGTCCGGGGCCTGATCTTCCCGCTGTACGGTCTCGACCCCTTCGATCCGCGTGACTGACGATCTCGCTCCGGGCTATCCGCAGCACTGGGAGGCCGACGTCCTGCTGGCCGACGGCGGAGCCGTGCACCTCCGTCCCTCCGCCGCGACCGACGGGCCGGCCATCCTTGCCATGCACGACCGGATGAGCGACCGCACCCGTTATCTGCGCTACTTCCAGGCCGTCAGCCACATCTCGCCGTCCCAACTCGCCGTCTTCACCGATGTCGACTACGTCAGCGCGGTCGGTCTGGTGGCCGAGCTCGGCGGCCAGTTGATCGCGGCCGGTTCCTACCACCGGGACAAGAACAATCCGGATGCTGCCGAGGTCGCCTTCGTCGTCGAGGATGCCCAGCAACGGCGCGGTCTCGGCTCGATTCTGCTGGAACACCTGGCCGCAGCCGCCCAGGAACGCGGTGTCAAACGGTTCACCGCCGAGGTGCTGGGGGAGAACCAGACGATGCTGCGCGTGTTCATCGACGCCGGCTATGCGGTGACCCGCGAGTTCTCCTCCGGGGTGGTCGATCTCGGTTTCGACATCAAGCCGACCGAGTCGTCGCTGGCCGTCATCACGTCGCGTGAGCACCGGGCCGAATCCCGCTCGATCGCCCGTCTGCTCGCCCCCCGGTCGGTGGCCGTCATCGGTGCGTCCAACGAGACCCGCAAACTCGGGCATGCCGTCCTGGTCAACCTGCTGCGCGCCGGGTTCACCGGGCCTGTGTACCCGGTGAATCCGGAAACCCTATCGGTACAGGGTGTTCGGGCCTACAAGTCGGTGCTGGACATTCCGGATCCCGTCGACATCGCGGTGGTGACGGTGCCGGCCGCCTCGGTCGCGGAGGTGCTGGAATCCTGCCGGGCCAAGGGGGTGCACGGCCTGGTCGTCGTCACCGGCGGGTTCGCCGACGCCGACCCGCTCGGCGACGCCGGTGATGGCGCGGACGCTCAGCGGCGGATGGTGTCGATGGCCAGGGCCAACGGCATGCGCGTGCTGGGACCGAACTGCCTCGGGGTGGTGAACACCGACCCGGCCGTCCGGCTGAACGCGACTCTGGCACCGGTGGTGCCGCCCCCGGGTCGGGTCGGGTTCTTCTGCCAGTCTGGCGCGCTCGGCATCGCGATCTTGGCCGATGCGGCCTCTCGTGGTCTCGGGCTGTCCTCGTTCGTCTCGGCGGGCAACCGCGCCGACGTCTCGGGCAACGACCTCCTGCAGTTCTGGCATTCGGACGAGCGGACCGAGGTCGTCCTGCTCTACCTGGAATCGTTCGGCAACCCCCGCAAGTTCGCCCGGCTGGCCCGGACCCTCGCGCGGGCGAAACCGGTCATCGCGGTGAAGTCCGGTCGTCATGCGTTGGTCAGTCCCGGACTCGCGGCCAGCACCGCCGCCGTGTCCGACACCGCGGTGGCGACCCTGTTCGCGCAGTCCGGCGTGATCCGCACCGACACCCTCGGTGAGGCGTTCGACGCGGCGCAACTGTTGGCGCACCAACCGATCCCGAGAGGCGAGCGGGTGGCCATCCTGGGCAATTCCACCGCCCTGGGGGTGCTCGCCCTGGACGCCTGTGTGGAGGCCGGTCTGACGGTGGTCGACGAGGTGCCGGTGGATTTCGGCGTGAGCGTCAGCCCGGAGGAGCTGGGCGGGGCGGTCCGGATCGCTGTCGGCCGGGCCGACGTCGACGCTGTCGTGGTGGTCTACGTGCCGCCGGTGGCGATTCCGGGTCAGGCTCATGCCGAAGCGTTGCGGGCGGCAGCATCCGGATCCCGGGTCCCGGTGGTGAGCACGTTCCTGGCGGTCGACGGTCTGGCCGACTCGCTGACGGTGAGGGGTGAGGACGGCGGTGCCGCGAGGGGTTCGGTGCCGTCGTTCCGGACGCCGGAACGAGCGGTGGCCGCGCTGGCCCACGCCGTGCGGTACGGCCGATGGTTGGGTCGGCCGACCGGGAAGGTTCCGGCGCTGGAAGGTGTGGAGTCCGCCCGGGCCCGGGAGTCGATGGCCTTGATGCGGCTGGCCGATCCCCGTGATCGGGACCTCTCCGACGAAGAACTCGTCGATCTCCTGGACTGCTACGGGATCTCGATCGCCCGGTTCGAGAGTGCCGACAACCGGGTTGATGTGCTGGCGGCGGCCGAGCGCGTCGGCTGCCCTGTCGTGCTGAAGGCGTTCGACCTGTCCTGGCGTCACCGCTACGACCAGCTCGGAGTGCGATTGGCACTGGCCGACGCCGACGCCGTCGCGGTGGCCTACGACGAACTGGCCGCCGACGGGATGGGCCACGTGTACGTGCAGGTGATGGCTCCGCGGGATCGTGCGACGGTCCCGACCGTTCTGGCGATCACCTCGGACCCGTCGTTCGGCGCCCTGGTGTCGTTCGGCATCGGTGGTGTGGCCACCGAACTGCTCGACGATCTCGCCTATCAGGCGGTCCCGCTGACCGACGTGGATGCCGCCGACCTGATCGACGGGCCGAAGGCCGCTCCGTTGCTGACCGGGTACCGCGGTGCGGCCGTCGTCGACCGCAGCGCGATCCTGGACCTGGCGCTGCGGCTCTCGGCGCTGTCGGACGATCTGCCGGAGGTCAGCCAGCTCTCACTGCAGCCTGTGTTGGTCGGGCCCGCCGGTACCTGCATCACCTCGGCGGCAGGCCGGATCGGCCCGCCGGCCAGCAGGCCCGACGTCCGCCGCCGCCTCCGCTGAGCCGGGCCCGGGTTTCGCATGGATCAATATCGTCGGCATGGATCAACATCGTCGGCATGGATCAACTTGGCCCATTTGGGACTGGAGCGACAGAAGTCGTCACTTTCGCCCATGCCTGCGAAGTTGATCCACGCCGAACCATGCCGGACCAGGGGGACGGAATCGGTCAGCTGGCGTATGCCCGGAGCGCCTCGGAACGTTCGCCGACGCGGAGCTTGGCCATCGAGTCACGCTCGATCTGCCGCACCCGCTCCCGCGAGATCCCGAAGACACGGCCGATCTCGTCCAACGTGTGCGGACGACCGTCGTCGAGTCCGTAGCGGAGGCGGACCACGGAACGCTCGCGCTCGTCGAGCGTGTGCAGCACCTTGTTGATGTCCTCGTGCATGAAGCCTGCGACCACCTGGGCCTCAGCCGAGGTCGACTCGGAGTCCTCGATGAAGTCACCGAGGGGGGCCTCTTCGTCGCTGCCCACGGGCATGTCCAGCGATACCGGATCGCGGGCGTGGTCGAGAAGATCGGCGATCTTCTCCTCTGGAATCCCCGACTCCTCGGCGAGCTCGGCCATCGACGCGTCACGGCCCAGCTGCTGGTGCAGTTCGCGCTTGAGCCGGGACAGCTTGTTGACCTGTTCGACCAGGTGCACAGGCAGCCGGATGGTGCGACCCTGGTCGGCCATGCCACGCGAGATCGCCTGACGGATCCACCAGGTGGCGTACGTCGAGAACTTGAAACCCTTGGTGTAGTCGAACTTCTCGACCGCGCGGATCAGCCCGAGGTTGCCTTCCTGGATCAGGTCCAGCAGAGGCATCCCGCGTCCGGTGTAGCGCTTGGCCAGCGAGACCACCAGGCGCAGGTTGGCCACCAGCAGGTGGTTACGAGCCGTAGCCCCGCCGCGGATGACGGCGCGCAGGTCGGCCTTGCGCTGAGCGGACAGCCGGGAGCCGGTGTCGAGCTTGTGGGCGGCGAAGACGCCGGCCTCGGTGCGCTTGGCCAGATCGACCTCCTGCTCGGCGGTCAACAGGGCTGTACGCCCGATGCCGTTCAGGTAGACCCTGACCAGATCGGCCGAAGGTCCCTGCGCGTCAAGGTCTTCGGCCTCGCGCTTGGCGGTGGCCGAGGTGGTCGCGCGCGACGACGGAGCTCTGGTGCCCGCCTTCACGGCGACGGCCGGCGTCACTTCGTCCGGCGTGTCGTCCGATTCCGACTCCGTCGAATCGACGACGGAGGCATCGGTCTCGGCGGCTTCGACGAAGCTGTCGTCGATATCGGTCGTGCCGACGTCGGTCGTGTCGATGTCCGGCGTTTGGTTGGATGTCGAGGCAAGGGCCGTCTCGGGTTCCGGTGCGTCGAAGACGTCCGCGTGTACCCTGGGGGAGTCGGTCATGTTGGTGCTCCCTTTCGTTGCATGTGTCGGTTCAGGCCGTGGGACGCGGCACCGACATCTGTAGAAACGCCCGCTGATACGTTTTCGTTCCCGGTTCGTAGCCGCTTGCCCGAAAGTTTGCTCGCCCTCGAAACCGTGCCTGCTCGACACCCTGTTACCCACTGCAGAGGGGTTCGGAACTTACCGAGTCAGCGGATGCAGTGACGTGAGAAGAGTTGGTCCAGCCGCTACCTGAGAACTCAACACCCCGGCCCGATGAGAGCCGCTGTGTCGTGGATGAGAACGGCATGGGAAACGGGTCGAGCGGGCGGAACCGTTGTCCTAGAGGTCGATCACCAGCGTGAACGGACCGTCATTCACGCTGGTGACAGCCATTTCTGCGCCGAAGACCCCGGTCTGGACCCTCGCTCCCAATTCTTTCAGACCTGTGACGACGGCCTCGTAGAGTGGCTCGGCGATGGGGCCGGGAGCCGCTTTCGTCCAACTCGGCCGACGACCTCTGGTCGTTTCCCCGTAGAGCGTGAACTGGCTCACCACCAGCATCGGGGCATCGATGCTCTCGCATGAATCCTCGTTCCGCAGGACCCGGAGTCCGAACAGCTTCTGCGCCAACTGCATAACTTTGTCCGGGTTGTCGTGGTGGGTCACCCCGACGAGCACCAGAAGGCCCGGCTCGTCGAGTTCTCCGACCACCTCACCGTCGACCGACACCGAGGCGGACGACACCCGGGGCGACCACGGCCCTCACGAATCGACCGGGTGCAGCAGACCACGGGTGATCGCGACCCGGATGGTCGGCAGGACCGCCTCGGCGAGCGCCTCGACATCCAGTCCGTGGGCGGTGCCCATCAGATCCAGCAACACGGCCATCGGAAGGTTTCCCGTGCAACCGGCCAGCAGCGACTGGCCCCATTCGTCGAGCTGCAGCGTGGCCCCCGGACCGCCCGGCCGGCGCAGCAACCTCAGCACGGTGCTCCACCCCTCGTGCCCGGCCAGCGCCCGCTGTTCCAGGATCACCGAAGGGGCCAGCGAGAGCCGGGCGCCGAGCAGGTCGACGTCGGAGGCCCCCCGCAGCCAGGCCCGTCGGGCCAGGAAGGCTGCGGCCTCCGCGCCGGTGACCTCCTCGCCGACGCCGGTGATCTCGTCCAATACCACGTCTGGATCGTCGGAGCCGTTGTGCCGCAGCGTGATCAGGCCCATGCCGATTCCGGTGACCTTCTCGGCGGCAAAGTAGTCGAGCCAGTCGGAGGCGGTTCCGGCCGCCGACCCTCCGGTCTCCCCGGCGTCCTTGAGCCACAGCGCGACGTACTCCGCCGGATCCGCCATCTCGCGCTGGACCACCCAGGCGTCGCAGCCCGTTCCGTACACCCAGCCCCCCACCCGTTCGCGCCAGTCCGAGTCCTCCCGGACGATCCAGTTGGCCAGCATCTGCGCCGTTCCGCCCGGCCGGAGATGGGCGGTCATCCCCCCGACCAGCTCCCGGCACAGACCGTCCCCGGCGATTCCGGAGTCCCGGTACTCGTACTGCTGCCGGCCGGTGCCGATGACGAACGGCGGGTTGCTGACGATCAGGTCGAACCGCTCGCCCACCACCGGGTCGAACAGCGATCCCTCGCGCAGGTCCCAGCGTTGTCCGTTCAGCCGTGCGGTGGCGCCGGCCAGTGCCAGGGCCCGCGCGTTGGTGTCGGTGGCGACGATCGAGCCGGAGTGCGAGAAAGCATGCAGCGCCTGAATTCCGCAACCGGTACCCAGATCCATCACCGCGCCGGCCGGCTCCCGGATGACGGCGTTCGCCAGCGTGATCGACGCCTGGCCGATCCCCAGCACGTGATCGCGGCGGACCGGCCCCGGCCGGGTGTCGGAATCAAGGTCGGAGACCACCAGGAACTCGCTGTCGTCGTCGGCGTGCGGCCGGATGTCCAGGCCGGCCCTGATGTCCGCGCCGTCGCGCTCGAGCGCCCCACTGCTCAGCGCCGCCGACAGGCCCGCCTCCGGGAACGCCCTGGCGACGGCGCCCTCGGACTCGGTGGTACCGAGCAGGAAGAGTCTGATCATGGTCTCCAGCGCCGAGCCGCCGCGGGTGGACCGGAGAGCCGGCCACATCTCGCCGCGGCCCAGCGCGCGGTGGGCACTGCTGCCCAACAGTTCCGGCACCGCCGTCGTCGAGTAGCCCGCCTCTCTCAGGTCGGTGCCCAGGCGGTCGACGACCTCGAGATCCGTCATCGGGAACACGGCCGGCTGGTGGTCGGTGGGGGCGGTGATCACCGGAGAAGGGTAGTGCCGTCAGGCGACGTGCACGGTCGGGCGCCGGTCGCGGTTCGGCTCGGCACGGCGGAGCACCTCCCGGGTGGTCGGGGCGACCTCGCCCTCGCCGGTGAACAGGAAGCGGAACAGGTTGGCCACCGGGCTGCCCTCGGTCCACTCGAAGTACACCCCCGGCAGCACCCCGGTGACGTCCCGGATGTGCAGGAGCAGCGCTGCGATGGAGTTGGGCACCACCGGACTGGTCATCAGCAGCACCTCGAACCCGTCGCGCTCGATCCCCCGGACGTGCAGGTCGCTCTTGAAGTCCGACGCGTCGGAGACGGTGACCTCGAGGAAGATGATCGGCTCGCCGTCGGGGATGTAGCTGCTGGCCCGCTCCTGGCGTTCCTTGATGATCAGGGTGTGTTCTTCGTTCTCGTCCGGCTCGTGGGCGACGATGTGGATCGCGCCCTTCGCCGCCGCGAACAGGTACCCCTTCGCGGCGTCGTCCAGGATCACCTCGTCGGTCCGCAGTTCGAACGCCCGGCCCACTCTGGACCAAAGCGAGACGATCATGATGCCCAGGATGAACAGCCCGGCGATCCGCACGCCGTCCGGCCGCTCGATGATGTTCAGCACCGTGGTGTAGACGAAGACCGCGGCGATCAGGCCGAAGCCGATGGTGGCAGGGGTCTTCCGGCGGCGACGCGCGGAGATGGTGACCGCGATGGAAGCGGAGGTCATCAGCACCAGGACGCCGGTGGCGTAGGCGCCGCTCTGCTTGTCGACGTTCGCGTCGAACACCCAGGTGACCACGAAGGCGATCGACGCGAACACCACCACCAGCGGACGGACGGTACCGGCCCACTCCGGCGCCATCCCGTAGCGCGGCAGGTAGCGGGGAACGAGGTTGAGCAGCCCGGCCATCGCAGACGCCCCGGCGAACCAGAGGATGAGAATGGTGCTGACGTCGTAGAACGAGCCGAACCCGTTGCCGAGGTACTCGTGCGCCAGGTAGGCCAGTGCGCGACCGTTGGCGCCGCCGCCGGCCGCGAACTCCTTCTGCGGGATCAACACGGTGGTGATGACGCTGGTGACGAGCAGGAACACGCTCATGATCACCGCGGCCGTGCCCAGCAGTCGCCGGGTGTTGCGGATCCGGCCGGCCGGGTGGTCGTCGGTGTCGCCCTCGTCGCCCTTCACCTGGGGCATCACCGCCACGCCGGTCTCGAAGCCGGACAGACCGAGCGCCAGTTTCGGGAACACCAGCAGGGCCACGCCGACCATCGCGAGTGGGTTGCTGTGGGCGGTGGTGAGGGCCGAGCCCCAGTCGCCGATCAGGTGGGGCGCGGAGATCAGATGCGCGACCCCGACCACCGCGACGATCAGGTTGAGGGTGAGATAGACGCCGACCAGGACGACGGCGATGCCGATGGCCTCCGCGAAACCGCGGAGGAAGACACCGCCCAGCAGGGCCAGCAGCAGCAGGGTGATCAGCAACTTGTGGTCGACCCAGCCGCTGGGTGCGTACGGGTTGCTCACCAGGTGCTCGGTGGCGTCGGCAGCCGAGAGCGTCATGGTGATCAGGAAGTCGGTGGCAGCGAAACCGAGCAGCATCAGCACGAAGAGCTTGCCGGCCCAGCGCGGCAACAGCCGTTCGAGCATGGCGATCGAACCCTCGCCCCGGAAGCTCTCCTTGGCGACGCGTCGATACACCGGTAGGGCACCGAACAGGGTGAGCAGCACCAGCACGAGGGTGGCGATCGGCGACAGCACCCCGGCGGCCAGGGCGGCGATACCGGGCTGGTAGCCGAGGGTGGAGAAGTAGTCGACACCGGTGAGGCACATGACGCGCCACCACGATTTCTGGTGGGTGGTGTTGACCTCGACCCGGTGCGGGCCGGGATGGCCGGCGGCCCGCTCGCTCAGCCCCTGGAAGAACCACCGGCTGAAGCCGGACCGTGTCCGGGGCGTCGTGTGGTCAGCGACTCCGGGGACCGTTGCTCCGGGGTGGGTGGCGCCGGGGTGTTCCTCGTCCCTCACAACGGTCATTCCGGGATGGTCGCACAGCCATGTTGCCGCCGGACGGTGCCGGACGCCGCCGGGCGGCGCCCCCTGGTGCCACCCGACGGTGCTGCGCGCGCCGTGGTGTTGTGGAACGCTGACCGGCATGACCGCAGATCGTCTGTACCTGACCGGCCGGGACGAGGCAGATGCGCTGCTGGCCCGCGACCCGAACGCGCTGCTGCTGGGCATGGTGCTGGACCAGCAGATCCCGATGGAGAAGGCGTTCAGCGGGCCGGCGGTGATCGCGCAACGGATGGGCGGCCTGGACGTCGCGGTGATCGCGGCGACCGATCCGGAGGTATTCAAGGAGATCTGCTCCCGCCCGCCGGCCGTGCACCGGTTCCCCGGATCGATGGCCGGCCGGGTGCAGAGCGTCTGCCAGGTGCTCGTCGAGCAGTACCACGGTGATGCCGCCGCCATCTGGGCGGACGTGCCCACCGGGGCGCAGCTGTTGGAACGGATCGGAGCGCTTCCGGGCTTCGGGGCGCAGAAGGCCGCCATCTTCGTCGCGCTGCTGGGAAAGCAGTACGGTGTCGAGCCCGACGGCTGGCGCGAAGCCGCCGGCGCCTACGGGGAGCCGGGCAGTCGCCGTTCGGTCGCGGACGTGGTCGACGACGAGTCGCTGGACGAGGTCCGAGCGAGCAAGAAGGCAGCCAAGGCGGCGGCCAGAGCTGCCTCCGGACGCCCGTAGGGACGGACCGCCGCCCAGCGGACAGCCGCGAGGCATCGGGTGTGCGGCGACACATGCCGCCCCCTGTGCTGCATAGGTTGTCCGCCCCGGAAGCTCGTGCTCTGCGGAGTAACGTGAATCACGGGTGTGGACACCTGCCTCGGCAGTTTCGGGGTGTCGGGATCGGAAGGACAAGCGATCCGGACAATTTGTGGATGGAGCGTCGAATGGCCAAGTCTCCTGCGCATGACGCATCAGCGCGCAAGGCAGAGCCGATCATCATCACCGCGGCGGAACCGTCGTACGACGAGCAGCTCAGTGCCCGCCGCAAGCGTTACGTCATCACCATGGGCACCCGTGTCCCACTGCTGATCGTGGCCACCCTGCTCTACCAGCACCTGTGGATCGCGATTCCGCTGCTGCTGATCTCCATCCCGCTGCCCTGGATGGCCGTGTTGCTGGCCAACGACCGCCCGGCCCGCAATTTCAAAGTCAAGGCGCCCCTGCCCGGCGTGATCAACTACGAGCGGGCCCTGCCGCCTTCGCGTCAGGACGTCATCGACGGCGACTGAGGTCGGCGGTCGCACCGGCCCGGATGGGCTGATGCCGGACTCCTGGCATACGGTGGTCCGATGATCGACAGTGACGTCATCGCCAGTGCAGGCCGCGTCCACCGGGCGACGAACATGCTGCATTCGATGGTGTATTTCGTGCCCGAGGGCGACGAGGAGTACGTGGCCGCCGGGCTGCGCCCCGGCCGAATGGGCTATTTCGCCTCGCGGAGCGCCCCGATGGGTGCGGTCGGGCCCGAGGTGGTGACTGCGACCTTCTACAACTTCAACCCCGAGCTGGTCGCCCGGCACATCCCCAGGGCGTGGACCCTGGTCGCCCCGGAGCAGGTCCTCGAGGCCCGCCTCCGGGTGGCCGACCGGGCACTGCGGCGCCTGCTCGGCGAAGAGGTGATCGCGTCGAGGGAGCTGGCGCAGGCCACCGAACTCCTGACGCACGCGGCACTGCGCTGCGAGGTCGAGGGACGGGCACTGTTCGCCGGTCACTCCGGCCTTGCGTGGCCCACCGCAACACATCTGCGGTTCTGGCACGCGGTCACCCTGCTGCGCGAGTATCGGGGCGACGGCCACATCGTCGCGCTGGTGCAGGCCCAGCTCTCGGGGGTGGAGGCGCTCGTCACCCATACCGCCACCGGCCGCGGGTTCAGGGTCCCGGCCGCCAAGGCCCTGCGGATGTGGTCCGACGAGCAGTGGGGCGCCGCACAGGAGGGCCTGCGAGCCCGGGGGCTGCTGGCGCCGGACGGCACGTTGACCGCAACGGGCACGGCCCTGCGCGAACGAATCGAGCGGCAGACCGACGAGCTGGCCGCGAAGCCCTGGGAGGGAGTCGATCTCGAGGCGATCGACGCGCTCGTCGACTACGGGAAGTCGCTCAGTCGCCGGATCGTGGCCGCCGGCGCCTTCCCGGACGAGGTCTTCGCCAATTGACCGGGCCGGGTGCGGTCGGCACTGCGGGCGAGAAGACGATCGAGGTGCTCTCGCAGGTGGTCATCCGGTTCGCCGGTGACTCGGGCGACGGGATGCAGCTGACCGGCGATCGGTTCACGGTGGAGACGGCGGCCTTCGGCAACGGGCTGTCCACCCTGCCCGACTTCCCGGCCGAGATCCGTGCGCCGGCCGGTACTCTCCCCGGGGTCTCGGCGTTCCAGCTCCAGTTCGCCGACCACGCCGTCCTCACCCCGGGCGATGCGCCGAGCGTCCTGGTCGCGATGAATCCGGCCGCTCTCAAGGCCAACCTGGCCGACCTTCGGGCCGGCGGCATCGTCATCGTCGATACCGACGATTTCGGCCCGCGAAACCTGTCCAAGGTCGGCTACGCCGAGAACCCCTTGCTGGACGGAAGTCTGGCCGCCTACCAGGTGCACGCCGTGGGGCTGACGTCGATGACGGTGGATGCGGTGAAGGAGGTCGGTCTGCACCGCAAGGAGGCCGAACGGGCCAAGAACATGTTCGCCCTCGGTCTGCTGTCCTGGCTCTACCACCGGCCGTTGGAGGGGACCCGCCGGTTCCTGGAGTCCAAGTTCGCCGGAAAGGCGGACGTCCTGCGCGCCAATCTGATCGCTCTGGAGGCCGGTTGGTCCTACGGCGAGACCACCGAGGGGTTTGCGGTCCACTACGAGGTGAAGCCCGCGCCGCTGGCGCCCGGCATCTATCGGACCATTCGCGGGAACCAGGCGATGGCCCTCGGTCTCGTCGCGGCCTCCCGGCAGACCGGACTACCGCTGTTCCTCGGCAGCTACCCGATCACCCCGGCCTCGGACATCCTGCACGAGCTGTCGGCCCTGAAGAACTTCGGTGTCCGGACCTTCCAGGCCGAGGACGAGATCGCCGGTGTCGGAGCGGCGATCGGCGCGTCCTACGGAGGCAGCCTGGGGGTGACCAGTACATCCGGCCCGGGCATCGCCCTCAAGAGCGAGGCGATCGGTCTCGCCGTGGCGCTGGAACTCCCGCTGATCGTCATCGACGTGCAGCGGGGCGGCCCGTCGACCGGGCTGCCCACGAAGACCGAGCAGGCGGACCTGCTCCAGGTGATGTTCGGCCGCAACGGGGAGGCCCCGGTCCCGGTGGTCGCCGCCTGCTCGCCGTCGGACTGCTTCGACGCCGCGCTGGAGGCGGCCAGGATCGCCACCACCTACCGCACACCGGTTTTCCTGCTCTCCGACGGCTACCTGGCCAACGGCTCGGAGCCCTGGCTGATCCCGGAGGTCCACGACCTTCCGGACCTGGGCGTCGACTTCGCGACCGAACCGAATCACGGCGACGACTTCTGGCCGTACCTGCGCGACCCCGGGACGTTGGCCCGTCCATGGGCGATCCCCGGGACGAAGGGTCTCGAGCATCGGATCGGCGGAATCGAGAAGGCCGACGGCATCGGCACCATCTCCTACGATCCGGCCAACCACGACCACATGGTGCGGACCAGGGCGGCGAAGGTGGCCGGTATCGCCCGCACCATCGCCCCGCTGGCCGTGGACGACCCGACCGGCGACGCCGAGATCCTGGTGCTGGGCTGGGGATCGACGTTCGGGCCGATCACCGGTGCGGTGCGGGCCCTGCGTGCGTCCGGTCTTCCCGTGGCGCAGGCCCATCTCCGTCACCTCAATCCGATGCCGCCGAATACCGAGGACGTACTGCGTGCCTATCCCAGGGTGGTGGTGCCGGAGATGAACCTCGGTCAGCTGGCGTTGCTGCTGCGCGGGCTGTTCCTCGTCGATGCGGTCAGCGTGAACCAGGTGCGAGGACTGCCGTTCCGGATCGACGAACTCGCCGCGGCGATCAGATCCGTGGTGGCCGGTACGTTCTCGCCGGCGGATGTCGGGTCGGCCGGTGCTTTCGGGCGGTTCTCGATGCACGTCGGGACTCGGGTCGACTCCGGAACGGGGGAGTCACGGTGAACCTCGACGGGCCTGGTCCGGAGTCGCTGACCCTGGTGCCGCGGTCGGAGACCAGGCAGACCGGCAAGGATTTCAGGAGCGACCAGGAGGTGCGCTGGTGTCCCGGCTGCGGGGACTACGCCATTCTTGCTGCGGTGCAAGGTTTTCTACCCGAACTCGGCCTGGCCCGCGAGAACGTCGTCTTCGTCTCCGGCATCGGGTGTGCCGCGCGTTTCCCGTACTACCTGAACACCTTCGGCATGCATTCCATCCACGGCCGTGCGCCCGCGATCGCCACCGGCCTGGCCGTCACCCGGCCGGATCTCTCGGTCTGGGTGGTCACCGGTGACGGTGATGCTCTCTCGATCGGGGGCAATCATCTGATCCATGCGTTGCGGCGCAACGTGAATCTGAAGATCCTGCTGTTCAACAACCGCATCTACGGATTGACCAAGGGTCAGTACTCTCCCACCTCCGAGGTCGGAAAGCTGACGAAGTCATCCCCGATGGGGTCGGTGGACGCACCGTTCAACCCGATCTCGCTGGCGATCGGGGCCGAGGCCACCTTCGTCGCACGGACGATCGACTCCGACCGCAAGCACCTCACGTCCGTGCTCAGGGCCGCCGCGGCGCACCGGGGTACCGCCCTCGTGGAGATCTACCAGAACTGCAACATCTTCAACGACGGCGCGTTCGATCCGTTGAAGGATTCGGCGACCAGGGACGACGTGACCATCCGACTGGAGCACGGCGCGCCGATCGTCTTCGGCGTCGACGGCGAGCACTGCGTGGTGCGGGACGAATCCGGTCACCTATCGATCGCCGAGACCGTCTCGTTGCCAACGGGTGTCACACCGGTCGTGCACGACGCGCGTGACGTGGACCCCACGTTCGCGTTCGCGCTGTCCCGGTTGTCGCAGCCGGAGACGTTGGCCAATACCCCGATCGGCGTCTTCCGGGACGTCGACCGGCCCACCTACGACACCGGGATGGCCGAGCAGATCGAGTCGGCCATCACGCGGCAGGGGCACGGTGACCTTGCTGCCCTGCTCGCCGGCCGGGACACCTGGACCGTCGCGCCCCCGACCTGATGACCCCGTCCCACACGATCAGCACAGAAATGGAAGTGGAACAGAACATGGCACAAGCAGTGATCGTCGCCGCCACCCGCTCACCGATCGGCCGGGCCTTCAAGGGCTCGCTGCGCGGTATGCGGCCCGACGACATGGTGGTCCAGATGGTCAGGGCGGCACTGGATCAGGTACCCGAACTGGACCCGACCACCATCGACGACCTGCTGCTGGGCTGCGGGTCGCCCGGTGGTGAGCAGGGTTTCAACATGGCCAGGGTGGTCGCGGTCGCGCTGGGTCTGGACACCGTGCCGGGTGCCACCATCACGCGCTACTGCTCCTCGAGCGTGCAGACCACCCGGATGGCGATGCACGCGATCCGCGCCGGTGAGGGCCACGTCTTCGTCTCGGCGGGCGTGGAGGCGGTCAGCCGCGCCGGCCTGGGCGCGGCCGACAACCCGCCGTTCGACCCGAAGGCCGACCCGCACGCCCGCAACCCGTGGACCAACGCCACCTATGCGGACGCCCAGATCCGGTCGGCCGCGAGAGCCGCGGCCGGCGCCGGTGTCTGGCACGACCCGCGCGTGGACGGGGAGGTCCCCGACATCTACATCGCGATGGGACAGACCGCCGAGAACGTGGCCGGGCTGCGGTCGGTCAGTCGGGCGGAGCAGGACGAGTTCGCCTGCAGGTCGCAGAATCTGGCCGAAGCTGCTGCCGCCGACGGCTTCTGGAAGCGGGAGATCACCCCGCTGACCCTGCCGGACGGGTCGGTGATGGAGGCAGACGACTGCCCGCGGCCGGGAACCACTCTGGAGGCGCTCGCCGGGCTCAAGCCGGTGTTCCGCCCGGACGGCACCGTCACCGCGGGCAACGCCTGCCCGCTGAACGACGGCGCGGCCGCCCTGGTGATCATGAGCGACACACGGGCCGCCGAGCTGGGCATCACGCCGCTGGCGCGCGTGGTGGCCACCGGCGTCTCGGGTCTGTCGCCGGAGATCATGGGGCTCGGTCCGGTCGAGGCGAGTCGCAAAGCCCTTGCGCTGGCCGGTATGTCGATCAACGACATCGATCTGGTCGAGATCAACGAGGCCTTCGCCGCCCAGGTGATCCCCAGCTACCAGGAACTCGGCATCGATCTCGACCGGCTGAACGTCAACGGCGGCAGCATCGCCGTCGGCCACCCGTTCGGGATGACCGGCGCCCGCATCACCAACACGCTGCTCAACGGACTTCGCAGCCGTGACAAGACCTTCGGTCTGGAAACCATGTGCGTGGGCGGCGGCCAGGGCATGGCGGTGATCTTCGAGCGGCTGAGCTGAGGCCCGCCGCCTGCTGCGGGGTCGCCCCCTGCCTATGCCCGGGGGCGCGCCCCGACGTGCGCTGCGGCGGCGGTACCGGCTGCCACCCCCGCGCGCAGCGAGTCCAGCGGCGGGGCCCCGGCCAGCCAACTGGCCAGCAGGCCCGCGTTGAAAGCGTCACCCGCACCGGTGGAGTCGGTCTCGTGGACCTGCGGGGCCGGGACGGTGACCCTGGCCTCCGCGTCGTACCAGGACGCACCGTGCCGCCCGTGGGTGACCACCACCGCGGTGACGACCCCCAGGACGGCCTCGACCCCGCCCAGCGCTCCCAGTTCCGCGTCGTTCGGGAGGAGGAGGTCGATGCCGGCGACCCAGGACAGGAAGGTCTCCGCCCCCACCGCCGGGATGTGGTTGGCCGCCTGCGGGTCGACCGAGGTCGTCCATCCCGCTGCCCTGGCCCTGGCCAGCGACGCCAGGCCGGCGGGCCGGGAACCCTCGTCGAGCAGCACGTAGCCCGAGAGATGAAGGTGGCCACGGCCTTCCACGGCGGGCAGAACGACATCGGCGGGGCAGAACGCCGCGTTCGCGCCACGGTCGGCGAGCATCGTCCGATCCCCGTCGGGAGCCACCAGCACGACCACGCAGCAGGTGGGCAGCAGCGGATCGATGGCGAAGTGGCAGTCCACTCCCGCGGCGGTCAGTTCGGAGGCGGCCGTCCGGCCGGCCTCGTCCGCACCGACCCTGGCGATCAGCGAGACGTCGACGTCCTGCCTGGCCAGCCAGGCCGCCGTGTTGCCCCCCGCCCCGCCCGGGGCCACCGCCACCGTGGCCCTGGTGTCGTGACCGAAGACGACGGCTCCGGCCAGTTTGGCGACCACGTCGAGCCCGACGTCGCCGACCACCGTCACATGGGGCCGGGAGGATTTCACGTGCGGTCGGGAGGATGGGGTCACGGCGGTCATGCAGCCTTCGACGCCTTCGCCAGCGCGACCGCGACGTGTCCGGCCAGATCGGCGTTGCTCAGCACCAGGTCGACGTTCACCCTCAGGCTCGCTCCGTGGGTGGCGTCGTGGAAGAACTCCAGCAACCGGGGCGTGACGGCCTTGCCGGTGATGTCCTCCGACTCCAGCAGCTCCAGACCTCTGGCCAGCGTCTCGTCGTGCAACGCCAGGTCGAGTTGGAGCTCGGGGGGCAGCGGATTGGCCAGCACGACGCCGGCCGGGTCGGTGGCCAGTTCACGCCTGGCCAGCACGACCGCGGCGGCCTGCTCGGGCGTGTCGATCCGCCACGGCACCTGGTAGCCGGAGTCGGAGAGGTAGAAGCCAGGGAAGGCATCGGTGCGGTAGCCGATCACCGGGACCGACAGTGTCTCCAGGTACTCGAGGGTGCCGGGCACGTCCAGGATCGATTTGACGCCCGCGCAGACCACCATCACCGGGGTACAAGCCAGGATCCCGAGGTCCGCCGAGACGTCGAAGCTCTGCGCGGCCCCCCGGTGCACGCCCCCGAGGCCGCCGGTGGCGAACACCGAGATCCCGGCGCGGTGGGCCAGGGCCGAGGTGGAGGCGACGGTGGTGGCACCGTCCTGCCCGAGCGCCAGCGCGACGCCCAGGTCGCGGACCGACAGCTTGGCGATGTCGTCCGACTCGCAGAGACGGTCGAGGTCCCTGGGCAGCAGCCCGATCCGGACCTTGCCGTCCAGCACGGCGATCGTGGCCGGCACCGCTCCGGTGCTGCGCACCCGGTCCTCGATCTGGTCGGCGATCACCCGGTTGTCCCCGCGGGGGAGGCCGTGGGCCAGGATCGTCGACTCCAGCGCCACGACGGCGCCGCCGCGCGCCAGGGCATCGGCAACTTCGGGATGGATCTCGATGATCGTACTCACGGTGTTGATGGCATCATGGGACGAGCCATGGTGCCAAACCCGGGACCGCCGGAGACGCCGTGCCGCACATCTCCACCACCGGAAAGGGACCTGCCATGACGTCGACCGAGGTGCTCGAGAAGCCCGATGAGCAGACCATCGACCGGTCGACCGACGACGGTCCGAAGATGTTCCACTACGTCCGGAAGGCCAAGATCGCCGAGAGTGCGGTGATGGGCAACATGGTCGTCGCCCTGTGCGGAGAGACCTTCCCGGTGACGAAGTCCGCCAAGCCCGGCTCGCCGGTGTGCCCGGACTGCAAGAAGATCTTCGACTCGATGCCCAAGGGCCGCGACTGACGCTGACCGAACACCCACTCTCGTCACCGAGCACCTGCCGTCGCCACCGACCACCCGCTCGTTGTGATCGTCGGGGTGTGGCGTGGCGACAGCAGGTGCGGCGTGGGGACAGCAGGTGCACCGCGGCGACAGCAGGTGTGGCTACTCGGCCACGGGTCCGCGTTCGTCGAAGCGTTCCGGATCGAACCGCTGCCAACGGCGGATCTCCCGTTTCGGGATCTTGGGCGGGTAGTACTCCAGCAGGGCGTTGTTGAACTGCGCCCCGATGATGATCGCCATCGCGACGAAGTAGTAGAAGAGCAGGAACGTGATCGGGACGGCCAGCGCCCCGTAGGTCAGGCCGTGCGAGTAGACGTACGTCAGGTACAGCCGCAGTCCGAAGCTCGCCACCAGGAAGACGGCCGCCGCCAGGAAGGCCCCCGGCAGGCCGCGTTTCCAGGCGTGGCGATGCTTCGGGGCCAGCTTGTAGAGGGTGGCCAGCAGCAGCACCAGTCCGATCACCAGCACCGGGTAGTAGACGATCCCGACGATGGTGCTGACCTGGCTCTGGAAGTTCTTCGGGAACAGCTCCGGGAGCGTGGTGGGGCCGATCGCCAGGAGCGGCAGCAGGAAGACGCCGGAGACCAGGGCGGCCAGGTACAGGCCCAGGGCGAAGAACCGCTCGGCCACCGGATGCCGGGCCTCGTGCTGCCCGTAGGCGATGGTGATCGACTCGACGAAGGCGCTCATCGCCGAGGAGCCGGCCCAGAGGCTGATCACGAAGCCGACGGAGACGACGTCGGCCTGTCCGTTGCGCAGGATGGTGTCGACCGTGTTGCCGACCAGGTTCTGGGCGACCTCCTGGTTGAAGATGCCGTGCAGGAAGATGTCGATCTGGTCGCGGACCTTGTTGATGGTGTCCTTGCCGAACCAGTTGGCCACGAACCCGACCGAGCCGAGCAGGGCCAGCAGGAGTGGAGCGGTGGACAGGGCCGACCAGAAGGCCGCCTGCGAGCTCATCCCGAACAGCGAGTCGCTCCAGGCCTTGGACAGGGTCCGTCCGGCCACCTTCCGCCAGCGATGACGCACCGGGGGCTCCACCGGGGGGACGGACGGCACCGGACCACTGGACAGCATTCCGGTGGCCAGTCGGTGCCACGGCACGGTCAGGTTGTCGGCGGGCGAGGTGGCGGTGTGCTCGGATCGTCCTGGGTGCTCGACCGGGGTCACCGGCCGGGCCACCTGCGGTCGGTGCAGGGCCACGGTGGCGCTGGAGTCTGGATCGGTGGGGTTCCGGCGGTACTGGTCGGTCGTGGCACGCGGTGCGGCGCGGGCGGTCGGCAGGCGCCCGGGGCGCTCTTCGTCCGAGTGGCTGGCACTTGTCACCCCCCGAGCATGCCCGCTCGCAGCACCGTCCGCGGTCAGACATTCCACACCGGGACGAACTTGTGACACTTGCCGCTGCTCCGGCTCGGGGTGCGGCGCGGTGTCGGCCGCCGCCGGTAGCCTCTACCCGGCGGTGCGATCAGGGCGCCGCCGTCGTCGGTTTCGATGCGGTTCGTGAGTGATGGGCGGGGGAGCGGGAAGTGGCCTTCGTCCCCGTCGGAGTCGATCCGGCACGCCTGCGACGCTGGCAGCGGGAGGCCATGGCCTCCTACGAAGAAGCCGGTGCCAAGGATTTCCTGGTCACCGCGACGCCCGGTGCCGGCAAGACGACGTTTGCGCTGGCCGTGGCCTGTCGCCTGCTGATCAGCCGCGTCGTCGACCGCATCGTCGTCGTCGCCCCGACCGACCACCTGCGCACCCAGTGGGCCGATGCCGCCGCCGAGGTCGGACTCAACCTCGACCCGACGATGACGAACGCCCAGGGCCCGGTGCCCGACGGCGCCCACGGCTACGTCACCACCTACGCGCAGGTGGCCGGCCGGCCGATCATCCATGCCGCGCGGTCGGGCCGGAAGCGTTCGCTGGTGATCCTGGACGAGATCCACCATGCCGGCGACGGCCTGAGCTGGGGCGAGGCGGTCGCCGAGGCCTTCAGCGACGTGCACCGCCGACTGTCGTTGACCGGCACACCCTTTCGGACCCGACCGGACGAGCGCATCCCGTTCGTCGGCTACGAGATGGACGGCGAACTGCTGCGCTCGATTGCCGACTACACGTACGGATATCGCCAGGCGCTGGCCGACACCGTCGTGAGACCGGTCGTGTTCGCCGCCTATACCGGCGTCTCCCGCTGGCGCAACAACGCCGGTGAGGTGGTCGCCGCGTCGCTCACCGACGCCGGGACCAGGTCCGTCGAGGCGGCGGCCTGGAAGACCGCGCTCGACCCGTCCGGCGGATGGGTGCCGCACGTCATCGCGGCGATGGACGAGCGGATCACGCACCTGCGCGCC
Source organism: Nakamurella sp. PAMC28650 (assembly GCF_014303395.1). Classification (GTDB taxonomy): domain Bacteria; phylum Actinomycetota; class Actinomycetes; order Mycobacteriales; family Nakamurellaceae; genus Nakamurella. The sequence continues at coordinate 2,861,355 of NZ_CP060298.1, forward strand.
ACCGGTATGCCCGACGCGGCCGGCCTGGTGCTGGCCAGCGACCAGGACGATGCGCGTGCCTATGCCGACGTCGTCAAGCGGCTGACCGGTGAGCAGCCCATGCTGATCCTGTCGGACGATCCGAGAGCGTCCAGGAAGATCGAGGAGTTCCGCACGTCGACCAGGCGGATCGCGGTCTGCGTCCGGATGATCTCGGAGGGGGTGGACGTGCCCCGCGCGGCCTGCCTGGCGTGGATGACGAGCTATCGCACCCCGCTGTTCTTCGCGCAGGCCGTCGGCCGCGTCGTGCGGGCCAGGGGCGTCCACGAGTCGGCCACCGTGTTCCTGCCGGCCGTGCGTCCGCTGCTGACGCTGGCCGCCGAGATGGAGATCGACCGCAACTACGTGATGGCGCCGCCTCCGAAGGGGGTGGACGACGAGGATGCTCTTGACATGCCGGTACCAGAGCCGGCCGAACGTGAGCAGGGCGAGTTCGAGATGCTCGACTCGCAGGCCGAGTTCGCCCACGTACTGCACTCCGGCCGTGCTGTCACCGCCGAACCGCTGGTGGGTGGTCCGGTCAGCGAGGACGACGAGGCATACCTCGGTCTGCCCGGGCTCCTGACGGCCGAGCAGACGGCGGCCGTGCTGGCCCGGCGCGATTCGGACCTACGCCGCCGGGTCGACACGGCGGCCCGCGACCATCAGATGGCCGGCGGGAACCTGTTCACCGCCTCCGAGAAGTCCTCCGAGGGACTGTCGGACGGTCACGCCGGCTGGCGGGCCGCCGCCGAACTGCGCCGCGAGGTCAACCAGCTCGTCGGGCGGGTCGCCGCACGCACCGGATCACCGCACGCCCAGGTGCATTCGCAGATCCGGCGCGCCGTTCCGGGACCACCGTCCGCGGCCGCCGCGGCCGAAGTGCTGGAACGCCGCCGCGACCATCTGCTGGGCATGCTGTAGCCGGCGATCACGACGATCGCCGTGGTCGCGGCGGGCCGGATGATCAGGGGTGCAGTAGTTGGTTCGCCGAACGCAGCACCTCCGAACCGAGCAGCGACTCGGGATCCAGAGTCGCGGTGGTTCGGACGAGGAACACAGCGCTCTCCCCGGGCAGCAGGGTGACGAGCTGGTCGTCCACCTCCGCTGCCGGATCGATCTTGTCGGCCAGCAGCGCGAGGTCCTTCAACAGCGTGGTGGCGGTGACCTCGACGCGGTAACCTCCGGGGACCGCGGTGACGGCACCCCGGAACTCAGGCGGCGGAAGTTCGGAATCCTTGTCCTGGACGAAGAAGTGCCACCCCTGGACCGCACCGGCGCTCACCTGGAGGAGCTCCCCGGCGGCGTGGCCGGGGACACCGACTGTTTCGTGCAGCATCACCGTGGCCGAACTACGCGGCGCCACGTCGATCTGCTGGTGCTGGGAGTTGATCTCCACGCCCTTCAGGTCCAGCCGCCTGGCCGACAGCGACTCCTGCCACGGGTCGTCGGTGTTGTTGACGACCACCACCGCGAGTCCGTCCGGACGCGGCTGAACCGTCAGAAGCCTGGCCCGGTAGGCATGTGCGAGAGCGTAGAACAACGGCTTCCGGCGCCCGTCGCCGTCGATCGCCGCCCACGAGGTGACCGGCCAGCAGTCGTTGAGCTGCCACACCACGGTGCCGGCACATCGGGAGCCGAAGGAGCGGAAGTGCTCGATGCCGAACTGCACGGCGCGGGCCTGGTTCAGCGAGTTCGCCCAGTGCCAGTCGGAGAAGTTGGACGGCGCAGGCAGGTGCGGTGCCAGACCGCGGGCCAGTTTGTCGTTGCCGTCCTCGGCCTTCTGGTGCAGCAGCATCTGCGGCGAGTCGGCGGCCATCTGGTCCGGGTCGATCGCCCGGCGCAGGGTGGCCCAGGTCGGCGGGCCCTGCCAGCCGAACTCCGACAGGAAGCGCGGCACGTAGTCGGCATAGCCCGTGTAGTCCCGCTGGTTCCAGACGTCCCAGATGTGCATGGAACCGGTCGTCGGATCGTTCGGATGCACGGTCGGGGACGGCGAGAACGGACTTCCGGGGCAGTACGGCCTGGTCGGATCCAGTTCGGCGACGATGGCTGGCAGGACCTCCTGGTAGTAGTCGATACCCCAGCCGAGGTCGCCCAGCTTCTCCTTCCATCCCCAGTCCCAGTGGGCCCAGATGTTCTCGTTGCCTCCGTTCCAGATGGCCAGGCTGGGATGGGAGACGAGGCGGGTCACCGCTTCTCGCGCCTCGGCGATCACTTCGCCACGCAGCGGCTCCTGTTCGGAGTAGGCGGCACAGGCGAACAGGAAGTCCTGCCAGACCAGGACACCTGCCCGGTCGCAGGCCGCGTAGAAGTCCTCCGATTCGTAGAGGCCTCCGCCCCAGACGCGGAGGAGGTTGATACCGGCCTCCACGGCTTGATCGACCCGCCGGGCATACCGATCCGGGCCGATCCGGTGGGGGAAGCAGTCGTCCGGGATCCAGTTCGCTCCGGCGGCGAAGATGGGCCGGCCGTTGATCCGGAGGGTGAAGGACGAACCGATGTCATCCAGAGCGGTGTCGACGGTGACGCTGCGGAAACCGATGTCGTGGTGACGGCGGTCCCGTTCCCGGCCACCCGCGGACAGCACCACCTCCAGCGGGTACAGCGGCTGTTGCCCGTAGCCGTGTGGCCACCACAGCTGCGGGTCAGGGACCTCGACGGTCAGGACGACCGACGGCTGTCCCGAGCGGATCGACATGTTGGCGTAGCTGCCCGCGACCTCGGCGCTGAGCTCGGCCGGTTCGGCACCGTCGGCCCATTCCAGATCCACGTGCAACGCGACCTCCCCCTGGCCGACCCCGGCCGGTTCCGCCCCGGTCGGCCCCTGGTCTACCGTGACCAGCGGTCGCAGGGCGGCGATCCGCACGGTTTCCCACCGATCCAGGAACACGGATTTCCAGATCCCGGACGTCACCAGCTCCGGGCCCCAGTCCCAGCCGTAGTTGCAGGCCATCTTCCGGATGGCGTTGTAGGGGAACGAGTTCACGTGTGGACGGGGGCCGAGCTCTTCGCTCCTGCGCTGCACCGCCTCGATCGGGGCGTCGAACGTCACGACCAACTGGTTGTCACCCGCGACGAGGTGGGCGCGGACGTCGAAGCGGTAACTGCGGTGCATGTTGGCCGTCCGGGCCAGTTCCGAGCCGTTCAGCGAGATCGTGACGATGGTGTCCAGACCCTCGAAGACCAGATCGGCCCTTTCTCCGACCCGCAGTTCCTCGGCGTGGAAGGTCGTCGAGTACCGCCAGTCGGTGTGCCCGATCCATCGCAATCGATCCTCTGCGTCGGTGAGGTAGGGATCGGTGATCAGGCCCGCGGCCAACAGGTCGGTGTGCACCGATCCCGGAACCCGAGCGGGGATGGATCGTCCGGAAACATGATGCGGGACCGCACTGTTCGGAACGGGCAGGTGGGCGTCCGGCGTTGCGGACGACGGATCGGCGACACGGAGGGTCCAGTCGGCGGGCAGTGCAAGTCTCACGGAGTTCCTTCGGGCAGGTGGAGCGTGATCAGTGGGATGAGTCGATCCGCTGGCTGGGATCGGGTGCGGCCGCCAGCAGAGTCCTGGTGTATTCGTGCTGCGGGTTCAGGATGACGTCGTCGCTGGGTCCGCGTTCGACGATCCGACCTCGGTAGAGCACGAGGATCTCGGAGGAGAAGTGCCGGGCGGTGGCCAGATCGTGGGTGATGTACAGCACCGCGAGGTTGTCCTCCTGCTTGAGCGTGTCCAGCAGGCCCAGCACCTCCAGACGGATGGACACGTCCAACATGGAGACGGGCTCGTCCGCCAGCAGGACGCTGGGTCTGGAGGCCAACGCCCTGGCGATGGCAACCCGCTGGCGTTGACCGCCGGACAGCTCGTGCGGGCGCTTGCGCATGATCTCGTCGACGGGGGTGAGATTGACCCTGGTCAGCAACCGGCGGATCTCCTCCCGCTCGGCAGCGATGCCCTTGACGATGCCGTGCACCCGGATCGGCCGCAGCAGGTGGTGCTCGACCGTGTGGAACGGGTTCAGCGATGCGAAGGGATCCTGGAACACCATCTGGACCTGGTTGCGGTAGTTCCGCAGGGCCTTCCCCCGCCGGCCGATCGGCTCCCCGTTCAGGGTGATCTCGCCACTGGTGGGACGTTCCAGCTGCGACAGCATCCGCGCCAGGGTGGATTTGCCCGACCCGCTCTCACCGACGAGGGCCACCGTCCGGCCCGAGGTCAGTTCGAACGAGACGTCGTCGACGGCCACGAGTCTGCCATGGCGGATGCGGAACTCCTTGCTCAGATGACTGACCACGAGAGCGCTGTCGGCGGTGTTGCGCTGGGCGAAACCCGTGCCGCCGGCGCGGGAGTAGTCGCGGCGCGGCCCCGTCAGGCTGGGAAAGGAACCCAGCAGCTTGCGGGTATAGGCGTGCTGTGGACGCCGGTAGAGATCCTGCGCCGCGGCGAGTTCGACGATCTGCCCGCGCAGCATCACCGCGATACGGTCGCTGATCTCCAGCAGCAGGGCCAGGTCATGGGTGATGAAGATGACTGCAAATCCGTATTCGTCCCTTAGCCGCAACACCTCTCGCAGAATCTCCCGCTGCACGACGACGTCGAGGGCGGTGGTCGGCTCGTCCATGATCAGCACATCCGGCTGCAGGGCCAGGGCCATCGCGATCATCACCCGCTGCCGCATCCCTCCCGACAGCTCGTGCGGAAAACTCGACAGACGGGAGGGGTCGACGTTCACCGTCCGCATCAGTTCCGTGCACCGGTCGGCCCGTTGACGTCCGGACATCTCCGGCTGGTGAGCGGCCAGGACATCCTCGAGTTGCGCCCGGATGCTCAGCACCGGATTCAGGGCGTTCATGGCGCCCTGGAACACCATGGCCATCTTCTTCCACCGGAACAGGCGCAGCGGTTCACCGGACAGGGCAAGGACATCCGTGGTGGTGCCGTCCTTCTCGTGCAGCACCACCGACCCAGAGGTGATCAGGGCCGGCGGGCGGGTCAGTCGGTTGATCGCATAGGCGATGGTCGACTTGCCGCAGCCGCTCTCACCGGCCAGGCCGAGAATCTCACCGCGATGCAGGGTCAGATCGACGTCGACCACGGCATGGGTGTCGCCGAATTCGCCCTGGTAGTCCACCGACAGCCCTGAGATGGTCAGGACCGGCTCCTGCCTGTCCGCCTCGGGTCGGGTGAGGGTGATGGAATGGTGTGGTTCGTTCGCGGGAGGGTTCATCGGTTGGATTTCCTTCGTTTCATCCGGCCGGCCACCTTGAGCTGGGGGTTGATCACCTCGTCGATCGAGAAATTGATCAGTGAGAGTCCGCAGCCGAAAAGGGCGATCGCCAGCCCGGGCGGTACGAACCACCACCAGGCGCCGACCGTCAGGGCCTGCCCGTTCTGCGCGAAGTAGAGCATGGTGCCCCAGGTGATGGAGTTGATGTTGCCCAGGCCGAGGTAGGACAGACCGGCCTCGGAGAGAATGCCGAGGATCACCGCGAAGACGAACTGCGAGGCGATGATCGGCAGCAGGTTCGGCAGGATCTCGACGCCGATGGTGCGGGGGGTGCGTTCGCCGATGGTGCGCGAGGCATTGACGTAGTCCCGGCTCCGTAGCGAGAGCGTTTGCGCCCGAAGCACTCTGGAGGACGCGGCCCAGCTGGTGATGGCAATGATGAGACCGATCACCACCTCGCCGCTGTTCTTGAGGTACGCCGTGATCATGATGAGCAACGGCAGTCCGGGTATCACCAACACGACGTTGGAGAACAAGGACAACGCCTCGTCCCACTTTCCGCCGAGGAAACCCCCGACCACCCCCACCAGCACCGAGAGGATCGTCGCGGTCACCCCGACGATCAAACCGACCAGCAGCGACGATCTGGTCGCCACCATCATCTGGGTGAAGACGTCCTGCCCGGTCTGGGTGGTGCCGAGCCAGTGGGCGGAGCTGGGAGCGGCCAGCAGGTCGTTGGTCTGGTTCTGCGGGTCGCCGGTGAAGAGGGGTCCCAGCACCGCGATCAGCAGGAAGAAGCCCACGATGATGCAGCCGATCGTGAGCTTGAGTTCCGGACGTCTGGACCTCGCGGCCTTGGTCCGGACCTGGACGGCCTTGTCCTCAACCGACATGTCGCGTCCTCGGGTCGATGACTCCGTACAGCAGGTCGACGAGCAGGTTCGCGCCGAGCACGGCCAGGGTGATGATCAGGAAGATCCCCTGCATGAGCGCGTAGTCGTTGTTCTGCACGGCCTGCAGCAGTGCGAAACCGATTCCGGGATAGGAGAAGACGGTCTCCGCCACGATCGAGCCACTGACCACGAAGCCCAGGGAGATGGCGAACCCGGCCACCGACGGCAGCACCGCGTTGCGGGCCGCGTAGCTGACCAGGATCCGTCCGTTGCGGAGACCTTTGGCCTCCGCGGTGACGACGTAGTCCTCGGACAGCGTCGTCACCATCATGTTCCGCATCCCGAGCAGCCATCCCCCGACCGAGGAGATGATGATGGTGATGGCGGGTAGCACCGCGTGGTAGACCGCGCTGCCGATGAAGTCGGAGTAGAAGCCGATCTCGGTGTTGTCCACGTCGTAGCCACCGGCCAGCGGGAACCAGCCCAGCTTGAGCGCGAAGAAGTAGATTAGGACCAGGGCGAGCCAGAAGTACGGAACCGAGGCCAGGAAGGTGGTCGAGGGCACCAGGGAATCGAGCCATGTGCCCCGTGGCCACCCGACGAACGTCCCCAGCACCACGCCCAGGACGGACGAGATCACCGTGGCCACACCGATCAGGAACACGGTCCAGGGCAGGGAGTCCCTGATCACCGAGCCCACCGAGGAGGGGTAGAAGGTGACAGAGGTACCGAAATTCCCACGGACCAGATGAGCCCAGTACGAGAAGTACTGATCGACGATGTTCTGGTTCCCGTTGACGCCCAGCATGGCCTCGATGGCCTCGCGTTGGGCCGGCCCGCTGGCACCGCCTGTCTTCTGCAGGCGGGCCAGCAGGGCATCGACCGGACTGCCCGGCATCAACCGCGGGAGGGCGAAGTTCAACGTGATGGCCGCCCAGGCCGCCACCGCGTAGAACGCGACCTTTCGCAGGACGTATCTCATCCGCGACTACTTGGCGGTGAGGTTGGCTGCGACGATGCCCAGGTCAGGGTGGGCCCACGGTGCCGGAATGGCGAACAGATTGGATGCAGTCGGCCACCCGCCCGTGTTTCCGTCCTTGAATTCGGTCAGCGAACTGGACTGCCCGATCGGAATGTAGGGAAGGTCCTTGACCACCTGCGCCTGGATCACGCCGTACGCCTTCTGCTGGACGGCCGCATCGTTGGTCCCGGCGATGGTGGCCAGGGCCTTGTCGACGTCCGGGTTGGAGTATCGGGCCGAGTTGTTGCCGTTCGGCGCCTGGCTCGCCGTGTTGAGCCAGGTGTTGTAGAGGTAGTACGGCGTCGGTCCACCGAAGAGGTTCTGCAGCGCGAAGGTGAAGTTGCCGCTGTTCAGATCGCTGTTCCAGGCGGTGTTGGAGACACCGGTCGGGCGCAGATCGATACCGACGGCTTTCAGCTGCTGCTGCATCACCTGCAGTGCGGCGACCCAGTCCGAGTATCCGGAGGGAATCTCCACCGGGAAGGAGAGTTTCTTCCCGCCCTTCGCGTAGATGCCGTCGGACCCCTTGACCCAGCCGGCGGATTCCAACGTGGTCTGCGCCTTTGCGGTGTCGGTGGCGATCTTGGCGCCGGCGGCGACCGACGGGTCGAGGTACTTGGCGTCCCGGGGGGAGAGCAGCAGGGCGGTGTTGGCGTCGGTGTCCAGTCCGGAGAACGCCTTCTTGTTGATGCCGTCCCGGTCCAGGGCCAGGTTGAGCGCCTGCCTGACCGCCGGGTCGTTGCCGGGGAACTTGGTCAGATTGGGGAGCAGCACGGTGGTGAACAGTGGCGTGTTGATGTATTTGTTGTTGGGCCCCTTGCTCGCGTAGACCTGGTCGATGTCGGCGATGAATCCGCCCTCCCAATCGATCTGGCCCCCGATCAGGCTGGTGAGCGAAGAGTCGTTGCCCGAGAACGCCTTGAACCGCAACCCGGCGATCTGTGGCTTGCCGGCCTGCCAGTAGCCGGGATTCTTCTTCAGCACGTAGACCTGCGGGGCGAAGGACTGCAACATGAACGGGCCGGTGCCCACCGGCTGGGAGTTGAGGTCGGTCACCACATCGGCCATCTTGGAGAAGATGTGCTGGGGCACCATGTACGTCTGCCCGGCGATGTACCAGAGGTTCGAGTACGACGGAGCCGTGAAGGTGAGCTTGACGTGGCTCGAGTCGGTGGCCGTGATGGTGCCGAACGGAATACCGTTGCCGTTCAACGCCTTGTGGTCCTTCAGGACCTGGAAGGAGTAGGCGACGTCAGCGGCCGTGAATGGCTGTCCGTCCGTCCACTTGACGCCGTCGCGGATGGTGAAGGTCAGCGTTTTCCCGCCGTCGGACCAGGCGTAGGCCGTGGCCAGCATCGGCATGGGCGGATCGGCCCGCAACTGGTTGAAGAAGTAGAGGGTCTCGTACATGGGACCGGGCGCGCCCGAGTTGACGCTGGTCGACTGCAGGGGATTGAAGTTGGCGGTGTAGGAGCCGCTGCGACCGTCGTTGACGTTCAGGATCGTCGTGCTCCCGGCCGCTGCCGGAGTGCCCGAACCCGACGCGGCGGATTGACCGCTGGGCGTCGAACTCTGCGACTTTGGACTGCTGCTGCAACTCGACATCACCAGTGCGGCGAAGACTGCGACTGCCAACACCGCCGTACGGCCGCGACGCCGTGACCATCCGATGGTCGCCATTGATCCTCCTTGATGGGGTGCGCCGCCCGTACGACGACAGGAACGGACCCGACCCGACCCCGACGTCAAGGAAAGCAAGCACAGAAGTGAGACCTGTCTTTCTTAACCGATTTGGTGAACTAAGGACGTGCCGGGTAATTACGTAGGTTTGATTGGTTCTTTTCGCTAGAATTGTGCTATGCCCCTACCCACCACCGATGTGGAAGTCCTCACGTCACGGTTGTTGCTGATCAGACCCCATCTGGATGAGCGGGCCTGGCGGTTGTTGCTCGGCTCGGAAGCCAAGGCGCTGGGCCGGGGCGGGATCAAAGTGGTCGCCGGGGCGATCGGTGCGCACCCGGACACCGTGGCCCAAGGAGTCCGCGAATTGGACTACCCCGACCAGATCCCGGGCCGGGTCCGGCGCCCCGGCGCCGGCCGGCCCAGCGCGGCGGTGACCGACCCCACCCTGTGGGAAGCGTTGGATGCCCTGGTGGATCCGGTGACCCGCGGCGATCCGATGTCGATGCTGCGGTGGACAACGAAATCGACGTCGAAACTAGCCGCCACGCTGACCACCAACGGCCACCCGGTGTCGGCATCCACAGTGGGAAACTTGTTGAAGGCCAACGGATACAGCCTGCAAGCCAACGCCAAGACCCTCGAGGGCAACCAACACCCCGACCGCGACGCCCAGTTCAACTATCTCAACGATCAGGCCACCGCGTTCAGCGCCGCCGGTGAACCGGTCATCAGCGTCGACACCAAGAAAAAGGAGCTGATCGGGAATTTCAGCATCGGCGGCAAGGAATGGGAACCCCAGGGTGAACCCACCCGGACCAGCGTCCACGACTTCATGGACAAAACCCTGGGCAAGGTCGCCCCGTACGGGGTGTACGACATCGCCGCGAACACCGGATGGATCAACGTCGGCACCGACGCCGACACCGGGCAGTTCGCCGTGGAATCCATCCGCCGATGGTGGAACACTGTGGGCACCAACACTTATCCAAGCGCAACAAGGTTGATGATCACCGCTGATTCCGGCGGGTCCAACGGCTCCCGGCTACGGTTGTGGAAAACCGAACTCGCCGCGCTGGCCACCGAAACCGGCCTGGCGATCACCGTGTGCCACCTTCCGCCGGGCACCTCGAAATGGAACAAGATCGAGCATCGCCTCTTCTCCGCGATCAGCCGTAGCTGGCGGGCCCGACCCCTGACCTCCCACGAAGTCGTCATCGAAACCATCAAAGCCACAACCACCACCACCGGGCTCAGCGTCCACGCCGAACTGGACCTGGGCATCTACGAGAGGGGAATCAAGATCAGCGACCGCCAGATCAAAGAACTTGAAAGCAGCCAGCTACACCGCCATGACTTCCACGGCGACTGGAACTACAGCCTGCACCCCGCGACACGCCCGGACACACCCAAATAATTCGCGGGCGGGCCCTAAGCCTCGATCAGTGGACCTGCCTGGATGATGATCTTGCTGCGGAGGCGGACGGTCGTTCGTGTGTCGTTTTTGGGGTCGGGCGTGGTTGATCTGCTGGTCTGCTCCAGCGTGTCCAATGTGGTTCCTGTGGCGGCGTTCTCGGCCGGGTTCGGGTAGTTTCAGGCTGCGGACGATTGTTGGTGCGGCGGGCTGAACACGTTGTCCCATAGCTGTTTCCACTGACGTTGGTGGGGGTGGTGGGTGGGTAGGTGCAGGATGCGGCGGCCTTGGGGTCGGGCGATCCGGGCGGGGACGTTGATCAGCCGACGCCGCAGCGTCGCTCCTCGCGCGACGGCGTGGGCGGTGTCGATGCAGGTGCCGGCGGCGCGGAGCAGGTTGTGGGCGATAGCGCCCAGGATGGTCCAGGCGCAGTTCGCCGGAAAGTGGCCGGAGGGCTGGTGGGCCCAGGGCCCGTCGATCAGGTCGGCGAACACCGATTCGATGATGGCGTGTTGGCGGTGGGTGATGTCGGCGTCGGTCACTGTTTCGGTGCTGTTGGTGAAAAAGGGGTGGTAGCGCCAGACGGGGAACAGTTCGTCGAGGTGGTTGCGGTCTTTGACGCGGCGGACGATCAGCCGGGCGGTGGTGGCCTTTCCGGTGCCGGCCAGCAGGGTGTAGCTGATCTCGGCGACTTCGGCGTCGGAGATCCATTCTCCGGTGTCCGGGTCGATGACGGCGCCGGGATACCGTACCGGCGTCCACGCGTCGGCCGGGATGGCGCCGATGGCCCGGTTGACTGCTTTGTTCTTGGTGAGCACGAACGAGAACTTGGCGCCGGCTCGCAGGACCGCCGCGATGACATCGCTGTAGCCGTAGGCCGAATCGCCGCGGACCAGGATGGTCGCCGGCTTGGCACCAGCGGCGAGGGCCAGGTTGATCGCTTCGGTGACCATGGAGGCGGCGCCCCGCCCGGATCCGGCTTTCCCGGCCCGCAGGCGGACCCCGGCGATCACCGGTGCGGCGATCGCGGTGCTGATGGTGGTGACCAGCGGTGAGAGTCCTTTGCGCAACACCTGCCGGTTGGCGATCTTGGTGTGCCCGAAGCTGGCGCCCTGTTTGGCGTGTCCGTAGACCGGTCGTAGCAGCGAGTCGATGTCGATGAACGCCTGCACATCGATGCCGGCCAGCACCCCGGTCCGCCGGGTCAGGGCCAGCAGGTGCCGGGCCAGGACCGCCGACAATTGGCGGGTGTGTCCGTGGGTGAATTCCCGCAGGAACATCCCCAATGTCGAAGGTGCGTAGACCGCGCCGAACAGTTTCTGCGATCCGCCAGAGCGGATGATCTGCAGATCGGCGATGGAGTCGGCGCCGGTCAGCATCCCGGCGATGATCGACATGATCTTCCCGACGGGGTTCGCCGCCGCTGAGGCGATCCGTTCGGAGTCGAACCGGAGCTGCCGGCCGACCAGTTCCGGCAGCTGGGTCCGTTCGGCCAGCGCCAGCACCGGGACCAGCCCGGCCGCCGACACCAGATTCTGATCGTCGAACGTCGCTGCATCTGGTTTCCAGGCGTGCAACAATCTCACTGAAAGTGTCCTTCCGATCCGCGCCAATCAGGTTCTAGACAAACCGATTATCGCAGTTCAAGGGCACTTTCTTCAGTTTCCACGCCGGTCAGGAACCGACCAGGTCCACTGATCGAGGCTAAGTCAACGGGGGTGATGTCGGCGAACCTATGCACCGGATGCCGGCCCCCGGGTGCGGCCGGTGAACAGGACCTTCCCGCCGGGCGGCGTTCCACTGCGCGAGGACGACAGGGCATCATCATCACCGACAGACAAGAGAATCGGAGATGCGATGACGGGCGGCGCGAACCTTCCCCTGGTCAGCAGCTACAACCGCAGCGTCGTGCTGGATGCGATCCGTTCCGCACACGATCTCAGTCGGGTCGAGCTGGCCGCGATGACCGGACTGACCGGGGCCACCGTTTCCAACATCGTCCGCCGCCTGATCGACGAGCAGTACGTGGTCGAGATGGGTCAGAGCGCGTCGACCGGGGGCAAGCCCAGAACCCTGCTCCGGATCAATCCCACCGGTGGCTACGCGGTGGGTGTGCAGATCGACGTGGACACCACGACATCGGTGTTGACCGACCTGCTGGGCGCGCCGCTGGGGCGGCAACGGACCGCGGCCGGCCAGACCAGTCGCCCGGCGACGGTGATCGCCCACGTCGCCCGGGACGTGCGGCGCCTGGTCCAGGACGCCGGAATCGACCCTCGGAGGGTGGTCGGGGTCGGCGTCGCCACGCCAGGACCGATCGACCATGCCAGGGGCATGGTGCTCAACCCGCCCAACATGGGCCGGTGGCAGAACGTGCCGCTGCGCGAGGAATTGGAGCGGCTGCTGCATCCCTGGCCGGTGCTGGTCGACAACGATGCCACCGTCGCCGCCATGGGCGAGCGTTGGGCGGGTGGAGCGTTGTCCAGCAACAACTTCGCCTGCATCTACATGGGGACCGGTATCGGCGCCGGGATCTTCGTGGGCGGCCAGGTCTGCCGTGGCACGTCGTCGAACTCGGGCGAGATCGGCCACATCTCGCTGGATCCGCTCGGCGAACTGTGTTTCTGCGGCAACCGGGGCTGCGTGGAGCTGTTCAGCGCCCCTCCGGCAGTGGTCGCCGCGGCCCGGGCCAGGGTGGGTGCCGGTACGGGAGCCGCGCTGAGGTTGACGGGCACCAGTGTCCGACAGGATTACGCCCGCATCGGTCAGGCCGTGCAACGTGGCGATCCGCTTGCGGTCGAACTGATCTCGCGGGCCGCGGATTTTCTGGGCTATGCGGTGGTCACCCTGACCAACCTGTTCGATCTCGACCTGGTGGTACTGGCCGGACCGGCGTTCGCCCGGGTCGGGCCGCTGTTCCTGCATGCGGTGCAGCGAGAACTCGCGGCCAAGTCATTGGCCAGGGACAGTCATGCCGTCGAGGTCCGGCTGTCGGAGATCGCCGAGGACGTCGGGTCGATCGGCGCCGCATCCCTGGTCCTGCACAGCGAGTTCGCTCCCAGGCTGATCAGTCTGAAGAGCAGAACCGGCTGACGGCACCATCTGCTCGACCCGACCTTCGCGCGGTCGGGGAATCGGCGTTCCTGGCGCGGGAACGCTGATCCGGCACGACAGGCCGTTGACTTAGCTCGACAAATGAATTAAGAAAGAGACAGCAACCGGTTCTCTGCGATCACGCCTGTTCGATCGCGACGGTGCTCCACACATCTGCCGGACCCGGCGGTGTGTCCGGCCCACATCGACGTGGAGGCAACCATGACCAGATCGTTCCGTCCGGCGGACGCCGGCGCTTCCGGTATTCAGCCCGAGAGTGCCGCAGCACAAGCGGATTCCGCCTCCGATTCCGGCACCGGGACGTCCCGGCGCAGACTGCTGGCCGGCGCCGGAGTGATGAGCCTGGCCGGATTGGCCGCGACCATGGTCGACAACGGGTCGGCGTCCGCATCGGTCCCCGCGACCCCGACGGTCCCCTCGGTCGAAGGTGCGGCGGCGGCGTCCCCATGGCCGAAGCTGAAATTCGTCGGCGCCCGTCATGGCCAGTTCCAGCTGAACGGCAAACCGTGGCACTGGGGCGGGACCAACTGCTACTACCTGCACGCGCAGTCGCACTACATGATCGACAGCATGCTGAATGACGCGAAGGCCATGTCCATGCAGGTGGTGCGGGCCTGGGCGTTCTTCGACGGCAATACGATCGGCGCATTGCAGACCGGGCCCTACGAATACGACGAAGCGAATTTCGATTCCCTGGACTACGCCGTGTACAAGGCCGGTCAGCTGGGTATCCGGCTCGTGCTGCCCCTGGTCAACAACTGGCCCGACTACGGAGGCATGCAGCAGTACGTCAAGTGGTTCCTGGACCTCCCCGACGACAGCTACGCAGCGGCGGTGAACCACGACCGCTTCTACTCCGACACCCAGATCCGCCGCTGCTACCTCGCGTACGCCGCTCACGTGATCAACCGGCGGAACCGTTACACCGGCCTGCGCTACAAGGACGACCCGACCATCATGACGTGGGAGCTCGCCAACGAACCCCGGAATCGATCCGATCCGAGCGGGAAGACCATCCTGCGGTGGGCGGACGAGGTGAGCCGCGCCATCAAACATCTGGCGCCCCGGCAGTTGGTGGCCATCGGCGACGAGGGCATGGGTCTGAGCACCGGGAGCACCGACTACCCCTACAGCACCTACGAGGGCAACCGCTGGCTGGCGCTGAGCTCGCTGAAGGCAGTGGACTACGCGACGGTCCACCTCTACCCACAGGGTTGGGGCCGCAATGCGTCGAACGGTGTCGATGCGATCGCCTGGGGCAGCAAGTGGATCAGCGACCACATCGCCCTGGGCCGGACCACCCTGAACAAGCCGGTGGTGATCGAGGAGTTCGGGCTCAAGATCGAGGCGGCCACCGGCATTCCAGATGCTGCGACGCGCGACCGGGGCTACGACGCCTGGCTCACCGAGGTGGAGGCCTCCGGCGGGGCCGCCACCCAGTTCTGGATCCTGACGGCCCTGACGGACGCCGGTATCCCCTACGGCGACTACGACGGGTTCCGGGTGGTCTATCCCAGCGACACGGCAACCCTGCTGACGCGTCACGCCCTGACGCTGGGGACCACGGTGCACTGAGCCGGGCCACGGGGGCAGAGGCTGGCGGGCCCGGGTCTGGAACCGGAGGCCTGCCGTCCCTGCGCCCCTGCACGGGATCGGCGGACATCAACCAGTGGACAGGGCCTTGGCGGAGCCGATGACGCCGATCGGGCCGGCCGCCAGGAACAGGTACCAGCCGGGACCGGCGTGGGTGAACAGGTCCGCGACCGACTGGTTGAAGGTGTGGTGCCCGCGGACCAGCCACCACGCCGACCCGGCCAGGGATGCCACGGACAACAGCAACGCGACGGTGCCGAGCGGCCGATGGTCGATGGGTGTCAGCATGGCCAACCCGAGGAGCGACAGGGCGGCTCCGGCCATGGCGGTGCCGACGACGGAGTAGGCCGTCACGGTGTCGCCGATCGAGAGGCCGCCGCCGGCCCGGGCCGCCTGATAGCGCTGCCAACCGGTGATTCCGCCGCCTGCCGCCTGCAGCCCGACCCCGGTGACCGTCGAGCTCCAGGACAGCAGCAACTGGCCGAGACCGGCGGCGCCGGCCAGGATCGTGAGGAGGGCGGCCAGCACGTCGGCACGGGGAGGGCGGGGCCCGAGGTCACTGGTCACCGGCCAGGACACACCGCGGCCGTCTGCTGTCGGCCGGCGCCCCCCGAGGTGTTCGCGTGGAGCGGACATCTTCGCGGAGGCACCCTTCGGATCGGCATGGCGGAGCGCCACCGGTCAGGGCGCCTGCACCATCATCGCCCATGCCCGATCGGACCACCACTGCCCCGTCGCGCCACCACTTGCACATCGGAAGAAACGCCGAGAACGCGACAGGGGCGGACCGCCGAAGCGGTCCGCCCCTGCGCGGACGGTGCTGTCTGAAACCCCACCGGCCCGGAAGCGGCGGGGAGGGTAGGTCAGTTCTCGGTGCGGTAGACGCTCGCTGCGAGCTCCTCGAGCTTGGCGGAGTACTCGTGCGCGTGGTGGCCACAGAACAGAAGCTCACCACCCTTGGGAAGAACAGCTCGTACCGCCGCGGCGGCTCCACACCGATCGCAACGATCGGCTGCGGTGAGTGCTGCGGGACTGGCCAGGGTTCCGGTCATGTCGTCCTCCCATCTACGGCCACCGCGAGCGATGGCTTGTGTGTACATCTAGTCCGACGCCACAAGGCTCCGGTCTGTTCCCTCCGATGCGAATGCGTTACCACACATTCATCTGACGGGTACTTGTCGTTCGAGGCCACCGCCGGTCTGGACCGGTCCGCCCCTCGAACATCTACAAGGACCACTTCATGGTGCCATCCGATACAAGCAAACGGGTCGGACTTCGCCCGTGGTGAACACCACGCCGTCGACGCGCATGAATTTGTGATTGCCCTCACCCGGGCGGTCACGTCGGTGCCGGGACTTTCGGCCCTGTTGGCGGACCGCCCGCTCTTGCACGCTGACACCCATGGACTCCCTCGCTCTGGCCAGATGGCAGTTCGGCATCACCACCGTCTACCACTACCTGTTCATCCCGATCTCGATCGGGCTCTCGCTGTTCATCGCGATCCTGGAGACCGGTTGGGTGCGCACCCGGAACGTGAAGTATCTGCGGGCCGCCAAGTTCTGGGGCAAGTTGTTCCTGATCAACTTCGCCATCGGCGTCGTCACCGGGATCGTGCAGGAATTCCAGTTCGGGATGAACTGGTCGAACTACTCCCGGTTCGTCGGTGACGTGTTCGGCGCGCCGCTGGCCATGGAGGCGCTCCTGGCGTTCTTCATGGAGTCGACCTTCCTCGGACTGTGGATCTTCGGGTGGGACAAGCTCTCGCCGCGTCTGCACGTGGCCTGCATGTGGTTGGTCGCGTTGGGCACCTCGGCATCGGCGTACTTCATCCTGGCGGCCAACTCGTTCATGCAGCACCCGGTCGGCTACCGGATCGACCCGGTGACCAAGCACGCCAAGATGACCGACATCGGGGCGGTGCTGTTCCAGAAGCTCCAGATCTACACCTTCGCCCACGTCATCCTCGCGTGCGTCCTGACCGGGGCCGTTCTGGTCACCGGGGTGTCGGCCTGGTTCCTGATGCGCAAGAGGGACATCGACATCTTCCGGCCCTGCCTGCGGATCGGTCTGGTCGGCATGTTGATCGGCTCGGTCGCGGTGCTGATCTCCGGTGACCTGCAGGCCAAGGTGATGACCGATGTCCAGCCGATGAAGATGGCTGCCGCAGAAGCGCTCTACAACACGTCGCAACCGGCGTCCTTCTCGGTGGTCACCGTCGGCACGCTCGACGGGGCGCACGAGGTCTGGTCGATCCGCATCCCGGACGTGCTGTCGTTCATGGCGACCGGCAGCTTCGGCGGCAAGGTCGAGGGCATCAACGACGTGCAGGCCCAGTACACCCAGCTCTACGGCCCGGGTGACTACCGGCCGGACGTGCCGGTGACGTACTGGATGTTCCGTCTGATGGTCGGTGCCGGACTGGTCCTGCTGGTCGTCTCGATCGTCGGGCTGTGGCTGACCAGGCGCGGGCGGATGCCGACGTCCAAGTGGGTCTGGCGGCTGGCCATGCTGTCGATCGTCGGCCCCTACGTGGGAAACGCGTCCGGCTGGGTGTTCACCGAGCTGGGTCGTCAGCCCTGGACGGTGGTCGGCCTGTTCAAGACAGCGGATTCGTTGTCACCCAACGTGTCTGCCGGTGAGGTTCTGACGTCGCTGATCGTCTTCACGGCGCTCTACGGCGTGCTTGCGGTGGTCGAGACGCGCCTGTTCGTCAAGTTCGCCAAGGCCGGCCCGATCAGCGAGAAGGAGGCGCTCGACTCGGTGACCCTGCGTCCGCCGGACGACCCGGACGACGTCGACAACGCTGACGCCGACGAGGATCCCGCAGATTCCGAGCGTGTCCTGACCTTTGCGTACTGATCGGTCCCGCGTCATCTCCCATTCGTCTGGAAGTGGAACACCATGTGGTTGAACCAGTTGTGGTTCGTCCTGATCGCGGTCCTGTGGATCGGGTACTTCGTGCTGGAGGGTTTCGACTTCGGGGTCGGTGCGCTGCTGTGGATCGTCGGTCGGGACGAACGCGGCCGACGGGTGCTGATCAACACCATCGGGCCGGTCTGGGACGGTAACGAGGTCTGGCTGCTCACCGCCGGTGGCGCCACCTTCGCGGCATTCCCGGAGTGGTACGCCACCTTGTTCTCCGGCTTCTACCTTCCGTTGCTGATCATCCTGGTGTGCCTGATCGTCCGGGGCGTCGCCTTCGAGTACCGCGGCAAGGGTGATTCCGACAAGTGGCGTCGCAACTGGGATCTCGCGATCCTGGTGTCGTCGTGGCTGCCCGCCCTGCTCTGGGGCGTCGCCTTCGGCAACATCGTCCGGGGGGTGCCGCTGGACGCCGGCCACAACTTCACCGGCAATCTGTTCACCCTGCTCAACCCGTTCTCGCTGATGATGGGCGCCACCACGCTGCTGCTGTTCCTCACCCACGGCGCCATCTATCTGGCCCTCAAGACGACCGACGAGGTCAGGGCACGGGCGCGTTCGGTGGCGGTGCGCGCCGGCGGCGCGGCCGTTGCGGTCATGCTGGTGACGCTGTCCTGGGAGCAGGGCATCCGGG
This sequence comes from Nakamurella sp. PAMC28650, assembly GCF_014303395.1. Classification (GTDB taxonomy): domain Bacteria; phylum Actinomycetota; class Actinomycetes; order Mycobacteriales; family Nakamurellaceae; genus Nakamurella. The sequence continues at coordinate 2,879,866 of NZ_CP060298.1, forward strand.
GGAGCGCGGTGAGTGCCGTCGTCGCGGCGCTGGCCGTCATCGCTCTGGCCGGTGCCTGGTGGCTGACCAGGCGTGGCCGGGACGGATGGGCCTTCCTCGCCTCTGCCGTGTCCACCCTGTTGCTGGTGGTCGGCTGGTTCGCGGCCCTGCATCCGGCGGTGATGCCCTCGACCACCGATCCCGCCGGGACCCTGACGCTGACCAGTGCGGCGTCCGGGCACTACACGCTGGTCGTGATGAGCTGGGTGGCGCTCGCACTCGTCCCGTTCGTCGTCGCCTACCAGGCCTGGAGCTACTGGGTGTTCCGCCGGCGGATCTCCACCCGGCAGATGCCGTCCTCGCCGACCCGTGCCTCGACGACGCACCCGACCACAGATCTCACGGACCTGACGACGCCCAGGGATCGCGTGTCCGGGTGAGACCGATCGACCCGGCGCTGCTGCGCCTGGCCGGGCCGGTGCGCGGCCTGCTCGCCGTCTCGGTGCTGATCGGGGTCTGCTCGGCCGGGTCGATGATCGCGATGGCCACGCTGATCGCGAGCGTGCTGGCCGACCTGGTCACCGGTCACGCCGGTCCCGGTGGCGTCTCCGGCCGGCTGGTCGCGCTGGCCGTGGTGATCGTGGTCAGGGCGCTGCTCGGCTACGCGGCCGAGGTGTCGGCCAGGACGTCGGCCACCAGGGTCGTGACCGACCTGCGCCGCCGATCACTGGTCCAGGTGGCCGCCCTCGGGCCGCGCTGGCGTAGCCGGCACAGCGGTGCCGGTACCAGCACCGTGCTCGGCACCGGCCTCGACGGGATGCACGACTACCTGGCCCGCTACCTGCCCGCCGTGGTGCTGGCCGCACTGGTCCCCGTCGCGATGGTCCTCTGCCTGCTGGTCCTGGACCCGGAGACCGGCCTGATCGTGCTGATCACCTTGCCGCTGGTCCCGGTGTTCATGGCGTTGGTCGGTTGGTATGCCGACCGCGACACCACCAGGAAGTGGCGGGTGCTGGCCCAGCTGTCCGGCCATTTCGCCGACGTGGTGGCCGGTCTGCCGGTGCTGGTGGTGTTCGGCCGGGCCAGGGCGCAGGCCGATTCCGTGGCGCGGGTGGCCGATGAGCACCGCAAGGCCTCGATGGTGACGTTGCGGCTCGCGTTCCTCTCCTCGCTGGTACTGGAACTGCTCTCGACCCTGTCGGTGGCCCTCGTCGCGGTCACCGTCGGGCTGCGCCTGGTGTCCGGATCGGTCGGCCTGCAGGTCGCCCTGACGGTGCTGATCCTGGCGCCGGAGGCCTACCTGCCGATTCGTACCCTCGGCGCCCGCTTCCACGCCGCCGCCGATGGCATGGCTGCGGTCGAACGGGTGCTGGAAATCCTGGAGACCCCGCTGCCGCCGGCCGGGACCAGGACGGACCTGACTGCGGTGCCGTCCGTCCGGATGACAGGGGCGTCGGTCGATTTCGGTGACGGTCGCGGTCTGGCGCCAACGGATCTCACCCTTGCGGCCGGGTCGATCACCGTGGTGCGGGGTCCGAGCGGGGTCGGAAAGACGACCCTGCTGTCGCTCGTCGCGGGGCTGCTCCGCCCGGACGCCGGGCGGATCGAGGTCAGCACGGTCGCCGATTCCGGGGATGACGCCGGTTGGACAGATCTGGCGCAGATCCGTCCCGACCTCTGGCGCGACACTGTCGCCTGGTGCGGCCAACGGCCCGTACTGGTGCCGGGAACCATCGCGCAGAATCTGGCGCTGGGTGGCGCGCTGGATCCCGAGCGCCTCGAATCTGCGCTGGAAGCCGTTGCTGCGCAAAGCTTCCTGCGACTCCTACCCCACGGTCTGGACACCGAGCTCGGTGACGACGGCGCCGGGCTCTCGGCCGGTCAGCTGCACCGGATCGCGCTGGCCAGGGCGCTGGCCGGTACCGCGCCGGTGGTGCTGCTGGACGAGCCCACCGCCGATCTGGACCCGGACACCGAGGCCCTGGTGGTGAGCGGCATGGCTGCCCTGCTGGCCGGACGGACCGTGCTCATCTCCACCCACCGCCCGGCGCCGCTGGTCCTGGCCGACACGGTGCGGGTTCTCGACGGCCTCGTCGCCCGGCCCGAGGGGGTGCAGTCCGAGGCGGTGCAGTCCGAGATGGCGGTGACCCGATGACGATGCCTCTGGTGATGCGGATGGTCCGGCCCTGGCGGTGGAGGTGGATGCTCTCGGCCGCACTGGGCGCCCTGGCCCTCGGCTCGTCGGTCGCCCTGATGGCGACCGCGGGTTGGCTGATCGCCACCGCGTCCACCCACCCGCCCGTGCTGACCCTGCTGGTGGCCGTGGTGGCCGTGGTGGCCGTCCGCACGTTCGGGTTCGGCCGCGGCGTCCTGAGGTATGCCGAGCGCCTGGTCTCGCACGACGTCGCCCTCCGTGTGATCGGGGCGATCCGATCGGCCCTGATCACCTCGCTGACGGCCCTGGTGCAGCGCGGGGGAGCGGTCGGCCGGCGCTCCGGTCTGCTGTCGTTGGTGGTCACCGACTCCGATGAGGTCGGTGACATCCTGCTGCGTGGCCTGCTCCCGCTGATCTCGGCGTCGGTGGTCGGAACCGCGGCCGTGCTGGTGGCCTGGTCGTTGTTGCCGGCGATCGGGATCGCCCTGCTGCTCTGCCTGCTGCTGGGCTGCGTGCTGGTCCCGGTGCTGACCGCGCAGCGCACCGTCGCGATCGAGCGTGACGGGGTGGCCGGCCGGCTGGAGCGGGACCAGTTGCTGACCGAGACTCTCGACCAGATCAACGATCTCGTCGCCATCGGCGCGCTGCCCTCGGCGCTGGACCGGCTGGCGGCCAACGAGCGCAGGCAGGTTCGTGTTCGCCTCGTGGCGGCTCGGCTGGCCGGTGTCGGGGTCGCGGCCGGCATTCTGACGACGGGCAGTACGGTCGTGCTGACCGCTGTGCTCGGGGCTCCGGCGGTGGCCACTTCCCGGCTCGGGCCCGCGTGGCTGGCCGTGCTCGTGCTGATGCCGCTGGCCCTGACCGAGATGGTCGGCGCGGTCCATGACGCGGCTACCGCGCTGGCCAGGTCCGATGCGGCCGGCCGCCGCCTGTCGAGCTTGCTGGCCCCTGGACCGCAGGATGCCGGGTCCGCGGTCCCCGGACCTCGGACCGGGACGCAGTGCGGGACGCAGGTCGCGTCGAAGGTCTGCACGCAGGTCGGGACCATTCGGCTCCGGGGTGTCAGTGCCCGCTGGCCCGGCGCGGACCAGGACACGCTGACCGGCATCGACCTCGACCTGCCGCCGGGGGGGCGGGTGGTGGTCACCGGGGAGAGCGGGTCGGGGAAGTCGACGCTGGCCGCTGTGCTGGTCGGGCTGCTGAGTCCGACCGCGGGCCGCATCACGGTCGACGGTCGGCCGGTGGGGTCGCTGGCCGGCAGCGGGCTCGCCTCGTGGGCCGATCAGCGGGCGCATCTGTTCGACACCTCGATCCGGGAGAACGTCCGGCTGGCCCGTCCTGAGGCCACCCCTTCCGACGTCGACCGGGCCTGCGCCGATGCGGGTCTCGGTGGGTGGTTGCGGGAGTTGCCCGCCGGTCTGGACACGGCGGTGGGGGAGCACGGTCTGGCGGTGTCCGGCGGCCAGCGGCAGCGGATCGCGGTGGCCAGGGCGTTCCTGTCCGACCGCCCGCTCGTCGTCGCGGACGAGATCTCCGCTCACCTGGACGAGGCGACGGCGGAGGCGGTGACGGCGGCCGCGATGCGTCCGGACGACGCTCGGTGCGTGCTCCTGATCAGTCATCGACCCGAAGATGCGCGGCATGGCAGCCAGGTGCTGCGGATGTCCGGCGGCCGCTTGCGCGAGGTTTCCGCGCCGCCCGTCGAACCGTTCACACCGCCTCGGTCAGGCGCGGCGGTGCGGTGATCCCTCCGCGGCCTGGTCAGCAGTGATGCGTCTGACGGTCACATAGATGACGGCTTGTGCCCGCCGCTGCAGGCCGAGCTTGGCCAGCACCATGGTGACGGTGTTCTTGACGGTCTTCTCGGCAATGCCCAACCGTCCGCCGATCTGGCGGTTGGTGAGCCCGAGTCCGACCAGTCCGAGGACCTGATCCTCGCGTGGGGTGAGCCCGGCCGGGTAGCCGGCTGCGATGACTGACATGGCCCCCACAATATTCGACAACTTGTAGAAGTTCTACGTGAAGTAGAATATTTCTGCAGGTCGGGCAATGCGCTGTCACGGCCCTGAGATCGAGTGCGAGGTGGGTCGGTGGTCGGCCGTGGTGAGCTTGAACGTGCCGTCGTCGACGTGCTCTGGGATGCGGTCGAGCCGATGACGGCTCGCGCCGTCACCGATGCCCTGACCGGCCGTGATCTTGCGGTGACCACCGTCCTGACGGTGTTGTCCAGGCTCGAGGGCAAGGGCATCGTCCGCCGTGCGCGCGACGGTCGGGCGCACACCTACGAGGCCGTGGCCGGCCGTGAGGAACACACCGCCGATCTGATGCGCCAGGTGTTGGACACGGCCGGTGATCGAGACGACGCGTTGGCCAGATTCGTCGGCTCGGTCTCACCGGAGGATGTCGAAGCCCTCCGTCGCGCGCTCGACGGTCGCTGACCAGGTGATCGCCCGCGGGACCAGCGCCGCGAAAGTAGACTGAGGACCGTGCCGGCCGCCCCCGTCCTGGCCGCCGGCCTCGCTGTGACCTCGGTCCTGCTCGCCGCCCCGGTCAGTGCTCTGCTGGCCAGAGCGGGCTGGACCCGGAGAGCCCCGCGGGCCTCCCTCATCCTGTGGCAGGCGGTGTGTCTTGCCGCCGGCCTGTGCCTGATCGGAGCGGGCGTCATGCTGGCGCTGGAACCGTTGGGCCACAACATCTTGACGGCTTCGGGGACGTGGCTGGGCCGACTCCGGGAGGGCCGTCCACTGGCCGGCATGACGGGCCACGGCATCATCACCGGCACCCTGTCCGGTGCCGCGGCGCTGATTCTGTTCGGTGTGCTGATGCGCAGTGTTCTTCTCGCGGTGCAGCGACGCCGGGCCCACCGGCTCCTGCTGGACCTGCTGACCGGCGACCGCCCCGGCGGTGACCGCCCGGCCGGCGATCGGACGGCCGGCTGCGCCGACCCGGTGACCGTCGGCGCCCGTCGCGAGATCGGCGACCTGCTGGCCGATGTGCGGATCCTGGACCACTCGACCGCGGTCGCCTACACGCTGCCGGGGTGGCATTCCAGGGTGGTGCTGTCGGCGGGCCTGCTGGACCTGTTGGCCAGGGCCGAGCTGATCGCGGTCATCGATCACGAGCGAGCGCACGTCCGCAGTCGGCACGATCTGATGGTGCTGCCGTTCCAGGCCTGGGGAACGGCGGTGGGTTGGCTCCCCGGCGTCAGGTCGGCGGCCGAGTCGGTGGCCGAACTGACCGAGATGCTGGCCGACGACTGGGCCGCGCGGAGGTCGTCGCCGGCGATTCTGGCCAAGGCGCTGGCCACGGTGGCGTTGGCCGGGGTGTCGCGGAACTCCGGCATCGTGGGCTCGCAGACGCCGGTGGTGGCCGGTCGGTCGGTGGCGGCCAGGGTCGACCGGCTGCTGCACCCCTGTCCGCTCCCCCTGCCGGGGTTGGTCGGGGTGTACCTGGCCGCGGCGACGCTGTTGGGGATCCCGTTCGTCACACTGCTGGTCGGCTGGAGCTGAAGCTCGTGATAGGACACCAGGGTGAGCAATCCAGCCGATGACCTTCCCACCGATCTGACGACGAGCCGATCCGGCGTCTTCGCCGACCTCGACGCCTTCGTCGCCTTCCCGCGGATGTCCGGGCTGATCCTCTCGCCCGACGGCACCGACCTGGTGGTCGCCGTCAGCACCCCGGACCCGAAATCCCATCGCTACCAGAGCGCGCTGTGGCGGGTCGATCCGCTGGGTGAGGCGCCGGCCGTCCGGCTGACGCACGGCGCCGCGGGAGAGTCCAGCGCCACCTTCACCAGTACCGGTGACCTGCTCTTCACCTCCAAGAGGTCTGATCCGGAGACGACCGAGACCGAGGAGCGTGCCCCGCTGTGGATGCTGCCCTCCGGGCTGGGCGAGGCGCGGGTGATCGGTTCGAGGGTGGGGGGTTTTTCCGGGGTCCATGCCGCGGCCAGGGCCTCCGTCGTCGTCGCACCGGCGCCCGTCCTGCCCGGCGCAGCGGATCTGGCCGCCGACGACTCGATGCGCAAGGACCGCAAGGACGCCGACGTGTCGGCGATCCTGCACGCGGGCTACCCGGTCCGCTTCTGGGACCACGACCTGGGCCCGGACCGTCCACATCTGCTCAGCGGGGATCTGGACGCGGCCGGATCCGGCGGGCGTCCGGAGCTGCGCGATCTGACCCCGTCCTCCGGTGATGCCCTGGTCGAGCAGAGCGGCGATCTCAGCCAGGACGGCGGCATGTTCGTCACCGGCTGGCACCGACCGCTCCGGGCTGGTGATCAACGGAGCGAGATCGTCCTGATCGACGTCGCGACCGGGGAACACCGGACCCTGCGCGCCGATCCGGAGGCGGACCTGTTCGGACCACGCTTCTCCCCGGACGGCACCCAGGTCGCCTACCTCCGCGAACGTCGTTGTACGCCGGTCACCGCACCGGCGACGACGGTCGAGGTCGTGCAGGTGGCCGACGGCAGCGTCAGCAGACCGGCCGAGGGGTGGGATCGCTGGCCGCACGAGCTCGCGTGGCTGCCGGACGGCTCCGGTCTGGTGATCGGCGCCGACCAGGACGGGCGGGCCCCGGTCTTCGTGGTGTCCGGCGCGGGCGGCGAGGTACGCCGGCTCACGGTCGACGACGCCGCGTTCACCGATCTGACCGTCTCGCCGGACGGCAGGTACGTCTACGCCCTGCGCACCAGCTATCTGGCTCCGTCCCATCCCGTCCGGATCGAGCTGACCGGCGATCGGGCCGGGGAGACCATGGCCCTGATCGCTCCGGCCGCGCCGCCGGAGCTCCCCGGAACGCTGGTCGACATCCGTGCCGCCGCCGGGGACGGGGTCGAGGTCCGCGGCTGGCTGGCACTGCCGCACGGCGCAGACGCCGAGCATCCGGCACCGCTGCTGCTGTGGATCCACGGCGGTCCGCTCGGTTCGTGGAATGCCTGGTCCTGGCGGTGGACCCCGTGGACGATGGTGGCCGCCGGCTACGCCGTGCTGCTGCCCGACCCGGCGTTGTCGACCGGCTACGGCCAGGAGTTCGTCCAGCGCGGCTGGGCCGGCTGGGGCGGAGCGCCGTTCACGGATCTGATGGCGATCACCGACCAGGTCGAGTCCCGCCCGGACATCGACGCCTCCCGCACCGCGGCGATGGGTGGTTCCTTCGGCGGCTACATGGCCAACTGGGTTGCCGGCCACACCGACCGCTTCCGCGCCATCGTCACGCACGCCAGCCTCTGGTCGCTGGAGGAGTTCGGCCCGTCGACCGACGGCGCCAACTACTGGGAACGCGAGATGAGCCCGACCATGACGGCGGCGAACTCCCCGCATGCGTTCGTCGAGCAGATCAGGACGCCGATGCTGGTGGTGCACGGCGACAAGGACTACCGGGTACCCATCGGCCAGGGCATCCGGCTCTGGTACGACCTGCTGTCCAAGTCCGGGCTGGCGGCCGACGACGACGGGGTCACCCCGCACCGCTTCCTGTACTTCCCGACGGAGAACCACTGGGTCCTCACGCCGGGCCATGCCAAGCTCTGGTACCAGGTGGTGCTCGGCTTCCTGGCCGAGCACGTGCTGGGCGAGCCGGCGGCTGCGGTCCCGCCGCTGCTCGGCGGGTCGCCGAACCCGGAGCCGCCGTCCGCGGGCACCGCCACCGCGGGGTCGTGAAGGGTGGCCGAGACGGGAGATCTCCACGAGGTCTGGCTCGAGCTCACCAGCGGCACCAGGGTGCTGGTCGGTCACAACCTGCCGAGCAAGGCGGCCGCCAGCGTGGTGGCGAACCGCTGGATCGCGATCGCCCGCGAGGAGGACGGTCTGCACGAGAGTGCGCCCGGCAGCGGTGTCGTGGTGCGGGCGACCGCCATCGTCGCGATCAAGGCGCAGATCCAGCCGGTCAAGAGCTTCCTGGCCGGGCCGCGGGACGGCAGTTGGCTCTGAGTACCGGGCCTTCGGGGACCCGGCGGGTCCCGGTGCTCGAACTGGACGCCGTCAGCAAGTCCTACGGGGACTCGCCGGTGCTGGTGAACGTCAGCTTCACCGTCGATCGCGGCGAGGTGGTGGCGTTGACCGGGTCCAACGGGTCCGGCAAGTCGACGCTGCTGCGCTGCGTGGTCGGGTGGGACGAGCCGGATTCCGGTGCCGTGCTCTTCGAGGGTACGAAGTACCTCGACAACCTGCCGGCGGTGCGCGCCTCGGTCGCGCTCGCTCTGGGGGCCGGGGACGAGTTCGTCGACCTGACGGTCCGCGAGCACCTGGAGTTCATGGCCAGGGCGCACGGTGACGACGAGCCGGGCGGGACCATCGACGCGGTACTCGGCGAACTGGGCCTGCGAGATCTGCAGCACCGCTTCCCGTTCACCTTGTCGCAGGGGCAGCGACGCCGGCTCGGACTGGCCTCCTGCTTCGTCCGGCCGCGCCACCTGCTGATCCTGGACGAGCCGGAGCAGAACCTGGACGGAGCGGGCCGGGAGTGGCTGGCCGCCAAGATCATGTCGGAGCGGCGAGCCGGGGTGTCGGTGCTGATGGCCTGCCACGACGCTGATCTCGTGGCCGAGGTGGCCGACTCCGAGGTGGTGCTGTCCACCGAGTTGATGTCGGATCCGGACGATGCCCAGGGGTACGGCGACGAAGACTCCTCCCAGGAGTACCCGGGATGACCGGTGCCTGACCGGACGGCCGTCCGCCGACCGCATGCCACCCGGCCGGCCAGTTTCGCGAGATATCTGCGGGCCGCGGCCCGTCGCGGTCGCCGACGCACCGGGGGCGGGATGCGCTACGAGATCGTGGTCGCGGTCCTCTGGTTCACCCCGGGCATCGCGATCGGGGCGTGGAACGACCTGAACACCTCGGCCACCGCCGGGTCGCCGGTCAACTGGCCGGCGGCGGGGGTGCTGCTGCTGGCCGGTGTCGCGATCATCGGGCTGGCCTGTGTCGCGCTCGGTCCGGTCACCGCGTCCCGGGAGTGGCGGGCCTGGCTCCTGTCGACCCCCCTGGACCGGGGAAGCCTGTTGCGACGCAGAGCAACCGGCGTACTGGCACTGCTGACGGTCCCGGGTGTCGTGCTGGGCGCAGTCCTCGCCGACGCGGCCGGATTCCGACACGGGCAGGCGCTGGCCTCGGTGCTGCTCGGTATCGCTGCTGCGGTGTCCGCCGGCGGGTTGGCCATGTGGCAGCAGCGATTGCGGCCGGCCGGCGCACCGCGTGGCCGTGGCTGGCTGTGGTGGGCGGGTGCGCTGGTGGCCGCCGCCGTGGTGCTCGATCTCGGGCAGGTTCAGCCTCTGGACGGCGGCACGTTGTGGACCGCGGCCGGGATCGGCATCGTCGTCGCACTGTGCCTCGTCGCCCTCGGGCTGTCCGGGGTCGGGCTGATCCCGCTCTCGTCGCTGGCCGCCGGGTCGGGATCCGTCTCGTCGATGGCGCTGGCCGTCCAGGACCAGTCGCTGGGTCCGCTCGCCGCAATGCTGTCGGCCGCCCCCGGCCGCCGGCGCAGCCACGCGGCCCCCCGGCCGCTGTCCGGCACCGGTCGAGCCGCCGTGATCGCGGTGGACCGGCGGCGAACCCTGCGCAATCGGCCGGCGGTGGTCCGCTGGGTGGTGATGGGTCTGATCCCCTACGCCGCCTGGGCTCTGCTGTCCGGTGTGGGTTGGGGCCCGACGGCTCTGGTGGTGATCACCTTCGTCGCCGCGGTCGCGGCGGCCTCCGGGTTGTGCAGCACGGTGCGGCAGTTCTCCGGCAGCCCCGCACTCGCCGATCGCTACGGCCTGAGCCGGGCGGGGGCCAGATCCGCGGCGATGCTGCTCCCGCAACTCGCCACGCTCCTCTGGGGTGTCGCGACCGCACCGGTTCTGCAGCTGCACACCCCGCCCGCGATGGCAGTTCTCGTCCCGCTGGTCGCCTACGGGGTCGTGGCCTTCCGGGCCCGGCAGGCTCCCTTCGTCCCGAAATTCGCGGTGGGGCAGCAGTACTCGCAGGATCTGGGACGGCTCTTCGCCCGCGGGCCGCTGCTGTTGATCGGCGGTGCCGTCCTGCTGGCCGTGGTCGCCGCGGGGCTGAAGCAGCGGAACCTGTGACCCGGGAAGAACCGGGGCGAAGGGAGGGCGATCGCCGTCCTGGCCAGGTCGGCCGGGTCCCGAGCACCTCCACGGGGACCTGGATGACGTTGCATGTGTGACGGGCGGGATGGATGAGACGCTCGTGGCAGGAACAAGTCTTGATTCGAGTGACTGTCGTACCCCTGTACCGGCGTTCTCGTCATGGGGATCCGGGTGTTGCCACTGCCGAGCGGGCGCCTGCGTTGGTGGGTGAATTGGTGAGGTCTCGTTGCGGTCGGATCTGGATGGGATGAGCTCGTTGTCGGCCGCCGTGCCGTCGGAGACCGTCCGGGAGTCGACCCGGCAACCGCGGACGTTGTTCCACCGATTTCTCACCGATGCCGGTGGTGATCTGTTGGCGGTGACGGAGTTGCGGCGATTCCCGTCGCGGAAGCTGGGGGCGACGGTGCGATGGCGGGAGGCGTGTGCGACAACCAGATCTGCACGGTGCCGGGACCGAGATGCGATCCGGATCATCTGGTGCCGTCGCCTCGCGGGGCGACGGCGGCCTGCAATCTGGGTTTGAAGCGCCGGAATGATCATCGGTCGAAAACCCCTGCGGGGCACCAGTCTGTGCGGACCGGACCGCACACCACCCGGTGGCAGACGCCGACCGGCCACGTCTACGACAGCCCCGACGACCCGCTCCCGGTGGAGAACTGGCCCGATGTCACGGAGCCGGTTCGACCCCCTGAATCAAGAAGACGGGGGGTCCGATGCCGATTGACCCCAGCCCAGAAAGGCGGGGCTTATTCCAGGTAGTCGCGCAGCACCTGCGACCGCGACGGGTGACGCAGTTTGGACATCGTCTTGGATTCGATCTGCCGGATCCGCTCGCGGGTCACCCCGTAGACCTGGCCGATCTCGTCCAGCGTGCGCGGCTGGCCGTCGGTGAGGCCGAATCGCAGTCGGACGACTCCCGCTTCGCGCTCGGACAGCGTCTGGAGGACGGCCTGCAGCTGATCCTGCAGCAGGGTGAAGGAGACGGCATCGACGGCGACGACGGCTTCCGAGTCCTCGATGAAGTCGCCGAGCTGCGAATCGCCCTCGTCGCCGATGGTCTGGTCGAGCGAGATCGGCTCACGGGCGTACTGCTGGATCTCCAGCACCTTGTCCGGGGTGATGTCCATTTCTTTCGCGAGTTCTTCCGGGGTAGGCTCGCGGCCCAGGTCCTGGAGCAGTTCGCGCTGGATGCGGCCGAGCTTGTTGATGACCTCGACCATGTGCACCGGGATGCGGATGGTGCGTGCCTGGTCGGCCATCGCCCTGGTGATGGCCTGGCGGATCCACCAGGTCGCGTAGGTCGAGAACTTGTAACCCTTGGTGTAGTCGAACTTCTCGACCGCGCGGATCAGACCGAGGTTGCCTTCCTGGATGAGATCCAGGAAGGCCATGCCGCGACCGGTGTACCGCTTGGCCAACGAGACGACCAGCCGGAGGTTGGCCTCGAGCAGGTGATTCTTGGCCCGCTCGCCGTCACGCTTGATCCAGTTCAGATCCCGACGCATCTGCGTGGTGATCTTGTCGCCCACCTCGGTGCTCTGGCGCTGGCGCTCGACCGAGTAGAGACCCGCTTCGATCCGCTTGGCCAGGTCGACCTCTTCCTCGGCGTTGAGGAGCGCGACCTTTCCGATCTGCTTGAGGTAGGCCCGGACGGAGTCGGCCGAAGCCGTCAGCTCGGCGTCCTTGCGAGCCTGCTTGAGAGCCTCGGACTCCTCTTCGTCGTCCCAGGTGAATTCGTCGGACTCGGCCTTGACGGTGGCCGGCCCCTTCGCCTTGGCCTTCGCCTCTTCCTCGTCGGTGGTCTCGTCCTCCTCTGCGTCGGGTTCGATCGCTCCGACCTCGATGATCTCGGATTCGACGGACTCGATCTCGATCTCGACCACCTCGACCTCGGCCAGCGCGGCAGCGTCGACATCCTGTGGCTCGGGGGTCTGATCAGCACTCTGATCGGCTACCGGTCCGGCTTCGGCGCCGGCTCCGCCGGCCACCTTGACCGGACGGGCCTTCGCCGTCTTGGTGTGCGTCCGCTTCGCGGGAGCCTTGTGCGGCGCGGCTCCGGTGTGTGCGGGCGCAGCGTGGGCCTGGGCCGGTACCTGACCGTCGACGACGACGGCCGACGGGGCCTGGCTCAGGATCGGACCTGACTCGGCCGACCCCTGGACAATCTGCCCGCTGTGACCGTGTGCCGAAGTTTCGGTGCTGATCTGCGAGGAGGAAGCTGTTGCGCCTGCCACTGATGCCCTTTCACGAAAGATAGCCGCCGTGGTCCGCTCGTTGCACGCGTGGAGATCGCTGCTTTGTACGGAAGGACCGGGTCAGAGGGGCTGCCCGGAGGACGACATGTGCCAGTGTAACGGCGATACCTGGCCGGGCACGACTTATCGACCGATTAGTACAGGTAGAAGGGGGTATGGGACATTCCGACCGTGGTCGCGATCCGGGCGAACTCAGAGGGCGCTGGCTTCGTGGGCGGCCAGGGCGGCTCCGACAATTCCGGCGTTGTTGATGAGCTGGGCGACAGCCAGGGGCGTACGGCACTTGAGCAGCGGAACCCACTTGTCCGGCTTCTTCGAGATACCGCCACCGAGGATGAACAGCTCCGGCCACATCAAATTCTCCAGCGCCGACAGATACTTCGACGCCCGCTTGCACCAGTGCTCCCAGCTCAGGCCCTCGCGCTCCTTGGCCGAGGCCGCCGCCTTGGTCTCGGCGTCGTGGCCGTCCAACTCCATGTGACCGAGTTCGGAGTTCGGGATCAGCTGGCCGTTGTGGATGATCGCGATACCGATCCCCGTCCCGAAGGTCACCATGATGACCACCCCGTCGTGGCCGCGGCCGGCCCCGTATCGGGCTTCGGCCAGTCCGGCGGCATCCGCGTCGTTGAGCCCGGTGACCGGTCCCGGCAGCTTCGCCGACATGGTCTTGACCAGATCGGTGCCCTTCCAGCTGGGATCCATGTTGGCGGCGGTCTGCACCACGCCGCCGAGGACGACCCCGGGGAAGTCGACGCCGAACGGGCCCTTGTAGTCGAAGTTGCCGGCCACCTCGGCGACGGTGTCCGCCACGGCGTCCGGCGTCGCGGGCTGGGGGGTGTCCTTGCGGAAGCGCTCGCCGATCAGTTCGCCGGTGGAGAGATCGACGATGCCGCCCTTGATCCCGGTACCGCCGATGTCGATGCCAAAGGCTTTGCCGGTCCGCTGGATGACCACGTTGCTCTTCTCCCTGCACTGATGGACGAATCTGACGAGGTGCAGGTCGTCTCTGGCGAACTGCGGGTCGCGAGGATCCTACTGACCGCGGACGACGGAACAGCAGGACCCCGCTCTGCGAGCCGGTGCCGGACTCAGCTGCAGGAGGCGGTCGAGATCGCGGGAATCACGGCTGCCGGGCGGGGCGCGGCCGTCTGGCCCTCGATCACTGCGGGCGGGATGGCGGCGTCGTGGATGGCCTTGAGCTGCGTGATCACCGGCGCAGCCAGCGGTGCGTAGGTGTAGCGGGCACCCAGCGACAGATCGACCGAGTCGGAGATCCGGTTGTCCAATATGAGTTGGGCGCAGGGAGCGACCAGCAGCAGCGTGCGCGCGGCTGCGGTACCGGCTTGCCCGTAACGGATCTCGGCCGTGCAGACCAGGTCCTGCGCCGGATACAGGGGATCGTTCAGACCACCCAGGATGGAGGTGAAGCCGGCGGCCCGCAGGTCGTTGGTGACGGTCTTGGCCTGTCCGCGGATGGCGCTCGCGTTGTAGACCTGCAGCGTGACGTTGGCCGGGTCGGCCGGACGAACCCCGGTCAGCGAGTCGGGACTCGCGAATTGACCGAGGGAGGTGACGACCGGTGTGGTCGACGGTGTCGCAGTGGCCTTGGCGGTGGTCCTGCCGGTGGTCTTCGCGGTGGAGTTCCTGGAGCGGGCAGCCGAACCGGAGGAGGGCGTGGTCGCGACGGTGGGCGCGGGTCCCGGCCGGTTGCAACCGGTGGACGCCGCTGCGACCGGCTTGAGCACCTGGAACCAGGCGACACCACCCCCGATCAACAACACCGCGAGCACGATCAGGATCGGCGCCCGGCGACGCCGGTGGTACCGATCTGCTGGGGAGTCGGGGCTCACCGGGTTCGTCCTCCTGGCTGGTGCTGGTGGCATGGTCGGCTGGGTACCGGCTGCCTGTTCGGCTGGTGCGCGACAAGTGCGTCGGGCCTGCCGTGATGCGAGCGCGACCAGGGGACAGGGTAAGCGGTCGGAGTGTCAGTTCACCGTCAGGCGACTTCTTTCGGAACCCGCGTTCGCGTTGCCCGCGCCCATCAGTTACCCTCCACCCCGCCCGCCCGCAACAGCCTGCATTCCGGGGTCGTCACGGCGGGTGTGACGAACACTTCAATTCTCCGGCGCGATCACCGACGATCCAGGGCACAAAACCCTTCGGTCCGGCGTTATTGGCAGGGCATTGCAGAACGCGGGCGAACATCCGGCCGGCGCGAAGAGGCACAAGATCCGAGCGTCGATCGTCACCAGCATCGATAGCACCCAGTGAGAACGAATGAGGTCACCACATGGCAACTGACTACGACGCACCGCGTCGCAACGAATCCGACGAGACGAGCGAGGATTCCCTCGAGGAGCTGAAGGCACGCCGCAACGAGGCACAGTCCGCTGTGGTCGACATCGACGAGAGCGACACGGCAGAGTCGTTCGAGCTTCCGGGGGCTGATCTGTCGGGCGAGGAACTCGTCGTCAAGGTCATCCCGAAGCAGGCAGACGAATTCACGTGTTCCGTCTGCTTCCTGGTCCAGCACCGGAGCCGTCTGGCCTCGGGGAGCAACACGGACGCAGGCAAGTTGGTCTGCGTCGACTGTGCCTGAAGCACGACCGCAGGACTCGCTGGGCGGCCCTTCCAAGATCGCCCGGCAGGTCGGCGAGTTCCATCGCAGCTACGGGCTGCCGATCCGGACCTCGCCGACCGCAGCAGTGGGGGACCAGCAGACCGCCCTCCGACTCGCACTGATCGAGGAGGAGGTCGGGGAACTCAGGCAGGCGGCGGTGGTCGGCGATCTGGTCGGCGTCGCGGATGCCCTGGCCGACATCGTCTACGTCGCCTACGGCAGCGCCCACGTCTACGGCATCGATCTCGACGCGGTCCTGGACGAGGTCCACTCGTCCAACATGACCAAGCTGGGTGCCGACGGCCGCCCCGTTCGCCGGGCCGACGGCAAGGTCCTCAAGGGCCCGGACTATCGCCCGCCCGATGTGGAGTCCGTCCTCGGCGCCCGGCGGAGAGATACCCTGCAGTCATGAGCACGCGCATCGGCCAGTGGCTGAAGAAGCTCGCCGCCGATGACGAAACGGTGGACGCGGAGGTTCTCAGTTCCGAGGTGGAGGCCTCGGGCTGCCAGCACGCGGCCGGGTGCTGGCAGGGTCAGCGTGTCACCGTCATCGGAAGGCTACGCGCGGTCAACCTCCATCCCAGCGATGCGCTCGCAACGCTGGTGGCCGAGTTGTACGACGGCACCGACTCGGTGTCGTTGATCTGGTTGGGTCGCCGATCCATCCCGGGCGTCGAGACCGGCCGCACGGTGAAGGCCAAGGGGCGGCTCGCGATGAAGGACGGCCAGAAGGTCATCTACAACCCCGACTACGAACTGATGCCGGCGCACGCGTGAGTTCGCCTGAGCGACCGGCCGCCTCCGACATCCCCGAGTCCACTGGGGCAGCAGCCCCGGTGGAAGTTGCAACCGAGCACCCCGCGACCGAGCACCCCTCGACCGAGCACCTCGCGACGCCGACCGCGCCTCCGACCATCTGGGAACAGATGGGCGGCCCGATGGGCATGCTCGACTCCGGCCTCCCAGTAGTCGTGTTCGTCCTCGTCAATGCCATTGCCCACAAGCTCGGCTGGGCGATCGGCGCCGCCCTGGCGGCCGGTGTGGTCATCGCTGCCGCTCGACTGATCCGGCATAAGCCGGTGACGCAGGCCGTCGCCGGCCTGTTCGGCGTCGGCATCGCCGCGTTCATCGCCTACCGCACCGGATCGGCCAAGGGCTACTTCCTCTTCGGCATCTGGTCCTTCGTCGCCTACGGCGCGGTGCTGCTGGCATCGATCGTCGTCAGGTGGCCGCTGATCGGGGTGCTCTGGGAGAGCATCAACGGCCGCGGCACCTCGTGGCGCAGGGACCGGAAGCTGGTGCGCCGCTACGACTATGCCACCGCAGTCTGGGCTCTGGTCTTCGCCGCCCGGTTCGTCGTCCAGAGCCAGCTCTACGCCGCGAATCAGGTGGGATGGCTGGCCACCGCCCGCCTCCTGATGGGATACCCGGTCTACCTGCTGGCCATCGTGGCCACCGTGCTGATCGTCGGTTCCTCCAACGGGATGTCGTTGCCTTCGGTCAAATCGATGTTCGGCGCGAAGAAGCCGCCCGCCGACCTCGACCGCTCCGAGTAGCCCGGGCCCGCAGCCAGATCGCGCCCGCAAGAGCCCGCCTCACTGGGACTCCTGGGCATGTTGGGGCGGTAGGGCAGCTTGCGCTGGCAAGGGGCCGGCGTCAGTGGGACTCCTGGGGATGTTGGGGCGGTGGGGGCAGCTTGCGCTGGCAAGGGGCCCGCGTCAGTGGGACTCCTGGGGATGTTGGGGCGGTGGGGACAGCTCGTATGACCCGAGGGCGGGTCGTATGACGCTTGAGCGTCATACCGAGGCCCCGACCGGCCTACCTGGCCCCAACCGTCATACGAGCGACCCTGACACCGGGGCCCCGAGCGTCCTACCTGGCCCCAACCGTCATACGAGCGACCCTGACACCGGGGCCCCGAGCGTCCTACCTGGCCCCAACCGTCATACGGGCGACCGTGACACCGACGCCCCGACCGTCACACCGAGCCCCAACCCTCTTACAGCGCAGGAACAGTTACCGCAACGCGTCCCGCACTGCGTCCTCCACCTCGGTGGAGGCCACGAACAGCAATTCGTCGCCGGGTTCCAGTGGCTCGTCGGGCTGAGGCACGATGACCCGACCCCCGCGCAGAATCGTCACCAGCGCCGAATCGCGGGGGAGTCGCAGGTCGCGCACCGGCCGCCCGGCCAGGCTGGTGGTCGGCGGCAGCGTCACCTCGACCAGGTTCGCCTGCCCCTGCCGCAGGGTGAACAGCCGCACGAGGTCGCCGACCGTCACGGCCTCCTCGACCAGCGCGGCCAGGATGCGCGGGGTGGAAACGGCCACGTCCACTCCCCACGCGTCGGTGAAGAGCCACTCGTTGCGAGGATCGTTGACCCGCCCGACCACCCGGCCGACCGCGAACTCGGTCTTGGCCAGCAACGAGACCACCAGGTTGACCTTGTCGTCACCGGTGCAGGCGATCACCACGTCGCAGGTCTGCAGGCCGGCCTCCTCCAGGGAGGCCACCTCGCAGGCGTCCGCCTGCACCCATTCGGCGCCCGGGATGCGCTCGGGCTTCATGGCGCCGGCATCCCGGTCGATGAGCATCACGTGGTGGCCGTTCTCCACGAGTTCCCCTGCGATCGACCGCCCGACCGAACCCGCGCCGGCGATGGCGATGCGCATCAGGATCCTTCCGAGGGGGAGGCTGCCGCCAGTTGGGCGATCTCCCTGGTCTGGTGGGAAAGGGCGGAGGCGTAGATCATGTCGCCCTCCTGCACCACGGTGTCCCTGGTCGGCAGCACGCCGTTGCCGAACCGCACCACGAACGCGGCCCGGACGCCGAGCGCTTCCTCGAGCGATATCAGCGTGCGGCCGATCCAGGCGCGGTGATAGGGCAGGTTCACGATCGTGACGGTGCCGGACGGGTCGCGCCATTCGCTGATCAGGCCGTCGGGGATGACGGCCCTCATCAGCCGGTCGGTGGTCCACGGAACGGTCGCCACGGTGGGGATGCCGAGGCGTTCGTAGACCTGGGCGCGCTTGGGGTCGTAGATCCTGGCCACCACGGTCGCCACGCCGAACTGCTCCCGGGCGACCCGGGCGGCGATGATGTTGGAGTTGTCACCGGAGGACACCGCGGCGAAGGCCTGGGCCTCACGGATCCGCGCTTCCAGCAGCGTGTCGCGGTCGAAGCCCACACCGCGGATCTGCTGGCCGTGGAAGTCGGGGCCGAGGCGCCGGAAGGACACCGGGTCCTGGTCGATGACGGCGACCGAGTGGCCGGCCACCGACAACGCTCTGGCCAGGCCGGAGCCGACCCGGCCGCAGCCCATGATCACGATGTGCACTTCGAACGTGCCCCTTTTCGTCCAAACCGAGATGGAACTGGCGGGAGAAAGGTACCGCGACTTGCGGCGAACCCATGTGATCGGTCGGCAGGTGTGCCCGGCGTCGGGGGAGCCGTAGGCTCCCCTTCGTGTCCAAGCCGACCGCTGCCGCCAAGCGCCTGCTCGTGGGCAGGCCCTTCCGCAGCGACAAACTCGCCCAGACGCTGCTCCCGAAGCGGATCGCGCTCCCGGTCTTCGCCTCGGATGCGCTGTCCAGCGTCGCCTACGCACCTCAGGAAATCTTTCGCACCCTCTCGATCGCCGCGCTGGCCGGCTACGTCTACGCCCCGTGGATCGCCGTCCTGGTCGCGGTGGTGATGCTCGTCGTGGTGGCCAGCTACCGGCAGAACGTGCACGCCTACCCCAGTGGCGGCGGCGACTACGAGGTCGCGACCAAGAACCTGGGACCGACGTTCGGCCTGGTGGTGGCCAGTGCGCTGCTCGTCGACTACATCCTGACGGTCGCCGTCTCGACCGCTTCGGGGGTGGCCAACATCGGCTCGGCGGTCGGCGTGGTCGGCCGGAACCCCGTCGGGTGGGCCGTGGGCATCATCATTGTCATCACCGCACTGAATCTGCGCGGCATCCGGGAGTCCGGGACCGCGTTCGCCATCCCGGTCTATGCGTTCATCGTCTCGATCGTGGTGATGCTCGTGACGGGCGTGACCAGGTGGGCACTCGGCTCGTCCATGGCCGCCGAGAGTGCCGGCTTCACCTTCAAGCTGACCGGGTCGGTCAGCATCACCGGAATCGGCTTCGTCTTCCTGCTGGCCAAGGCGTTCTCCTCCGGTTCGGCCGCGCTGACCGGGGTGGAGGCCATCTCCAACGGGGTACCCGCGTTCCGGAAGCCCAAGTCGAAGAACGCGGCGACCACGTTGGCGCTGATGGGCGGCCTGGCCGTCACGATGATGCTGGGCCTGGTGCTGTTGGCCCGCGTCACCCACGTCAACATCGCCGATTCCGAAGCCGGCGTCATCCTGCAGGGGGCGCCGGCCGGCTACCAGGAGAAGACGCTGGTCGCCCAGATCGCCAAAGCCGTATTCTCGGGGTTCCCGATCGGCTTCTACGTCGTCTCCTTCACCACCGGCCTGATTCTCGTGCTGGCCTGCAACACCGCCTTCAACGGCTTCCCGGTACTCGGATCGATCCTGGCGCAGGACAAGTTCCTGCCGCGCCAGCTGCACACCCGCGGCGATCGGCTGGCCTTCTCCAACGGAATCATCTTCCTGGCGGTGATCGCGTTGATCCTGGTGATCGCGTTCAAGGCCAACGTCAATGCCCTCATCCAGCTCTACATCGTCGGCGTCTTCGTATCCTTCACCTGTTCCCAGGCCGGCATGATCCGGCACTGGAGCCGGCTGCTGCTGACGGAGGATGACCCGTCGGCGCGCCGCCGGATGCGCCGGAGCCAGAGCATCAACGCAACCGGTTTCGTCTTCACCGCGGTGGTGCTGGTGATCGTGCTGATCACCAAGTTCCTGGCCGGCGCGTGGATCGCGATCCTGGCCATGGTGGTCATCTTCGTCACGATGAAGGCGATCAACCGGCACTACACCCGCGTCGGCCTCGAGCTGGCCGGCGACGACGACGACATGGTGCTGCCGAGCCGGGTGCACGCGATCGTCCTGGTCTCCAAGCTCCACCTTCCGACCATGCGCGCGCTGGCCTACGCCAGGGCCACCCGCCCGGACACCATCGAGGCGGTGACGGTGAACGTCGACCCGTCCGAGACGGCCACGCTGGCCAGGGAGTGGGAGGACCGTGCCATCCCGGTTGCGCTCAAGGTCATCGACTCCCCGTTCCGGGAGATCACCAGGCCGACGCTGGACTACGTACGGCGGGCCCGCCGGGATGCGCCGCGCGACGTGGTGGCCGTCTTCATCCCCGAATACGTCGTCGGACACTGGTGGGAACAGATTCTGCACAACCAGTCGGCGTTGCGGCTCA
Source organism: Nakamurella sp. PAMC28650 (assembly GCF_014303395.1). Lineage (GTDB taxonomy): Bacteria > Actinomycetota > Actinomycetes > Mycobacteriales > Nakamurellaceae > Nakamurella. Next base: position 2,900,288 of record NZ_CP060298.1, read on the forward strand.
AGGGGCGGCTGCTGTTCACCCCGGGGGTGATGGTCACGTCGGTACCGTGGCAGCTGTCCTCCTCGGAGGCCCTGGACCAGCGACTACGAACCCGATCCGACCGGGACTTCCCGTTGCGCCCACCGGTCAGGTCCACCACCCGCCGTGGCTCGGACGACGAATGACCGTTCCCCTGACGCCTGATCCCCTGACGACCGATGCTCGCACGACCGATCCCCGCACGACCGAACCCCGCACGACCGATCCCCGAACGACGAGAGATGACGCCCTGACCACGCCAGAAGACCTGCCGCTCGTGCCCACCGATCTGCTACCGGATGACCTCCGCCCCGGAGACCTGCTCGAGGTGGAGATCGGGGCGGTCGCCCACGGTGGTCACTGCGTGGCCCGTTACCAGGGCCGGGTGATCTTCGTCCGGCTCGGACTGCCCGGTGAGCTGGTCAGGGTGCGCATCACCGAGGCGCGCAAGGGCTCGTTCTGCCGCGCAGACGTCATCGAGGTGCTGCGCGCCGACCCGGAACGCGTCCAGGCACCCTGCGTGCACTTCTTTCCCGGCGGATGCGGCGGATGCGATTTCCAGCACGCGTCCGGTGCGCTGCAACGATCGATGAAGGCCGCCGTGGTCTCCGAGCAGCTGCAGCGACTGGCCGGGCTGGACATCCCGGTGACGGTGCAGGAGTTGCCGGGCGGCGGTTTCGGGTGGCGCACCAGGGTTCGCTGGGCGCTGGACCCGGAGGGACGCATCGGTCCACGTGCCGTCCGTTCGCACCGCGTCGAGGGCGTCAATCCCTCCCAGCCCTGCCTGATCGCCGCTCCTGGGATCAACGAGCTGGCCGCGACCGCGGACGTGCCGTCCGGGGTTCGCCGGCCGGCGTCGGCGGGCACGTCGCACCGGCAGCAGAGCCGTCAGCTGCGCGGCCGGACCGGTCGGCCCGAGCTGCCGGAGGTGGTCCTGACGGCCGCCGGCGATGGGCAGAGGCTGGCCATCTGGCCCGATCAGCCTGGCGCCCATGCCGTCCCGACGGTCATCGAACATGCGGTCGGACAGGACTTCTCGGTCGCGGCCGACGGCTTCTGGCAGGTCCATCCGGCAGCCGCCGACACTCTTGCCGGAGCGGTGAGCGAGGCGTTGCAGGGCCTCGAGCTGGTCGGCTCGTCCAGCTGGGACCTCTACGGGGGCGTCGGATTGTTCGCCGAGGTGCTGGCCGAAGTCGTCGGGGAGACCGGCAGCGTGGTGACGGTCGAGGGCGACCGGGTCGCCTCGGGTCTGGCCGTGACCAACCTGGCCCACCGCCCGCAGGTGTCCGTGGTACTCGGGTCGGTGGAGAAGGTGATCGACGATCTGCCCGACACGGTCGACGTCGTCGTGCTGGACCCACCGCGCGCGGGCGCCGGCCCGGCGCTGTGCGCACAGATCGCGGCCAGGGCTCCGGCCCTGATCGTCTACGTCGCCTGCGACCCGGCCGCGCTCGGCCGCGACACCGCCGCATTGATGGCCGCCGGCTACCGGCTCGAAACGCTCCGCGCGTTCGACTGCTTCCCGCAGACCCACCACATCGAGTGCGTCGCACGCTTCCGGCCCGCCTGACGGCCCTGACATCGGTCCGACCGTTCCGCGCAGACGGTTGTTCCCGAAATTCCCGCCACCGCGGCGGATTTGGGCAGTTCTGTATGCGCAGGGCAGTTCTGTATGCGCAGGGTGGGTCAGCGGCCCTGCTGCCAGGCCAGCAGCTCGCCGGGGGTGTTGGTGATGATCCCGTCGACGCCGAGGCCGGTGAGGAACTCCCAGTCGGCGGGGTCGTCGACGGTCCAGACGAAGACCGCGATGTCGGCGGCGTGCAGCGCGTCCACCAGTCCCGGGCGATCACGCAACAGCGAGTGCCGCGGGTTGTAGGTCACCGCGCCGAGGGCGGTACAAGCGGCGATCGGGTCTTCGTGCAGTTCCTCGACGAGCAGGCCGACCGGCCGACCGGGTTCGATCGACCTGACGTGCTCGAGCGCCTCGATCTCGAACGATTCGAACAGCACCCGGTCGTCCCAGCCGGAGGCCCGCACCACCGCCATCGCGGTGAGCACCTGGTCCCGGGTGTGTGCGCCCTTGATCTCCAGCAGCAGCGATCGCTGCGGGTCCAACGTGGTGACCACGTCGGCGAGCCGCGGGACCGGGGTCGCCCGGTACGCCCGGGTGCTGCCGGTGGTGAACCACGAACCGGCGTCCAGTGATCCCACCTCGTAGGCCGAACGGCTCCGGACCGGGCCGTTCCCGTTCGTCGTCCGGTCCAGATGGTCGTCGTGCAGCAGCACCGGCACGTTGTCGAGAGTGGGCTGTACGTCGGCCTCGATCCACGGCGTCCCGCACTCCCACGCGGCGTGGAAGGCGGGCATGGTGTTCTCCGGTGCCCGAGCGCTCGCGCCGCGGTGCGCGATCACCCACGGCTCGGCCTGCTGGCGCAACAGTTCTGCCACTCGTACACCGCCCATGACGAGAGAGGGTACCGGCCGGAGGTGTCGATTTCAGACGGAGCCGGTAACGGACATCCCGGACACTTGCGCAACCACGGATCCGGCCCGCCCGTCCACACAGAAGTGCCACGGACGGTAACGTCGGTGAATGGGGCCGGAGCAGCAGATCCGGCCTCCCGACGAAGCCGACCTGACCGGTGCCGGCGCGGATGAATGGGAGAGCCTGTGCCACCACCACCACGTCGCAGCAGCGGACGGGGCGCCAGTGCGCAGGGGTCTGCCGGACTCCCGGGATCCACCGCAGGATCGACGGACCGGCCCAGATCCGGCCGCAACCAGCCCGGTACGTCGAAGATCAGCCGCATCGTCTCGCCGGCCGACCTGCGAGCCCTCGATCTGGAGGCGCTGGCGCTGCTGGCCGAGGAGATCCGCACGTTCCTCGTCCAGCAGACATCAAGGCGCGGCGGACATCTCGGTCCGAACCTCGGCGTAGTGGAGATGACGCTCGCGCTGCATCGCGTGTTCGATTCGCCCGCCGACCCGATCATCTTCGACACCGGCCACCAGTCGTACGTGCACAAGATCGTCACCGGGCGCTCCGGCGACTTCGACCGGCTCCGCACCCGTGGCGGTCTGTCCGGCTACCCCAGCCGCGAGGAATCCGTCCACGACTGGGTGGAGAACTCGCACGCGTCCACCTCGCTGTCCTATGCAGACGGGTTGGCCAAGGCCTTCGCGTTGCGCGGTGAGCACAACCGCACCGTGGTCGCCGTCATCGGTGACGGAGCACTCACCGGCGGCATGGCGTGGGAGGCGCTGAACAACATCGCCGCGGCCAAGGACCGACCGCTCGTGGTGGTGCTGAACGACAACGGACGTTCCTATGCGCCGACCACCGGCGGCATGGCGCAGCGGATGGCCGCGCTGCGACTGCGCCCTGGCTACGAGCGGTTCCTGGACCAGGTGAAGAACCGGCTGCCGATGGCGCCGGTGATCGGCCGTCCGCTGTACTCCGCGCTGCATGCCTTCAAGTCGGCGGTCAAGGACTGGTTCATCCCGCAGTCGCTCTTCCAGGACCTGGGCCTGAAGTACCTCGGGCCGATCGACGGGCACGACATCGAGGCCCTCGAGGAGGCGCTGCGCAGCGCCAAGGGCTACCGCGGCCCGGTCCTGGTGCACTGCCTGACCCGCAAGGGACAGGGCTACCCGCCGGCCGAGAACGACGACGCCGAGCAGATGCACTCGCCGCCGGCCTTCGACCCGGACACCGGTCTTCCGGTCGCCGCCCCGACCCGGACGTGGACCGGCGTCTTCAGCCGGAAGCTGGTGGAGATCGGCACCGAGCGCGAGGACATGGTGGCCATCACCGCCGCGATGAGCGGACCGACCGGTCTGGATGCGTTCGCCGAGCAGTTCCCGGATCGCACCTACGACGTGGGGATCGCCGAGCAGCACGCGCTGACCTCGGCGGCCGGCCTGGCGATGGGCGGGATGCACCCGGTCGTGGCGCTGTATGCGACCTTCCTCAACCGGGCCTTCGACCAGCTGCTGATGGACTGCGCCCTGCATCGGCTGGGCGTGACGGTGGTGCTGGACCGCGCCGGGGTGACGGGCGAGGACGGTCCGAGCCATCACGGCATGTGGGACATGTCGCTGGCCGGACTGGTGCCGGGGCTGGCGCTGGCCGCCCCGCGCGATGCCGTCACCCTCGCGGAGGAGCTGGCCGAGGCGGTCGTGGTCGATGACGGGCCGACCGTGGTCCGCTACCCCAAAGGCGCTGTGCCCCAGGATGTTCCGGCGCTCCGGCGACTGATCGCCGATGGTGGCGACCTGGTCGTCGTGAGCGGCGGAATCGGCGCGGTCGACGTGCTCACCGAACCCGGCCCCGGGCAGGAGCACGACGTGCTGCTGGTGGCCGTCGGCGCGTTCGGCTCGATGGCGATCGACGCGGCGGCCCGGCTGGCCGACCAGGGGATCGGTGTCACCGTCGTCGACCCGCGGTGGGCGCTCCCGGTGGCGGGCGCGCTGACTCTGCTGGCCGCCCGGCACGCGATGGTGGTGACCATCGAGGACGGTGGACGATCCGGTGGCGTCGGCTCCGCGGTGGCCGACACGCTCGCCGGGACCGGGGTCCCGGTGATGGTGCTCGCGCTCCCGCAGGAGTTCCTGGAGTCGGCGTCGCGCTCGGATCTGCTGACGGACCTCGGCCTCACCGCCAAGGACGTCGCACGAGGCATCACCGAGAAGATCGCCGAGCGGTCGGGCCGTGGCTCCGAGGAGTTGAACCACGGCGGTTCCCGCCACGGCAGCTCTAACCACAAGAGCCCGCGCCGCAACGGGGACCTGAACGGGCAGGACCGGAACGGATCCGCGCGACCCGTCGACGGGGCAGCGATGAAGGACGAACGAACGGCCGGAGAGGTCTGACATGCGCGTGTTGGTAGTCGAGGACGAGCAGCGACTGGCGGACGCCATCGCCAGAGGCCTGCGGGCCGAGGGGATGGCGGTGGATGTCGCCTACGACGGGACCGAGGGGCACGAGAAGTCCTCGTACACCAGGTATGACGTCGTCGTCCTGGACCGGGACCTGCCCGGCATGCACGGCGATGACCTGCTCGCCGAACTGGTCTCCTCCGGGGACATCACCCGGGTGCTGATGCTCACCGCATCGTCGGGGCTGGACGCCCGGGTCGAGGGCCTGTCGGCCGGCGCCGACGACTATCTGGCCAAACCGTTCGCCTTCCCCGAGTTGGTGGCCAGGGTGCGTGCGCTGGGCCGCCGCGCCACGCCGGCCGCCCCTCCGGTGCTGCGGGCCGGCGACGTGGAACTGGATCCGGCCAAGCGGCTCGTGTTCCGGGCCGGGACGGCCGTCGAGCTGACCCGCAAGGAGTTCGGGGTGCTGGAGGTGCTCATGTCGGCGGCCGGCACGGTCGTCTCCAGCGAAGAGCTCCTGGAGCGCGTGTGGGACGAGAACGCGGACCCGTTCACCACCACGGTGCGGGTCACCGTGATGACCCTGCGCCGCAAGCTCGGCGACCCGGGGATGATCGACACGGTGGTGGGCGCCGGTTACCGGGTGTCCGCCGATGCCACTGAATAGTCCGACCGACCTCGGCCCTGTGCGGTCGGTCAGGAGTGCCCACCTCCTGCGCGCCGAGCGTGGACGGGGCCCCGGGACGGCCCAGCGGGTCGCAGCCCGCAACGGCCTTCGGCTGCGTTTGACGACGTTGTCGACGGCGCTGCTCGCTCTCGTCGGCGCCCTGCTGCTGGCCCTGGCCTATCTGCTGGTCGGACGTGTGGTGGCCGCTCTCCCGCACTTCCGCGCGGGCACCCTGGTGCTCGTCAACGGCGTGACCGTCGAGGCCACCGAGGAGTCGAACCGGGTGGTGCAGCAGGGCCGCGACACCGTGCTGGTGGTGGGGCTGATCGCCTTCCCACTGGTGGTGATCACCGGAGGGCTGATGTCCTGGGTGCTGATCGGCCAGGCCCTGCGGCCCCTGTCGATGCTCACGAGTGCGGCCAGGGCACTGTCGGAATCCTCTCTGGACCAGCGGATCGCGCTGACCGGGCCCCGCGACGAGGTCGCCGAGCTCGCCGACACCTTCGACGACATGCTGGGCCGGTTGCAGTCGGCCTTCGAGGCCGAACGCCGGTTCGTCGCCAACGCCTCGCACGAACTGCGCACGCCGCTGTCCGTCATCCGGACGGAGGTCGACGTCACGCTCGCCGATCCCTCGGCCGGAGTGGACGACCTCCGGCGAATGGGCGAGGTGGCCAGGGAGGCGACCGACCGGGCCGATCGGTTGCTCAACTCGCTGCTGTTCCTGGCCCGGACCCAGGCGAGTGGTCTGTCCGTGGCGGCTCCGGTGGATCTGGCGGACCTCGTCGCGCCCGCGTTGCTGGCCGTGGAATCCGAGGTCACCGGGCGCGGGCTGGAGATCCGGGTCAGCGGGGGACCGGCCGTGGTCTGCGGAGATCCGGCCCTGCTGGAGAGGGTGGTCGGCAATCTCATCGAGAATGCCGTACGGCACAACGTGCCGGGCGGACGGGTCGCCATCTCCACCGGGGTCGGTGGGGGAGTCGGGAACCCGCCCGGAGTCGGGCACGCCGTCGGGTACGTCGAGGTCGCATCGGGTGGCACCGTGATCGACCCTCGTACCGTCGCGCAGCTCTTCGAGCCGTTCCGACAGGGGGAGAGGGCCCGCACCGGCCACCGGGGCAGCGGGCTGGGCCTGTCCATCGTCAGCGCCGTCGTCTCGGCCCATGGCGGTACCGTCAGCGCTACGGCGGTGACCGGTGGCGGACTGGACGTGCGGGTGGAGATCCCCGCCTGACCCGACCTGCCCGACCCGACCCGATGGGGGTCAGGCCGATCCGAGGGCGCCGAGGACGGCCCGGCCCAGGTAGTCGGCGATCCGGTGGGCGGTCCAACCGTGGGTCCGGCCGAGGTCGATCACGATGCGTTCGTCGAACAGGGTGATCCAGACCAGCACGGCAGCGACCCGATCCTGTTCGGGGACGACGGATTCGCTGATCAGAGCGGCCACTGCGACGGTCAGTGCGTCGAACAGGCCGGTGATGCTGGGATCCCCCCGGTGGGCACGCTGCAGCACACCTTCCGGCGAGCGGAGGAACCGGACGGCGGCCGATTCCCTGGTCGACCGTCCCACCCACATCGCGCAGATCGCCTCGAACCGGCGCAGTGCGCCCTGCGTGGGGTCGACGGCCTCGACCGCCGCGGTCAGGGCTGTGATGGACCGCACCTCGACCGCCACCAGGAGGTCGGCGACGTCGGTGAAGTGCCGGTAGGCGGTCGCGGTGCCCACCCCGGCCTGACGGGCGAGCTCGGGCAGGGTGAAGTGCGCCCCGTCCGACTCGAGCAGATCAGCGGCAGCGTCGAGGAGCCGGTCTCTGGTCCGCTGCGCGTCACTGCGCAGCGGTAGGTCGGGTGTCGTGGTGCTCACCGGCCCATCATCGCGCGATCCGTCCCATCCCGGCGCCCGCGGGGTCGATCCGGGCCAGATCGACGTACGTCACGAGAAGACCTTCTCACTTACCCTTGACGCAGTGAACGGCCAATGTAAATATGAGAAGAACTTATCGAGTAATTAGGCGGACCCTCGAAGGAGTCGACCCATGACCGGCGTTCTCGTCGAGCCCTCCCGCCGACCACTGCTCGTACCGGAGCGTGTCGCCCGCAGGGTCGGGCATCGCGTCAACCGGCGTGCCGTCCCGACGGCTCGCGTGGTGGGGGCGGTCGTCCTCGCCGCGTTCACGCTGGTGATCGCCGGTCCGAACCTGCCGACCGCTCTCCTGCCCGCCTACCGGCAGGCGTACCGGATGACGCCGTTCGGCCTCTCGCTGCTGTTCTCCGCCTACCTCCTGCTGCTGGTCCCGACGCTGGTCCTGTGCATGCGACCGGCCCTGCGTGCCAGGGCGGATGCCCTACTCGCCATCGGCCTCGGCGCAGCGGTCGTCGCCGATGTGCTGATGGCGACCGCCGGGTCGACCGTGATGCTGCTGATCGGTCGTGCGCTGTCGGGTGTGAGCGTGGCACTGTCCACCGGTGCGGCCGCAGCGCTGATGGTGGCCCTGGTGGGCGAACGGGGCCGTGGTTCGGTGGCGACCGGCAACATCGTCGGCGCTCTGGTCGGCACCGTCGGGGCCGTGGCGCTGGCGCAGATCGGCATCGGCTCGACGGTGTACCTCGTGCATGCGGTGGCGACATCGGTGGTCCTGACGGCCCTGCTGCTGGCGCTGGCCGCCCGGTCGGCCGGCGACACCGCTGCACTGCAGACCGGAGGGATCCAGGCCGAGATCCCGGACGGGCCCGCAGTGAAGGTGCCCGTGCCGACCGTGACCCCTGGTGTCATCCGGCGGCATCGCCTGCTCGGGACGGCGGTCGGGGCGCTCGGCTGGGCCATCCCCGGCCTGGTGACCGGTCTGGTGCCATCGCTGCTGCGCCAGTTCACCGGGCCGGCGGCGGTCATCGTGGCCACCAGTCCGGCGATCCTGCTGCTGGCCTGCGCCTGGCTGCTGCAGGTGCTGGCCAGGCGTCCGATGCTGCGCTTCGTCCGGGGCCACGAGCTGACCGTGGGAACGGCGATGGGCACCGTCGGCCTGGCCCTGCTCGCGGCCGGCGCGCTGACCGCCTCCCTCCCGCTCGTCTACCTCGGCTGCGCGATCGCGGCCGGCGGCCCGGCCATGGGCTACCGCGGAGGCATGGTGCTGCTGACCCGGGGGCTGGATCCGTCCCGTCAGGGGGCGGTCACCTCGCGGTACGCGGCCGGCTCCTACGCCTTCTCTGCGGTGGTCGTCCTGGGCTCCGGTGCGATCGGTGCCATCGGCGGCCTGGTCACGGCGGTCGCCGTCGGTGCCGGTGCGCTGACCGTCCTCGGCGCCGGACTGCTGGCCGTCATCCTGGTGACCGAGCACCTGATGGTCGCGTACCGGAGCGATGTGGCCGTCGTACATTCCTGACCGCTAGGGTTTCGCGGGTGTCCAGCGACGATTCCCGGCTGTTCTACGTCGGCAACGCCGTCGTCGATCTGGTCCTCACCATCCCGCAACTCCCGGAGCTCGGTGGCGACATCATCGCCTCCAGCACCACTTTCGCTGTCGGCGGCGGGTTCAACGTGATGGCCGCCGCGCGTCGGCTCGGGCTGCCCACCGTCTACGCCGGGACCGTCGGCACCGGGATGTTCGCCTCGCTGGTCCGGGGCGCGCTGGCCGGGGAGGGCATCGTCACCGTCGGCCCGACGCATCCCCGGATGGACACCGGGACCGTCGTGGTGATGGTCGACGAGGGCGGCGAACGGACGTTCGTGACGAGCTTCGGCGCCGAGGCGACCCTGACCGCCGAGCAGTTGGGTGCGTTGCACCCCGATGACTCGGACATCGTGGCCGTCACCGGGTACTCGCTGGCCCACCCGGCCGGGGCGGCGGCCGTTGCACCATGGCTCGCGGCGCTCCCCCCGGAGATCGTGGTCGTCACCGACCCGGGGACCCTGCTGACCCAGATCCCGACCGAGGCCATGGAGGTGCTGATGGCCCGGACCGACTGGTGGACCTGCAACTCGCGCGAAGCGGCCCGGCTGACGGGACAGGGCAGGCCGGCCGACGCGGCCGCGGCGTTGGCGCGGCGCAGCGGTCGTGCCGGCGTCCTGGTGCGCGACGGGGCGGCCGGATGTTGGTTGACCGCAGGCGGTTCGACGCCGGTGCTGGTACCGGGACACGTGGTGTCCGCCGTCGACACCACCGGAGCGGGTGACGCGCACACGGGTGCGTTCATCGCCGGGCTGGCCCGGTTCGGTGATCCGTTGCAGGCCGCTTCCCGGGCGAACGCCGCCGCCGCCCTCTCGGTGACCCGCCGCGGGCCGGCGACCGGCCCGCGCACCGAGGAGCTCGAGCTGTTCCTGACACGCTGTTCCTGACATGCCGTTCCTGACATGCGGAGGCCCGGCCGGCCGAGTGATCAGCGCCGACCGGGAGCCGCCCACGAATCAGCCCGCGAAGGAGAAACGCCCGACGGATTCGGCGACACAGCAGGGCTTGTTGGCGCCCTGCGCGGTGATGCTGACCGTCATCACCACCTGCAGGATGCCCTCGCTGACCGGTGTGACCTCGGTGATGACGGCCGACGCGATCACCGAACTGCCGGTCGGCAGTGGCGAGGGGAAGCGGACCTTGTTGAGCCCGTAGTTGACGGCCATCGTCACGCCCGTCAGGCGGTACAGGCCACCCATCAGCACCGGCAGCAGCGAGAGGGTCAGGAAGCCGTGTGCGATCCGGGTGCCGAAAGGCCCCGCTGCGGCACGTTCCTCGTCCAGATGGATCCACTGGTGATCGTCGGTGGCGTCCGCGAAGGCCTGGATGCGGCTCTGCTCGATCAGGAAGGGTTCGCCGGGGCCGAGCGTGTCGCCGACCGCAGCGAGGAGTTCGTCGGCACTGGAGAAGGTCCTCACGCGAGGTGCCCGCCGATCTTGGTGTAGCCGCGCAGCAGGTCGCGGGACAGGATGAGGCGCTGCATCTCGTCGGTGCCCTCGAAGATGCGGAACAGGCGGACCTGCCGGTACCAGCGCTCGATGGGAAGCTCGCGGGTGTAACCCATCCCGCCGTGGATCTGCATCACCTTGTCGATGACGTGATTGACCATGGTCGCGCCGAACAGCTTCGCCATCGACGACGAGTGCCGGGGGTCGGCGCCCTGGTCCACCGTCCAGGCCGCGCGCAGGACCAGCCACCGGGCGGCCTCGATCTCCGTCTCGGAATCGGCGATCATCCAGGCGATGGCCTGGTTCTCGCCGATCGGCTTGCCGAACGTCACCCGGGTGTTCGCGTGGTCGATGGCCATCTGCAGCGCGCGCTCGGCGATGCCGATCGCGGTGGCCGGGATCAGGTAGCGACCTTTGCCGATCCACTTCATGCCGAGCTCGAAGCCCTGGCCGATCTCGCCGAGGATGTTGCGGGAGGGCACCCGGACGTTGTCGAAGACCAGCGCGGCCGGGCCGCCCTCGCCCATGGTGATGATCGGCTCGGACTTCCAGCCCATGTCCCGGTCGACCAGGAAGGCGGTCGTACCGCCGCCCCGGACCCCCTTCACCTTGTCGTTGACGGCGACCACGATGGCGAAGTCGGCCTCGTTGCCGCCGGTGATGTAGACCTTCTCGCCGTTGAGAATCCAGTCGTCGCCGTCCTGCACGGCCGACAGCTTGATGTTCGCCGCGTCCGACCCGGCACCGGGTTCGGTGATGGCGAAGCACGACCGGCGCTCACCGGAGATGGTCGGCTCCAGGTACTCCTTGCGCTGCTCGGGATTGGCGAAGTACAGAATGTTGTCCGCCTCGCCACCGAACCGGAACGGGACGAACGTCCGGCCGAGTTCGGCCGCGATCAGCGCCTGCATGACGGCCGGGAGATTCATCCCGCCGTCCTCCTCCGGGGTCGAGAGGCCCCAGAAGCCGAAGGCTTTGGCCTTGTGCTGCAGTTCTACCACCTCGCTGTGGTCCAGGCCGGGCTGGTGTGCGCGCTCACGCCGCAGCACCTCCGACTCGAGCGGCATCACCTCCTTGCGGATGAATTCGCGGGCGGTGTCGCGAATGGCGCGTTCTTCGTCGGACAGCGAGAAATCCATGATGTGCTCCTTGTCGAGATTGGCTGTGGTCGAGAGATTCTGGCGAAGTCCGGCTCGAGGTGTCCAGTGCCGGTGCGGTTATCGAACCCCGCCGTTGATGTACAGGGTCTGCCCGGTGATGTAGGACGCCTCTTCGCTGGCCAGGAAGGCGATCGCGTTGGCGACGTCCTCCGGCTTGCCGACCCGGCCGATCGGGGTCTGCTCGCTGGCCATCTTCTGGTACTCCTCCGGCCGGAACCCGACGCGTTCGGCGGTAGCGTCCGTCATCGCGGTCGCGATGTAACCGGGGGCCACCGCGTTGACGTTGATGTTGTAGCGGCCGAGTTCCTGGCAGAGGGTGGCGGTGATGCCCTGGACCCCGGCCTTGGCCGCCGCGTAGTTGACCTGGCCGCGGTTGCCGCGTGCTGACTGGCTGGACAGACTGACGATCTTGCCGTACTTCGCCTTCACCATCGGCACGGCGGCGGCCTGGCAGACCAGGAAGATGCTGGTCAGATTGGTCGAGATCACCGCGTCCCAGTCCGCCCGGCCCATCTTGTACAGCAGGTCGTCGCGGGTGATCCCGGCGTTGTTCACCAGGATGTCGACCGAGCCGAACCTCTCCAGCGCGGTGGTCACCATCGCGTTCACCGACTCGCCGTCCGTCACGTCGCACCCGACCGCCAGGCCGGTCCCGCCGGCTGCGGTGATCGCCTCCACCGTTCCGTGGGCGCGATCCGCGGTCAGATCGCCGACGACGACCGTGGCACCCTGCGCAGCAAGGAGTCTGGCCGTCGCGGCACCGATGCCCTGGGCCGCCCCGGTCACGATGGCGACTCTTCCGTCGAACCTGCTCATTGTGGAACTCCTGACTTCTTCGTCGTGGCTGGAAGGGTTTTGATCTGCAACCTACTGGTACTTCTTGAGCTCCCGGCGGGCGAGCGATCGGCGATGGACCTCGTCGGGTCCGTCGGCCAGCCGGATGGTCCTGGCCGCGGCCCAGAGCTGGGCCAACGGGGTGTCCTGGCTGACCCCGGCCGCCCCGTGGGCCTGCATGGCCTTGTCGATGATCCAGCAGGCGGCCTCCGGGGCGGCGATCTTGATCGACTGGATCTCGGTGTGCGCGCCCTGGTTGCCCACGGTGTCCATCAGCCAGGCCGTCTTGAGCACCAGCAGTCGCAGTTGCTCGAGCTTGACCCTGGAGTCGGCGATCCATTCGCCGATGACGCCCTGCTCGGCCAGCGGCCGCCCGAAGGCCACCCTCGAGGACACCCGACGGCACATCATCTCGAGCGCCCGCTCGGCCATCCCGATCAACCGCATGCAGTGGTGGATCCGGCCGGGTCCGAGCCGGGCCTGGGCGATGGCGAAACCGGACCCCTGTTCACCGATCAGGTTGCTCACCGGGACCCGGGCATCGACGAAGTCGATCTCGGCGTGGCCGCCGTGGTCGGCGTCGTCGTACCCCATCACGTGCATGCCCCGGCGGATGGTCACGCCGGGAGTGTCGGTGGGTACCAGCACCTGGCTCTGCTGCTGGTGTCTGGGGGCGCCGGGATCCGTCTTGCCCATCACGATCAGGATGGCGCACCGAGGATCCATCGCACCGGAGATGTACCACTTGCGGCCGTTGATCACGTATTCGTCGCCGTCACGGACGATGCTGGTCTCGATGTTGGTGGCGTCCGAGGAGGCCACGTCCGGTTCGGTCATCGCGAAACCGGAACGAATGGTGCTCTCCAGCAAGGGCTCCAGCCACCGGGCCTGCTGCTGCGGGGTGCCGAACTGGGCCAGCACCTCCATGTTGCCGGTGTCCGGGGCGGCACAATTGAGGGCGATGGGTGCCAGCGCCGGGCTACGGCCGGTGATCTCGGCCAGCGGGGCGTACTGCAGGTTGGTCAGCCCGGCCCCCCGGTCACCCGGCAGGAACAGGTTCCACAGGCCGAGTTCGCGAGCCCTGACCTGCAGGTCGGCGACGATGGGTGGTGGGCCCCAGGCGCCGGGACGGGCCGCCTGCTGCTCCGCGAAGATCGGCTCTGACGGATAGATGTGCTCGTCCATGAAGGCCAGCAGGTTGTCGATGTACCCACGGGTGGTGTCGTCGTAGCTGAAGTCCATCAGATCTCCGAGTTCTGGGTGGGGGTGGAAGGGCCGGAGGCGGCGCCGAAGACGGCCAGTCCCTGGTCGACGAGCGGCTGCACCATGTCGCCGATGCCGTCGAATCCGGGACCGAGGGTGGCCCCGTGCCGGAAGCGGAAGAAGACGCCCTCCAGGACGACGGCCAACTTGAACGAGGCGAAGGCGCGGTACCACCGGAGGTCGGAGACGTCGCGGCCGGATCGCTGCTGGTACCGCCCGATGATCTCCTGCGCCGCCGGGTAACCGGGGACGGCGCTGATGGCGACCGAGGGATCGGTCGATCGGTCAGCGGCCAGCATCGGCTGGTCGGCGTAGAGCAGCAGCAGGGCCAGGTCGCTCAGGGGATCACCCAGGGTCGACATCTCCCAGTCGAGCACCGCCGTGATGCGCTCGGACCCCGGTGCGCCGGCGATCAGCACGTTGTCCAGCCGGTAGTCCCCGTGCACCAGACCGCCGCGGCCGGTGTCCGGGATGTGTTCGCCCAGCGCGCCGGCGAGTTCGTCGATGCCCGGCAGGTCACGGCTCCGCAGGCCGGCAAGCTGACGACGCCAGGTGGAGAGCTGCCGGACGTTGAATCCGGCGACCTTGCCCAGGTCGGCCAGCCCGACCTCGGCCGGGTCGACGGCATGCAGGTCCACCAGCGTGTCGACCAGGTCGAACATCAAGCGGTGCAGCGTGTCCGGGCCGAGGGTGAGGACGTCGGCATGACGTCGGTAAGCGATCCCCGGGCTCAGTTCCATCAGGTAGAAGGGTGCGCCGATCACCGCGGGGTCCTCGCACAGGAGCTCGGCGTGGGGCACCGGAACGGCGGTTTGCCCGAGGGCGGAGATGACCCGGTACTCGCGGCTCATGTCGTGGGCCGAGGCCTGCACGTGGGCCAGCGGCGGCCGCCGCAGTACGAGCTCGCGGGTTCCGTCGCTCACCGCGTAGGTCAGGTTGGACCGACCGCCGGCCAGCAGTGTCGACGACAGGGCCCCGATCAGCAACTCGGGCCGGTGGATGTCGAGATGGCCGCGCAGCCTCGAGAGATCAAGTCCTGCGTCGCTCACAGCTTTCCAGCCTCTTCCAGACTCTGCTGCAACCGGTTCATGCCGGACAGCCAGCGGTCGGGGTCGGAGGCCCGGCGGACGGAGTAGTCGGCGACCTCGGGGTGCGGCAGGATCAGGAACCGCTCGCCCGACAGCGCGTCGGCCACCGCGTCGGCGACCTGCGCCGCGCTGAGCGCGGTCGCCCCCATGACGGCCTCGCCGAGGTCGCCGGTCGAGGCGAAGAGCGGGGTGCGTACACCCTGCGGGCACAGGCTCTGCACGACGATCCCGCGGTGGGAGTAGGTGGCTCGCAACCACTCCGCGAAGGCCAGCGCCGCGTGCTTGGTCACCGAATAGGGGGCCGACCCCAACATCGTCAGGATCCCGGCCGCCGAGACGGTGGTGATCAGGCGTCCGCGGCCCCTCGCGAGCCAACCGGGCAGCACGGCCCGGGCGGCGTGGACGTGGGACTGCACGTTGACCTGCCAGGCCAGGTCCCAGTCCGCCGCCGGAGCCGACTCCGAACCCCCCACCGCGACCCCGGCGTTGGCACAGAAGAGGTCGATCGGGCCGAAGGCCTCGGTGGCTTCGCCGACCAGGTTGCGGACCTGTTCGAGATCGGCGACGTCGGCCGGGTGCGACAACCCGCCGATCTCGGACGCGATCGCCTGCGCTGCAGCGGAATCGAGGTCGTTGACCACGACATGGGCACCGCCGGCGGCAAAGCGCCGGGCCATCGCCGCGCCGATGCCGGAGCCGGCTCCGGTCACCACGACGCAGGAGTCCGCCAGCTCCAGCGACGTCACGGTGCCATCACCACGATCCGGCCGGTGGATCGACCGGCCGCCAGCGTGGCCAGACCCGCCGGTGCCTGCTCGAACGGCAGCACCGAGGACACCTCGGGGTTGATCCGGCCCGTTGCGACCAGTTCCGCGAGCGCCTGTGCCGCCTGCACGATGATTTCCGGCTTCCGCTGGTGGTAGAGCCCCCAGTACACCCCGAGGATCCCGTAGTTCTTGACGAGCGCGTGGTTGACCGCCGCCTTCGGGATGATGCCGCTGGTGAATCCGACGATCAGGATCCGACCCTCGAAGGCCACCACCTTGGTCGAGGCGACGAACGAGTCGCCACCGACCGGGTCGTAGACGACATCCGCACCTCCGCGACCGCATGCCGCCTTCAGGGCCCCGACCAGACCCTGGGCGTCGTAGGCGGACCGATCGATCACCTCGTCGGCGCCGCACCGCCTTGCCACCTCGACCTTGTCCGCGCTGCCCACGACGCCGACCACCCTGGCGCCGGCGGCCTTGCCCAGCTGGACCGCGGCCGAGCCCACCCCGCCGGCGGCCGCGTGGACCAGCAGCGTCTCGCCCGCCTTCAGTTCGGCGCGCCGATGCAGGGCCACCCAACCGGTCTGGTAAGCGACCGTGAAGGCGGCCGCGTGCGCGTCGTCCAGTCCGTCCGGGGCTCGGCTGACGGCCGTCCGCTCGACGATCGCGTACTCCGCGAGAGCGCCGTGCGGCATGGACGCAAGACCCATCACCCTGGCTCCCTTGCGGAGGTCGGCGTCATCGCCCGCTCCGCCGTCATCGCCCGCGCCGTCGACGACACCGCACAGTTCGATCCCGGGGGTGAACGGCAGCGCCGGCTTCTCCTGGTACTGGCCGCGGACCATCAGCGAATCGGGGAAGTTCAGCGCCACCGCGCCGACCCTGATCCGCAGCTGCGACGGACCGGGTTCCGGGATGGGCGTCTCGCCGAGCGTCATCACCTGCTCGGCCTCGCCGAGCACCGGTACCTGCCAGGCCTTCATCCGACACCTCCGACCAGGGTGACGCCGCCGTCGAGCACGAAGGTCTGCCCGGTGATCCAGGAAGCCTCGTCGGAGGCGAGAAAGGCCACCGCGCTGGACACGTCGTCGGGAACACCGAGCCGGCGCAGCGGGTACTGGGCGGTGACCTGCTCCTCGCGCCCGACGTAGAGGGCCTCGGCGAACCTGGTCTTGACCACGGCCGGAGCCACCGCGTTGACGCGGATCCCCGGGCCCAGCTCCACCGCCAGGCTCGCAGTCAGGTTGATGATCGCGGCCTTGCTCACGCCGTAGAAGGAGATTCCGGGGGCCGGCTTCACCCCGGCGACCGAAGCGATGTTGACGATGCTGCCACCCCGCGTGCCGAGGCCGGCTGCGCAGGCGCGCTGCACCCAGGACAGCGTGCCCAGCACGTTGACGTCGAGGATCTTCCGCGCGGCAGCCAGCGGGAGATCGACGAGGCTCCCGTACGCCGGATTGATGCCTGCGTTGTTCACCAGGATGTCGACCGGGCCGAAGGCGTCCGCCACGCCGGACAGGGTGGCGTCCTGGTGGTCGAGATCATCCGCCTTCCCGGCGAAGGCGATGGCCACGGAAGGGCCGCCGAGTTCCTGCACGGCCTCGTCGAGGGCGTCGGTGTTCCGGGCGGTGATCGCCACCCTGGCGCCCTCGGCCACCAGCCGCCGGGCGATCGCCAGCCCGATCCCGCGGCTGGCGCCGGTGACGACCGCGACCCGGCCGGCCAGTCGCTGCGCAACGGGTCCGCCGACCGCAGCGCCGGCGGCGGTAGGGGGTGATTCGTCCTGCGGCATTCTTGCGACTCCCTTGTCGTCGACTTCCTGACCTCACCACCAGTGCATCACACTGTTAACTGAAGTATGCAGCCGGGCTGCTGCGGCTCACCTGCTGCGACTCACGGCGACGACGCACCGGCTGCGACCCATTGCTACGGCATGGTCGACACGCCCGGCGGGTTGAACCGCCGGCCGGTCACCTTCTCGGACACGCCCTCGCGATCCAGGTACGGCGTGATGCCGCCGAGCCAGAACGGCCACCCGGCGCCCGTGATCAGCGCCAGATCGATGTCGGCGGCCGCAGCCACCACCTTCTCGTCCAGCATCAGACGGGCCTCCTGGGCCAACGCGGCCAGTGCGCGGTCGCGGACCTGTTCACCGGTCGACGGCGCCGTGCCCTGCTCCCACAGCGCGGCGACCTCCGGATCCAGGACCTGCTGCCCGGTCTCGGTCCAGGAGACCAACGTGCGGTGGCCGGCGGCGACGATGCGCCGCAGGTTCTCGCTGACCTCGAACCGGTCGGGGAAGGACTGGTGGAGGGTTTCGGTGACGTGCAGCGCCACCGCCGGCCCGACCAGCTGCAGCAGCATGATCGGCGTCATCGGCAGGCCCAACGGAGCCAGCGCCGCGTCGGCGACCGCCGGATCGGTGCCCTCGTCGATGGCCGCGATGATCTCGCCCATGAACCGGGTCAGCAGGCGGTTGACCACGAACGCCGGTGCGTCGGCCGTGAAGATCGGACCCTTCCGGAGGGTCTTGGCCACCGAGAGGGCCGTGGCGGCGGTGCTGTCGGAAGTGGCTGCGGTGCGGACGATCTCCAGCAGCGGCATCACCGAGATCGGGTTGAAGAAGTGGAACCCGATCACCCGCTCCGGGTGGGCAAGGCCGGCCGACATGTCGGTGATCGACAGCGACGAGGTGTTGGTCGCCAGGACCGCCTCCGGTGAGACCACCTTCTCCAGCGCTGCGAACACGGTCTGTTTGGCCCCGAGTTCCTCGAAGACGGCCTCGATGACGAAGTCGGCGTCGGAGAACGCCTGGTAGTCGAGGGATCCCGTGACCAGGGCAGTCAGCCGGTTCGCCTCGTCCTGGGTCATCTTGCGCTGCGCGGCGCGCTCGGCGATCTTGCGGTGCACCCCGGCCAGGCCCTTGTCGAGGCGGGTCTGGTCGACGTCGGTGAGCACCACCGGCACGTGCAGTCGCTGCGCGAACAGCAGGGCGATCTGCCCGGCCATCAGACCGGCACCGATGACGCCGACCTTCGTGACCTTGCGCGCCAGCGACAGATCGGGGGCACCGGCCGGCTTGCGGGCGCGCTTCTGCGTCAGGTTGAACGAGTACAGCCCGGCCCGGAACTGCTGCGAGACGATGAGATCGGCGAGCCCGTCAGCCTCCGCGGCCAGCCCGGTCGCGAGATCGGCGGTGCGGGACAGCGCGATCAGTTCCAGGGCCCGGTAGGGCGCCGGCGAGGCGCCGTGGGTGCGCATGTCGGCGATGAGTCGGCCGCGCTCCAGCGCGGAGGTCCACTGGTCGTCGAATTCGGCGCCGGCATAGTTCGTGCGGGACACCGTGATCCGGCCGGCGAGCACGTCGGCCATCCAGACGAGGGACTGCTCGAGGTAGTCGGCCGCATCCAGCACGACATCGACCACACCCAGACCCAGCGCCTCCGCGGGTCGCATCATGTGGTTCTGGTTGAGCGCATTCTCGATGATCACGGTGATCGCGTTCTCCGGCCCCACGATCTTCGGCAGGAGCTGGGTGCCGCCCCAGCCGGGCAGGATGCCCAGGAAGCATTCCGACAGCGCCATCATCGGAGCGTTGGCGGCCATCGTCCGGTAGTCGCAGGACAGGGCCAGTTCGACCCCGCCACCGATCGCGGCGCCGTTGACGAATGCGAAGGTCGGGATGCTCGAATCCGTCAGGCGCTTGAAGGTGGAGTGGCCCAGAACACCGGTGGCCCTTGCACTGTCGTGATCGGTGATGGTCGCGATCTGCGACAGATCGGCTCCCACCGCGAACACGAAGGGCTTGCCGGTGACGGCGATCGCCGCCGGCTCCGCCGCGAACGCCGCGTCCAGGGCGGCGTTGAGCCCGGCGATTCCTCCGGGCCCGAAGGTCGAGGGCCGCTGGTGGTCGAGTCCGTTGTCCAGGGTGATCAGGGCGACCTTGCCGGCGATGCCGGGCACGTCGAGCAGCCGCAGATGCGCCGAGGTGATCACCTCCTCCGGTGCCGAGGGGGTCTTCTTCTCGCCGGTGATCGTCGCGCTGGTCATCTGCTGTCCCCGTCGGTGGTGTCGGTGGCGGAATCTGCCGGCTCGAAGTGTGGGTTCTCCCAGATCACGGTGCCGCCCATGCCCAGACCAACGCACATCGTGGTCAGGCCGTACCGGACGTCAGGGCGCTGCGAGAACTCCCGCGCCAGCTGGGTCATCAGGCGGACGCCGGACGAGGCCAGCGGATGACCCATTGCGATGGCGCCGCCGAATGGATTGATCCTGGCGTCGTCGTCGGCCAGGCCGAAGTGGTCCGTGAAGGCCAGCACCTGCACGGCGAATGCCTCGTTGATCTCGATGATCCCGATGTCGCCGATCTCCAGACCTGCTTTGCGCAGTGCCTTCTCGGTCGCCGGGATGGGTCCGTCGCCCATCGTCTCTGCCGGTACGCCGGCGAATGCGAACGACACCATCCGCATCCGGACCGGGAGGCCGAGTTCCGCGGCCACGTCGGAGGCGACCAGCAGGCACGCGGAGGCCCCGTCCGTCAGGCCCGAGGAGTTACCGGCGCTGACGCGGCCGTGCGGGCGGAACGGCGTGCGCAGGTTCTCCAGCGCGGTCATCGTCGTGCCCGGCCGGGCCAATTCGTCCCCGGTCGCCAGTCCCCACCCCTGCTCGACCGACCGCGTCGCCATCGGCACCAGGTCAGGGGTGATGTTGCCGCCCGCCAGTGCCGCTGCGTACTTGTCCTGGCTGTGGACCGCGTAGGCGTCGGCGCGCTCCTTGGTCAGCTGCGGGTACTTGTCGTGCAGGTTCTCGGCGGTATTGCCCATGTTCAACGCGGACGGATCGACCAGGCGGTCGGCCACGAAGCGCGGATTCGGGTCTGCGCCCTGGCCCATCGGGTGGTGACCCATGTGCTCGACACCGCCGGCGATCACCACGTCGTACCCGCCAGCCACGATGCCCGAGGCGACCGCGGTGACGGCCGTCATGGCTCCGGCGCACATCCGATCGATGGCGAAACCGGGCACGGACCGCGGCAGACCGGCCAACATGGCGGTGGTCCGGCCGATGGTCAGGCCCTGGTCCCCCGTCTGGGTGGCCGCGGCGATCGCCACCTCGTCGACCCGTTCCGGGGGGAGTTCGGGGTGTCGGCGCATCAACTCCCGGATCACCCTGACGACCATGTCGTCCGCTCTGGTCTCCGCGTACTGGCCCTTCTCGCCGGCCTTCCCGAACGGCGTCCGGACGCCTTCGACGAACACGACGTCGCGCAGCGTGCGGGGCTTGATCATGCCCGCCTGCTCCGAGGCGGCCGGCCCTGATCCGGGTGTGAGCGTCGACGATCCCTGTGCTGCCACAAATGGCTCCCTGTCATGAGCACGGTCTCTCCGTCATCGGAACGGCCGGTCATCGGCTCGACGTCCGATCGGGCGTCGATGCCGGTGCCAGCATGCTACCGGAAAGGCTACTGGCCGGTAACTTAAGGGTCGGGCATCACGCGACGGTGTAGCGATGACGCATCACTGCAGGTGGGACTACTTAGACGACCGGGGCGTCCAAGGCGCCACGGAGATCGTCGGCGGTCAGCTCGATCTGCCACTCACGCGCCCCGCCGGCCCGGAGAGCAGCCTGGATGTCCTCGCCGGCGGGAGGGGTCCACATGGTCCGCCGGACCAGGTCGGGCGAGAGCATGTTCTCCACCGGCATGTTGATGCGTTCCGAGGTGGCCGCCAGCGCCGCCCGCGCGGCGGTGAGACGGGCGGCGGCCTTGGGGTCCTTGAGCGCCCATTTCGCCGGTGGCGGCGGTCCGTCACCCTGCAGGGTGGAGGGCGGTAGCGCAGAGGACGGGAGGGCCATGGCACGACGGATGGCGTCCCACCAGGTCGACGCCTGCCGGCGCTGGATCCGCCCGGCGAACACCGGCATCGCGACAAGGGCATCCAGCGAGGCCGGTTTCGCAAAAGCCGCCGCGACGATGGCGGTATCGGGCAGCACCCGGTGCGGCGCGAGGTCACGGCGACGGGCGACCGAGTCGCGCGTCGTCCACAGCTCGCGCACGATGGCGAGCACCCGCGGCTCGCGAATCTTGTGGATCCCGGACGTGCGTCGCCACGGATCGACCCGCGGGGGGGTGGGCGGTGCGGCCACGATCGCAGCGAACTCCTGACGCGCCCAGTCGAGCTTGCCCTGCTCGTCGAGCAGCGCTTCCATCGCATCGCGTAGTTCGATGAGCACCTCGACATCCAGCGCGGCGTAGGTCAGCCAGGCGGCAGGCAACGGCCGCGTCGACCAATCGGCCGCCCCGTGCCCCTTGGCCAGCCCGAGGCCCAGCATCTGTTCCACCAGCGGCCCGAGGCCGACGCGGGGGAGCCCGGCCAGCCGCCCGGCCAGTTCGGTGTCGAACAACTTTCGCGGGTGCATCCCGGCTTCGGCCAGGCACGGCAGGTCCTGGCTGGCAGCGTGCAGGACCCATTCCGAATCTGCCAGCGGCGCATCCAGGAGGGCAAGATCGCCCAGCGCGATCGGGTCGAACAGCGCCGTGCCGACATCTGCTCTGCGCAGCTGCACGAGGTAGGCCCTCGACCCGTAGCGAAAACCGGAGGCGCGCTCGGCGTCGAGGGCGACCGGACCGGACCCGGCCGCGAGGTTCCGCGCCCACGATGCCAGCCGGAGCGGGTCCACGATCGGCTGGACGTCCCCGTCGCGCGGGACGAGCAATGGCGTGATCTGCGGGAGCGCATCGTCCCCGCCAGGGACCGCCGGGGTCCCCGGCAGCCGGTCGGCGGCCGAGATGTCCGCACCGGAATCGGTGGTGATGTCTGACGTCTGCACTGCGACAGTGTGCCTGACCTGCGGGACCTCGACGTGCAAGCCGGCGTTCGACCCACTGGAATGGCTGGTCAGGGCATCTCTGAACAGAACGGGCGACCCGAAATCAGGAGATGACGCCCGCACGCATGGCCAGCGCGACCATGTGTGCACGGTCGCCGGTGCCGAGCTTGCGCCCGATCCGGGCGAGATGGCTCTTGACCGTCAGGGCCGAGAGGTTGAGTTCGTCGCCGATCCACTTGTTCGACCGACCGTCGGCCACCAGGCGGATCACTTCGATCTCCCGCGAGGACAGGTCGTGGATCGAGCTCGGGATGTTCGCGGCGGCGGGGTTGGCCCGTCGGCCGATCAGCACCCCGTTGACGCCGGCCCCGACGGCATCGATCACCGGGCCGATGTCGGCGGTGGGGGCGAGCGCGAGCACCCGTACCCAGCCGGCGGCACGCAGAGTGTTGATGATGCGTCCGGCGTCGGGTCCGGTCAGCAGGCTGATCAGGGCCAGATCGCCGACGATGCCGCGCTCGGTCAGTTCCTCCACCGCAGCCAGCGACGTGACGGGGAGGACGCGGCCGATCCCGACCTCCATCAGGCCGGCCTGGAGAGCCTCGCGGGTGGCCCGATCCGGATCGACCAGTAACACTGTGGCCGCCCGCAGCGAACTACTCATCGAGTCGCGGAGTGGCGATCGCTGCGCAGGTAGGGCACCCGCCCCGATCGGAAGCTCGTCGGCCCGCCGTAGCGAGGTCTGGTCGGCACCGAGCGTCGACGTGTTCACCTGTCTGCCTCCCGAAGCGAATGGATCGGTTCTGAACTGCACGGTGTCACCCTGTCGTCATGACCCCGGAAGGTCGATTGGCCGCCGGCTCTGGCGACCCGTGAATTGGTGCGGCATCGTGCTGAGCACCCGTTCAGTCTCTGCCCATGGTGCTCAACTGGTCAAGCACACGATGTGCTCTATGTTGACAATTAGTGATCGAGCCTAGCGTACGTTCGGGGGCGCGGGTCGACCGATGGAAACGACGCCCTCGGGTGGCAGTCCGGCCGCGATCGCCAGGAGTTCGGTGAAGGCCGCGAGATGAAGCCCGGTCCGATCGTCGGTCGCCGTCCACGAAGCGCGTAACTCCAGGTCATCGGTCCTGCCAGGCCCAGCGATGTCGCCGAATCTGGTCGATGACGTCGACGTGACGGTGCCGCCCAGAGCCGTGAAAGAGGCCCCGGAAAGCTCCAGGCAGTCGGTCAACCAGCTCCAGGCGACGTCCGGCAGCAGCGGGTCGCGGGCAATTTCATCGTCAACTTCGGCCGTGAGAAAAATTACGATCCGAAGCGTACCGTCCCACGCGTCTACTCCATCTGGGTTATGCAGGAGTATCAAACGCCCGGATGCAGACTCCGGTCGGTCGCCACCCCACATCACCTCGGCGGAGAGAGCATGACTCCAGGGGGCGAGCCGGGTGGGTGCGGGCAGTTCCCCCAGCTCGATCTCCGGTCTGATCCGCACGCGGGCCAGCTCGTCCAACGCGGCCTGGAATGCAGCAGGGGCGATCGAATCCGCCGAGGTGGTCATGTCCGGGGACACTACGACCGCGCACCGACAGTCCACCGTCTCCCACGCCGCTCCGGGTCAGAACGACGCCCGCACCGTGACCTGCCCGGGAATCGGCGGTCGCGGTGCGGGCGGTCCTGGCGGCGTGGATGACCCGACGGTAGAGCTACTCGCCGGTGGGTTCCAGACGGAGCGACAGCGAGTTGATGCACCATCGCTCGTCGGTCGGCGTCGGGTAGCCCTCGCCCTTGAAGACGTGTCCGAGGTGCGAGTCGCAGGTGGCGCAGCGCGCCTCGGTGCGGACGCTGCCGAAGCTGCGGTCGGTCAGCAGGACCACGTTGTCGGCGTCGGAAGGGGCGTAGAAACTCGGCCAGCCGCAGTGCGACGGGAACTTGGCGTCGGACCGGAACAGTTCGGCCCCGCAGGCCCGGCACGAGTAGACGCCGGTGGTGGTGGTGTCGGTGTACTCACCCGTGAACGCACGTTCGGTGCCAGCTTCGCGCAGCACGCGGTACTCGGCGGGGTCCAGTTCCGCCTTCCACTGCTCGTCCGACTTCACAACTTTCTGGGATGCACTCATGACAGCAACGGTACGCGGAAGCCTGCGACCGATGTCTTCGGATCGGCCCGGGAAAATGCGTGACTGGCACACCTCACCCTGGGGCGGACGACGACCGGTCACGGCGGGCAGAGCGTGCCCGCCGCCGGCATGGTCCCGGCCAGCAGGTAGGCGTCGACGGCGTTCGTCATGCAGGAGCTCGCCGGGTAGCCCCCGTGAGTGCCTGATTGCCACGTCAGCAGCGTGGCCGAGCCGAGCTGGGCGGTGAGGGACCGCACCTCGGCGAACGGCGACACCGGATCGTCGACCGCCCCGAGGACCAGGATCGGCGGTGCGCCGGTGGCGGTGACCGGTCCGAGCGCGGTCTCCGGAGCCGGCCAGGACGAGCAGATGCCGACCAGACCGATCAGGAAGGGCCCGAAGTCGGGTGCGGTGGTGCGCGCCCTGGTGGCGGCTGCGGCCAGATCGGAGCCACCGAGGCGCTGGGCCGAGTCGTTGCAGCGGTAGACCAACGTGCCGGACTGCTGCTGGGGTGGATTTTCGGTGCCGAGGGGCGCCAGCAGCAGCGCCGCCACCTGGTCGTAGTCGCCCTTGCGCGCCGCAGCCAGCGCCGTGGCGAGCGCCGGCCACCCGGCGGGGTCGCCGAGCTGTCCGGTCAGCGTGAGAAGGATGCTGCCCCCGGTGATCTCGTGTCCGTCGGAGCTGGGGACACCGATGTCACCGGTGGAGGCCACCAACGCCCGGACGGCGGCGGCGGGGTCGGCTCCCAGCGGGCAGCCGCCGGTGAACGTCGGACAGGCCGCAGCGAACGAGGTGAGCGCCTTCTCGTCGGCGAGCGCCGCGGCCGCAGCCTGCTTGTCCGGGGTCAGAGACGGATCCGACGGCCCGTCCAGCACGGCGGCGGCGACCCGGCCCGGGTACCGGTCCGCGTAGACCGCGCCGAGGGTGGCACCGAAATCGCGTCCGAGGAAGGCCAGCCTGGCGACACCGAGCGCCGCCCTGACCGTGTCGATGTCGTCGGCGGCGAGCACGGTCGAGTAGTCGGACAGGTCGGGTCCCACCATGTCGCCGCAATCGAAGGTCAACGAGCGCGAGAGGCCGGCCAGCAGAGCGGCGGCGACGGAGGTGGTCGGATCCGCCCCCAGCGAGAGCAGGTCGCTCGAATTGGTGCCGCTCACGCAGGCGATGGGCACCGAGTCACCGGTTCCCCTGAGGTCCATCACGATCACCGCGTAGTGGGCCAGGATCGCGGCCGGGAGCCCGCCGGCGACCGCCGCCACCTGTCGGGTCCCGTTCCGGCCCGCGTCGCCCATGACGACGAGCAGCGGTGGCGCGGCGGCGGGTGTCGCCGGCGAGGTGGCCTTCGCGACCGAGACTGAGAAGGTGCCGGAGGAACCTGCGCTGTAGCTCTTGGGCACCTGGACCTGAGCGCACTGCAGGGTGAAGGCAGGACCGCCGGCGGGGCCCTGCCGCTGGATCTGCTGATCGCAGGCAGACCAGGCGATCGGGTCGGACGAGCGGCCGGACCCGCCGGGGCCGGTGGGCATCGCGCCGGCGGTGGAGGTGGGGACCTGGACCGACCCGGCCGCCCCGGACGTGGCCAGCGCGGGGCGGGTGGACGGACCGATGGTGCAGCCCGCCACCAGTGCGAGGACCGACCCGATGGCAGCGATCACCGCTGATCTGGTGAACCGGCCGCGGGTCATCGACGCTCCGCGTACAGCGCGCCGAAGGCCTCGGCCAGTGGATTGCCGATCAGCCGGTCGATGGCCAGGGTGATCTGCGACGGGGTGATCTGGCTCGTGGGATCGAGGTTCCGGTCGTCCCCGGCCACGGCGGCCGTCAGGCTCAACTCGTGGAACCTGACCGTGGCCCCGATGGCTTCGGCCCGCATCACGCTGGTGAGCATGTGCTGCGCGGCCCCGGTCACCGAGATGGCGCCCGATCCGGCCATCGCCTCCGAGGCCGCCGCGCCGTTGAGCGTGATGTAGGTCGGATCGACGCTGCCACCCAGCAGCGGCACATAGGCCTGCATCGCCTCGAGGTGGCTCGTCAGGTGGTCCCGTAGGGCGCGCTCCCACTGCTCACCCGGCAGGTCGATCAGTGCGCCGGTCTTCGACCATCCACCCAGTGCCGCGACGACCGCTCCGGGCCGCCGGCCGTCCGCCGCCAGCCGCTCGGCCGCCTGGAAATGGGGATGACTACCGGAAACCTCCAGTGGGACAAGTCTTCCCGAGAAATCTGCGCAGGCGGCCAGCAGTGCGGACAGTCGGTCGGCCGATCGGGCGGGGACGATCACCGTGCGGCCGTCCGCCACCAGCGACCTGGCGATGATCCCGCCGACGAAGCCGGTCCCGCCCGCCACCAGCACCGGTGGGGCGGCGGATCCTGCTGACGTCGGCATGGGCCCGATGGTAGGTGACGGCCGCCCCGGCACTGCTGTCCCGAGCGGCGGAGCCGGGTGCAGGGTCGGGTGGTTCAGGGTGGCGTCCGGCCTGCCGGTGAGAGGTCTGCGGCTCGGAGACCCGCAAGTGTGACTGCGAGCACGCCGCTCGTCGGTGATGGCCGGCCGGCGGGTGGAAACGCCTACTGTGCTGATGGTGTCCCCGAACCACCTCGTCGATGCCATGCCCGTCGTCAGCCCCGGTCAGTTGATCGAGGGGTTGGTGCCGCCGCCCCGGTTCGATGCGGTCCGGTTCGGCACCTACCGACCCGATCCGTCGGAGAAGTCCCAGTCCGAGGCCCTCGTCGCGCTGCAGGAGATGGCCGAGGTGATCGTCAATCCACCCCGCAAGGGACTCTTCCGTCGGGCCGGATCTGTGCAACCGGCCGGTGCCTACCTCGACGGTGGGTTCGGTGTCGGCAAGACGCACCTTCTGGCCTCCCTCTGGCACGCCCTGCCCGGACCCAAGGCCTACGGGACGTTCGTGGAGTACACCCACCTGGTCGGCGCGCTCGGATTCGTGGAGACGGTGAGAAGGCTGTCCGCCCATCGCCTGCTGGCCGTCGACGAGTTCGAACTCGACGACCCGGGCGACACCATGCTGATGACGAGGCTGCTGGGCGAGCTGTCCGATGCGGGCGTCTTCCTGGCGGCCACCTCCAACACCCTCCCGGACAAGCTGGGTGAGGGCCGGTTCGCCGCCGACGACTTCAAGCGCGAGATCCGTGGTCTGTCAGAGCGTTTCACCACTCTGCGGGTGGACGGTCCGGACTTCCGCCATGCCGGTCTGGCGGAGGCGCCGAGGCCGATGTCCGATACCGACCTGCTGGCCGCGGCCGGCTATACTGCGGGCGCGACCCTCGACTCGTTCGACCCGTTGACGGCCAAGCTGGCGAAGCTGCACCCCTCGACGTACGGGAAACTGGTCGAAGGAGTTGCGGCGGTCCACATCTCCGGGGTCCGGCCGTTGCCGGACCAGGGTGCGGCGCTCCGCTGGGTGGTGCTCATCGATCGCCTCTACGATCGCACCATCCCGGTCAGGGCGTCCGGCGTTCCTCTGGACGAGCTGTTCACCCCGGAGATGCTGCGCGGCGGGTACCGCAAGAAGTACCTGCGCGCGACCAGTCGGATCCTCGCGCTGACCCGTGAGGGCCGCTGACCCCTCGGTGTTGCGTCCTGCGAAGTGATGGCTATCGCCATCACTTCGCAGGACGCAACGGGGGTTTGCGCTCAGCGCCGGAGCGCATCTCGTCGATCACGGCGGCCAGGGTGTCGACGGCGTGGTCGAGTTCTTCCCTGGTGATCACGATCGGCGGAGCGAATCGCAGGGTCGTCTGGTGGGTCTCCTTGATCAGGACGCCGCGGCGGGCCATCTCCTCGCTGATCGCGCGCCCGGCACCGACCTCGGGGGAGAGCTGCACCCCGGCCCACAGGCCCCGGCCGCGGACGTCAGCGACGCCGTGACCGATCAGTGCGTTCAGCCGCTCGTGCAGGTGTGCGCCCAGTTCCGTTGCCCTGGCCTGCATCTCGCCGGTGGCCAACAGCTTGATCACGGCCCGCCCGATGGCGCAGGCCAGCGGGTTGCCACCGAAGGTGGAGCCGTGCTGACCCGGCTGCAGCACACCGAGCACCGATTTCTTGCCGACCACGGCCGACACCGGCATGATCCCGCCGCCCAGGGCCTTGCCCAGCGTGTACAGGTCGGCGCGGACCCCCTCGTGGTCCAGCGCCAACAGCGCACCCGTCCGCCCCAGACCCGACTGGATCTCGTCGGCGATGAAGAGGACGTCGTTCTCGTCGCACAACCGGCGGACCTCTGCCAGATAGCCGGCCGGCGGCACCAACACGCCCGCTTCGCCCTGGATCGGCTCCAGCAGGATCGCCGCCGTGTGGGGGGTGATGGCCGCGCCCAGCGCTTGGATGTCCCCGTACTTCACGCCGACGAAACCAGGTGTGTAGGGCCCGTAGTCGGCGGTGGCGACCGGGTCGTCGGAGAACGAGATGATGGAGATGGTGCGGCCGTGGAAGTTGCCGCCCGCCGTGATGATCTGCGCCTGGTTCTCCGGAACGCCCTTGACCGTGTAGGCCCATTTCCGGGCCACCTTCAGTGCGGCTTCGACGGCTTCGGCCCCGGAGTTCATCGGGAGCACCATCTCGGTACCGGTCAGCTCGGCCAGCTCCTTGCAGAACAACCCCAGCTGGTCGTGGTGGAAGGCGCGGGAGGTCAGCGTGACGCGGTCCAGCTGCTCCTTGGCCGCAGCGATCAGAGCTGGATGTCCGTGACCGAAGTTGAGTGCCGAATAGCCGGCCAGCATGTCCAGGTAACGCTTCCCGGCGACGTCGGTGACCCAGGCGCCCTCCGCCTCGGCGATCACCACCGGGAGCGGGTGATAGTTGTGGGTGCACCAGGTGTCGTCCAGGTCCAGGTAGAACTCGGTGTCACGGATGACGGGCGCGCTGGTCACGGCGTTGGCTCTCTTCTGTGGGATCACGGTTCTGTGGGATCACGGTTTCTGCGGCGTCGGTGCGACCACCAGAGCCTACGGGGGCGAACCCGGCCGTGTCAGGGGGCGAACAGCGCCGTGACGTGCGAAATCATGCACGTTCTGTTGTCGTCCGGTCGGATCGTTGTGCGGTCACGCAAGAGGTTTGCCGCATCGACGCGTCAGGAACGCGGTTCGGGGGTCGGCGTGGGAAGGTGACCCATGGCCAGCAGCAAGCACGGCAGGAAGAAGCAGAACGACCGGAAGACCGCCAAGGCAGCGCGTCTGGACGTCGTCGAGCAGATGACCGCCCATCAGAACAGCACGAGCAAGGCGCTCTCGCTGCCGCCGGGCGCCGTCGATCTCGGTGCCATCGACACCCGGGGGACGCCGATCGGTCCGCAGGACAAGCACGAAGCCGCGAGGGCGATGGCCGAGATCGCTCCCGAACTGGCTGCGCTGCAGGAGAAACTGGTCGCCGAGGCCATTCGCGGGGGGCGTCGCCGGATCCTCCTGATCCTGCAGGGCATGGACACCTCCGGCAAGGACGGCGTCGTGAAGCACGTGCTGGGTCTGGTCAATCCGGCGGGCGTGCACCTGGCCTCGTTCAAGAAGCCGACGGCCGAGGAACTGCGACACGATTTCCTCTGGCGGATCGCCGGCCAGGTGCCGCAGGCGGGGCAGATCGGGGTCTTCAACCGTTCCCAGTACGAGGACGTGCTCGTCGTGCGGGTCCACGATCTGGTGCCCCGACAGGAATGGTCCGGGCGCTACGCCAGGATCAACGCCTTCGAACGCAAGCAGGTGCGTGAGGGCACGGTGATCGTGAAGTGCTTCCTGCACATCTCCAAGGACACCCAGCGTGAACGTCTGGCGGCCCGCCTCGACGATCCGACGAAGTACTGGAAGTACAACCCGGCCGATCTGACCGAACGAGGTTTCTGGCCGCACTACCAGGACGCCTATGCCGACGCGCTGCGGCGCTGCAACACCGTCGGTGCCCCGTGGTTCGTCGTACCGGCCGACCGCAAGTGGTACCGGAACTGGGCGATCGCCTCGCTCCTGCTGGAAACGCTGCGGCAGCTGGACCCGCAGTACCCGCCGGCCGACTTCGACGTCGACACGGAACGACAGCGGTTGGCCGAGTCCTGACGCGCCGGACAATGGACCGGTGACCTCAGCGCTCTGGACCATCCTGATCCCGGTCAAGGACACCCGCCGCGGGAAGAGTCGCCTGGACGTCCCCGACGACCTGCGTCCGGCATTGGCGCTGGCCCTGGCGTTGGACACGGTGTCGGCGGCGGCGCAGTGCGGCCGGGTGCTCGCCCTGGTGGAGGACGAGACGGACGGCGCCGCACTGGCCGGGATCGCGGGCGTCCAGGTCCACCGCAGTCGCGTCGCGGGTCTCAACGAGTCGATCCTGGACGGCGTCGCGGTCGTCTCGGCCTCGGCGGTGAGTGAGGTCACAGGGTTCCTCGCGGTGTTGCCCGGTGACCTGCCGGGGCTCGATGCGGGGGAACTCGCAGCCGTCCTGCGGCGATGTGCCGACCACCGGTTCGCCGTCGTGCCGGACCACCTCGGTGTGGGGACGACACTGCTCGCCGCGACCAGGGTCGGGTGGCTGCGGCCCCGTTACGGCGCGGATTCCTTCCGGCGCCACCAGCGGGCCGGTGCGTTCCCGATCACCCTGCCGCCCGCATCGACGCTGCGGTGGGACGTCGACACCGTCGACGATCTCCTGACGGCCTCCGGCCCGCGCACCTCCGCTGCCCTGCAGCGCATCACCGCTGGTCGCGACCACGGCGCAGGCGTCGGTGTTACCGTCGATCCGTGTACCGAAGATTCCTGAAACCCGGGTGGTTCGTCGGGCACTTCATGGTCTTGCTGGCCGTACTGGTCTGCCTGCGGCTTGGTTTGTGGCAGTGGCACCGCACGCACGAGGCCAGCGGGACGATCCAGAATCTCGGGTACACGATCCTCTGGCCCGTCTTCGGCGGCGCCTTCATCTACATGTGGATCAGATTCCTGCAACTCGAGCTGCTCAAGGACGCCGAGGACGATGCGGAGCTCACCGCGATGGCGGCCGGGCTGACCGTCGACGAGGTGCCGGCCGACGGGACGGCCACGGACCAGCGTGGGTCGCGGCCCGGACCCTTCGCGCCGGGAGACCCGGACCCGACCACCCACCGGTCGACGGACGTACCCTCGAAAGGTCCCGCCGCGGTTCCCGGTGAACGCATCGAGCACCGAGATCCGGAGCCGGACGCAGTGAGCGAAGAGATACCGGCCGACGGGCCGACCACCCGAGGTCCACGAGTCACACCCTCGCGGGGCTATACGGTGGCCGTCTCCACCGTCGGTGATGAACAGCAGGATCAAGATTCCGAACTGGCCGCGTACAACCGTGCTCTGGCCGCCCTGGCCGAAAAGGACCACCGCCGTGCCCGCTGAACCCACCTCAGATCCCGTGTCCCGTCCCGCGGCCACACCCGCTCCGGCGATGCCGCCCAAGGTGGAGAGAGCCCTGGGCCGCTACCGCATCTCGGCCTTCATCGTCGGGTACGCCCTCATCGTGCTGTGCGTGGCGATCATCCTGAAGTACGTCTTCGGGGTGGACCAGGCGGTGGCCATCTGGGGGCCGATCCACGGCGTGCTGTACATCGGCTACGTGCTCCTGGCCTTCGACCTGGCCTACAAGGATCGTTGGTCGCTGGCCGGCACTCTCGGGGTCCTGCTCGCAGGTGTGATCCCCGGCATCTCCTTCGTCGCCGAGCGCATCGTCCACCGGAAGGTCACGGCCCGCCAGAAGGTGTGACGCCGTCAGGGACTGGAACCGGCCGGCCGGTTCAGGGCCGGTTCATCTGGTGCAGATACGGGCCCGCGCTCTGGATGGCGTCGTGGATGTTCTCCAGACTGGCCACCCCGATGGCCAGTACCCCGATCGAGAGAACGACGGCGATGGTCACCCGTCCGGTTCTCGGACGTCGGGCCGGCTGCAGCAGGGCCTGGACGCGGGAGGCCACCTGGAGCGCCCCGACCCCGAGCACCGGGATGCGCTGGTCGGTCTGCTTGGCGGGTAGTTCCCCGCTTCCCTTCGCCAGGGACGAGCGCAACAGCGCCACCCTGGCCAGAGCGCGGCCCGCAGTGCGGCGATCGCCGATGTCGGCGGCCGCGTCCTCGTCCGCCCACCGTTCGACCCCGAGACGGACAACTGCGGGCACCCGCCGCAGGAGCGGATTCGCGGCGGCGGCGATGTCGGCCACATGCACGTAGAGATGATGTCGCTGGTGCAGGTGGGACAGTTCGTGCGCGGTCAGGACCCGGCGCTCGTCCTCGGACAGCTTGCTGAACAGCCGCCGGCTGATCACCACGCACCCCCGGATGCCGGCCACCGTGTAGGCGTCCGCCGAATCGTCGTCCACCATCACCACGGGTCCGCCGCCGGCCCGGAACTCGCGACAGAGCTGGTCGGCCCGCACCAGCGCCAGGACGATCTCGACGCTGCGGACCGCGGCCCGGCAGAGCAGCACCCCGACGGCCAGTGCGGCCAGCGCACCGAGCCAACCCGGCACCGGTATCTCCGCCCGGATCACCGAGGCGGACCAGTGCCCCTTGGCCGCAACGGATGTCAGGCTGGCCAGCATGGCCACGGCAATCGCGGTGAGGGCAGCACCGGCGGCCAACGAGACGGCCAGGGAGGCGGCACCCAGGAGAAGAACGGCCTGCCGCGGGCGCATCTTCTCGACCACCAGGCTGGCGGTACCGCCGACGAGCAGGCAGGCGAGGACGGCGAGCGCCGCGGCGATCAGTGGGAAGACCACCGGATCAGCCCCGGGATTCCGACTGCTCGAGCAGTTCGACCAGCAGTCGTTCCTCGTCGGGTTCCAGTTCGGCGACGAAACGTGCCAGCACACCGGCCCGGTCGGAACCGTCGGACAGCAGGCGGCGCATCCGTCTGGCCGTCACCGCATCATCGACCGACTCCGGCGGCGCGGCCAGCGAGTACTTGTACGCCCGCCCCTCGCGGCTCTGGCTCAGCGCTCCCTTGGCCGCGAGCCGGGACAGCGTCGTCATGACGGTGGTGTAGGCCGGACTGCCGGACAGCCTCTTCTGCACGTCGGCGACGGCGACGGGCCCGTCGGCCGCAGCCATCACCGTCAGCACCGCGGTCTCCAGCGGGCCGGGCAGGCGTCGATCGGTCATCCGGTCTCCCTGTTACTATCACTCCCGTAGTACTACCAACTCAGTGTACTAACAATCCGAGCCTGCTGGCGACCCGGAAGAATAGACGGTCCGGCGGTTTCAGTGTGCCATGTCGGTACCGAAGGAGAAATGTGAGCACGATTTCCTACCTGGAAGCCATCGTTGTCGGTGGGCTGCAAGGGATCACCGAGTTGTTCCCGGTGTCCAGTCTCGGTCATTCGGTGATTCTGCCGGCCCTGATCGGTGGGAATTGGGCCAAGGACCTGGACGTGTCGACCCCCGAGTCGCCGTACCTGGCTTTCATCGTGGGACTGCACGTGGCCACGGCCGCGGCACTGCTGCTCTTCTTCTGGCGCGACTGGATACGCATCATCGGGGGTTTCGTCACCTCGATCCGATACCGACGGATCAGCACGGACGCCGAGCGACTCGCCTGGCTGATCGTGCTGGCCACCATCCCCGTCGGCATCGCCGGTCTGCTGCTCGAGCACACCTTCCGCACCGTGCTCGGCCGGCCCATGCCGGCGGCCGCCTTCCTGTTCGCCAACGGTCTGGTGCTGTTCCTCGGTGAATACCTGCGGCGCCGGGCGGCGCCGATCGGGGTCGGAGCGTCGTCCGTCCCGGTGGGCGCGTCCGCAGCGTCGGTCGGCGGATCTGCCGGCGCCGGAGTGGCCGGGCGGGACGACTCGTTGATGCGGAGTACGGATCCGGACGCCGGAGTCGACGACCGCGATGCCGATCTGCGCTCGGACGCCCGTTTGGCCGGGCTCACCTTGAAGCGTGGGGTGCTGATCGGGTGCGCCCAGATCCTGGCCCTGCTGCCGGGCATCAGTCGTTCCGGGGCCACCATGGTGGCCGGTCTGACCCAGGGTCTGTCGCATCGCGACGCGGCACGGTTCTCGTTCCTGCTGGCCACCCCGGTCATCCTCGCCGCCGGCGCACTCAAGGTGCCCGACCTGTTCGGGCCGCTCGGTGCGGGTATCCACGGTCAGATCCTGGCCGGCAGCATCGCGTCGTTCGTGTGCGCCTACGTCGCCGTCAAGTTCCTCGAGAGGTACTTCCGGACCAGGACGCTGGTGCCGTTCGCGATCTACTGCCTGGTGGCGGGGGCGGTCTCGTTCGTCGTGCTCGCCGCCCGTTAGGCGTTCGCGGGTGTCCTGCCGCGGTCGGTGAGTGCTACCTCACTCCGCAAGTGCGCGAATCATTTCCAGTGGGTACCGTATGTGGTTAGGTATGGCTTGCCTAGCGAAATCCCTGGAAGCGGTGTACGGATGGTCAGACGCGGTAGATGGTTCGGAACGGCCGGGATCGGTGCTCTGGTCGGGGTGATGCTCGTGGCCGCAGGCTGCTCGAGTGGATCCTCCTCCACCGCAGGCCCGTCGTCGTCGGCCCCGGCGGGTTCGGTGAGCCTCACCATCAACGGTGCCGGGGCGCCGCCCGCGGCCTCCGGGAGTGCTGCCGGCGTCTCCGGGCAGACGATCACCGTCTACAGCGGTCAGCACGAGCAGACCACCCAGGCGCTGGTCGCCGATTTCGAGAAGCGGACCGGCGTCAGCGTGAAGCTGAAGTCCGACGACGAGGCCTCGCTCGCCGGCCAGGTGCTGCAGGAGGGCTCGGCCAGCCCCGCTGACGTCTTCTTCGCCGAGAACCCGCCGGCGCTGACCACCCTGCAGGAGAACAACCTCCTGACGACGGTCGACGCCTCGACCCTGTCCCAGGTTCCGACGAAGGCCAGCTCTCCCGGCCAGGACTGGGTCGGGGTGTCGGCCCGCGCCGTGGCGTTCGCCGCCAACAACTCGGTGCCCGCCTCGAGCCTGCCCGCTTCGGTGATGGACCTGGCCGGTCCGGCCTGGAAGGGCAAGCTGGGCCTCGCGCCCAGCGAGACCGACTTCTCCCCGCTGATCACCGCCGTCATCAAGGCCAAAGGGGCCGATGCGGCCAAGTCCTGGCTACAGGCCCTGATGGCCAACGGCAAGGTTTTCGCCGACAACGAGACCCTGATATCCGCCATCGACAAGGGTGAGGTGCAAGGTGGTCTGGTGGACCACTACTACTGGTACCGACTCCGTGACGAGGTCGGCGCATCGAAGGTCGCCTCCGGCCTGCACTACTTCCCGGCGGGCGACCCTGGCTCCCTGGTGGACGTCTCCGGCGCCGCGGTGCTGAAGTCCAGCAGCCACGCTGCCGCCGCACAGGCCTTCCTGGCCTACCTGGTCAGCGCGCCGGCGCAGCAGATCATCGCCACCTCCCACAGCTACGAGTACCCGCTGCGTCCCGGGGTGAGTTCGTCCGCCGACCTGCCGCCGATGGGCGCCATCGTGTCCCCGGCCGAACTCGGCGACGGAAAGCCGGCGCTTGCGCTGCTGCAGGATGTGGGGCTCCTCTGACCAGCACCGTGTCGGCCGGGCCCGAGGCACCCGGCACCATGAGCCCCGCCGCACCGGTCGGGCCGTCATCGACCACCCTCAGGTCCGGACATCTGCCCGGCCTGCGTCGTCGACTGCTCTCACCGCTGGGCCTGCTCACCGCCGGAGTGCTGCTGACCGTGGGATCCCCGCTGATCTTCGTGGTCGTCCAGGCGACCAGGGCCGGTTGGGCACCCGCCCGGGCCCTGCTGCACCGGCCGATCGCCGCGACCCTGCTGTGGCACACGCTGACACTGACCGCCGCCGTGACGACCACCACGGCCGTCATCGGCTTCGGCGCCGCCTATCTCGTCGAACGCACGGACCTGCCGCTGCGCCGGATGCTCTCCGTCGTCCTGGTCATGCCGCTGGCCGTCCCCGAGTTCGTCCAGGGGTTCTCCTGGGTGTCGCTGACGTCCTCGGTCCGCGGCTACTGGGGGGCCGTGCTGGTGATGACGTGCGCGCTGTATCCACTGGTCTACCTGCCGGTGGCGGCCAGCCTGCGGCGCAGCGACGCCGGTGTGGAGGAGGTCGCGCGCAGCCTCGGCAAGGGGCGATGGGTCACGCTGGTCAAAGTCACCCTGCCGCTGACCAGACCGGCCCTGGGCGGTGGCGCCCTGCTGGTGTGCCTCTACCTGCTGGGGGAGTACGGCGCATTCGCAGCCCTGCAGTTCCAGACCTTCGCGACGGCGATCTTCACCGAGTACAAGGTCGCCTACAACACTGCTTCTGCCTCCGTGCTGACCCTGCTGCTGTGCCTGATCGCCCTGCTGGTGGTGATCGGCGAGATGCGTGTCAGCGGGCGCCGCCCGACCGGCCGCGCCGCAGCGGCCGGTCGCAGGCCGTCGCGGGTCCCGTTGGGAGCGGCTCGCTTTCCGGCTCTGGCGGCCCTGTTCGCACTGATCGTCCTCGCGCTGGGTGTGCCGATCGGCGCGCTGGTCTACTGGTGGGCCCGCGGCACCTCGAGCACGCTGCCGGCCGCCTCGATCATGACGGACGTCTGGGCCACCCTCGGCTATGCGTTCGCCGCAGCGATCATCGCGACGATCGGCGCGGTGCCGGTGGCGCTGTACTCGTGGCGCCGCCGGACGAGATGGGCGGCGACCGTCGAACGCGGCGCCTACCTGACGAGGGCGTTGCCGGGCATCGCGGTCGGCCTGTCGATCGTCTACATCACCATCCACTACGCCCGGCCGTTCTACCAGACGTCGTGGATGCTGGTCGCCGGCTACGTCGTGCTGTTCTTCCCGCTGGCCCTGACCGGGGTCCGTGCCGCACTGGCCTCGGTCCCGTCCGGTGTGGAAGAGGTCGCCCGGTCGCTGGGCGTTCGTCCGGCGCTGGTACTGCTGCGGGTGACCTTGCCCCTCATCGCCCCTGGAATGGGGGTGGCCGCGGCCATGGTGATGCTGGCGGCCAGTACCGAGCTCACCGCGACGCTGCTGCTGCGGCCGATCGGCACCAACACCCTGGCCACCCAGTTCTGGACCTTCACCACCGGTCTGGCCTACGGCGAGGCCGCCCCGTACGCGGCGCTGATGATCGCGATCTCGGCGATCCCGGTGCTCGTCCTGGCCCGCCGCGGTGCCGTCCGATGAGCCTGGCGATCTCCGGGCTGCATGCGTCCCACGGCCGCACGCCGGTGCTGTTCGGCGTTGATCTCCGCATGCCAGATCACGGTCTCGCCTGCGTGGTGGGGCCCTCGGGGTGCGGGAAGACGACTCTCCTGCGGGTGGTAGCCGGGTTCCACTCACCGTCCGCCGGCCGGGTCGAACTGGGCGGCCGGCTCCTGGACGACCCCCCCGGGACGCACGTCCCGGCCGAGCGCCGCCGGATCGGCTACATCCCCCAGGACGGTGCGCTGTTCCCCCACCTGAGCGTGGCCGCGAACGTCGGCTTCGGGCTGCCCAGAGCCGATCGCGCCCCCGTGGTGGCGCGGCTGCTCGAGCTGATCGACATGGCGAACCTGGCGGACCGGCATCCGCACCAGCTCTCGGGTGGGCAGCAGCAACGGGTGGCGCTGGCCCGTGCGCTGGCCCCGGAACCCGACCTGCTGCTCCTGGACGAACCCTTCACCGCCCTGGACGCCGGGCTGCGGGCCAGGGTCAGGACCGACGTGATCGACCTGCTGCGCTCGACCGGCACCGCGGCGGTGCTCGTCACGCACGATCCGGCCGAGGCGCTGGCCATCGCAGACCAGGTGACGATCATGGAGGCGGGCCGCATCGTCCAGACCGGCTCCCCTGACGAGCTGCACGCCCGCCCCGTCTCGGCACTGGCCGCGCGGGCGCTGGGCGACACCAACATGATCACCGGCCGGTGCGGGAAGCTCACCGTGGCCACGCGTCTGGGTGACCTGGTGCTCGATGGGCCGGTGGGCGCCGCCGAGGTGACCGTCGTCGTCCGCCCTCGGCAGGTGGTGATGTGTCCCGGCGACGAGCCGGGCTCGGTCGCGGCGCTGGTGCGGCGGGTGGAATTCCGCGGCGAGGACTACCGGATCGAGTTGACCGTGGACGGTCTCGAAGAGCCGGTGGTGTCGCACAGCCTGCTGCGCGTCCCGCAGGGCTCAGCGGTGCGTCTGCGAGTCGACGGCGCCGTGCACCCGCTGGGCTGATTTCGGCGGCTGGCTGTCGTTGCGGGCCGATCTGGCACGCCCGTGCCACCGAGGGTCAGGGGTGATCCGGGCCCGTTGCGCAGGGGTGCGGATAGTGTTTGACGAACGCACGGTACTGACGCACACGTAGAAGGACGGCGCACCATGGCTCCAACAGACGCTCCATCGATATCGACCGGCCCGACGATCTGGACCGCATCCGGCGAGTACGAGGACATCAGCTACGAGACGACGCAGGATGGGATCGCCAAGATCACCATCTGCCGCCCGGAGGTGCGAAACGCATTCCGGCCCCAGACTCTGATCGAGATTTCCGCTGCCATGCTGATCGCGCGGGAGGACGAGCGGGTCGGCGTCATCATCCTGACCGGTCAGGGTGACAAGGCGTTCTGTTCCGGGGGTGACCAGCGGGTGCGCGGCAACAGCGGCTACAAGGAGGACGAGACCTCGGTCGGGCGCTTCCACGTCACGGACCTCCAGGTACAGATGCGCCGGCTGCCCAAGCCCATCGTCGCGATGGTGGCGGGTTTCGCGATCGGCGGAGGGCACGTCCTGCACGTCGTGTGCGACCTGACGATCGCCGCCGACAACGCGATCTTCGGCCAGGTCGGGTCGCGGGTGGGTTCGTTCGACGGCGGTTTCGGCGCCAGTTCCCTCTCCCAGCTGGTCGGGATGAAGAAGGCCAAGGAGATCTGGTTCCTGTGCCGGCAGTACAACGCGCAGCAGGCGCTGGACATGGGCATGGTCAATGCGGTCGTCCCGCTTGCGGATCTCGAGGCCGAGACCGTGAAGTGGTGCCGGGAGATGCTGCAGCTGTCGCCGTTCGCGTTGCGGCTGATGAAGGCCAGCTTCCATGCCGCCGAGGACGGTTACGCCGGGATCCAGCAGCTCGCGCACGATACCAACCTGCTGTTCTACGGCTCCGAGGAGGCGCAGGAGGGCCGCGAGGCCTTCAAGGAGAAGCGCAAGCCCGAGTTCGCTCGATTCCCGAAGCGCGCCTGAGCGCAGTCGACGCCTCCGCCCGCCCGAGGTCAGTCGGGAATCGGGTCGTCGATGCCCCTGACGAACTCGTGCCCTCGGTCGCAGACCGGCCTCCCGACGCGCACCAGGCCACCGTCCTCACCCATCGAGAGCTCGACCTCGTACCGCTGGGTCAGCGGGCCCCCGCACTGTGGGCAGGGAGTCTGCAGGGTGATGGAACGGCTCATCGGCAAGACCTCTCAGCGGTGTGGTTGACGACGATGCTGGGCCGAGGCGGCGAACTCGTCGTCGGGTGGAGCCGCCAACGGTAGCGGGGTCGGACGTGTGCGGCTCTCGCAGAGCGAATCAAGGGACAGGACGAGGTAGCGCAGCCACAGCTCGGGCTGCGAATCGGTGACGGTCGAGCCGATCAGTGTACTGACGACGGCCAGATCGGTGACCTCGACGTCCCGCCGCAGGGGCCCTGCTCCTTGGCCCGGTCCAGCAGCGCCGTGACGGTGGGAATGAGCCGACCGCGCGCCCTGGCCAGATCGATGAGCGTGCCCGTATCGGCACGGTCGTCAGGCGGCGAGGCGGTTCAGCGCCGACACGTGGTCGTAGGAAAGTACCAGCGCGCCCCCGGCGACGTTGTCGTGAAGGTGCGCCATCGATGAAGTACCCGGGATCAGCAGCACGTTGGGCGATCGTTGGAGCAACCACGCCAGCGCCACCGCCATCGGTGTCGAATTGAGCCGGGCCGCAATGGATCCCAGCTCGTCCGACTGCAGCGGGGAGAAACCGCCGAGCGGGAAGTAAGGGACGTAGGCGATGCCCTGCGCGGCGAGCGAGTCGATCAGGACGTCGTCGGCGCGGTGGGCGATGTTGTAGAAGTTCTGCACGCACACGACGGGAGCGATGGTCTGCGCCTCGGCGATCTGATCGGCGCTGACGGTGCTCAGGCCCAGGTGTTTGATCAGGCCCTCCTGCTGCAGCTGGGCCAGCACCGTGAAGGGTTCGGCGATCGAGCCGGGGGTCGGGCTGTCGAAGCCGCCCACTCGCAGGTTGACCACGTCCAGCGTGTCCAGGCCGAGGTGGTCGAGGTTGTCGTGCACCGCCTGCCGCAATTGCTCAGGTGCCAGCGCCTTCGGCCAGCCACCCTTCGCGTCGCGCAACGAGCCGACCTTCGTGACGATGTGGAGCGAGTCGGAGTAGGGGCGCAGGGCTTCGCAGATGATCTGGTTGGTGACGAAAGGGCCGTAGAAGTCACTCGTGTCGATGTGGGTGATTCCCAGTTCGACCACCTCGCGCAGGATGGCGATCGCCGCATCGCGGTCCGCCGGCGGGCCGAAGACGTGTGGCCCGGCCAACTGCATCGCGCCGTACCCCATGCGGGTCACCGTCAGATCCTCGGCCATGGTGAACGTTCCGCCTGGAAGTGTCTTCGCTGCCATCAGTTTCGTCCTCTCGTCGTGGTGCCACTCAGGTTGCTGCACGGTGTCGCCGATCTCTTCCATGCGACGGCGCTCGAACGTGTCGCGCATGGAAGCCAGCCCTGGGGATCATGGTCCAGAACCAGTCCGACGTGATCTTCGCTGATCGGCTCATAGAGGCTCAACGGGAGAAGTGCGACGAGAGCATCGATCGAGTGGTCCGCGATGCCGACCGATACGAGTCGCTGACGGAGGCGCTCGTCGGGAAGCATTCTCCGATTGTAAGGATGTGCCGAGCGACTCGTCAGCGTGCCCGTCGTCGCGGCGTCCAGTTCACGGGGTCGGCATGCCCCCGTTGACGTTGAGCGTCTCGCCGGTGACGTAGCTCGATTCCTGGGAGGCGAGATAGACGTAGGCAGAGGCAAGTTCGGCGGGCTGTCCGGCCCGACCGAGGGGAGTCTGCTGCCCGAATTCCTTCAGCGCCTCCGGGGGTTGTCCGCCGGCCGTCTGCAGCGGCGTCCAGATGGGTCCGGGCGCAACGACGTTCACGCGGATGCCTCTCGGGGCCAGCTGCTGTGCCAACGACTTGGACATCGTGTTGATCGCTGCCTTGGTGCTGGCGTAGTCGACGAGGATCGGAGACGGGGAGTACGCCTGGATCGAACTGGTGTTGATGATGCTGGCCCCCGGAGGCAGATGGGGGAGCGCCTCCTGGATCACCCAGAACAGGGCGCTCACGTTGGTACGAAACGTTTTGTCGAAGCTCTCGCTGGTCAGATCGGCAAGGTCCTCGACGAACTGTTGGCGCCCCGCGACATTGGCCATGAGGTCCAGCCCACCCAACTCCCGCACCGCGGTGGCGATCAGGCTTCGCGCGAACGTCTCGTCAGCGATGTCCCCGGGCGCCAGCACGGCCTTGCGTCCGGCCTCGCGGACGAGCGCCGCGACCTCGTCGGCATCGATCTGCTCCTCGGGAAGGTAGCTGAGGACGACGTCCGCACCCTCTCGCGCGAAGGCGATGGCCACGGCTCGCCCGATGCCGGAGTCGGCGCCGGTGACGAGGGCCCTGCGACCCGTCAGCCGCCCGGACCCACGGTAGGACTTCTCTCCGTGGTCGGCCTTGACGGCCAGGTCTGCATCCAGTCCGGGCCCGTCCTGCTGCTGCTCCGGGAAATCCTCCGATGTGTATTGCGTGACCGGGTTCGTCATCAGGTACTGGTCGGTCATCGTG
The DNA here is from genome assembly GCF_014303395.1 of Nakamurella sp. PAMC28650. Taxonomy (GTDB): domain Bacteria; phylum Actinomycetota; class Actinomycetes; order Mycobacteriales; family Nakamurellaceae; genus Nakamurella. The sequence goes on from NZ_CP060298.1 coordinate 2,942,553, forward strand.
CTCCTCCTGCGAAGTGGGACATTTCGTTCGTGGTCAGATCCGGCCCGCGCCGCCGTTGCCGCGTGAGCAGGAACGTGCTGGTGGTCGAGATCATGCCGGTCCAGTGCCCACCCGCGTTGCCAGTCATGCGCGGCTTGTCGCGGGCGGTGTCCCTGCGCCTGATGGAAGAAATGGCCAGAGAAGGGTGACCATTCATCGTCGGGTTCAGGCTGCCATTATGTTTCCTACTCTTCGTCACGAAAATGCCGAAAGCCCCGCCCGGGACGCCCGCGACCAAGGCGAGGCAGGCGACGTCGGGCGAGCGGTCGGGCCCGACGGTCGACAGGAGCGTGCCGTGGGCGACAGGTGGACCGTGGTCCGGCGGCCAAGCGCGATTTGGACCTCGAGGCAGGCACTTGTCCTTCGACGGGGTCGACCGGACCAGGTGGCACGTCCACAGAATGAAAATGACCTCGGATCAGCGTCTCCGCTGAACCGAGGCCATGGTCTGATGGTGGGCGATACAGGGATTGAACCTGTGACAGACTGATTTGGCGTCACAGTTCGCCACCTGCTCAAACACGCGCTGACCTGCTGATCTCCTTCACTGTATCGCCTGACAGACGTGGACGCAAGTGGACAGAGATGTACTCTCAACGGGCACGTATTGGGCACGGCGAGAGGACATCGCATGGCAGGCAAGCGCGGTTTCGGCAGTATCCGGCGGCTGCCGTCCAAGCGGTATCAGCCGCGCTACACCGGCCCGGACGGTTTGCGCTACACAGCGCCCCACACCTTCGACACCAAGCTCGACGCCGAGGGCTGGTTGACAGACGTGCGCCGCGAGATCACCGCGGACACCTGGCGGCCCGCCGGGGCGGCACCGCCGAAGTACCGAACCGTTGGGGACTACGCCGAAAGCTGGCTGACAGCAAGGACCCTGAAGCCGCGGACCACGGAGCACTACCGGCAGCTGCTCGACCGGCTGATCCTGCCGACCTTCGCCGATACGGCAATCGTCGCCGTCACGGCCGACGGGGTGCGCCGGTGGCACACATCGATGCCGCCGCGGCCGACCCAACGGTCCCACGCCTATGCACTGCTGAAGGCCATCCTCCGCGACGCTGTAGACGACGGACTGATCCCCGCCAACCCGGCGCATATCCGCGGCGCTGGCAGTGCCAGGCGAGCGCACAAGGTCAAGCCGGCGACCTTGGCCGAGCTGGCCGGGCTGGTCGAGGCGATGCCGCCGAAGTACCGGGCCTTGACGTTGGTCGCCGCCTGGTGCGGGCTGCGGTTCGGCGAGCAGGTCGAGTTGCGGCGCAAGGACGTAGACCTATCGGCCGGCGTTCTGCATGTGCGGCGCGGCGCTGTGCGTACGAAGACGGGCATATCGATCGGCGGCCCGAAGTCGGCGGCCGGCGTGCGTGACGTGTCGGTGCCGCCGCATCTGCTGCCGATGCTGCGCAAGCACGTCTACGACCATGCGGCACCTGGCCGCGAGGGCTTGCTGTTCCCGGCCGGGCACGGCGGGACGTTGGCACCCTCGACGCTCTACAAGGTGTTTTATCCGGCGCGCGAGGCGATTGGGCGGCCTGACCTACGGTGGCACGACCTGCGGCACACGGGCGCGGTCTTGGCGGCATCGACGGGGGCGACGCTCGCCGAGCTGATGGCCCGGCTCGGGCATTCGACACCGGCGGCGGCCCTGGTCTACCAGCACGCGGCCGACGGCCGGGACGCGATCATTGCCGCAAAGCTTTCGGAATTGGCTAACCCGAAGGGGTGAACTTTCGAGCGACAACCCTATGCAGCCCTATGCAAACCTACGCAAACCTACGCATCAAAAGGGTTAGGCGCAAAATTGGTGTCGGGGCAGTGATGTACAACTAGGACGGAGCTGTAACCTGCAGCGCCGCGCATGCAAATGCCCCCTGACCGAAAAGTCAGAGGGCATTTACGCCGCGCACCGAAAAACCCTGCCGAGGGAATAGCCGAATGATAGCAGCACAAGCCCTTCACGCGCCCGTGACTTCTTTCGGGCGGCCCTAATGTGGACGAAGCTCAGCGACGACCTGCCCGATAATCCGCGGCTTCTCACGCTGACGCGCTCCATTCGCTGGATGCTCGTAGAGCTGATGATCTGGTCGAACAAACACGGCACTGACGGCCTGGTGCCGTGCGCCCTGCTCGGGCGGATCAGTGACGAGCTCGAGCCGGCCGCCGCTGCTGACCTGTTGGTCGGCGCCGGATTCCTAAACCGTGACGGCTCCGATTACGTCATCGTTGGTTTCCTCGACGACCAGCCGTCCGCCGCGGACACTGCTCGTATCCGCGCCTTGACGAACGAGCGTTCCCGCAGGCAGCGGCAGCACAGAAACGGTGATCATTCGCTGTGCGATGCCCGCTACTGCCAACAGTCACGCGTGACATCCCGCGTGAGCAACGATTACCCGCCCGACCCGCCCGACCCGCCCGAAGGAACTAGGGCGGTAGGGCCGGGGAAGGGTGCGGCCTCTTCGGGCTCCGCCCTCGGCCGCACGCATTCCCCGGTTGAAGTCATCTACCCGGCCGGCTGGTGAAAAAGCACGTACGGCTCGAGGTTCGAATCCAGAGCGCCGAGGAATGTGACAGCGACAAGGGTCACGCCGGGATCAGCGTGACCCTTGGCGAACCGGAACTGTGGGCCGACATGAAGCCGACCGATAGCCAGCAGCGTTGGCGCGAGGCCATCATCCACAGGGCAGGCTTGCTCGCGCGGATAGCGAGCTGGGCCGAACCATTCGTCACCGAACAACGTCGCACCCACGGTTGCGAAATTCAACCGACCCGGCATTCACTCGGGCCGATGCATCCGCCCGAGTACGGCGACCGGGACATGTGCTCCCTGAATTGCTACGACTTGCTGCGACCGACCGCGGACGCCGCGGTCTACCTGACTATTGACCAAGAGGAAATCAGCGTGTGGAAAAAACGAGTGAAGGCTTGGCTTGCAGTTTTGGCCGAAGAGAATTCAGCATCATGACGCAGAGACGCCCCGGCTCCGTCGTCAAGGCAAGCCGGCTCGGCGCAGGCCCGCGGACGACCGAGGCCAGGTCGTCGGAGCGGCGGATCAACCTACCGGCGTTGAGTCCGACCGCCGAGAGTGCGCACCTCCGCCTCGGGCTCGCGATTGCAGCGACGTTCCGGCCAACACCATGCGCTGGGTCCGACGACTGGCTCAGCGAAGCCGCTGAGGTGCGCGCAGCCGCCGCAGAGTCCTGCACCGGCTGCCAGGTGCTCAGCCTATGTGCCCAGTACGCTGACGCCGCCCCTGAGGCGTGCGGCGTGTGGGGCGGGGTTGACCGCACGCCAGCCGCGGCCAAACGCGGCCGGCCACGCACACGCAAGAGCGCCTGAATGATGCGAGCCCGATTTTTTGGGTGGGCGACCCGACGCCGACCGGCAACTCTGCATTTCATCAACCCGAGTGTGTCAGTGGGATCAAGTGTGATGGCAGCGTGTCAACCCGCTCAGAGTGAGTGTGTCAGTGTGTCTATAGGGACACACACACACTCACTGCCGGCCAACACGGTAGTGGGTCAGTTTGAAATTGACACACTCGACGATGACGCGGAGGTCGAGAGGTGACGCAGCGACGCCCCGGATTCACCAATATCGCGGCGAGCAAACCGGGCAGCGGACCGCGGACCGACGACCGGCCGGCCAGTCGTCGCATCAATCTCCCGGCCCTGAGCCTGGCCGCCGAACAAGCGCACGTACGTCTCGGCGCTGCGATTGCAGCGGCGAGACGTACGCCGTGCGCCGGAGGCTCGGACAAATGGTTTTCCGAAGACCCTCAAGTCCGCCAGGAGGCAGCAGAATCGTGCCGGGGGTGTCCGGTGCTTGCCCTGTGCGCCCAGTACGCCGATGAGGCAGGCGAAGGCCAAGGCGTGTGGGCCGGTGTCGATCGCACGCCAACCTTGGCGAAGCGAGGACGGCCACGCAAGAGCGCCTGACATTCGCACGGCACGCCGCCCAACCAGGGCCACCCGCCTCGGCCCATCACTCGACCACGTGAATCCCATCGCCACACACCCGCACCTAGCCCTCGACCCGGCGAACCTGAAGCCAGCCCACTACGGATGCAACAGCGCCAAAGGCGCACGACCAGCCACCCCATTGCCTACGCCGCCACGCCGGCGTGACGACTGGTGACCCAGATTCCCCACCCCATACCCCACCCATACCCCACCCCGCTGACCTGCGGCAACGCCAGCGCCCCACAGACGAGCCCGGTTTTTTTGGTGGGCGACCGGACGCCGACCGCATGTCTTCCATTTTTTGTCCCCGTTTTTTCTCAGGTTGGGACCCTGGACCCGGCCCCGCCGAACTAGCAAAGGATTGACACCATGATCGAGATCGAAACTTCCGCCCTTGAACGGGCCATGCAGGTGCTCGAGGACGACCGCGGCCGCAGCGTTTTGAAAATGGCCCTCGACGAGCGCAGCTCGGGCGGGGACCTGTTCGCGGCCGGGATTGTTGCTGCCTCGGAGGGCTACCCGGTGCCGCTGGCCGAGCACCTCGACGGGCTGGACAATCGTGGGCTGTCGCATCTGACTGCCGCGTGCTCGCGGCTCCGCAATAGGCATGCGGCGGCCGGTGAGCACGATCTGGCCGCGATCTGGCAGGAGGTCCTACTGCTGGTGCTCCGCTACTGGGAGCAGCCGTCCGCGGTCGCGCCGAGCTCGGCCGCCGACGCCGATTGGGAGGCGCTCACGAGGTCTATCGGCGGCGTGACCAACACGTTCGCATGTGAGCGGGCCTGACCGGGGCGCCGATGAACCCTCGTGGCTTCGCAGCAGCCGGGCGGCCCGCGCATCAAGGTTGCACCGGAGCCCCCCGCTGCGCGGCTGAGCCACTCAAACTTCGGTGGCTCCGGTCAGCATCTCTTCGCGCGGTCGGCGTTGTGGTCGGCGATGACGACCAGGCACCCCTGTGTCGCACCCCCTGGGCCGAATCGCCGGCGTGAATCTTCGCCGAAGAATCTCGCCCCCCCTCGAGCCGAGCCACCGCGGAACAGTGTGGCCTATTCGGCTGCCCGGTTCGTGGCGGTGGTGCTGGCCGAAGAAAATAGCCCGCCCGAAACCTTCGGATTGTGATATTATGTCGGCGCATTCGGACATGCCCGATTCGAGCAGGTAGAAAACCACTCGGCGCAACTTGGGCTAGATCCGAATCAAGGAGCCACGCCGGGCAGCGCGAAACGCACCCGGCCGAAGTTCCACCGTATCCGCAGGGAACTCTCGTCACCGCAGCGCGAAACGCACGGTAGACGCAGAGAAGCCGCGGCAAACACACACCCCCTTTCTTTTGCCGTACCCGCGTGTTGTGCCTGACGGCCGCCGCGGCTCTTCGGCTAACCCGAATCCACCAGAATGGATCAACAAAGATGTCCGACTCATGGCTCGTCCGCCAGCTCTCCGAGAAGCGGGATTCCGCGCTCGCCGAGGCCCGCAAGATCACCGACCGCGCCGAAGCTGAAAAGCGTGAACTGACCGCCCAGGAGGTTGTCCAGTTCGATGCGCTGGCCGCCGACATGGATTCGATCCGGGCGCAGGGCGACTCGTTCCGCAAGCTCGACGCCCAGATCAAGGAGCAGGAAAAGTATTTGACCCACGCACTCGGCGGCGGCAACCGCGCTGCGAGCACCGCTCGGGAATGGTCCCGTCGCAGCGATGGCCGCTCCGCGACCGCGGACCCTGGGCAGCGTCTCGCCGAGAATGCGGTCGTCGCTGACATGCTCTCGCAGCAGGACCGCTCTGCGCGGCCTGTCGTCGAGCAGCACGGCACGCTCGACAATTTTGTCCGGTCCCTTTCCACCACCTCCGGGTCGGCGATTGTCCCCACCATTTGGGGGACCGACATCATCGACCGTGCCCGCAACTACGCGGCGGTCCTTCAGGCCGGCGCGCAGATCGTCCCCATGGATGCGCAAACCATTCAGATCGGCCGGTTGACCACCGACCCGACCGCGGCGTTCCGCTCCGAGGGCACTTTAATCACGGCGTCGGACCCGGTGTTCGATAACGTCACTTTGCAGGCGAAAACCCTGACATGCCAGGTCACCGGCTCCCTTGAGTGGTTCATGGATGCGATCAACGTCGAGGAAACGGTTTCCAATGCAATCGCAAAGGCGGTTGCTCTGGAACTCGACTTCAACGCCCTCTACGGTGGTGTCGTCGCCGGCTCCGAGGTCAGCGCCACCGGCTTCAACAGGGTGCTGACGTCGCCTCCCTCACCGCGTGGTGTCTTGGCGGCGCTGCTGGCCGTCGCGCCGGGCAACGTCCTCGGCGGCGCAGCGAACGGCACCACCCAGACCGCCACCAGGCCTTGGGATGAAATTCTCGACCTGGTGTACACCCCCGCCGATTCCAACGAGCAGGTCAACGGCCTGATTTGGTCTTCGAAAATGCAGCGCCGCTACGCGAAGCTGTACGACACCCTTTCGCAGCCGCTGCGGGTTCCGGACGCCCTGGCGAACATTCCGCGCTACGTTTCCAACCAGGTCCCGTCGAATATGACCGTGGGGACCAGCACAACGAACATGACCGATGTTTTCGCGGCCGACTGGACGCAGCTGCTCATCGGGCAGCGTCTGGACTTCCACATTCAGACGCTGACGGAGCGTTATGCCGAATTGGGGCAGATCAGCATCATCGCGACGTGGCGCGGCGATATCGCCCCGGCGCGGCCGAAGGCGTTCAGCGTTTACCGTTACCTGCAGAACACCTGATGTCTCTGCGGGAAGAGCGTTCCGCCGCGGCGGACTTTGCCGCGGCGGAACGGGCCGGTGCAGTCGGCAAGAATCTCGGGGTGGTGGCACCGGGCATCTTGCACATCTGGGATCACCCCGGTCACGGGCAGCAGGTCGTGTTCACGGCGGGTGAGTTGTTGCCCCCGTGGGCGGCGGCTCGCCTGCTGGCCGCAGGGACGGACCGGTTCGGGCAGGTTCTGTCTCGCGGCGGCGACCTCGTTTTGGTGGCGTCATGAGTCTGGTGAAGCGTTTCGATGCGACCGGCGTCCCGAGGCGGGTCGCCGGTCAGGCCCCCATCGCTGGGCCTGAGACGGAGCCTGATGGCATGGTGATGGGGGTTCGGCTCGCCGATGGCACCGGCATGATGCTCGACGGCCAGCCCCCACCGGCAGCCTCCAAAGGTTGGGGCAATCTCGCTTTCCTGCGGCAGCGCGGGCACTAGGTCTGCCTCGAGGGAACTCGTCAGCCGCGATCGGGCGCGTCAGGTCGGCCTCGAGGGAACTCGTCGTCCGCGTCACAACGTTGGGCCGGGCCTGGCGGAGGATCATTCGCACCCACGGCCGCGCTTCGGAAGATCACCGGATGCAGCTTTCACCAGTCCGGCGCAGCAGCGCGGGTGTTGGTGACAGCGAATCCGTTCTAGGCCGGCAGTGCCCCGCGTGCGTGTCGCGCACGCCGAGGGCTCGTTTCGCCTGTACGGCCAAAATAAAGAGCGCCCCCCGCGAACTCGTGGGGGGCGCTCTTTGCTGTATGTGCGGAAGGGCTAGGCTTTCGCCTTCGCCACGCAGGCCGCGATGTCGAGGGCGAGCTGCGACGCGCCGGCCATGTCGAGCGGCTGATCAACGTCGATGCCTAGGGTCGGCTCGATGGTCACCACGCCGCCGGTCTGGGTGTAGGTCTCGTGCCAGGCAAGGTAGGCGTGCGATTCGAGCCGCGGGCGCCAGGCGTGGAACCGCTGCGGCCGGCCGTGCTCGTCCTCGGAGTCAAAGGCGTGTTCGCGGCGCTCGTCGCAGTGAGTAGAGCAGGTGAGGGGTGCGGTCGTCAGTGTCACTGAGAGTTGTCCTTCGGTTGCGGAGAGTTTGTGCGAGCAAATCACAGAATGGGACGCGGCGCCTACTCGGCCTTCGGACACCCGGCCGCATTTCGGGCACACGGGCCGGGGGATCTCGGGGTGGTGGGCGCGGATCTGGTCGGCGAGCTCGATGCCGTCAACTCGGCGGGGGTGGGTGATCGTCATGTGGGTTCCTCTTTCGCTCGGCGGGTGCAAGTGGGCACGTATTGGGCACGCCGAAGAATGAAAATGGCCCCTAGTCAGCGTTTCCGCTGATCAGGGGCCATGTCTATCGGTGGGCGATACAGGGATTGAACCTGTGACCTCTTCCGTGTCAGGGAAGCGCTCTCCCGCTGAGCTAATCGCCCGGGCAACTGGTGGCTCCGTCGGGGCGGATCCAGCCGGGTGGAACTCTCACGTCGAGGTGGGAACGGGATTCGAACCCGTGTACACGGCTTTGCAGGCCGTTGCCTCGCCTCTCGGCCATCCCACCGAGCAAGGCATTTCATCGTGGAGATGAGCGCCTGCGTCGAGCGAACGACGGGATTCGAACCCGCGACCCTCACCTTGGCAAGGTGATGCGCTACCAACTGCGCCACGTTCGCACGTCCCTGGCAGGTGAAGACTCGAACTTCGGAGCCTTCGCGCCACCGGGGTGCGATTGGAAACTCTAGCCGACGTGGAGGCGTCATCCAAACCGGCGAGTCCGGACCGGGCGGCCCATGGATCCACCCCTCGGTTGGGGATCCGCGGACCGACCCGGTCAGCTCTGTGGGGTGCCCGGCAGCTGCAGATCGGCCAGCAGGGCGATTTCGTGGTCGAGATCGAAGTACTTCGACTCGGCGCCCAGGGGCACCACGTCCAGGGTGTTCTGCGCGAAGCGGGTCAGCACCTCGGCATCCGCGAGCAGACGGGCGCGGCCGCTGGGGGAGTTCAACTCGAAGACGATGCCGTCGTGGCAGGGGAACACCTGGACGTCGCCGGTGCCGGCGGGGGCACTGACGCCGTCGATCAGGAGTTCGCGGGCGAAGACCCACTCGACCGCTGGAGCGGACGGCACCGAGAAGATCACCCTGATGGCGAACGGGTCCCGGCTGTGGAAGGTCAGTTCGGCGTCCACGTCGATGTCAGCAGCGTCGGCGATCAACGTCATGCCGGTCCGAGCAACCACCGAGTGGTGGCGAAGGGCGGTGGGCTGGAGGGCCATTTCGTGCTCCTGTCGATCTTGGGCTGCCGGCCGGAGAGTGATCCGAAGAGCTGCATTTCAACTTGTTCGTCGCAGAGGAGACGAAGGTGGTTTCCGTTCATCACGCGACCAGGGCAGATTCACCCAGTCGGAGTACGGCGACGACGTTTGGAAGCTAGGAGTAGTGGTTCTGAACAAGTTTTGGGGCTGTCCGGGTATCGGGTATCGTGGTCGCTGCACCTGAGTTGGTGCTTCCGAGAGCTACGGCTTCCGGGCGATTAGCTCAGTGGGAGAGCGCTTCGTTCACACCGAAGAGGTCCGGGGTTCGAAACCCCGATCGCCCACCAGTACCACCGCAGGTCAGAGCCGGTCCCGGATTTTTCGGGGCCGGCTCTTCTGCTGCCCGTGGGCACATTTTGGGCACAACCTGGCGTGATGCGGTGTGATCGAGCGCGACGGCACCGCTCCCTCGGGCACCTGCGACCGGCCCGGGCGCCCATTGACGGACCCGCACACGGCACCCCCGGCGCGATGGTCTTGAGCCCGGTACGGACGGTCGCCCATCTCCCAAGTGCATGCTCACCTGTGCCGCTGCGATGAAGCCGCTGTACCTGGCGTGGCAGATACCTGGTGTGCACCAGATGATCAGCTCTGGATGTCGAGGAGGGCTTCGCTTTTCTCCCACAGTTGCCGGGCCAGGTGCGCGTCATTGGACTGCAGGTTGACACGGGTCGCGATCTTTCGTTTCTCGTAGTAGTTGCCCGGCTCCCAGGTCTTGCCCGGACTGGTCGCGGACAGCCAGATGAGCTGGTCGGCTCCTTGGTGGGTGGATTTGAGGAATGGTTTGACCAGCGGGTTGCCGTACATCAACCGCATGGCACGGCTGGTGGTCTCGGCGGCGAAGCCCGAGCCGACGATGCCGGGATGGAACGCGACGGCGCTGATTCCTTGCGTTCGGTATCGGGCGTCCAGTTCTCTGGTGAACAGGATGTTCTCCAGTTTGGAGTCGCCGTAGGCCTTGTTGGCCGAGTAGCGGCGATCATTGTTGAGGTCGTCGATGTCGAGCTTGCCGTAGAGGCGCGCGGCGATGCTGGCCGTCTGGATGACGCTGGCATGGCTCTTGAGCAGCGTGGGTAGCAGCAGGTTGGTCAGCAGGAACGGGGCGAGATGATTGACCTGGAAGGTCTTCTCGAACCCGTCGACGGTCTTGTCACGCGAACCGAAGACACCGCCGGCGTTGCTGGCGAGCACGTCGATCCTCGGGTAGCGCTGCTGGAGACTGGCCGCGAGTTCGCGCACCGTCGTGAGCTCGGTGAAGTCGGCGACGAAGTGCTCGGCACCGATCGAGTCGGCGACGCGGCGGGTTTTGTCGGGCGATCGGCCAACGACGACGACCGTGTGGCCGTCTGCGTGCAACTGCCGTGCGGCGGCTGCGCCGATCCCGTCACTGGCGCCGGTGATGACGATGATCTTGGACATCGGGTCCTTCTCTCGGTGATCGTGGGGGGTGATGCGGTCGGGTTCAACTGTGGACGACGTTCTCGGCGTCACGAGAAACCTGCCGCCATGGATGTCGTCGAAGCGGCCCGCGTCCTGCCGGAAGACAGGGTCGTGAACGAGATGATGAAGCGCTCCTCGATCATGACGGGACTAACAGTTGTAAGTCGACGCTGGCACGACACGCCTAACGCCTGTTAGGCGAAGCTGGTTAGAGTGGTCACATGACTTCTGATGCCACCGTCAAACGGATCGGCAACAGCCGTGGATCCGGCAGCGATCTGCGTGAGGAGATTCTCGCCGCAGCCGAGCGACTCCTGGCCATGTCCGGACCGCGGGATACCGTCACCCTGCGTGCGATCGCCCGGGAGGCCGGCATCGCCGCGCCCTCGATCTACCCGCATTTCCGCGATCGGGACGCAATCCTGGATGCCGTGGTCGATCGCACGTTCGTAGGACTCGCCGACACCTGCCACAGCGCCGCAGCGGGAGCGCCCCGGGGCGTCGAACGGGTCACGGCGATCAGCCTGGCCTACCTCGGGTTCGCTCGGCGCAACCCCGGGCAGTACCGCATCCTGTTCGAGCGCTCACCGGGGAACATCGCTTCGCCGCCGCACCGATATCCCGAAGGAATCGACGCGTTCGGAGTACTGACCAGCGCGCTCGAGGACGTCGCAGCTCAGGGCTCGCGAGGCGACCTCGATCCGACAACGAGTGCTCAATCGCTGTTCGTCGCGCTGCACGGCATTGCCACATTGCCACCAGCCCTGCCCGGATTCCCATGGCTGGCCGAACCCGTGCTCGTCGGCAACGTGATTGGAAAAATAGTCGGCGTGGTATCAGGTGAAGAATTCGGCTAGCAAAAGGTTTGTCCGGTCGGACAGCGCAACGATCTCGGAGGGGCGATGCAACGGCGTCCGAGCTTGACAGCAGGTCGTTCGATGCCGCGGTGTGCGTGTCCGGTGGGCTCTTCGCCGCCGACATGCCTGCATTCGTGTTCGCGGTAGCCACCAAGCAAATGCCACGGTCGACCCACCAAGCCCCGCTGAACCCGACCGTCGGCACCCGGTCCAATTGCGACCGCGTGGAACGGGAGTGACCGCCTGGCGTTCGACTTTGCCGACGTCCATGCCGAGTAAGACGGCAACGTGCTACCGCGGAGCGAGCTGAGTCGCACACGTCGGATTTCTCCATTCCCACGAAGCCGAGCAGCGCCCCGTGAGAACCTGACGGCGTCCCGTCGAAGGCCGCCTTCTCACCGGCCCATCATTCTCGGCGGGCCGAGGAATGGGTCGCTCACATGGATCTCAGACGTGCTCTGCCGGTGCCTCTGCTCGCCGGGTTTGCCCTGTTCGTCGGTTCCCTGCTCGCGCCTGCTGCGCATGCGGACCAACCGGGCGGTCTCGGTGTCACGGTGCAGACTGGCGCCAACGACCAACCGGTGGTGGTGCTGACCAACCAGGGGACCGCGTCGTGTCAGGTCAGCCCGATGGCCCTGGGCACCATCGACCTGACGGGTGTTCACCAGGCCGGCAGGATGGTCGAGGCGATCGCGATGATCCCATCCTTCGACGAGGACCTCGGTTTCACCATCTCGCAGCACCTGAGGCTGCTCCCGGCCGGAGCGTCCCTGCGGGTGCCGCTGGACGAGGTCGGCACTGGACCGACCGGGCACGCACTGCGGACGGTTTCGTGGTCATCGGCGGTGACGGTCGGGGCGCTCTACCCGTTCGATCCGGCCAGGCCACTGACGCTTGCTGCCTCCTACACTGCACCAGATCTCACGGTCACCGGCCGGCCGCTGTGCGAGGCAGGCATTGCGGCCACCGGCACAGCGGTGACGACGGGTCCAGCTGCCGCCGCGCTCACCGCCCCGGGTGACGCCCTCTCCGATCACCCGACCAACTGGCTGCTGTGGGTTGTGCTCGGCACGGTGGCGCTGTTTGCGGTGGTGCTGGCGTGGGTGCTGACACAACGCAGGCGAAGCCGTCGTCGGGCCGGAGCCGGTGCGATGGCGGTGGTGCTGCTGGCCGCCGCCATCGGGTTCGGATCACCCCCTGCCAAGGCGGAGGCGACGGTGACCGGCGGGCCTGGCGTTGCGAACGGCGTCGCCGGCTGCTTGGCGGGGTTCAACACCCCCGGCGGTGACCCGGCCGACATCATGAACACCCTGAACAAGCCGTCCGTCCACGTCACGATCAACCTGGACACCTCAGGAAACAACGGCGAGAACCGGATCGACCCACAGAACATCTTCATCTACTGGGACCCCGATGACACCTCGATGCTGAGCGGACACGTCCCCCGGATCCCCTGCGACGAGCTGTATCACGAGCTGTTCCATGCCTCCCAGGACACCACCCCTCAGGGCGTCGACGTCCACGAATGTTTCGACGGGTCCGGCAATGGGACCGGGATTGCCATCAAGGAAGTGGAAGCCACCAAGGCCGAGAACATGCTCAGAAGGAACAGACACGAAACGTTGCGGACCGTGTACGGGCCAAACCCGCTGCCGCCGGGCAAGTGTCGGCCGTCCCGGCCCGGTGACCCCCTGTGCCACCCCAGCCTCGGCTGCCCACTACCCCCGAGTAGGGCGGGTCAGACCACTGCCGACCCGCATGTGACGACCTTCGATGGTCGACGACTGGACTTCCAGGCTGCCGGCGAGTTCGTCGTCAACAAGGACATTGCCTCCGTAGACCCGGCCACCGCCTTCCAGGTCCAGGTCCGTGAGGAGCCCTGGCGCAACAGCAGACAGGTCGGCGTCAACACGGCCATGGCAGCCAATGTGGCCGGCGACCGGGTGGAGGTGTTCGTCCAGGACGGCCAGATGGAGGTACGGGTGAACTCCGCGAACCACCCGCTGAGCTCCGGCCCACTTCCCGAAGGCGGCGACCTCATCTACACCCCGAGGAAGGCCGGTCCATTTCTTACCATCGACTGGCCCGACCATTCCTACACGCTGGTGACCATGTACAGCCGTTCGCTCACCCTGATCGTGGTGCCCGCACCGATCCACAACGGACACCTGACGGGTCTGCTCGCCGACGCCGACGGCAATCCGGCCGACGACCTGCATCTCGCCTCCGGATCGGCCACCGGCGCGCCGACCTACGACGACCTGTACCCCAAGTTCGCGGAGAGCCTGCGCATCACGCAGCAGAACTCGCTTTTCACCTACGGCCCTGGCACCAGCACGCAGACCTACACCGACCGCACCTTCCCGGACCGCAACTCGGCCCCGTCGCCGAGGCGGGCCTGGGCCGAATCCGCCTGCGCCCTCTACGGAATCACCGATCCGATATCGTTGCAGAATTGCGTGGTAGACCTGGCGAACACCGGCAATTCAGAATTCCTGGCCGCCTCGATGCTCACCCAGGCAAATGCGACCAGCTTCCAGCTCGGCGGCGGTGGCACCACCCTTGCCGTCACGAAGGCGGGGCAGCAGATCACAGTCCCCTTCCGTGGTACTGCCGGTCAGAAGTTGTACGTCGACGTGGTGGCCAGTACGTTGCCCTCCGGCTGCGGCTGGCTGCGGCTGCAGGATCCGACGGGCAAGCTGTTGGCGGCCGGCTGCATCATCAACGGCAAGGGCGGCATCGACGTCGTGGTGCTGCCGGTGACCGGAAGCTATCTGGTCGTGGTCGATCCGCCGGCCGGCGCGACCGGCTCTGTTTCGATGCGGCTGGTGTCGGCGACCGACCAGCAGGGCGGACTGACCATCGACGGTCCGCCGGCAGCCATCGCCGTCACCGCCGCGGGCGGCCTGGGCCGCCTGACCTTCAGTGGACAGAAGGGCGAGGTGGTCTACGCCGGCGTTCCCACCTCGACCCTGCCCGACTCCTGTGGATCGGTCTCGATCCAGGACCTGCAGCAGCACCGGTTGGGCAGTGGTTGCGTCATCAACGGTGTCGGTTCGATCGATCGGGTGACGTTGCCCGCCACCGGCACCTACGCCTTCGTGCTGGATCCGGCTGATGCAGTCACCGGCAGTATGCAGGTCAGGCTGACCAGCGCCACCGACCAGATCGGCACCATCGGTGTCGACGGGCCGACGGTGACCGCCACGATAGCTCAGCCAGGAGCTGTTGCGCTGCTGACGTTTTCGGGGTCAGTCGGAGAAAGGGTATACGTCGACGCGAGCGGGGGCACCCTTGCAGACCAGTGCGGCGTCATCTTCCTTCGCGACCCGACCGGCAACACGGCCAACGGCGGATGTGTGATCGGCGGCAAGGGCGACATCGATGCCACCCTCCTGAAGGAGAACGGTACCTACACGATCGTTGTCGATCCGTCCGCCGCCGATCTCGGCAGCGTTCAACTCCGAGTGTTCAGGGACACCGATCAGCAGGGCGCGATCAGCATCAACGGGCCAGCGGTGACCGCTGCCATTTCTCAGCCGGGTGCGGTCTCCAGGTTCACCTTCCAGGGCTCCGCCGGGCAGAAGGTCGCGGTGAGCGCGACAGGCGCCACCTTCACCGGCGGCTGTAGTGTGCTGCAGCTCAAGGACGCGGCCGACCAGACCCTCACCAGCGGCTGCGTTCTCAGCGGTCACGGCAACACCGACGTTGTCGACCTGCCGAGCACCGGAACCTTCACCGTCGTTCTGGACCTCGGCGGCGGTGGAATCGGGCAGGCGCAACTCCAGTTGACTTCCGGGTGACCTGCCATTTCAACCAATGGTGGTGTACTGCTCCGGTCAGCGGTGATCCCATTTCCTGTTCGTGCCGGGCAGCACCATCCCGGCAGCCTGACCGGGGAGCCCGTTTGCGGGTGGGCACCGCCTGCGGGCCTGGATCCACCTGAGCTGATGAGCGGTATGCCGATCGACCGGATCCGCTCGATGGACCTCGACGAGATCGTGGGCGATCCGGTCGACTACCCGACCCGGAACGAACTTGCCGAGGTCGAACTCGCGCTCCCACTGACGTCCGGCGTAGATCGGTGGGCTGGATCATTTCGGCTGTCGGGTGCGGTGCGAGGCGGGCCGGTGTTCGATTCGTCAAGGTCGAAGTGTGCGAGGTTCGGCTCGCGCAGCAGAGCGCGGTGCTGCGCGGGCGTCCCCGGAAAGGTGTTGGGCCTGCCGTGTTTGTCCAGGTACCAGCTCGCACATCCGGACATCCAGATGGTGCTGGGCATCGCCTCGGCGAGGTCGGCGTTGTAGGCCGCGGTCGGTTCCGGACGCGGCGACATCGAGCGGATCGGACCTTCGGCCAGCATCTTCACCCACTTCATGATGTAGTCGGCCTGGGCCTCCGCGATCGGGATGACGGAGAAGTTGCCGAACGGGCTGTGCGGCCCGACGAGCATGAAGAAGTTGGGAAAACCAGGGAGCGCCACGCTCCGGTAGGCATACGGATCCTCGGCCCACGCCTGGTCGAGCGTGACACCGTCCACGCCGGTGAGAGCGAGCGGCCGCATGAACGCCTGGGCGTCGAAGCCGGTGGCCAGCACCAGCGCGTCGAGTCGGTGGAGGATCCCGTCCGCCGTCACCACACCTTCCGGGACGATCCGCTCGATCGCGTCGGTCACGACGTCGACGTTCGGGCGTTGCACCGCGCGGTAGAACCCGAGGCCCATGACGATGCGCTTGCACATCGGTTCGAAGTCGGGCGTCAGCTTCCTGCGCAGTTCCGGATCCTTCACCCGTCGCAGGTGCCACCGGCACAAGGCCGACATCACGGTGCGCTGCCACCCCGGATGGACCGTGGCCTCTCCGAAGGTCAGCTCGAACACCCATTTGTACAGGCGGTAGGCCAGCCGGCTGATCCGCTTCGACCGGCCCACCACCCGCCGTCCGAAGGCGGTGTAGTGCCAGTTCGGCAGGGGCAGGATCCACTGCGGAGTCCGCAGGAACACCGCCAGGCGCCGCGCTTCGGGCGCCAGCGCACTGATGATCTGCACGCCGGTGGAACTGTTGCCGATGACGCCGACGCGCTGGTCGGCGAGGTCGACGGCGTGATCCCACCGTGCCGAGTGCATCACCGGCCCGCTGAAGTCGGAAAGGCCCTGGATATCCGGGAAATGGGGGATGTTCAGGACTCCGGTGGCGGTGACCAGGACATCGAACAGTCCCTGGTCGCCGGACCGGGAGGTCACCGCCCACCGACTTCCATCCCACGTCGCCGCCGTCACTGCGTCGCCGAATCGGATGTGATCGCGCAGCCCGTAGCGCTCGGCGACCCGGTCGAAGTAGGCCCAGATCTCGCGGCCCCCGGGGAAGAACTGGGTCCAGTCGGGGTTGGGTTCGGACGCGTACGTGTAGAACCGGGACGGGACATCGCAGGCCAGCCCCGGATAGCTGTTGTGGTGCCACGTCCCGCCAAGATCCGTGGCCTGCTCGAAAATGGTGAAGTCGGCATGGCCGGCCTTGACCAGTCGCATGCCCAGGCCCAGACCGGACATGCCGGCGCCGACGATTGCGACGCGCAGTGGACGGGACATCGGCGCACTCTCCTTCGAGCTCGGGCGATCCCCCGGTGTCCAGGTGGGCGTCGGAGTGGCGCAGACCTGATGGTGCCAGCTCGATCAGCACCTCGTCGGCTTTCGGCGGGTCGAGTTCGATCTCCCCGACGCTCCACCCCGACCTCGTACCGGGCTCACTCAGAAGAGCACCCCTGGTCTTTCAAGGGATCACCCGGTTCCCCTGCGCTGCTGCCGTCTCGCTTGCTCGGATTCTCGACCTCGGTGATGTGGTGGCACCCGCTTCGGCCAGGTCGGCGGTGATGCGGGACGGCCGGAATCCCTTGAAGGTCAGGTAGATCCCGAGCGAGAACTCCCACACCGCAATGGGTAGGGCGCCGACGAGGGACCACCCGGACAGCTCGTCGTAGAGACCGAAGTACTTCGCGGCAACGGAGGCCAGGAGGATGGGCGCGCCGACGAGTCCGATGATCGGGAGGAGACGTGGCACCAGGCCCGAGCGGTACATCAGGGTGCCGAGCAGTAGGGCGTTGACGGCCGGCAGGGTGCCCTGGCCGAGCAGGAATATCCAGTCGTGCTGGGCGATCAGTGCACGCGCGGTATCGAGCGCACCCGTTCCGCCGCCGGCCTTTCGCAGATCGACCACCGACAGGATACTGGTGACCCCGGTGAAGATCGTTGCTGCTTCCAGGACCCGGAGTCCGACGAAACCCAACGCCAGGCTTTGATTCTGTCGTCTGATCACCGGGTAGAGCGCGACGGCGGTTCCGATACCGGCCAGAGCCACGATCAGTTCCAGGATGCCGCCGACCAGGACGGGTGCGTCCGGACCGGAACCGAGGATGAAGTTCGGGTTCCGGGCCGCGCGATAGAGGGAAAGGGTGGGGATCGAGACGAAGGTGATCAGGTAGAACACACCGGCGGCCAGTGAACTCCGCCGCAGTGTGTCCCGCGGAAGTCGCCTCGTCGCAATGGTGGTGAAGGATTGGACGGTCGTTGTCATCGCAGTCTCCTCGACATGGTGCATTTGACGTGGTGGATGGAATGGTCAGGGCGTGATGGGGGAGGGGTCGGGTGAGGTCCTGATGACCGAGATCAACGGGATCCCGATGTCGCGGACCTTCCCGAGCAGTCCGTGCAGCGCAGCCTGGTCGACGACCGGGCCACCGATGACGGTGGTGCCATCCACCTCGGTGGTGACGGTCAGTCCGTCGAACCAGGCGGCCCAGTGGGGGTCGAGGTGCCCGTTGACACGGATTTCGTATCGGCCGGCCCCGTCGGCGGTCGACATCTCCCTCATCCGGATCCCTCTCGCTCTCCGACGGGGTGGATCCCGCCGGTACCGCCGTATTTCACTGCGGTAGGAGCAAGCTAGAAGCCGAGGTGACGAGTGGGCATCACCAGATGTGGTGATCGAGGTGATGACCCAGTTGCGCCAGGCGACCGGGTCAGCGCCCTTCGGGCTCGGAGAGCAAGCCGAGTTCCATGGCTCTGCGCACCGCGGCCCGGCGACTGTTCACGCCGAGCTTGGCGTAGATGCTGCCGGTGTGGGTCCGCATGGTGTTCAGGGACACGAAGAGCCGTCGCGAGATGTCGGGACCGCTCAAGTCGGTGGCCAGCAGCCGCAACACGTCCATCTCGCGGTCGCTGAGCCGCTCGATCAGGCCGTCATCGACGGTCCTGCCGGAATCGATCGCGGCCACGGTCGGATTCATGGCGCCGAGAAGTCGTTCGACGTACGCCCCACGGTCGGCGGTGGCGCGGAGCAGTCGGACCATGGGCCCACCATGGGCGGTGAACGCGCGGACGTATCCCTCGGGCTCGGCCAGGCCGAGGGCTCGTTGCAGGGATGCCGCAGCGGCTGCCCTCTGGTCTCTGGATTGGTACCAGAGCGCCTGCAGCACGGAGATCTCGATGACGCTGCCCGCACGCTGCCCTTCCTCCGCCGCACGGCTGAGTCGTTCCAGGAACCCGAGAACGTCGTCAGCATCCCGATCGTCGCGATGGGCGGAGGACTGGGCCAGGTGCAGTCTGGCCAGCGTGATGTGCTCGAACTCGCGCACGTAGGTGAGGTCGTCGTGGGTGTGCAGGTCCCTTTCGCGCGCCCAGCTCAGCGCAGCGAGCAGCTTGCCCTGCGCGATCCACACCCGGGTCCGCAGGGCCGGGATCGGCTTGACGTTGGGAAAGAAGTCTCCGACGTAGAAGCGCTCCGCGTCGTCGAGCATCTGAAGCGCGCCGTTCAGATCGCCTTCCACTTCCAGGATCTGGGCCATCGCGACCCGCCACCGGTATCGGTTCTGCGGGAGTCCGGCGTTCTCGCCCAACTCCTGGCTTGCCGACAGGTGCTCCCTGGCGCTGGGCAGCTGGTTCCGCTCGCAGTCCAGGGCGCTGAGCCCGACGTGCATGTCCGCCGTTCCCGGCAGGGCCGGTCCGGTCGTGTTCGCCCGCTGCATGGCCCGTTCGAGCGATCGGGTGGCCTCACCGAGACGTCCTTGCGTCACTCGGATATCGGCCAACGCGATCGCGCACCCCAGGGTGTCGGCGACGTACCCGGCCCGCATCAGTCCGGCTGAACAGTCGTCGTACGCCGAGTGCGCCGCCTCGAGGTCCCCGGTCGTCCACAGTGCGAGCCCCAACAAGCCGGCGGCAGAGGCGCGCCCGAGATCGTGCTCGTCGGACAGGTCGACCGCCCGACGGGCATGGCGCTCGGTCGCCCCGAGGTCGCCGAGCGCCAGGGCCAGCGCGGCCCGGTACAGCGCGATCATCGCCGGGAGTTGGCGGAATTGCTCCTGATCGGCCACCACCATCTCGGCGGGTGCTGCTCCCGAACCGGAGCGGAAGTCTCGCGACACCTCCAGCCATCTCTCGGCGTCCCCCAGTCGGCTCTCGACGCCGTCGAACCGCCCACCGGACAGCAGGGCGCCGGCAAATCCGACGTTCAGCCGGGCCGGACCCGAATGACGTCGTCCGGGATGGCCTGGAGCCAGTTGCGCACCTCCGTTTCCTGTCGGTTTCGGCTGAACGTCGGGATCGCTCGCTCGATCAGGTCAGCCATTCGCTGAAAATCGTTGGCGACCAGAGCATGTCCGATTGCTTCCGGGATCTCGCCCGCTCGTTCGTGCCACCCGCCGGCCCGTCGGTGCAGCTCGGCGAGGTGATCGGGCTGCTCGTCGAGCAGGTGCGCGTGCAGCACATCTGCGAAGAGTTGGTGATAGCGAAACCATCGGCGGCGAGCATCGAGCGGGACCAGGAAGAGGTTTCCGCGCTCCAGGGTCGTCAACATGGCCTGGCCGTTGTCCTGACCGGTCACGGCATCGCACAGCGGGCCGCTCAACCGTTCAAGCACGGAGGTCTGCAGCAGGAATTGGCGCACGTCCTCCGGCAGTCGGTTCAGCACCTCCTCGGCCAGGTAGTCGACGATATATCGGTCGTCCCCGCTGAAGCCGGCGACGAATGACGCCGTGTCCTTGCGCCCTTCCATCGACAGAGCCGCCAGTTGCAGCGCCGCGATCCACCCCTCCGTCCGCCCGTCGAGCGTCCGGACCTCGGAGTCGGTCAGGGCCAATCCCATCACGTCGTTGAGGTAGGTGGCCGCTTCGTCGGGGGTGAAGCGCAGATCGGCGGCGCGTAGCTCTACGAGCTCGCCAAGTGAACGCATGCGTGCCAGCGGTAGCGGCGGGTCGGCGCGCCCGGCGATCACCAGGTGCATCTGCGGAGGGCAATGATCAAGGACGAAGGCGGTGCCTTCGTGCACCTCGCGGGCGTCGATGAGGTGGTAGTCGTCGAGTACCAGCACGACATCCTTTTCGATGGCGGTGAGGTCGTTGATCAGACTGGACAGCACCGCCTCCATCGGCGGGCGTGGCGATCGCAGCAATGAGAGTGCCTCTGTGCCCACGTCATTGCCGGTCCTGTTCAAGGCAGTGATCAGATACGTCCAGAACACCAGGGGGTCGTTGTCCCGATGATCCAGGGAGAGCCAGGACACGGACCGTCCCTCCGCCCGGGAGGTCGCCAGCCATTGCGCCACCAGAGTGGTCTTTCCGAACCCGGCCGGCGCAGAAACCAGCGTCAGCGCCGACAGCCATCCCCGGTTCAGCAGCCTGGTCAGTCGCTGGCGGCCGACGAGACCGCGTCGGCCCACCGGGAGGTGGAACTTGGTCTCCAGCAGTACTCCTGCCATCAGCAGCCTCCCCCTCGGGTCGATCGCTCGTGCCAGTATGACCGGCCACCGGCCCCCGCCAGGACTGGGACCGGCGTGGCGTCGAGCGTCGGGCGGTCAACCGCGGCGGAGCGTGATGTTGCAGGACGGTGCTTCTCGCCCTCGACCTCGACCTCGACTCCGACCTCGACCTGGACTCCGACCTGGACTCCTACCGCCCCGCCCTGCTCACGGAATTGGAGCACGCGGGCCGAGGTTCCGACCCCGGTCAGGCCGAGTGAGCCGTGGGCACTACCCCGAGAATGCCTGCGCAGCAAACTTTCCGGCTCTGGAACGCACCCGCTGTCACGACATCGGCGGCCGACCCTTCGGCGGCCCCGGAGGGTGGGTCCGAGGTCCTTGCGCTCGTGTTGTCGGCCGGCTGCTGTCGATGCGTCGTCAGGTCAGACCGATCGGGCTTGCGCGGCGGCGAGGAGGTCTTCCATCGCCCGGGGGTGGTCGTCGGTGATCCGGGGTCCGATCTGCGGTCCGAGGGTTTCGGCCCTGGGTCCGGTGATCTCCGAGTGGTGGGTGATCCTGGTGCCCCCGTGGCCGAGCGGGGTGAGGGTGTGGCGGGCGGTGACGAGCAGGCCGTTGACGGCCGCGCGGAGGGCAAAAGTCTCACCCTCGACGACTTCTGTGATCAGCCCCCGGATCGAGAAGTCGGCGCCGTGCGGGGTGGCCAGCAGTTCGGTCCCGACCGCGAAAGGGCCCTGCAGGACGATGGTGTCACTGGTCTCGGCGATCTTCGTTCCGGAATGGAGGTCGCGCAACGTCGCCCACACAGCGGCCGGCGGCACAGTGGTCTCGACGGTGTAGTCATGGGTCCAGGCCGCGTGGGAGGTGAGGAAGTCGGCGATTGCGCCCAGAACCTGATCCGGCGTCTCGATCTGCGGGAGATGGCCGGTGCGGGTGAGCAACCGGAACTCGGCTCCGGGGATGGCGTCGGCGTAGGCACGCCCGTAGTCGGGGTCGACGATCTGGTCGCTGTCTCCCCACAGCACCAAGGTTGCCGGACCGACGGTCGAAAGGCGTTGGAGCAGAGCGGGATTGGCACCCGACTGCCCACCGTAGACGTCGAGGGCCGCCATGTTCGCCGCCATGATCGTATCGGCGTCCGGGGGAAGGGTGGTCGGGTCGACCCGGAACGGCTCCGGATCGTGGTAGCTCAGCCGCATGACGGCATCGATCGGTAGGAAGGAGATCTGGGCGACAGGATGGCCGGGTACCTCGATGCCGGTGGCGCCGATGAGCACGACACGTGCGAGGCGGGGTGAACCGATGATCGCCATCTCAGCTGCGATCCAGCCGCCGATCGAGTTGCCGATGACGGTGACGTCGGTGAGATCGAGCTGATCGCAGAGCGCCAGGTAGAGCGCCGCGAGGCCGCCGATCGATTCGAGCTTTGCTGGTCGCGCCGTGCCCTCGAACCCGGGGTGCGTCGGGGTGAGGACGCGCAGGTCGAGAACGGTGACGAGCTGTTCGGCCAGTCCGCTCACGGTGCGGTGGCCGCCACCGCCATGCAGGAGGAGGACCGGCCGGCCGGCGCCCCGGTCGGTGACCTGGACCCCGACCGTGCCGAGACCTTGCGCGGTGAGTTCGCGGATGGCGGTGGTGGATGTCGTCACGGCTGACTCTCCTTCGGAAGTGGGCTGCATCCAAGCTAACTTATAACAACAGACTGATGCAAGCCTACTGAGATCTAGCGGCGCGGGCATCCCGACGTATCAGGGGCGTCCCACCGAGTTCCTCACCGGTAACCGGCGTCTCGTCGCCGTCAATGGAGAGGGTCTCACCATGAATGCAGCAACACCACAGATCGGCCGTCGCCGATTGCTCGCCGTCGGCACGGTCGGGGCAGGGGCAGCAGCAGCGACACTCCTCGCGGGGGCGCAGGATGCGGCGGCCAGCGGTGGTTCGGGACCGGTGTTCACCGACGGGCCGGGCGAAATCGTCGTCCCGTATCGCGCGTTCGACTCACGCAGTTGGCCGGTCGGCCAGGGCGGGGGCACCTTTCTCGCCGGGCAGACGCGCACGATCGCGGTCAACGCCAGCGTGCAGGGACCGTCGGCCGATCACGTCTTCCTGAGCATCACGGTCACGGCCACCACCGGCGCCGGGTACCTGACGGTGTTTCCGGCTGACCGGCCAGATGTTCCGGTCACCTCGACCATCGACTGGATGGGTCGTGGCCAGACATTGTCCACAGGCCTGTTGACCCGATGCCAGGTCGTGGCCGGGTCCGGATTGTTCCACCAGAGCCGCATCAAGATTCATTTCGCAGGCACTGGACAGGTGCAGGTCATCATCGACGTGGCCGCCACCCTCGGTCACTAGCCGCAGCAGCGCAGCGTCGCCGGCAACGCCTGCGGTGGCCGGGATCGGGGGACGTCAGACCACCCGCTCGTCCTGAGCTACCGTCTGCGGGTCGACTCCCGCCGGGGGACAGACGGTCTCGCTACGGGCGCCGGAGGTGGGCATGATGAGGATCCAGCGCTCGACGACGAACCACGGGCGGTCGCCGGGACCGGGGTCATGCGCCGTTCCGGCGAGGAGAAGGGGTGCGCAGTGAACGAGAGGTCCGTATCGACCCAGGTGGCGGTGCTCGGTCTGGGCGCCATGGGTTTGCCCATGGCGACGCGGCTCGCCGAGCATCTTCCGGTCAGCGGGTACGACCCCAACTCGAGTCGCCTCGAACTCGCCGAAAAGGCCGGGATTCGTCCGGCCGAGACTGCCGCACTGGCCTGTGAACACGCCGGCGTCGCCGTCATCAGTGTCCGCACCGCGGCACAGATGGAACTCGTCCTGTTCGGTCCCGACGGCATCGCGCAGTCCCTGCGCGCCGGAGCCTCGATCGTGATGACCTCGACCGTCGGCGCTGACGCGGTCCGTTCGGCAGCTGCAGCACTGGATCCGCTGTCGATCGGTCTGGTGGACGCGCCGGTCAGCGGCGGCAGTCTCCGGGCGGCGCGGGGTGATCTGCTGGTGATGGTCGGCGCGCAGCCGGACCACCTCGAGGCGGCACAGCAGGTGCTCGACCTCCTGGGATCGACGGTCCACGTCGTCGGTCCCCAACCCGGCGACGGGCAGCTGATGAAGACGGTCAATCAACTGCTCTGCGGGGTGCACACGGCGGCCGCAGCGGAGGCGCTCGCGCTGGCCGACTCGTTGGGACTGGACCTGGAAACCTGCTTGCAGGTCCTGCAATCGGGAGCCGCAGCGTCGTTCATGCTGGCCGACCGCGGCCCCCGCATGATCGAGCAGCTCCGTCACGAGCCGGTGGAACTCCGGTCCAGGACCGACGTCATGTCCAAGGACATGGGCATCGTGCAGGATTTGTGTGAGGCGTCCGGTGTGTTCGCCCCGGTGGCCGGGGCAGCACACCGCAAGTACCTGGCCGCGTTGCAGGCCGGGCTGGCACAGCACGACGATTCGTCCCTCGTCACGATGACGGGGTCCTCGGCAGAACCCGTCTGAGTCGGCACTGCCTGCTACCGGTACGCCGGCGCTGGATGACTTCGCCGGTGGACCTGGTGCCTGGAGTCACCCGGGTGTGCACCCGGCCTCATCGGTCGTCCGCGCCCCCGCAGCCTTCTGCCTGCCACTGACAACCTCTGCGTTCCCCCGACAACCTCTGCGTTCCCCCGAGGACTTCTGCGTTCCACCGGCAACTTCTGCGTTCAGCTGAGAAATGGTGGGACCTGCAGTAGTCTTTGGCTCGCGAGTCGACGAGACGACCGATGGTGGGAAACCACTCGGGTGTGTCGATCCGGTCTGTAGATAGTTCAGTGTGTTGATCGTCCCCCCTGGGCAGACCAGGGCAGCGTTTGCGAACGAGGGAGGCAACGACCCCAGCGGCGACAGTTGATGATCGGTGTGCGTTGAACTGCGGAGTCGGTATCGATCGGCCCGGTGCCAATCCCGGAGCCGCACGCCAAGGCACCTCGCTGAACCAGGTCCTGCAGGCCCGACAGACGGTATTCATGTCTGTCGACAGCTCGGAACAGTCGTACCCCTGCTGGAAGCACGGTGGTCGCCTCTTTCCATCGATCGGACCCTCTGTGGCACGGGTGCAGCAATTCCCATGGTTATCAGGTG
The DNA here is from genome assembly GCF_014303395.1 of Nakamurella sp. PAMC28650. Taxonomy (GTDB): domain Bacteria; phylum Actinomycetota; class Actinomycetes; order Mycobacteriales; family Nakamurellaceae; genus Nakamurella. The sequence continues at coordinate 2,967,784 of NZ_CP060298.1, forward strand.
GCCATTCTTCAGGCTGGAATGAACATTTCCGTCGAAAGAGATTCATCCGCGGGAGCAGAACCCTGGGTCGACACCCGCCAGTGGATAGATCTGGATCCGTCCATCGGCATGCATTCCGTGTGCATGCCCGGATCCACGGCCGCCTGGTGCGGCAGAGAAAGGAGATCGGACATGAAACGCGTATCGCGCCTGACGACTGTGGTGAGCGTGGTATTGATCGTTGTTTCGATGGGGCTGGGATCGGCTTTCGCTTCTGGGAGCGGTGCCCCGACGTCGACGGCCTAGGGCCCCGGCAAAGTCGCAGATCGCTCATGTCGGGCTGTTTTAGCTGGTCAGCACGAGTTTGGGTGGTCGGTGGGGGTCTCGGGCGTGATGTCGGACGGCTTCTGCGATGTTGCGGGCTCCGTCCAGTCGAAGAAGTCCGATGGCCAGGTTTCGTAGTGTGGCCATGACCTGGGGTCCGTTGCCGGTGCGGGCCTGGGACAGGTCTTCACCGAAGGTGACGTCCCGGACCCAGTGCAAACGGTTTTCAATCGACCAGTGTCCTCGGAGCCAGGTGCCCAGCTGCGCGGCGGACGCCTGGGTCGGGTGCAGGTCGGTGACCGCGTAGACGGTCTCGGTATGCCACTTCTTGGATCGGATCGACCGGACTTTTCTGCTCACCTGAATCGCCTGGGCGGCGTGCGGAAACAGAATTCCCGCGGCGATGGTGACGACTTTGAGGGTTCGTTTCTCGATCCGTCCGTGTCCGCGGTCCTTCTGGGTGTCGGTGACGTCGACGTCGTTCCATGGGAGTTGGGCCAGTCGCCGCCGCAGCGTCGGTTGGTTACCTTTCACGGTGAGCAGGTAATGCGCTCCGCGTTGCTCCACGAGATACTTGGCATGGATTTTCTGGCAGTGCATCGCATCGGCGGTGACCAACGCACCGAGCAACTCGATGTTGTCTAAAAGCTCGGCGAACATGGGGATCTCGTTGGTTTTGACATCGACGTCCAACTGCCCCAGGACCAGGCCTGCGGTGTGAGTGAGCGCTGAGAGCAGATGTCGGCACCGGCCGCCGGCCACGGCGGATCCCCGGACCGATTTGCCGTCGACTGCGATCACTTGAAATGTTTTCGACGCGGTGGCGACCACAGCGGCCCAGGTCCCGACGATGACATCCAAACCGTCGGCGTTGATCCTGTTCAGGGTTCGCCGGATCGTCGACTCGCAGGGTCTCTCACTGGATACGCCAAGTTTGGCCAATACTGCTGGTGCGGTGTCGGCGGCCCATTCGGCGATGGCGACGAAGGAGCGGGCACCGGCGATCACCGCGCACGCGGCCACCGCCAAAATGGTGGACAAGCCGTGCCGGCGGCCGCGCGCGCTGCGGGGGTCGGGAACCGATCGCAGGGCTCGGAGCAACGCCGCCGGCGCCGTGGGGATGTCGGGGAACTCATCTTCGTCGAATTGGTCAACGACGGTATACCTGGGTGATGATGACATCGGGCGTGGTCCTTGGCTGTGAGTGAGTGGCCTCAAGAACCTTCATGATCATCACCGTGGGCCACGCCCACCCGCAAACCGCCCCTCCCGGCATGTCGCAACCCATCGCCGCAGCTCAAGAATTGTCAACCCGACTTTGCCGGGGCCCTGGTCGACGGCCCCGACGCCGACGGTCCCGAACGCGTCGACGGGCCCGGTTACGAAGGCGCCGTTCGCCGCCGGCCCGCTGATCAACCCCCGACCACCGGCAAAGCCTGAGAGCATCCTGGTACCGGTCCGGCCGTGCCGGATCGCGGACACCCGTTACGGCGGCGGCAGACTGCCCAACGGCGGTGCTCGCAGCTTCTATGTGCGGGGTACCTCCGGTTTCGCTCCGCAGGGCGGGCTCAGCGGCGGTTGTGGCATACCCGGCAACGCCACCGCGGTCGCGCTGACCGTCACCGTCACCGGGGCCAGTGCCGGTGGCTACCTGGTCGGCTACCCCGCGGGCACGAGCGCACCGTTGGCGAACTTCACCACCTATTGGAGCGATCGGACGGTCAGCTCCAATCCGGTGCTCGCCCTTTCGCCGATCGGTACGGATCCGGCCCTGACCATCAAGAACTCTGGTGGCCCGGCGCACGTGATCATGGACGTCTCGGGCTACTACGTACTTCAGATCGCAGGCATGGTCGACCCGAACGGCGTGATCTTCGCGGGCAGTTCCAGGTTGCTGTCGGCCACGCACACCGGCCTGGGGACCTACTCGGTCACGGTGGACAGCGATGTGTCGTACTGCACGCCGACCGTCACCGCCTACTCGGGCTATGTCTACGCCAGCGCTTACGACTTCAACGGCAGCAGCGTGCAGGTGACCCTCTGGTACCTCGACTCCACCACGCACCTGCCGACCGGCTACGACGGCTACTTCTACCTGACGGTGAACTGCTGAGCTTCCTGGAGTCCGCCGCACGATCGACGTAGCCGACCACGTCCGGACCCGGACAACGGCCGCCCTCGTCACGCCTGGGTGCCGGCGATCCCCGCAACACTCTGATATCGAGAGAGTTGCGGGGATCGCTGTCGCAGTTGCTCTGGCTGACCGGCCAGGTTCATCGCCATGTCTGCTTTGAAATGCGCGGTGAGCGATGCCAATTGGCAGCCGTTGTTCGATGGGACGGATCGGACGACCACCTGTTCTCGTCGGACCTGTTGTGCATCAGCAGATCTGGTGGGGGGAGGGCCCAGGTCACGCAAGAATGAGAGATCAATGGGCCGGGCTGTGATACATGGCGGTTCGGAATTCACCCGTGTGGCTTCGAAGACCATAGCAGACTGGTGATTGAATTCGTCAGCTCGGTCTATCGACAGGGTCGTCCCGGACGCCTACCATTGGTGTTCCGGCGATCGACAAAGCGCTTTGTCGGCGAGCGACGACGAGGTACATGTCACAGCGGATAATTTGATCCGTCGTGATCGTGAAGGCTTCTGCCTTCCAGGAACTCCTCCTGGTCCAGTGAGTTCCAAGCCATCCACCACCGTTTTTACTTCCTGATCTTCCGTTCAAGAATGGAGTGGCAACAATGGTAGGTATCACAATTCCCGAACCGATGACGGACAAGGGATCCGGACAGGAACGAACTCCGGTCAGCAGCCAGACGATGAGCAGCGGTGGGGCGGTCCCCGGGCTGCAGACGTTGGCCGTCGCTCCGCGGACGACTGGTCCCTTGCATGTCCTGGTGCTGCCCGGAGGCGAGGTGCCGGCAGATCGGCCGGCCCTGGCGGCCGACGGCGGCCCCTACACCCTGCGCGGTAGTACACCGCACTTCAAGGTGTTCTACGAGGATGGTCTGGGCGCGAGCGGCCCGACTCTGGCTGACGCTGTCCTGGCCAGGTGTGAAGCGGACTACGCCCAGATGCGCGGCTGGTTCGGGGAGATCACCCCGGGTGGAATGCCGTTCACGATCTATGTGGTGGCCGGTAGCTTCGGGGCGTATCACGCCAACTGCGCCGCGACCGAGGAACATTGCGCGGCGTTCGACGGAACGAACCCCGACCTGATCAGGATGTTGCAGGTCGCGGAGTCGGTCGAGGTGTTCTCCGCGGCGAGCGGTCGATGGGACTGCGGTGCCAGCACCGGGGAAGGGTTGTCGCGGATCTTCGCGACCGAGTTGTATCCCAGTGCACTCAACGGTTTCACGTCCGCTGCGAGTTGGCTGGACGGGGGCCGCCCGGACTTCGTGAACACCACCGACCCGACCGACCGCAACTACGTGTCCATCGGATGCGCGACCCTGTTCCTGAACTGGCTGAGGTACCAACTGCACTTCAGCTGGGCGGAGATCGTCGCCGCCGGTGGTTCCACCCTGGCTGCGACCTACACGAATCTCACCGGGCGCACCGACGCCCTGGCCGCCTTCAAGGGGTTGCTCGACGCGCACTTCCCACCTGGCGCGCCCTGCGGCCTGACCAACGACAACCCGTACCCGCTGTTGGCGCCGGCCGGCTGGAGCGGCTGGGAAGGGCTCGGCGGGATCCTGGAATCTCCGCCGGTGTCGGTGTCCTGGGGCCCCGACCGCATCGACGTGTTCACCATGGGCACCGACAGCGCCCTGTGGCATCGCTGGTGGGACGGCAATGCCTGGGGCGGCTGGGAATCCCTGGGCGGCATCATCATTTCGTCCCCGTCCGTGGTGTCCTGGGCACCCAACCGGCTCGATGTGTTCGCGCTCGGTACCGACAGCGCGATGTGGCACCGCTGGTGGGACGGGAGCAGTTGGGGCGGCTGGGAATCGCTCGGCGGCATTTTGGAATCGGCACCGGTCGCGGTGTCGTGGGCGCCGAACCGGCTCGATGTGTTCGCGGTCGGCACCGATCACGCGTTGTGGCACCGCTGGTGGGATGGCGCCGGCTGGGGTGGTTGGGAGTCGCTCGGTGGCATCCTGATGGGAGTACCCACGGCGGTCGCCTGGGATACCGATCGGCTGGACGTGTTCGCGAACGGTACCGACCACGCCTTGTGGCACCGGTGGTGGGACGGCAATGCGTGGGGCGGTTGGGAATCCCTCGGTGGAACCCTCACGTCCGACCCCACGGTGGTGTCGTGGAACAGGGATCGACTGGACGTGTTCGCGCGCGGTACCGACAGCGCATGCTGGCACCGGTGGTGGGATGGCGCAGCCTGGGGCGGGTGGGAGTCCCTTGGCGGGCTGTGCGGCCCGCTGACCGCCAGTTCATGGGCGCCGAACCGCCTCGACCTGTTCACCGTCGGCACCGACAGTGCCGTCTGGCACCAAGCGTGGGACGGCTCGACCTGGAGCGGTTGGGAGAGCCGCGGCGGCGTCGTCGAATCCTCGGTGGCGGCGACGACCTGGTCGGCCAATCGCATCGACGGCTTCGCGATCGGCACCGACAGCGGCATGTATCACATGTGGTGGGCCTGACCCGCCGGCCCGTCCACCGGAATCAACCGGTGACCCCGGCATCGGGTGACATCGTGCCGCCGGTCCCGCCGCCCGCCCCACCCAACCAGGTGGGCGGATGGCGGGACCTGGCCCGGAGAGAGGGATCCGGCGAAGGGAGAATGGTCACGAGACCACGAGGATCGGGTCACGCAGCCGGCAGGCTCCGCCCGGCTTCGGCAGCTGCCACACGATGCGCGATGGCTTGCTCGACCTGATCAGACGGTCGCGAATGCAAGCGGCTGCTGGCTGCTCAGTACCGCCGCCAGGGAGGCGAGGGCGCCGGGTACCAGGGCGAAATAGGCCCACACGCCTCGCTTGTCGCGCGTCAGCAGTCCGGCGTCGACGAGCACCTTCAGATGGTGGGACACGGTCGGCTGGGTCAAACCAAGGGGTTCGGTCAGGTCGCACACGCACGCCTCGGCGCCCTCGTGCGCGGCGACCATCGACAGCAGCCGCAACCGCGTGGGGTCTGCGATCGCTTTCAGCGTTCTGGACAGAGCCTCGGCAGCGGGCGCGGTCAACGGCTCCCGGGTCAGCGGCGCGCAGCATGTCACGTCGGTCAGCGGCAGGTCGGTTCGGGACGTCACCGGACAAGTATGCGCCAAACATTGACAAACGTCTATGTCTGCCTGCAGGGTTGGGACATCGACGTTCATCTATGAACGCGCCATCTGCGAAAGGGACAGGTCATGACCGCTACCGACGAACTCCGGGAACACGTCCGAGATCGCTACGCCGCCGCAGCAGCAGCCGTGGGATCGGTTTCGGCACAGAGCTGTTGCGCACCTTCCGATGCCCTGAGTGTCATCAGCGACGTTGACGAGTCGGACGTGTTCGGCGCCGGCCTCTACGACGCCGGCCAGACCGACGGACTGCCCGCCGAAGCCGTGCTGGCCTCGCTCGGCTGCGGCAATCCGCTGGCGGTCGCCGATCTGCGGGAGGGTGAGAAGGTGCTGGACCTGGGATCCGGTGGCGGCATCGATGTGTTGCTGTCGGCCAAGCGGGTCGGACCCACTGGATTCGCCTTCGGCTTGGACATGACCAGGGAGATGCTGGATCTGGCTCGCGCCAACGCTTCCCGCGCCGGCGCCACCAACGTCGAGTTTCTCGAGGGCCAGATCGAGCAGATCCCGCTGCCGGACACTTCGATCGACGTGATCATCTCCAACTGCGTCATCAACCTGTCCACCGACAAACCAGCGGTGCTCGCGGAGATGTTCAGGGTCCTGAACCCGGCCGGGCGGATCGGCATCTCCGATGTCGTCGCCGAGGACCACCTCACCCCGGCGCAACGCGCCGAAGGAGGCTCCTACGTCGGGTGCATCGCCGGGGCCCTATCGGTCACCGAATACCTCGAAGGCCTCACCGCGGCGGGATTCGACGAACCGGAAGTGGTGTTCACCCACCGGGTCGCGGACGGCCTGCACGGCGCCATCGTCCGCGCCACCAAGCCGGCCGCTCCCGGCTGCTGCACCCCGGCTGATCGAGCCGACTGCTGCGAACCTTCCGCCAGGGCCGGCTGCTGCGGAGCCCCCACCGCGGGTGACACCGCTGCGGCGACGACGTGCGGTTGTCGGTGACCACCATCGGAACCTCGACCGCCGGGCAGCCGGCGGTCCTGGCCGGACTGTCGAGGCTGGACCGGTTCCTGCCGGTCTGGATCATCGCGGCGATGGCCCTTGGGCTACTGCTGGGCCGCGTCGTCCCGGGCCTGTCCGAGGGCCTGGACGCGGTGAAGGTCGGGTCCGTGTCGCTGCCGATCGCCGTCGGATTGTTGGTGATGATGTATCCGGTGCTGGCCAAGGTCCGCTACGACGAAACGCGCCGGGTGACCGGCGACAAACGGCTGCTGATCGCCTCACTGGTGATGAACTGGATCGTCGGACCGGCGTTGATGTTCACCCTGGCGTGGCTGCTGCTTCCCGAACTGCCCGAATACCGCACGGGTTTGATCATCGTCGGGCTCGCCAGGTGCATCGCCATGGTGCTGATCTGGAACGAGTTGGCCTGCGGGGACCGGGAGGCCGCCGCCGTCCTGGTCGCCATCAACTCCGTCTTCCAGGTCATCGCATTCGGGGCGTTGGGCTGGTTCTACCTGCAGGTCCTACCACGCTGGCTCGGCTTGGCCACCACGACGGCCGGGTTCTCCGTCGGCGCGATCACCGTGTCCGTCCTGGTCTTCCTCGGGATCCCGCTGGTCGCCGGGTTCCTGACCCGCACCATCGGGGAGAGGACCAGGGGCCGGGAGTACTACGAATCGACGGTGTTGCCCAAGATCGGGCCGTGGGCGCTCTACGGGTTGCTGTTCACCATCGTGGTGCTGTTCGCGTTGCAGGGCGATCAGATCACCAGCCGTCCTTGGGATGTCGCCCGCATCGCGCTGCCACTGATCGTCTACTTCGCGATCACCTTCGGTGTCGGGTTCGGCCTGGGCCGGAGCCTCGAACTCGGCTACGCCAAGACGACCACCTTGGCGTTCACCGCTGCCGGCAACAACTTCGAACTGGCGATCGCCGTTGCGATCGGGACCTTCGGGGTCACCTCAGGGCAAGCACTGGCCGGCGTGGTCGGCCCTCTGATCGAGGTTCCCGCCCTGGTGGCCCTGGTCTATGTCGCGTTGTGGGCCGGCCGTCGGTTCTTCGCGGGCGATCCCACCGCCCCGTCTGCCTCGCGCAACGCATCGTCTGCGTCCTGAACCTCGGCTTTCCTACTCCTCATCGATCGGAGCCCCCCGATGTCCGACAAGCCCTCGGTGTTGTTCGTCTGCGTGCACAATGCCGGCCGCTCCCAGATGGCTGCCGGGTTCCTGACCGCGCTGTCCGGTGGAGCGATCGAAGTCCGCTCGGCTGGGTCGCTGCCCGCCGAGCAGATCAACCCCGCCGCAGTCGAGGCGATGGCGGAGGTCGGAGTCGACATCGCCGCCCATGTCCCGAAGGTGCTGACCACCCAGGCGGTGCAGGCCTCCGACGTGGTGATCACCATGGGTTGCGGAGATACCTGCCCGGTCTTTCCCGGTAGACGTTACGAGGACTGGGAACTGGACGACCCGGCCGGGCAGGGCGTCGAGGCGGTACGGCCGATCCGCGACGACATCCGTCGCCGCATCGAAGCCCTCCTGAAGGAACTGCTGGCGTCGAAAGCCTGAAGGAGCCGACCGCGCAGTCGATCTCCCCCCGACGCCCTCGACCGATCAACCGGCGACACCCGGTCGAGGTGTCGGGGGTAGAAGCCCCTCCTACGGGTACGTGACGACCGTGACCGGGACGTCGGGGTTGGCCACTGTCGAGGATCCGCCGACCCCGTTGATGACGTTGCGGATACCGCCCTTGCCGTTGACAGCGTCCAGGAAGATCGTCAGCAGGTCGTGCAGCTGGACTCCTGGCGTCACTGGTACCACGAAGGCGTTGTCGGAGAAGATGTCGACACCTTGGTTGAAGAAGCTGTAGGAGCCGAGACCGTAGCCGGTGAAGTGCTTCACCCTCGATCCGACTTCGAGTGCGGCGTAACCCTGCACGGTGGGGGCGGACATCCAGGCAGCCTGGCTCGGTACGTCGTAGGGCATCTCGTTCTGGAAGAACACGACGTTGCCGTTCTCTCCGTTCCATTGGACTTCGGTCTTCTGGAAGTGTTCGACGAACAGGCCGGTAGCGGTCACGTTGTCGCCGTTGACGATCAGTCCGGTAGCGGCCGTGTTCTGATTCCAGCCGACGCCGGTGCCGTGATCGGCGCGCCAGGCCCAGACGTCGTCCAGGATCACGTTGTTGCTGTTGACGAGCAGACTCACCGCAGCTTTGCCCAGGTGTGCCCCACCGATCCGGAAGAAGACGTCCTGCAGTGCCGTTGGCACAGCGTCAGCATGGTCCGCGGCGTGGCGTCGGCGGTCTTCGCTCCTCTCCCCGACCTGCAGCAGAGACGGCGAGTTGACGGGACCGGCGTCGAAGACGATGCCGGCGATGTCGACGCCCGGGGAGTCTTCGACCGTCATCGCGATGTTGCCGCGAGTGGGGGTGACGGTGGCAAATCCCAAGCCCAGCACGATGGTCCCGGCCCGTTCGACGCGGAGGGTGGAGTCCAGTCGGTAGGTGCCCGGGGTGAGCAGCAGACTGCGTCCACGTTCGAGCTGCCGGTTCAGCGTCCGCGCCGAATCGGCGGGGGAAGCCACGTAGAACGCGGACAACGGGAGTGATCGGCCGGGCGTCTGGGAGGTGGCCGACCAACTCTCACCGACCGAGTTGCGGGCAGCAGACGGGACGAACACCCGGTAGTTGCCAGTCTGGTCCAGGTAGAGGTAGGGCTTCTCCTTGCTCGCCGGAGTGGCCGCGAGGGTGGTGTAGGGCCCGCAGCTCTGACTCACCGCCGGGAAGCACTGCGCCGGTGCGTTGGTCACCCCGGCGAACACCTGGTTCCACACGCCGTTGGACCAGGCGTCAAGGGTGGTGTTCCGGACCAGGAACTGCTGCTGCGAACCGTTGATCACCTGTGCGCCGTCGAAACGCGAATCGGCGATGAAGCCGCCGCTGGCCGAGGCGGGTCCGGTGCAGTAGTCCATCAACGTAGTGAGGCCGTTGACGTGGACGCGGCGCATCGGGGCGGCCTGCGACACGGCCCAGAACTCTCCCGTGTGGCACGCTGAATACACACCGGTGGCCGGGTTGAGGACGTTGATCGTGAGGTTGGACATCGAACGCCAGAAATTGTTCAGCGCCACGCAGTTGGTGGCCTGGCATTGGTTGAAGACGTCGATGGCGCCGTTGATCACCACATCACCCGGGTTCGGTCCGAGGCCGGCGACCTCGGTGTAATAGCCCACCTGGAAATTCAGTGGCGACTCGGCCGAGCCGTAGGTGCCGGGCTTGAACAGCAGCGCATACCGTTGCGGGCCGAACTGATTCGGGATCTGCTGGGCGGCGACCGCGTCGACCGCGGCCTGGATCTGGCTCTGCGGCATGGACGGGTCGAAGACCAGGACGTCCGGGCCGAAGGCGGGCTGCACCGAGCCCGGCAGTGCTTGTGATGCGGTCGCGGCCGGCCTCGGGGGTGCCGCCGTGGCGGTCATTGCCGTAGCGGTCGTCGCCGTGGCGATGGACAGCAACAGCGCAGTGATGGCAAGGCACGTGACGGCTGCCCGACGTGCTCGCCGCGCCACCTGACGCCCGTGGGTCAGCTCTCGATTCATGTGCTGATCATAGCCAGGATGAGTCCAAATGAAACGTAACCGTCACGTCGAGGAAATGAAAATTCCTCCGTTCTGAGTGCTGGGTCGCCAGGCGGAAGGCTCAACCCAGGTGTGGGCCACCCTGGACCAGTGGGCCGAACAGGAGGGCGAGGGCCAGCACCATCAGCAGCAGCAGCAACAGCACCGAGCCTGCAATGGCTGCCACTCGCACCGCAGATGGACGATCCGTCATCTCTGGACGCCCTTCGTCGATGGCCGACAGGAACCAAGTGTCCCATCTATTGCGCAGGGTGGGAAGTGATTCCGCGAGGTCCTGCGGCAGCACCGCCGGGAGCAAGGCAGAGGTGCATGTGGAGCCGGTCTCCGGGCCGAGCCACAGCACGATCGGCGGCGGTCCGAGGGTGATCGGTGAAAAATCAGATTCTACGAAACTCAGTGAAAGGTCAGAAACAGAGACATTCCCATGTATGCACTTCCTGACGCGGCTCCAGGCTCGAGGCCGACACCGGTTTCCCGGATTGGAATGGTCGGCAATCGGGCACAAAAGCCAATGAAGGCCCGTTCCGTCACTCCGACCGTTGTGGGTCCTCCTGACGGAGCATTCGCCTTCCGACTTCGTCTCGACGTCAGTGGCATTCGCGTCGTAGACTACCCGTGGTGACCGATCACTCACTCTCGGTGGTTAGCGCACCTCTCTGATTTCGTCCTGCCACACCGATCGCACCGGGAGCCCCAGATGATCGCCAGCCTCGGCCGCACCATCCACCCCTACGCCCCGGTGCGGCCGTCCTCGGCCCAGCCGCCGACCGCCGCCCGTGCGGGACGCTCCTCCGGGAAACGCCGGGCGCTCACGGCTGTTCTGGCTGCTGCCCTCACCGCTGCTCCGGTCGCGATCTCCGTCGCCAGTGCTGCGGATGCCAATGGCAATGCCGCACCGTTCACCGCCTCCGCACCGCTCGCCGCCGGCCACGGCGCGACCATCTCCGTGGCCAACACTGTTCTGACCTGGAAAACGTTGGTCGTCATGCCCGGCGCAGACTTCGCTCCCACCAACGGCCAGTGCTACACCCACCTGCGGATCAGTACGGGCTACTTGCCTCGCAACGTGTGGGACTGCCGTGACCTGTCGGCGCCGATCACCTTCGTCAGCCCCGACGTCACCGCAGCAGACCTGACTGCCAACTCTTCCAACAGTGTGGCGGGTTTCGGGTACGTCGGGTTGATCGGTACAGGCGGGATGTCCCGGGGGGTATGGACATTGTCGGTTCCGGTCGCGAAGTTCGACTCTCGGACAGCCTCGTCCCTGTAGCGTCAATCCATCGGTGTCGCAGGCACAGAGCAGGCTTTTGAACACGCCTGGAATGTCGTCCATCGATGCCTCTGCAAAGTGTCGGCTTGCTGTGGACGTGTCCGGGGGTGAGACTTGAGCCTGGCGGGTCAGCGACGACCTCGGTGGCGGTGCGGATTCGAGCTCACGCGGCCGGGAGTAGGGCCGACAGACCGCGAAGCGAAAGGACGAGTCCGATGCCCGATTCAGTGGACACCGCAGCCTTGCACCTGGCGGTGGAACAGTTGGCACACGCCGTGCAGGTGATCGCGACGCAGGCGGGCGACGTACCGGCGGTGCGCCGTCTCCGCAACGACGTCGAACGCATCGAGCTGGACATGGGCGATTGCACGGGGTTGCACGCCCTTCCGCCGGTTCGGAAACTGGAGATCATCTCCGACACACCGTACGACGAGTCCCTGTGGCGCGGCGTCGATGAAGAGGGACTCGGCGGTTTCCATGCGCCACACGCTCCACCCCACATGCCGCGCCCACACCACGATCATCGGTGACCCCCGCGACGGTGGCCCTCTGCCTGCACGAACGTCAGGTGGGGTGACCGTGGTCAATCGCTCGCCCGCGGGTGTGGGCGCCGCAGGACGCGCGCTGATGGGCGTGCCGACTCTGCGAACCGACCGCTGGTGGCGTTCGCCGCTCATCACCGTGCTGGCATTGTCGGCTTTCATCCTCTACGCGACCTGGGCTGCGTTCATCGGCAAGAATTACTTCTACGAGCCCTACATCTCGCCGTTCTACTCGCCATGTCTGACCGTGTCGTGCACGGCGACCGGAGCGCCGTCGGTCGGTATCTTCGGTTCCTGGTGGCCCTTGTCGCCTGCGGTCCTCATCCTGATCTTCCCGCTCGGCTTCAGACTCACCTGCTACTACTACCGCAAGGCCTACTACCGGGCCTTCTGGCGCTCGCCCGCCGCGTGCGGCGTACCCGAACCACACCAGAAGTACACCGGTGAGACGCGTTTCCCGCTCATCCTGCAGAACATCCATCGGTACTTCTTCTTCTTCGGGCTGATCTTCAACCTGATCCTCACCTGGGACGCAGTGATCTCCTTCCGAAATCACGACGGACGTTGGCTGCACGCCGGCCTGGGCTCCGTCGTGCTGCTGGTCAACGCCACGCTGCTGTGGCTGTATTCGTTGTCCTGTCACTCCTGCCGCCACCTGATCGGCGGTCGGCTCCGGCATTTCTCCCAGCATCCGGTTCGGTACTGGCTGTGGACGAAGCTTTCGGTGTTGAACGAGCGTCACATGCTGTTCGCGTGGCTCTCGCTCGGCTGGGTGGCCTTCACGGATCTTTACGTCCGACTGGTCGCGGGCGGCTCGATCGTCGATGTGAGATTCTTCTGATGACGGGGGTTCTCTGATGGCGGGGGTGCAGCGATACAGCTACGACCTGATCGTGATCGGGGCCGGTGGGGCGGGTCTGCGGGCCGCCATCGCCGCCCGCGAGTCGGGCAAGCGGGTCGCCATCATCTGCAAGTCGCTGTTCGGCAAGGCGCACACCGTGATGGCCGAGGGTGGAATCGCGGCGGCCATGGGCAACGTCAACTCCCACGACAATTGGCAGGTGCATTTCCGGGACACCATGAGAGGTGGGAAATTCCTCAACAACCCCCGGATGGCCGAGTTGCACGCCCAGGAGGCGCCACAGCGGGTGTGGGAACTGGAGACCTACGGAGCCCTGTTCGATCGCACGCCTGACGGGCGGATCAGCCAGCGGAATTTCGGTGGTCACGAATATCCCCGACTGGCGCACGTCGGTGATCGGACCGGGCTGGAACTCATTCGCACCATGCAGCAGAAAATCGTCTCCCTGCAGCAGGAGGACGAGCGCGAGCTCGGCGATTTCGAAGCCAGGGTGAAGGTGTACGCCGAATGTACGGTCACTGATCTCCTCCTGTCCGGTGGCTCCATCGCCGGCGCCTTCGCCTATTTCCGGGACACCGGCAGGTTCAGCGTTTTCCAGGCACCGGCAGTGGTCATCGCGACCGGGGGTATCGGTAAGTCCTTCAAGGTCACCAGTAACTCCTGGGAGTACACCGGTGACGGCCACGCGCTGGCACTGCGTGCCGGCGCGCGACTGATCAACATGGAGTTCGTCCAGTTCCATCCGACCGGGATGGTGTGGCCGCCGAGCGTGAAGGGCATCCTGGTCACCGAGTCGGTCCGTGGGGACGGCGGCGTCCTCAAGAACTCCGAGGGCAAGCGCTTCATGTTCGACTACATACCGGACGTGTTCAAGACGCAGTACGCGACCACCGAAGCCGAAGCCGACGGCTGGTACACCGATCCCGAGCACAACCACCGGCCGCCCGAACTGTTGCCCCGTGACGAGGTCGCGCGGGCGATCAACTCGGAGGTGAAGGCCGGCCGCGGCACTCCCCACGGAGGAGTGTTCCTGGACATCGCCTCCCGCCGGTCCAGCGAGGAGATCCGCAAGAAGCTGCCCAGCATGTACCACCAGTTCTCCGAGCTGGCCGATGTCGACATCACCGCCGAAGCCATGGAGGTCGGCCCGACCTGTCACTACGTGATGGGCGGCGTGGAGGTCGACCCCGACACCGGGGCCTCGTCGGTCCCCGGGCTGTTCGCCGCCGGGGAATGTTCCGGCGGAATGCACGGGTCGAATCGACTGGGTGGCAATTCGTTGTCGGATCTGCTGGTGTTCGGGCGTCGGGCGGGCCTGGGCGCCGCAGCCTACGTCGACACTCTGGGAGCCGACGTTCCGCAGATTGCCGATATCGACATCGAGGCCGCCTCTGCGGCTGCGCTCGCCCCGTTCCGGGAGGACGGCCCGGCCGGCGGCGAGAACCCGTACACCATCCATGCCGATCTGCAGCAGGTGATGAACGACCTGGTCGGCATCATTCGCCGCGAGGGCGAGATCGAGCAGGCCCTGGAGAAACTGGATGCGCTGGATGTCCGGGCGCGCCAGGTAGCCGTCGAGGGGCACCGGCAGTTCAATCCCGGTTGGCACCTGGCCCTTGACCTGCAGAACATGCTGCTGGTCAGCCGCTGTGTGGCAGCAGCGGCGCTGCAGCGCACCGAGAGCCGGGGCGGTCACACGCGAGAGGACCACCCGGGGATGTCGCCGGATTGGCGGCGCCGTCTACTGGTCTGTTCCATCGTCGACGGCGGCGTGCACATCGATGATGTCGAGCAGCCTGCGGTCCGGCCCGACCTGCTGGGGCTGTTTGATGCCGGAGAACTGGGCAAGTACTTCACCACGGCCGAACTGGCCGACCTCGGCGGCGCGACTGCCGCAACCGATGGCGCGGGCGCCCCGGAAGGACACTGATCGATGTCATATCTGGGGAAGTTCAGGGTGTGGAGGGGGGACGTCGAAGGCGGCGAACTCCGGGAGTACCTGGTGGAGGTGAACGAAGGTGAGGTGGTGCTGGATGTCATCCACCGGATCCAGGCCACCCAGGCCGGCGATCTTGCGGTCCGTTGGAACTGCAAGGCCGGCAAGTGCGGCTCTTGTTCGGCCGAGATCAATGGCCGTCCCAGATTGATGTGCATGACCAGGATGTCGAGCTACACCGCGCAGGAAACCGTGACGGTGACGCCGATGCGGACCTTCCCGGTGATCCGGGATCTGGTCACCGATGTGTCGTACAACTACGTGAAAGCCCGCTCCATCCCGTCATTCTCTCCACCGCCGGAGTTGGCTCCGGGTGACTACCGGATGGCACAGGTCGACGTCGAGCGGAGTCAGGAATTCCGCAAGTGCATCGAGTGCTTCCTGTGCCAGGACGTGTGTCACGTCATTCGTGACCACGAGGACAACAAGCAGGCCTACGCCGGCCCCCGGTTCTTCATTCGCCTGGCCGAGTTGGACATGCATCCGCTGGATTCTGCGGACCGACAGGTCGCGGCTCAGGAGCAGCACGGTCTCGGGCTCTGCAACATCACCAAGTGCTGTTCGGAGGTCTGCCCGGAACACATCAAGATCACCGACAACGGGATCATCCCGTTGAAGGAGCGGGTGGTCGATCGCAAGTACGATCCGTTCAGCCGAATGTTTCGGCGCCACCGCGGATAGACCGCAGTGCACCGACCGCGGCGACCGACGACCACCCGGGTCTTGACAGACGAAATCGAAGCGCTACTGTAGCGATTCAAGTAGCACTGGAATTCGACGAGATCAGGTCGCGGCCTTCGCGGGTGGAAGGGTGGGCGTGTGGCCAGTTTGGATGTCCCGACCCGGCTGGCGCTGGGCCGGTTGCTCCGGGAGTTGCGGCAGCGCGAGAGGTTGACCTTGGCCGCTCTGAGCGCCCAGGTGGGAGTGACGGTGTCGGCGTTGAGCCAGTTCGAGACCGGCAGGGCCGAGCCTTCGCTGGGCACCTTGTGGAGCCTGGGCCGGGCGCTGAACGCGTCGTTGTTCGACTTCTTCGCCCAGCAGGAGACCGAGAATCTGGACGTCACCCCGGCCGGCGGAAGAATTGTCGTCGTCCAGGACCGGGCCCGCTACGAGGCCATCGCCCGCAGTTCCCGTCGCAAGCTCGACCTGTTCTACCTGTATCTGCAACCCGGCGACGGCGCAGTCCGCGAGCCGGTCTCCCATGCCGGCGAGGAGGCCGGGGTGGTGATCAGCGGAGCCATGCAGGTGCTGGTCGGGGAGCAGACCCACCGACTGGACGCCGGTGACGGGATCTGGTTCGTCAGCAACCAGCCGCACACCTTCACCACCATCGGCGATGTCGAGTGCGTCAGCGTCTGGGCCGACACGCTGCCCGATCACGCACCCGAACACCAGGAAATCGAATCGGTCTTCGGCGACGGCCGGCCCGTTGGTGCCGCGCTCCCACCCATCGACGGGCGGAGCTCGGGATGAGCCCACGTCCCGGTGTCGACCCCCGCGCAGTAGCCGTGGTGGCGGGGTTGGACATCGACCCCGGGTATCTTCGGGGCGTCGTCCTTGCGCTGACCGGGATCGGGTCGAGCCCGTTGGGGTTCCGCACGACCGGCACCCCCGAAGATTTCGCGGTCGCAGAATTCGTCGCCGGCCAGATGCGCGCGATCGGGTTGGTCGACGTCGCAGTCGAACCCGTGGAGGTCGACGCGTGGAGGTTCCTGTCCGCCGGCGTCCAGGTCACGAATACCGAGGAGCCGGTCGGCTCCGCCAGCTATCGGGCCGTCAGTTTCGGCGGGGTGCCGCCGACCGTTCCAGGGGGCGTCACCGCGCCCGTGGTCGATATCGGCGACGGACGACGCACGGTGGTGGATCCCCTGGAGCTGGACGGCGCGCTGGTGCTGCTGGACTGGCGGCACCCCGGGATCCACCCGTCAGCCGTGGTTCTCGAGTTGGCGCGGCGCGGCGTCGCCGGGGTCATCCTGAATTGCCCCGCGCGGGGACCGTGGTACGGAACCGCTGACGCGCTGGGCGGTTTCGACTCTCACTGGCCCGCCGGGGCGCCGCCGATGGTGTTGATCAGCAAGGAAGACGCTGCCCGGTTGCGCCAGGCCATCAAGACGTCTGCGGTGTCGGCGACGATGACCCTGCAGGCGCAGGTGTCGCCGCGTTCGCGGGGCGCCAATGTCGTCGGGTACCTACCGGGGGACTTGCCCGGCCCGATCGTCGTCGGAGCCCATCACGACGCGTGGTTCCAGGGTGCCTTCGACAACACGAGCGGTGTCGCAGCCATGCTCGGCATGGCCAGAGCCCTGGTCACCTCGGGTCATCGCCCGAGGCACCGCATCTGTTTCACCAGCCGCACGGCGGAGGAGTACGGGATCACCGGGAGCCTGTTCGACTGGTGCATCGGCGCCTGGGGTCAGGTCAACACCACCCATCCGCAGTGGAGTACGGAGTCGCCGTTCCACCTGTGCGTCGAGGCCACCGGCCACCGAAGTCTGCGTTCGGTGATCGAGGCACCGGTGGAACTCGCCGCGTGGGCCCGCAGGGTCGGACGGACCGCCGCCCTCGCCGGGTGGGCACCCACCGGGTGGCGGGTGGCTCCGCCGGTCGCCGGGACCGAGCAGTGGCCGTTCCTGCTCGCCGGAATTCCGGGCGTCGCCTGCTACGCCTGGGAGAAGTCGTTCGGCCGCAGCAACTACCACACCCAGTTCGACACCATCGACCTGCTGGACTTCGACATCCTGGCCGCCCAGGCCAAGCTCTACGCGTTGCTGCTGCTGGACGCCGACCACGACCCGGACAGCATTCTGGACCACCGTGCCCGCGCCCGCCAGCTGGCCGCGGTCGCCATCGATCAGGCACACGCCGCCCTGCAGAGGGCCGCCGCCGATCATGCCGAGGCCAAGGGCCGCAGCGCTTTCACCCGCATCGGGAAGAGCCAGTTCGCCCTGGACGCCGCATCGGCGGTGAGCCACCCCCACGAACAGACCGACGGGGATCTGCACGCCATCAACTCTGCGATCACGGCGCTGGCTGACGGCGACCGGGCCGGCGCCGTCAAGGCCCTGCAGTCCGTCGGTCACCACGAGCTGGTTCCATTCCTGGGTGCAGCGGCCTTCGGAGATCATCTGGCCCGTCACGAATTGGCCGCGCTCACCCGCACCTGGGCGTACGCCAGCCATCTGAGCCCGGTGGTCAACTTCTGGTCGGAGATCGCCACCCTCACCGGCCAACCCGGCGCCCGACCCGACGGACCGTGGTTGACCGCGAGCCTGCGCCGGGCGCAGCGCAGGACCCGACTGCAACTGCAGCAGCGGCTGGATGCCATGGCCCGGGCGGTGTCCCGTCGCCACCCGAGAATGGAAGTCGTGACGAAAGGTGACAACGGATGAGCCCGACGACGGCCGCTGACAGCGCCGAGCAACTGTGGCGTCCACGAGTGCTGGACTACATCGACGACCACACCCAGGAAATCGTCGCCTCCCTGTCGAGTTTGGTCAGAACACCCAGCATCTCCGGATCCGCGGAGGAAAATTCCATCCAGGACCACATGGCCGGCCAGTTCACCGGTCTCGGGCTCGAGGTCGACCACTGGCAGATCCCCCTCCCGGAAACCCTCGCGGCTGCCGACTTCCCCGGTGTGGAGGTCGACCGCAGCGAAGCCTGGGGCCTGGTCGGGGTCGCCCACGGCGCCGGCGGCGGGCCGTCGCTGATGCTCAACGTACACATCGACGTCGTCCCGGCCGGCAACCTGGACGCGTGGGGAACGATGAGCCCGTTCGCCGGCGCAGTCGGGCGAAACTCGGTCGCCGGCCGCGGCGCCTGCGACATGAAAGGCGGCGTTGTTGCAGCCATGTGGGCCGTGAAGGCGCTCACGGCGCTGGAGGTACCGCTGCGCGGGGACCTGCTCCTGGCCAGCGTCCAGGGTGAGGAGGATGGCGGCCTGGGCACCTACGCCAGCCTGCACCGGGGTTGGCGGGCAGATGCCTGCGTGATCCCCGAACCCACCTCCCTTGACATCGTTCCGGCCAACGCCGGATCGTTGACCTTCCGACTCACCGTCAAAGGCCATGCGGCGCATGCTTCCCGCCGCACCACCGGCACCAGCGCCATCGAGAAATTCATTCCCATCTTCCAAGCCCTGCGCCGACTCGAAGCCCAGCGCAACCACACCGTCGACCCGTTGATGGGCCGGTGGGACATCGCCTACCCGATCGAGATCGGGCGGGTGCACGCCGGCGACTGGTCCTCCTCCGTCCCGGACCTGCTCGTCGCCGAAGGCAGATACGGCGTGGCACTGGAAGAAGCCGCCGAGCACGCCCGAGCCCAGTTCGCCACCGCCCTGCAGGAAGCCTGCGACCGAGACCCCTGGCTCCGGGATCACCCCGTCGCCATCCAATGGTGGGGCGGGCAATTCCTGCCGGGGCGGACCGAGGCCGACGCTCCGATCGTGGCCGCACTCCGCCGGGCCCACGCCACCGTTTCATCACACCAGCAGCAAACCTGGGGTGCCCCCTACGGTAGCGACCTCCGCCTCATGAACGGAATCGGTCAGGTCCCGACCGTGCACTACGGACCCGGAGATGCAGCGCTGGCCCATGGACCGAGAGAGACGGTCCGCATCGATGAGGTCCTCACCACCACACGCACTCTGGCGCTCGTCGCCATGAGCCACTGCCACATCGGCTGAAAGGGCTGCTCTGCCCGGGCCCGGGTCTGGCGCGGACGTCGAGGTGACGGGCAATCCATGCTTTGGCACAATTGCGCTCATGGACAAGGGCCGCACGGAGGCGTTCAGCGATGGTGTCCTGGCCGTGGCGATCACCTTGCTGGTACTGGACCTGCATGTGGAGGCCACCGAGGGGTCTCTGGCGGGTCAACTCCGTCGCAACTGGCCCAATTTCGCTGCCTTTCTCGTGAGCTTTTTCGTCATCGGCGTGATCTGGGTCAATCATCATGGGCTGTTCACGCTGGTCACCGAGGTGGACCGGGTACTGCTGTTCGAGAACCTGGCCCTGCTGATGTTCGTGACCACGCTGCCGTTCACGACTTCTACCCTGGCGAAATTCCTGCCCGGCGGAGGCCCTGACGCTCGATGGGCGGTCCTGTTGTACGGGGTCTCGAACATCGGAATGGCAGTGAGTTTCACCGCCATGCTGAGCCGTATCGTGCATCACGATCTGCTGGCCAGCCCGGTCGGACCCGGCGTCGGCCGACGAGCGGTGCGCCGATTCGGCCTCGGCACGATTGCCTACCCCATCGCGACCGCCGCCGGGCTCCTGTGGCCGCCGCTGACGTTGATCGCCATCGGCGCCCTGGCCCTGTACTACACGCTGGAGCAGACCCAGTTGCTGCCCGGGGCCGAGACCTCCTGACCGGCGCCCCGCAGGGGGCGAGACGATGGATCAGGAGGAATCCGAAGTACGAATCTGTCTGATTTCGAGGTGGTCCGGAACCCCTGTGCAACGCAGACCATGGTGCTTGCACTGGTGATGGAACTAGGCCGAAGACGATGACGACGAGAGGTACCCCGTTCACCGCGGGCACGCCCTGCAGGGCGTCGGTCCACACGGCTAGCTTGTCTCGTCGTATCGGTAGCCGACGCCCCACACCGTGACCACCCGGCGTGGGTTGGCCGGATCGGGCTCGATCTTCTCCCGCAACCGGCGGACGTGAACGGTGACGGTCGACTCGTCGCCGAAGGTCCAGCCCCAGACCCGCTCCATCAACTCGGATCTCGAGAATACCTGACCGCGATGGGCCAGGAAGAACGTCAGCAGGTCGAACTCGCGAACGGTCAGCTGCAGCGCGGTGCCGCCCCTGGTGACGGAACGGGCCGCCGCGTCGATCCGCAGATCGCCGTCGACGGTCGCTCCGACCGGGGCCGGGGAAACCGGTGCCGGCATGTGGTCGTGACGGGAGCGGCGGAGCACCCCGGCCACCCGCAGAGCCAGTTCTCGCGGGCTGAATGGTTTGGTCACGTAGTCGTCCGCGCCGTATTCGAGCCCGACCACCCGGTCGGATTCCTCCCCGAGGGCGGTCAGCATGATCACCGGTACCGCAGAGTGCCGCCGTAGTTCCCGGCAGACGGCAAGGCCGTTCATCCCCGGCATCATCAGGTCGAGCACCACCAGATCGGGGCTTTCGCTCAGCGCGGCGTACAGCCCGTCGACCCCGTTGGACCGCTCCATCACCTGATGGCCG
Organism: Nakamurella sp. PAMC28650; assembly: GCF_014303395.1. Taxonomy (GTDB): domain Bacteria; phylum Actinomycetota; class Actinomycetes; order Mycobacteriales; family Nakamurellaceae; genus Nakamurella. The sequence continues at coordinate 2,988,798 of NZ_CP060298.1, forward strand.
TCGCGGCTGAGGTAGCGGGACACCACTTCGCGAACGGTCGGGTCGTCGTCGACCACCAGGATCGTCGTCATCGTGGTCTGCTCACGAGTCCATGATTCACCAGATTGCGCGATGGTGGTCCGGTTGTGGACGACGACGTTTGCTGCGTGTTGAGTTCGGCCTCAATGCATCGCGGAAGGCAGTGTCGGGCCGACCGGGCAGTGTCCCAGGCTCGGGTCTCTGGGTTTGCTTCTCGATGATCGGTGCCCCGCCGTACGCGGCGGACAGGCCAACCCCCTCACACCGGACATCCCAAGAAATCTCTCGACGTCGCCGCCGATCTGTTTGCGTTGTCGTAGAACCTTTTTAAGAGACCGGGCCAGTCGTGTTTGCGTTCGGCAACTGCTGGCCATTCATCATGTCTGTCGAACGGCCGGCGCACTGGAGCTTTCGGTGGGGTAGGCGCACTGACCGCCGGCGCATGTCGTCATACGCGTCGCACCACCCGTTCGGCCCCCTTGACAACGTCTGTCTAAACCGGTTTAGTTCTGTTCACCATTCGACAGCGAAAGGAAACCAGGTGAGCGGGCAGCCGACCATTTCCGACGTTGCCGCGCGCGCCGGGGTCTCCAAGACGCTCGTCTCCTTCGTGCTGAACGATCGGCCCGGTGTTTCGGCCGACGCCAGATCGCGCATCCTCCAAGCGGTCGACGATCTGGGTTTCCGGCCGAATCGGACGGCCCGGGCACTGTCCTCCTCGAAGGCCTCGGCCATCGGGCTCGTCCTCGCCCGGCAGCCGGAGATGTTGCGTGCCGATTCGTTCTTCCCGCCCTTCATCGCGGGGGTAGAGAAGGTCATCGCGCCGGCCGACATGGCACTCATGCTGCGCTTTGTCCCGGATGCCAGTGCCGAACGTGCCGCCTACACCGATCTCTCCCGGGGCCGGGCCGACGGCGTGATCGTGACCGACATCCGCAGCGCTGATCCGCGACCTGCGCTACTCGCCCAGCTGGGTCTTCCCGCGGTGACTCTCAACCGCCCGGTACTCGACTCGCCGACCCCTGCTGTCTGTCTCGACGACACGCAGGGTATCCGGGCAGCGGTTGATCACCTGATCGGCCTCGGACACCGCAACATCGCACACGTGGGCGGACCCATCGAGTACCTGCACTCCCACCACCGCCGGCAGGAGTGGTCCGACGCCATGGCCGCTGCGCGTTTGCCGCCGGGGCGCTACCTCGAGGCCGACTTCACGGCGGCCGGGGGAGCAAGGGCCACCGCCGCGCTCCTGGACGGCTCCCACCCGCCGACAGCCATCCTGTACGCCAGTGATCTGATGGCAATGGCCGGCATGGCCGAGGCCCATCGCCGTGGCATGCGGATCCCCGAAGAGCTGTCAGTGGTCGGATTCGACGATTCGGAGCTGTCCGCTCACCTGCATCCACCGCTCACCACCGTCCGCACCGACGCGTTCGGTTGGGGCCAGGCCGCGGCCAACACCCTGATCTCGCTTCTGGCCGGACATCCAGTGGCCGACGTGGAACTGCCGGCGGCGGTCTTCGTCCTCCGAGAATCAACAGCACCACCTCCTTGACCCTGCTGCGCCGCAACAGGTTCTCGCGGAGTCCACTTCCGGGTCCGGCCGTGGACTCCGGGTTTTCGACCGCACGGCCGGACCCGGGACGCAGCTCGACATCTGCTCACCGGGCTCGCCCGGGCACGCCCACACAGACACACGACAAGGGAGTCGTCATGAACCGCACCGCGTTGGCCGTCGCCGGCCTACTCGTAGCATCCATCGCGCTGACAGCCTGCGGCGGCAGCAGTACCGGCGCAGCCGCCGGCTCGGCCACCACCGGGCCTATCAAGATCTGGTATTCCAACAACGCCCAGGAGGTGACCTGGGGCAAGCAGCTGGTCAGCGCGTGGAACACCGCCCATCCGGACCAGACCGTGACCGCCCAGGAGGTTCCGGCCGGCAAATCCTCTGAAGAGGTGATCGGTGCGGCGATCACCGCCGGCACCGAGCCGTGTCTGATCTACAACACCTCTCCGGCGGCCGTCCCGCAATTCCAGAAGCAGGGCGGACTGGTCGATCTCAACTCGTTCGCCGACGGCGCGTCCTATGTGGACGCCCGGACCGGCGATCTGGCCAAGCAGTACCGGTCCAGTGACGGTCACTACTACCAGCTGCCCTGGAAGTCGAACCCGGTGATGATCTTCTACAACAAGAAGATCTTCGCCAAGGCCGGTATCAGCACCACCGCTCCGCCACTGAACACCTACGCGGATTTTCTGGCCACCTCGCAGAAGATCGTCTCCTCCGGAGCCTCGAAGTACGCGATCTACCCGGCGCCCAGCAGTGAGTTCTACCAGTCCTGGTTCGACTTCTACCCGCTGTACGCCGCCCAGACCGGCGGGACACAGTTGGTGGTAGAAAAGAAGTCGACGTTCAACACCGCCGACGGCCAGGCTGTGGCCGCCTTCTGGCAGGCGCTGTACACGAAGAAGTTGGCTGGTACCGAGACCTACAACGGCGACTCCTTCGCCTCCGGTGTGGCCGCGATGGCTGTCGTCGGGCCATGGGCCATTGCCAACTACAAGGCCAAGGTCGATTGGGGTGTCGTCCCGGTGCCCACCGAGAAAGGCATCACCGCGGCGCAGACCCACACCTTCTCCGACGCGAAGAATGTCGCGATGTACGCGAGTTGCCAGAACCGCGGTACCGCTTGGGAGTTCATGAAGTTCTCCACCAGCGTTGCGCAGGATTCCCAGCTGCTGACCCTGACCGGGCAGATGCCGCTGCGCAAGGACCTGTCCACCGCATACGCCGCCTACTTCACGGCCAATCCGGACTACAAGCTCTTCGCCGACCAGGCCGCCCGTACCGTGGAGGTGCCCAACGTGGCCAGCTCCGTGGAGATCTGGCAGACCTTCCGCGATGCCTGGTCGTCCTCGGTGATCTTCGGCAAGTCCGATCCCAGGGCGGCCCTGCCGGGGGCGGCGACGAAGATCGACGCGCTGGCCGGCCAGTCCTGAGCGCGCAGCCATGACAACACCTGTCATCAAGCGGGCGGCGGCCCCCGCGGCCCGGCCGGATCCGCAGGATCACGGTACGGAAAGGGCCCGCCACGGTCGGCTGCTGGTCAGGGTCTTCGGCCGTCAGCCGATCGGGATCGCCCTCACCGCACCGTATGCCGTCTTCATCGGAGCGATCTTCGCATTCCCTCTGGGGTTCGCGGTGTGGATGTCCTTCCACGACTACTTCTTTACCGCACCCAGGGTCAGCGTGCCGCACCCGTTCGTCGGGTTCACTAACTACAAGGCGGCGCTCAGCGACCCCGACGTGCTCAATTCGTTTGTGCACGTTGGTGTCTTCCTGATCATCAACGTGCCGCTGACCGTGGTCCTGTCGCTCGGACTGGCCGCCGCACTGAACCAGGCGATCGTCGGGCGAACCTTCTTCCGGGTCGCCTACTACGTGCCCTACGTGACGGCGAGCGTGGCCGTGGTAGGCGTCTGGCTGTTCCTGTTCAATTCCGGCGGACTGGTCAACACCCTGCTGGGTCCGTTGGCGCCCAGCCCGTCCTGGCTGGTGAACTCGTTCTGGGCCATGCCGACGATCGCCATCTTCGTGACCTGGAAACAGCTGGGATTCTTCATCCTGCTCTATCTGGCGGCTCTGCAGAACGTGCCGAAGGAGCTGTACGAGTCTGCGGCCACCGACGGCGCGGGCAAATGGAGATCGTTCACCGCGGTGACGATTCCCGGAGTCCGACCGGCCACCGGTCTGGTGGTCCTGTTGGCCATCGTCACCGGTGCCAATCTGTTCACCGAGCCCTACCTGCTCACCTCTGGCGGTGGACCGGACAAGGCGTCGACCTCGCCGGTCCTGCTGATGTACCAGAAGGGCATCGAGCAGGGCAGGCCCGACGTTGCCGCCGCGATCGGGGTGGTGCTGGTGATCGTGGTGCTGGTCATCGCGTTGATCGGTCGACGGTTCACCGAGGGGGAGAAATGACGAGCCCAACCCAGGTCGAGGAGCTGCGGGAAACCTCGAGGGGATCAAAGCGGAAGGCGGGTCGTGGCAGTCGCATCCTGACGACGGTCGTCCTGCTGATAGGGGCACTCGCCTTCCTGTTCCCCTTCTACTACATGGTCGTCGGCTCGCTGCAGAAGGAACCGGACACCACGCTGGCGGGCGCCTTTCCCAGCCTCTCCAACATCACCGGACACAATTTCGCCCAGATCAACGGATCCATCGACCTGTGGCGGTCGTTGCTGAACTCCGGCATCTTCACCGGGGGAGTACTGCTCTGCACCATGGTGTTCGGGGTGCTCGCGGGCTATGCACTGGCGCTGCTGCACTTTCGCGGCAAGGGAACGGTCTTCGGTGCGATGCTGCTGATGCAGGTGGTGCCGTTCCAGTTGCTGATGATTCCGCTGTACGTGCTCATCGCCCGCACCTACGGACTTGCCGACAACTATCTCGGCATGATTTTGCCGTACGCGATCAACTCGACTGCGGTTTTCATCTTCCGGCAGTACTTCCTGCAGCTGCCCGGGGAACTGTTCGACGCCGCGCGGATCGACGGGGCGAACGAGCTGAGGGTGCTGAGATCCATTGCCCTGCCGTTGGTCCGGCCTGCCCTGCTGACCGCGGTACTGTTGACCTTCATCGGGCCCTGGAACGAGTTCCTGTGGCCGTTCCTGATCACCAAGGACCAGAGCAAGCAGCCCCTCGCGGTGTCCCTGGCCAACTACATCTCCACCGTCGCGGCTTCGGCCTCGAACCCGTTCGGGGCCATCCTGGCCGGGGCGGTGGTGCTCGCCGTCCCGGCCGTCGGCCTGTTCGTCCTCTTCCAACGCAAGTTCATCTCCACCGATCTCGGATCAGGTGTGAAGGGATAGTTCCTTGACCAGCCACGTGCTGCCCGAACAAGTTTCATCCATCAGAACGACCGTCCCCTATACGCTCGGCCGGGTCGGTACCCTGATGACGCCGGAACCTGGCAACCCCCACGAGGCGGAGGGGGTGCTGAATCCGGCCAGTGGCTGTGGACCGGACGGACAGCTCTACCTTCTGCCCCGACTGGTCGCGGCCGGCAACGTCTCCCGGGTCGGTCTGGCCACGATCGACCTGGTGGACGGTGTTCCGACCGGGGTGTCCCGACTCGGAGTGGTGCTCGCACCGGAAACCGGTTGGGAGCAGAGTCCGAGCCACAGCGGCGTCGAGGATCCACGGGTCACCTTCGTCCCGATGCTGGGCAGGTTCCTGATGACCTATGTGGCCTACGGTCCGCTCGGTCCGCGTCCGGCGCTGGCGACGTCGGTGGACCTGCTGACGTGGAACCGGCTGGGCCCTCTGCACTTCGAGTACCAGGAGCAGCTCCACGTCGACCTGAATCTGATCCCGAACAAGGACGTCGTCTTCTTCCCGGAACCGGTCCCGGGACCGGGTGGCGAGCTGTGTTTCGCCGCCCTGCACCGACCGATGTGGGACCTGGACTGGATCGTGCCCGGCGCCGGGTCGCCACTGCCGACCGGGGTCACGGATGACCGTCCGGGAATCTGGATCTCCTACGTCCCGGTCGCAGCGGCGATCCAGAATGTCGCCGCCATGACCCACCTCGGCAGCCATCGGCTCGTGGCGATGCCGGAGTACGACTTCGAGGCACTGAAGATCGGCGCCGGGCCACCTCCGATCCGCGTCCCGGAGGGCTGGTTGCTGATTCACCACGGGGTGTCGGGCGACCTCGTGCCGGGAGTGGACCAGCAGCAGGCCGCTCACTACGCCGCCGGCGCGATGATCCTGTCGGCCGGGGATCCGTCGGTCGTCCTGGCCAGGACGGCGAAGCCCCTCCTGGCACCTGCGATCGGGGCCGAGATCAACGGCGTGGTACCCAATGTCGTCTTCCCGACGGCGATCGAGCAGATCGACGGCAGGACCTTCGTCTTCTACGGCATGGCTGATTCGCAGATCGGTGTGGCCACACTCGACCGCTCGGAGGAATGATGACGATCACCGCAAGTCGCTGGAGTCGTAAGGTTGTCGCGGTCGCGGCGACCGCCGTACTGGCCGCCGGGTTCCTGACGCCGTCGGCAGAGGCCCACCCGCCCGGCGCTCTGGGCAGTAGCGGGCGGACGGGGGTCGAGGCCGGGCAGACCGCCGCGCCGCTCACCAACCTGGCGCATCTGAATTTCCTGACCGACCGGGTGACGGTGCCGGTGACGGCCGCCCACAGCACCTATCGACTCGACACCGAGCCGTCGGTCGGCGTGCTGTGGGTCTACGCAGACCCTCGTCCCGGGAACACCTTCGCCCGGGTCGGTGGTGGCGGGCTCGATCCGGTCACCGGGCACTGGGGCCAGGGCTCGTTCGACGGCGACGACATCGCGCGGGCGGCCATCGTCTATCTGCGTCAGTGGAAGGCGACGGGTGATATCAGCTCGAAAACCGAAGCCTACGAGCAGTTGCGTGGCCTGGCCTACCTGCAGACGCTGACCGGGCCGCACACCGGCGAGTCTGTCCTCTGGATGCAGCCCGACGGCACCCTCAACCCCTCGCCGACACCGGCGGACTCGCCGAACCCGTCCGACTCCGGGGCCTCCTACTGGCTGGCCCGCAGTCTCTGGGCGTTCGGAGAAGGTTCCGCCGCCTTCCGCGACGCCGACCCCCCGTTCGCCGCGTTCTTGCAGAGCCGGATGGATCTCGCGGTGAGTGCACTGCAACGCGACGTCCTTTCCGACTACGGCAAGTATCAGATCATCCACGGGATCAGGGTCCCGGCCTGGCTGATCGTCGACGGCGCCGACGCCTCCTCCGAGGCGATGCTTGGTCTGTCGTCGTACGTCGAGGCGATCGGAACCAGGACCGTCGGCGGTAGTGCTGCCCGGATTGCGCTCGGTCAATTGGCCGCAGGCGTCGCGCAGATGTCAGCCGGCACCACCACGACCTGGCCCTACCGCGCCGTGTTGCCGTGGGCTCTGTCCCGCTCCGACTGGCACGCCTGGGGGGCCCAGATGCCGGCCGGACTGGCTGCTGCATCGGCTGCGTTGCAGGATAAGTCACTGCTGGGACCAGCGGTCGGCGACGCTGCCGGCTTCACCCCCCATCTGCTGACGGCGACCGGCCCGGACAACGGGTGGCTCCCGATTCCGGTGGACGGCACCCAGATCGCCTATGGAGTGGATGCCAGGGTGCAGAGCCTGTTGGCGGTGGCGACGGCGTCCGGCAGCCGGGGAATCCGGGCGCTCGCGGGCATCGCGGCTAGCTGGTTCTTCGGCCAGAACACCGCCAACACACCGGTGTACGACCCTTCCACCGGCGTCACCAACGACGGCGTCTCCGCGAGCGGCACCGTCAACCGCGGTAGCGGCGCGGAATCGACGATCCACGGTCTGCTCACCATGCAGGTCCTGGACGCCAACCCGGATCTCGCCGCCATCGCACGGGCCTCTTCCCATCTGGTGTCCCGGGACGGCCAAAAGGTGATCGAAGCGGAAACCGGCGTCCTGCAGGGGAATGCCTCGGTGCGGAACCCGTCGTCGGCCTGGACCGGTGAGTCCCAGTGGAGCGGCTCGTTCGTCGCGGCCGGGGCGGGCAGCGCCATCTCCTGGCCGCTGGCCGCGGCCGATCAGCCGCGACTCGTGCAGCCCATTGCCGAGCTGACGCCGGGATCCAATGCGCAGACCAGGTTCACCGCCGATGGCCGGGCGCTCGGACGGGTCCGGTTCGGTGCGGTGGGAGCCCAGGGCAATGCCCCTTCGCCGACCGAACTACTGCCGATAGATCTGCGGATGGCAGCGCCCGCGAAAGCGACCAGCGTCATCGCCACCACCGTGGGTGGCTACGGCAATCTTGATGCGCTGCTGGTGATCCCAATGATATCGACGCTGATCACCGACGGGGGTGGCCACGGAACCGTGCTGCTGAGCAGCGTCGCAGCCAGCAGTCAGCTGCGCCGGATCGTCGTGCCGGGCTCGGGTCCCACCGTCGTGCGGGCCTACGACCGGAACGGGGTGCTGCAGCGCTGCTCCACCGGCGGTGCCGGCGCGTTGGTGGAGGTCCTGCCCGGCGGCTTCACCATCGCCAGTAGGTAGGCATATCCGAACTGTCGTCGGGAGCGAAAGCGGTGCACTCCCGACGAAGACGGGGCGTTGGAGGCCACGATCGGCACCAACGGTGTTCAGTGGGGCGGCTACCGTTCGTCGGCGGACGACGTGACCGGGACATCCTGGTCGGGACCGCCGCGCATGCGTTCGGCGATACGACCGCCGATCTCCTGCAGGGCGGTGGTCTGCTCGGTGGTCAGGGGATCCAGAACGTAGCGCCGGACGGCCCGGACGTGGCCGGGCGCGGCAGACACCACCCTGGCCAGGCCGGCATCCGTGAGCATCGCGATGGTGTAGCGGCCGTTGGTCGGGTCGGGCGCCCGTCCCACCAACCCTCGCTCTTCGAGCCGTTTCACGACGTTGGAGAGACGTGACATCGATCCCCGCGCCAGCCGGGCCAGTTCGCCCATCCGAATCCTGCGGTTCGGGGCCATCGACAGCCAGGACAGGACCATGTAGTCGAACAGCCCCAGGTCTGCGTCCCGCTGAAGTTGGGCATCCAACAGGCCCGGCAGCTGGAGGGCGATGGTCGCGACCTCGAGCCAGGTGTCCCGTTCGTGGTCAGACAGCCAGGGCGGTTCGTCGTCGGCGCGCTCCGGGCTGGTCTCGGAGCCGGGTGCAGACATTTCGGCAGCGTACCGGCGTGGACGAGCAACGGGCCAGTATTGACTTCAAGCTTGAACTGCTTGATGCTGAGTTCAAGCTTGAAGCCAATCGGCGTCAAGTCGGTTTCGTAGAGAAGAGAACCTGATGGCCTTGTTCCGGTTGGACGCCAGCATCCGTGTCGAGGGCTCTGCGGGCCGGGAAATCGCCGATATCGTGGTCGAGGAGTGGCTGGCGGTGCATCCCGGCGATCTGATCGTGCGCCGGCACATCGGCGTCGACGTGCTGCCCGCCGATGCCTGGCCGCATGCGGTCAGCGCCATGTTCGTTCCAGAACCCGGTCGTAGTCCGGAGCAGAGAGCCGCCGCTGCGTTGGCTGCAACGCTGCTGGACGAGTTGCTGTCCGCCGATGCTGTCGTGCTGGCCGTTCCGCTCTACAACTTCGGCGTCTCGCAGCACGTCAAGACCTGGATCGATCTGATCATCACCGATCCCCGAGCCGCAGCCGGAGAGCCACCTCCATTGGCAGGCAAGAAGGTCGTGCTCTGCACGGTGCGCGGCGGCGCTTATGGGGCCGGCACCCCCCGCGAGGGGTGGGATCACTCCACCGGCTACCTGCGACGCATCATCGCCGACGTCTGGGGAGCCGAGTTGACCGTCGTGGAACGCGATTTCACCCTCGTCGGTGTCAACCCCGCCCTGGACGGCTTCAAAGACATGGCCGCTGCCATGCACGAGGAAGCGCTGGCCGCGGCCCAGCAGGCCGGCAAGGCTCTCGCCGTGATGGCCTGACCGCTGACCTCCGCCGTCTGGTTTCCCCGGTCGCCCGCTCCCGATGCTTTGGTACGTTGGGAGATCAGGTCATGCCGATGCTGACCGAAAATGCGTGGGTGCAGTCCATCAACGTCCAGCTCGTCGTTCCGCACGCTGCTGACTTCGTCGAGATGGCCCACCACGTCTACAGGAAGGCCCGAAGTGAACCGACGCCAAATCCTGCTGGCTGCCCGCAGCCTGCAGGGCCATTCCTCCACAGCGACACCAGAGAATCAGCAGGCAGATTTGATCTACATCACGAAGTTGATGCTGGAGGCCGAAAAGCTGCGCTGGCGTCGACGTCCGGTCATCCGTGAACTTGCCGCCGTCGAGGCGGGCCTGATCAGCGAACTCCGCGCCGAGCACCAGGACCGCCCGATGGCCCGCCGCCCCCAACGTCGGCTGTTCCTCAAACAGCAGGCATCTGCGCGTCGGGACGCGCACAGGACCGCCGCCGAAGAGGAGTGAACCGGTGACGGTCTGATCAGCGTCCGGGTCCGGGTCCGGGTCCGAACCGACGATCCCCGTGCCGGCCGGAGTGCAGCCCGAACAGGGCAATCCAGATCAGCGGGAACGGGAAGAAGAAGCCATGAGCGACCGCTGCGATCGTCATCAGCGTCAGAAGTGCGAACACCAGCATCCGGCCTGCTCGCGCCGGCGGTCGGGTCCGGCGGAGACCGCTGGAACGGCGCCGGTCGACGGGACCGTAGCCCTGCTGCCAGGCCGTCTCGTAGGCTTGGGCCTGGATCGGCTCCGGTGGCAGATCGCCGAAAAGCTCTGGTAGCTCGTCCATGTAGACGCTTGCGTAGGCGCGGCGTACCCGCTCGTCGTATTCGTAGGCATCGAGCCGGCCTTCGGCGAAGTGACGGGCGAGACGGTCGACCGACTTCTGGCGGTCGGCGTCGGCGGCCCGAATCCGGGGTGTGGTCACAGTGCGCTCCCAGTCGGCGAGGTCGTTGGCGAACACTGCGCCACGGTCAGCCGAGGCTGGTCCCGCAGTGCACATCGAATGTTCAGGTCGTACCGAAAAACTGTCATTGCACACCACTCCGAAGCAGCTCCCGCGATCTGTCGCGATAGCTCAACAGTAGGTCGCCGCACCGAACTTTCAAGGGCTGAGCTGATCTTCACAGGTGGGCAGGCTCATACCTCGAGCAGGGCGATGACAGGTCCCGATCGACTGAGAATTCTCTGACCCGCGGGTTGTGGTCCACCGGGTGTGACCGGCCGGGTGGAAGCGAGCTCCGTCGCGGGTTGGGCCGCTGGCAGAACCGCGTTCTACTACTGTCTTGACTCATGCCGAACGATGATTTCGCCTCTGCAGCCGTCAAGGAGATGAACCTGCCCCTGACGAAAGTGCTGATCGAGTTCGCCGACATCCTGGGGACAGATTTCTCCATTCCGATCATCCTTGATCATCTGGTCAAGCGGATCGTCGACATCCTTCCTGTCACGGGCGTCGGGGTGATGCTGATGGGTGAGGGGCAGGAGCTCCATTTCGTGGCGGCCAGCGACCACAAGGTCATGTCGATCGAGACGTTGCAGAACGAACTGATCGAGGGTCCCTGCCTTGCCGCCTACCGCACCGGAGAACGGGTTTCGGTGCCCGACCTGAGTTCGGACCAGCAATTCGCGAACTTCTCGCCGCGAGCTCTCGAAGCCGGCCTGGCCGCAGTCTTCACCTTCCCACTACGCCTGGGCGGCCGGCGCCTGGGCGCACTGGACCTCTACCGCGATACACCTGGAGAGCTCAACGACGACGACCTGCAGATCGCCCAGATCCTCGCCGACGTGGCCTCCGGGTATCTGATGAACGCCCTGACCCGTCAGGACGCCTCCGCCAAGGCGGCCCAGCTCCGGCACCAGAATCTGCACGACCCGCTGACCGGGTTGCCCAACCGGACCCTGTTCGCCGAACTGCTGGACCACGCCGTAGAGCGTGCGCGTTCTTCGCAGCAGGTTGCCGCGGTGCTGTTCGTGGACCTGGACGGCTTCAAGTTCGTCAACGACACGCACGGCCACCATGTCGGCGACGAGTTGCTGATGGCCGTGGCCACCCGGGTGTCAGGATTGTTGCGTCCCGAGGACACCCTGTCCCGGCAGGGCGGTGATGAATTCGTGGCACTGTGCGAGAACCTCGCCACTGCAGCGGATGCGGAGGTCACAGCGCAGCGGATCACCGCCGCACTGGCGGAACCGTTCGATCTGCCGAGCACGCAGGTCGTCGTGTCCGCGAGTGTCGGCATCGCCTTCTCGGGACCTGGCCAGGACCTACCCGCGACGCTGCTCCGCGACGCAGACTTCGCCATGTACCAGGCCAAGAACAGCGGGGGTGGCCGGCACCACGTCAGCGACCCGACGGCACGGCTGGCCGCCGAGCACCGCACCGAACTGGACCGAGACCTGAGGACGGCAGAACGTCTCGGTCAGCTGTTCCTGGCCTACCAACCGATCATCTCCCTGAGGACCGGTCTCCTGACCGGGGTGGAGGCGTTGCTTCGTTGGCAACATCCGCAGCGCGGTCTGGTCATGCCCGACGTGACGATCCCGAGCGCCGAGCGCACCGGCCTGATTTCACCGATCGGGCAATGGGTTCTGCGCCAGGCTTGCGACGACCTGGTGCGGTGGAGACGAGAGGGAACGGCGGTCGGACAGGTGGCAGTGAACGTATCCGCCCAGCAGGTGATGGGCTCGTCATTCGTCAAGACCGTCGCTTCGGTGTTGTCGGAGACCGGGGCAGACCCCGGACGTCTGTGCTTGGAGGTCACCGAAAGTCTGTTTCTGAGCGATACCGAACGTGCGGCCCGCGTCCTCCACGAGGTCAAGGACCTGGGCGTGCGATTGTCGTTGGACGATTTCGGTACCGGCTATTCCTCGTTGAGCTATCTGCAGCACTTCCCGGTCGACATCGTGAAGATCGACCGGAGCTTCACCGCCAAGATGACCAAGGACAAGGCGACCAAATCGATCGTGCGCGCAGTCATCGAATTGAGTCACGTGATGGACAAGAGCGTCGTGGCCGAAGGGGTGGAGACCACGGCGGATCTGCAGGAGATCACCGAGCTGGGCGCCGACTACGCCCAGGGTTTCTACTTCAGCCGGCCGGTCAGCAGGGACAAGATCTCGACCTATGTCCAACGGCAGGCCTGACCCCTCATGGGGGTGACCCCGCCAGCTGTTGTTTCAACGGGCGGGGTCTGGGACTCGACCAGCTGCAGCCAGGCTGCGCCCTACTACCCACTGTGCGCCCTCGATCCTCCGATGGGCACCGAACCCGCACTATTTCTGCTGGCCGCCCAGCCTTACACTCCGATGCCCGCCACCGCTGCGTCCTCGAGGGGGGGTACCCGCCCAGGACCCACCACGCGACGAGCGAGGGCCAAGGGACCGTGCCTCGGAATGTTTCAGATATTCGTTCCCCTCAGTAGCTCCAACGCTTCCGGTGGCATGCATCGGACCCGCCCTCAGAGGTTTGATCAGGGCCCTCGCGTGAGGACCTACAGGTGCTTCAGGCGTTCGCGTGTAAGGCACTTCTCGTTCGAGTGAGAGGTGTGGGTCTGGGTTTTCATAGCGCACAATGACCAGATGGGGACGCGAGAATAGTGGGCAACCACGATGGCAGGCTGCAGACCCGCTCGGCCGCCCACTATTTGGACGAGGGTCGCACCTCCGCCCGATTGCAGACCACGTTGGCACTGGCCGCTCGGACCCTGGGCTTTCCGACTGCGATGATCAACATCCTGGATCAGAGCACCCGAAACACCATCAACCTGATCGGAACCGGCGCTGCGGCGGTTTCGCCGCGGGAAGAGGTGCTCTGTGACGTGGTGGTCACGTCCGGCCGGCCGTTGGAGGTACCGGACGCACGGGCAGATGCACGGTTCGTCGGCCTGCCGGGCGTCATCAGGGGTGAGGTCGGCTGCTACCTGGGCGTTCCCCTGGCGGGCCGCGAGTCGTTCGTGATCGGGACGTTGTGCGTGATCGACCCGCGTTCCCGCACCATCGATTCCGACCTGACCAGCCGGCTCGTGGAATTCGGCAAGATCGTCGAGGACCAACTGGACCTGGTCCGCCGCCTGGATGAACAGCGCATCGACGGGCAGGTGGCCGTCGCCGAGCTGGTGGCCGCGATCGACCAGGACCAGATCATCCCGTGGTACCAACCGATCGTCCACCTGCCGTCCGGCCGGACGGTCGGGTTCGAGGCCTTGGCCAGGTGGCAACACTCGTCCGGCCAGATCCACGACTCGAAACAGTTCGTCCCCTGGCCGAGGACACCGACCTGATCGTCGATCTGGATCTGCTGGTGATGCGACGCGCCGTGGCGGATCTTCGACGCTGGCAGGAGATCAATCCCGATCTCCGGGTCAATGTCAACCTTTCCAGTCGGCACTTCAACCACCACGGGACCGCCGCAGCGATCAACGACGCCGTTCTCCAGGCCGGGGTGTCCCCGGCGGCAGTGGGTCTGGAGATCACCGAGACGACCCGGCTCAATCCGGCCCGTGCCGCTCAGGTGCTCGGCGAGTTGCGCGAAGCGGGATTCGGGGTGTGGCTGGACGACTTCGGTACCGGCTGGTCCGCCCTGGACTACCTGCTGCGACTACCGGTGAGCGGCGTCAAGATCGACCGCGCCGTCTCCATCGCGCTCGGCAGCCGACTGGGCAATGCGCTGACCCGTGCCGTCACCGGCCTGGCCGCCGAATTGCATCTGGTCACCACCATCGAAGGAATTGAAAAGCCCCAACATACTGCCCTGGCCTACGAACTGGGCTGTGACTACGCCCAGGGCTACCTGTGGTCGGCGCCCCAGCCCGCCTGCGCCATCGACGACAGCCTGACCACAGCGGAACTGCCCTGAGACGTCGTCAGCCGGACCGGGGCCGGCCGGAGATGGTAGGTAGGTGCCGGGAGCAGATGCGCTCGGCGTCCTCGCGTGGAACGTCGAACATCGAGAGAAGATTGAGCGCGAGTTGGTCGGCCGCCCGATCGACGGCCTTCGAGGTGGTGCTCGCGGCGGCGAGGTTCAGGACGCCCAGCAAGGCGCCGCCGACGCAGGCCAGCGCGACCACGGGATCGCCCACCGTGAAGCGACCTGAGTCGCGGGCGGCCAGGATGTCGCGGCGGGCGCGCGGCGCGAGGCCGGTCTCGGCGGCCAGGTAGGTGGCGCCGGTGTTGCGGATGATTCTGGCCATCTGCGGATGTGTCTTGGGCAGCCGTGCGGTCAACCGGACGCTGGTGGCGAAAACCTCGGCGGGGTCATCGATGTCGGCGGTCAGCTCGTCGAGCATGGCGCCGTGTTCCTCGAGCGTCTCGGCGATCGCGGTGTCGAAGAGGTCGGTCTTCGCGGGGAAGTGGTTGTAGAAGGAGCCGAAGCCGACATCGGCAAGATCGGTGATTTCCTGGATGCTCGACTCGGTGCCGTCCTCGCGGGCCAACAGCTCGCGGGCTGCTGCGACGAGAGCCGCGCGGGTGCGCGCCCGCCGACGCTCGCCCCGGTTTTCCACGGTGCTGGTCGCAGTCATCACATCAGGCTATCCCAGATGTGATGCCTTCATCAGACATGACCGGACGAAGTCACACGACCCACGATCGTCAGAAGGCCGCAGGCCGGGCGAGGCGTTGACAAGCGGTGCATCTGGAATGATGGTGTCATCACAAGCGACGAGAGGATCAATGGTGACCACTCCCACGGCGGAGGCCGATGCACGGAACATCCACCGCGACCTGCACAGCGAGCAGGGTGCGGTGCGTGGCGAGCGACCGGACCGCGACCGCAATCCGGTGATCAAGGTGGAGGACCTGGCCTGGCTGGAGTTCGAGAAGCCGGATCTGGACCGGGCCGAGAAGTTCGCCCACGACTTCGGTTTCACGACGGTCGCGCGCACGCCTGATTCCGTCTCGTTGCGCGGAGCGCTCGCCGGCAGCCAATGCCTGGTCATCCGCCGGGGGACTGAATCACGCTTCGTCGCGCCGGTGTTCCGTGCGGCCGACCGCGCGGATCTCGACCGGCTGGCCCGCGCGAACGACGCGATCGCCCGGCCGCTGACCGGGCCGGGCGGCGGCGCGGTTCTGGATCTTCACGACCCGTCAGGTTCCCTGCTCCGGGTGGTCGCCGGAATCGACGACCTCTCGGCCCAGCCCCTCGTCGCTCCGTTGACCATCAACGTCAGCGGCTCAGTTCTGCGGACGAACGCCGTGCAGCGGCCGCAGATCGCGCCGGCCCAGGTCCAGCGACTGGGTCATGTCGTCCTGGAGACGACGTCCTTCCAGCGCTCGCTGGACTGGTACCAGCACAATCTCGGGCTGATCGTCAGCGATTTCCTGTTCTTCCCCGGCCAACGCCAACGCGGCCCGACGATGGCCTTCATCCGTTGCGACCGCGGCGATGCCCCGTCCGATCACCACACCCTTGCAATGCACCTGGGTCCCAGCTGCCGCTACATCCATTCCGCCTACCAGGTCGCCGATCTCGACGCGATCGCCGCGGGTGGCCGCTATCTCGCCGAACAGGGCTATCGCCATGCCTGGGGCATCGGTCGCCACATCCAGGGCAGCCAGATCTTCGACTACTGGCGCGATCCCGACCGTTTCATGGTCGAACACTTCACCGACGGCGACATGTTCGACTCCTCCGTCGAAGCCGGCTGGGCTCCGATGACCGCCAGCGGACTCTCGCAATGGGGTCCGCCCGTCACCCGTGATTTCCTCGACGCCACGCCCTCGCCCCGCCTCGTCCGCGAACTCGTCCGGGCTCTCCGCGACGGCAACAACGAATTCGACCTCCGCCGACTCGTCGGCCTGCTGAAAGTAGCCACCTCATGAGCATCAGCATTCTGCGCACCGCCGACGACTGGTGGGTCGAGACCGCTGACGGTGCAATTCGTATCGACACCGCGGCCACCACGACCGCTGCGCTGCTGGCGGACCGGTCGGCGATCACCGGGGCCACGGGGCCGACCACGGCAGTGCGGGATCTCGAACTGCTGTCACCGGTCACCGCGCCCTGCCGGGTCGTGGCACAGATGGTCAACTTCCGCTCGCACGCGCTCGACTCCCACATCGACCCCGACCGGGTACCGACCACCTTCTTCCGCAAGACCTCCGGTTCGATCAGCGGCCCGTTCGACGACATCCGTACCCCGACGCACGTGCGTCTGCTCGACTACGAGGTCGAGATCGGTCTCGTCTTCGGTGCAGAGGTTCCCGTGGGCACCAGGATCACCCAGGCCAACCTCGCCGACTACGTGGCCGGCATCGTGATCACCAACGACGTCAGTGCTCGCGACCTCCAGCTGCCCAAAACCCAGTTCTACGAGTCGAAGTCGTATCCGACCTTCACCCCCGTCGGCCCCCGGCTGGTGCTGCTGGACGCCGCCGAACTGGCCCGCTTCGGCGAGCTCCGCCTGCGGACCTGGGTCAACGGCGAGATCCGCCAGGACCGGACGGCGGCCGACATGATCGTCCGGCCGGTGGGAGCGCTCGAGGTGCTCACGGGGTTCCAGCGACTCTCACCCGGCGATATTCTGCTCACCGGCACACCGGGTGGCACCGCCCTGAGCGCACCGCCGAAGCCGATCGAACTGATCGGCAACCTGCTGCCGCCGCATCTGAAGTGGAAGACGTTCTTCAAGCGCCAGGCCACGAATCCGAAGTACCTGCACGACGGCGATGTCGTGGAGCTCGCGGTGGCGACCGCCGACGGAGCCATCGATCTCGGTCGGCAGCGGACGACGGTCCGCGGAGCATGAGCCAGGAGCACGCCCGCCATCCGGACACGGAGCGCGACCACCATCCGGACGCCGAGCACGCGGCGGTCGTCATCGTGGGTGCCGGACCGGTCGGGGTGGTGGCCGCCACCCTGCTGTCCCAGCGTGGGATCGACAGCGTGGTGCTGGAACACCACACCGCTCCGTACCCGTTGCCGCGCGCCGTCCATCTCGACGACGAGGTCTACTGCATCCTGCGGGAGCTCGGAGTGGATGACCGGTTCGCAGCGATCAGCCGGCCGATGCCAGGTATGCGGTTGGTGGACGGCGGCCACCGCACGATGGCCGAGTTCCGTCGCGACGCCGTGACCGGACCGATGGGCTGCCCGCAGGCGAGCATGTTCGACCAGCCCGACCTCGAACAGCTCCTGCTGGACAATCTCGCCGCCCACTCCCGCGTCGTCCTCCGCCGCGGCGCGACCGTCACCTCGATCGAGTCGCTCCCCGGGAGTGCCGTGGTCCGCTACGCCGACACGACCGGCGAGCACTGCATTCTCGCCGATGCGGTGCTGGGCTGCGACGGGGCGAACAGCGTCGTGCGTGACGCCATCGGCGCGTCCATGCTCGATCTGCGGTTCCGGGAACGGTGGCTCGTCATCGACGTTCGCACTTCGGCGCCACTACTGGTCTGGGGGGGTGTGCACCAGATCTGCGACCCGCACCGCCCCGCGACCTTCATGCACGTCACCGGCACCCGGTACCGATGGGAGTTCCGGCTCGCCGACGGCGAGGAGGCCGCCGACCTGACCGCGCCGGAGGTGCTGGCGGGGCTGCTCGAGCCATGGTTCGGCCCATCGCTGCCCGCGGACGTGGAGATCATCCGGCACGCCACCTACACGTTCCGGGCCCAGGTCGCCGACCGCTGGCGCAGCGGCCGCGTCTTCCTGCTCGGCGACGCTGCGCACCAGACGCCCCCGTTCATCGGGCAGGGCCTTGGCGCCGGACTGCGGGACGCACACAACCTGGCCTGGAAGCTGGCCGGGGTACTGCACGGCCAACTCGGCGAGAACGTCCTGGAGACCTACGAAGCGGAACGCCGCCCGCACGCCACCCGTACGGTCCGAGCCGCGGTCGCCGTCGGCTGGGCCCTGACCGGCGGACAGGACCGCGCCGCCCTGCTGCGCAAGAACGTCCTCGCCGTGCTGTGCCGGGTCCCCGGCTTCTCTCGCGCAGTGCTCAGCAGCGCCTCCCCGGCTCTCGGCCACAGCGCGCTGGTCACCGGCAATCTCGTCACCGGACGGCTCGCCCACCGCCAACCCGGCCGGGTCTTCCCCGCCGTCCTGGCCGCGGCATCCCCCTCTCGCGGGTTCACTATCGTCTCGAACCACACGCCGAAACCAGCCGAGGCCCGCGCCCTGCGCACCCTGGGCGTCGGTCATTCGGTCGGCCGCGGTCGCGGTGGAGCCGCGCTGATCCGACCGGACGGGGCGGTCGCCGCCGTGGAATACGGCAGGTCTGCGGTGACGCGGCTCCTGGCGCTCGTGCAATCGGTCTCGACCTCGACCGTCGCCGGCGCGGCCGGATCCGTGTCGGCCGGGCCCGCCCGGCTCACCTCCATCAGGGAGACGCACTCTTGAACACGTCTCACCCGAACACGTCTCGCCCGAAAACGCCTCGCACCGCCCTCGTCACCGGTGCCTCGTCGGGGATCGGCCGTGCGTGCGCGGAGGCTCTCGTGGCACGCGGATACCGGGTCTTCGGCACCAGTCGCGAACCGTCGAAGATTGCCCCGGGCGATGTCGTCGACGGCGTCCGGTACGTTCCGCTGGACCTGCGCGTCCCGTCCTCGATCGAGGCGTTGCCCGCACTGGTCGGCGATGTCGTCGTCCTGGTCAACAACGCGGGCGAGAGTCAGTGCGGCCCGCTGGAGGATCTGCCCGCCGAGACCATCGCTGATCTGTTCCAACTGAACGTGTTCGGGCCTCTCCGGCTCACCCAGCTGTTCCTGCCCGGCATGCGGGCACGGCGCTTCGGCCGGGTGGTCATGGTCGGATCCATGCTCGCCAGTTTCCCGTTGGCCTACCGGTCCTGCTACGTGGCGACAAAAGCGGCACTGAAGGGTTTCTCGGATGCGGCGCGTTTCGAGACATCTCCGTTCGGCGTCTGGCTCACCACGGTCGAGCCCGGTTCGATCAACACCGGGATCGCCGAGCGGCGCACCACCTCCATCGCTGACGGATCGCCCTACGCCGGTGATTTCACCACCGTCCTGGCGGCTCTGGACCAGCGCAGCCACGCCGGGATCGCGCCGCGTCAGGTCGCCGAGATCGTGCTCGCTGCCGTCGAATCGGAGCATCCCAAGCCGCTGTACGCCGTCGGGAGTCGAGCTCCCATGATGTTCGCACTCAAGCGGCTCGCCCCGCGGACCATGGTCGAGAAGCTGGTGGCACGGGGCCATGGCCTCGCGCGCTGATCGAAGAGAGGGCCGATCTACAATTCGTCGAGGGGCCGGCAACGACCGCAATCACCGCAAGCGCACCCGACCGCAGGGGACCCGCAAGTGAAACCAGACGTGCACCTGAACAGGCTCCTGGATCCGATCCAGCAGGAGACCAGGCTGGCGGTGCGCTGGGGCCTCGGGCACCAGCTGCCGCGGACGGTGATGGCCATCGCCGGGCGACGCGGCGACCTGCAGGGCCAGATGGTCGCCGCGGCCGGCCGCAACGGCGACCCCTTCGCTGCGTTCGAACGCATGAGGGCCAGGGGGCCTCTGTACCGGGGCCGGTTCGCCTACGTCACCACGTCCCTGCCGGTCGCGCGGGAAGTCCTGTCCAGCCATGACTCCCGGGCCCGGTCGAACCGCAGGTCGTTGAGTGGCCCGGTCGGACGTCTGCTGGCCTGGGCGGGTACCACACGCGCCCTCGGACCACTCGACCCCCCCTCCCTGCTCGCGACCGAACCGCCCGAGCACACCCGTTATCGCAAGCTGGTCACCCGGGTGTTCAGTGCGCGCGCCGTCGCGGCGCTGCGCGAGCGCGCGGAGGTCATCGCCGGCGAACTGCTGGACGAACTGGCCGGCCGGCGCACGGTCGACCTCGTGCCCGCCTACTGCACCAGGCTCCCGCTCACCATGATCGGCCAGATCCTCGGGGTGCCGGCGTCGGAGTACGACCGCGTCCTGGCCTTCGGGCAGGCCGCAGCGCCCAGCCTGGATCTGGGCCTGTCGTGGTCCACGTTCCGCCGCGTCGACTCCTCGCTGCGCGACTTCGACGTCTGGCTCGGCGAACACCTCGCCAGGCTGCGCGCCGATCCCCAGGACGACCTGTTGAGCCAGCTGGTGATGGCACAGGACGACGGCGTCGGACTCACCGAAATCGAGCTCAGGTCCATTGCCGGTCTGGTGCTCTCCGCCGGGTTCGAGACGACCGTCAACCTGCTCGGCAACGGGATCGCTCTGTTGCTGGAACATCCGGCGCAGCGGGCCGTACTGGAACGGTCGCCCGAGCTGTGGCCCAACGCGATCGACGAGATGCTGCGCATCGACCCGCCGGTCCTGCTCACCGGGCGGACCGCGGAGCGCGACACCGAACTGGCCGGCGTGCCCATCCCCCGCGGCGCCGTCGTCACGGCCGCGCTGGCCGGCGCCAATCGCGATCCGGAAGTGTTCACCGACCCCGCCCGCTTCGACGTCGCCCGCCACAACGCGAAGGAGCACGTGTCCTTCTCGGCCGGGCGCCACTTCTGCCTCGGTGCCGCACTCGTCCGCATGGAGGGCGAGGTCGGGCTGCGCTCGCTGTTCGCCCGTTACCCGCACCTGAAGCCGCAGGCCGGGGCGCGCCGACGGGACACCAGAATCCTGCGGGGTTACGAAAGGTTCCCGGTCGAGCTCGGGTCGTCCACCGGTCTCTCGGTCGCGACGGGATGACCGACGTGGCCCGCGGAAGCGGGTCGGGCGTCGGGCCGGGCGCCTCCGGCGACCCACAGCCGCCGGCCGGCTACGTCCGGTACTCCTCCCGCAGCGGCTTCACCGCGCCATGGGAACCGTTGTGGCGCAAGGAGACAAACCTCGACGTGACCATACTGGCGGTCAGGTTGGACCGACGACACTGCAACAGTCGCGGCACGGCGCACGGCGGGCTGATCACCGCACTCGCCGACAACGCCATGTCGTTGGCGTGCGAGCAGGCCGCGCACCCGGCGGAGCCGGTCGGGCAGATCCGGGCGGCCACCGTGAACCTCAGCGCCGACTTCCTGGCGACCAGCCACATCGGGCAGTGGCTGAGCTGGACCGCGGCCACCGACCGCGTCGGTCGATCTCTGATCTTCGCCCACTGCACCGTCAGCGCGGACGACACGATCACCGCGACGGTGTCCGGCATCTACCGCCCGATGACGGCGGCCCCCTGAGCCGGGCGGGGGCCGCGGTGTCACAGCACCGGCACCGAGCCTGCCGCCGCGGTTGGCCCTGCCGCCGCGAGTTGGAGGAATGTTCTTCGGGCGAAGGTGCAGAAATGGTCCACGATCCGCTCCCGGGGGATTTCGGGGTTGTGGAGCCACCAGCGCCCGATCTGTTCCCCGGCACCGGAGACGGCATGGGCGTGGGCGGTGACCGCCTCGCGGTCCGCATGCGGCGCGAAGCGGATCGTGATGGCCGAGATGCGGTCGATGGTCTGGGTTCTCAGTTCGTAGATCTGATCAGCCAGGGAACCAACCAGTTCGCTGGGCCCGCCGTAGACCAGGGACCATCGGCGCGGGTCCCGTTCGATGATGGTGAAGAAGGCGTCGGCTCCCTGGCGGATGGCGGTCTCCAGATCGGGAGCGTCACGGGCGGCGTCGATCAGCGTGTTCTCGAATTCTTCCCGCACGCGGCGCAGGCACGCGAGGTAGAGGCCATCTCTGGAACCGAAGTGGTCGTAGACGATAGGGCGGCTCACGCCGGCCTCGCGACAGAGATCCTCGACGGAGAACCCGCCGTATCCACCCTCGATGAAGAGCCGTTCGGCCAATTCGAGCAATTGTTGCTCGCGCACCGCTCGTGGGACTCGACCGTGTTTGAACCCGCCCACTCGGTCCGACGCTGATTTCGATATCGCCACTTGACGAACCTACAGTATGTAACCTACATTCGCGCTGATGGGGTCTGACCTACTGCACGTAACCCAATGGAGGGTGCCGTGAAAGCTTCTGGTGCTGCGTCCGGGCGGGAAAACCCCTGTCCGCACCCCGAAGTGACGATTTCGCCCCCGAACGACGATCCTCGGTACCGGTCGCAGATCGACGACCGGCCAGAGGCTCAACGTCACTGACTACCCAGCAGCCTCACGTTCCCGGAACGTCAACGCGGAGATTGCCTGTCGACTCGGATTTTCCGTCCGCGTGATGGGCCCGAGTGCAGATGTATGCCGGTATCAACCCGAG
Organism: Nakamurella sp. PAMC28650; assembly: GCF_014303395.1. Taxonomy (GTDB): domain Bacteria; phylum Actinomycetota; class Actinomycetes; order Mycobacteriales; family Nakamurellaceae; genus Nakamurella. Next base: position 3,011,435 of record NZ_CP060298.1, read on the forward strand.
CCTGTCGGCACCAAACCCCCACCAGCCGGAACGGACAAAGATGTCATCGCAGACCCTGCCTGATTCCACCCCCACCACCCTGCACGCCAATGGCGGTATCTGGGGGCGCCAACTCGACCGCTACCCGGACGGGCCTCGACGAATCCTCTACCTCGTCATCGTGGTGCTGGCCACCGTGGTGCTCTACTACGAGTTCTACGTACAAGGCTCCGTGGCCACCCTGATCAGCGCCAACCTGCACATGTCGCTGACCTACTTCATCATGGTCTCGGTCATCGGGAACGCGCTGGGCGCACTGGCGTCGGTGGCCGCCGGGCTGGCCGACCGCTTCGGGCGGGCGAACTTCGTCGTCTACGGACTGGCCATCACCGGCGCGTTGATCCTGTTCGGACTGCCCAATGCCCACGGGAAACTCACCTACCTGGTGCTGTTCGGGCTGGTCAGTCTGGTCGAGGGAATGATCCTGGTGGCCACTCCCGCACTGATCAGGGATTTCTCGCCGCAGCTGGGCCGGGCGTCGGCCATGGGATTCTGGACGATGGGCCCGGTCATCGGCAGCCTGGTCGTCACCGAGGTGTCGAGCCACACCCTGGATTCGCACCCCGACTGGCAGTTCCAGTTCCGCGTGTGCGGCGCAGTCGGGCTTCTCGTCTTCCTCGTCGCCTTCATCGGGCTGCGCGAACTGGCCCCGCAGCTTCGCGATCAACTGATGATCAGCCTGCGCGAGCGGACCCTCGTCGAGGCCCGGGCCCGTGGGATCGACCTGGTCGAAGCGTCGAAGAGCCACTGGCGTCAGATGCTGCGACGGGACATCATCGTCCCCGCGCTGGGTATCAGTGTGTTCCTGCTGTTCTACTACACCGCAGTGGGCCTGTTCGTCGTGTTCTACGCAACGGCCTTCGGGTACACCGAGGCGCGAGCCAACGCTCTGGCCAACTGGTACTGGGTCGCCCAGGCGGTGGCGTTGATCGTCGGCGGGGCCCTGTCCGACCGGCTCCGGGTACGCAAGCCGTTCATGGTGGTCGGCGGTGTCGTCAGCGCGATCGGAGTCGGCCTCTTCGCAATCGCCACTGGTGACTCCTCCACCAGCTACTCCCACTTCGTCTGGATCATCCTGCTGATCTCGATCGGCAGTGCGGTGGCTTTCGCCACCTGGATGGCCGCGTTCACCGAGACCGTGGAAAGGCACAGCCCGGCCGGGATCGCCACCGGGTTGGCGGTGTGGGGGGCCACCCTGCGATCCGTGGTCGTCGTCGGGCTCCTCGGTCTGATCGTCGCCATCCCCGCGTCGGGCATCCTGGTCGACAAGGGAGCACAGGTCAGAGCCGCGGCCGCTGGGGCGGACCACAGCCTGTCCGCACCCCAGAACGCAACGGTCAAAGCCGTTGCGGCCGATCCGAGCATCGTCACGAAGGCACAATCGCTTGCGGGGCAATACAAATCGCAGCTGGCGACCGCTGCTCTGCTCACCCCCGCCACCACCGCAGCACTGCAGAGCAATCCGACCGATCCGACCACCCAGGCGCAGGCGCTCGCCGAGATCTCCGGAACACCGGTGGCCGACGTCGCTCGCACGATATCGCTGGGCACGCAGTACAAGGACCAGCTGATCACCGCGGCCACGCTGGACACCACCACGACGACCACCTTGTTCCTGAACCCGACCGATGCGGCCGCGCAGGCCAAGGCCGTCGGTGAGATCGCCGTCGGCCGCAAGATCGACCCTGCGGCCGCGATCGCGAAACTGCAGGCTCTGTCCCAGGTCCCGAAAGCAGACCTGCTCTTCCTGAACAGCAACGCCAAGCCGGTGCAGACCGCCGCGGCGCAGTTGGGTGCGCTGGCCACCGTGCCGGTTGCCGACCTGACCTTCCTGTCCACGTACGGGCCTGGACTCAGGGATCCGAAAGTGGTCGCGCAGTTGACCTATCTGCAGTCCCAGGGCCCTCTCGTGCAGCAGGCAGCCAACGACGCTCCGGGGCAGTGGCAGCGCTGGTGGTGGATCTGCTTCGCCGGCCAGTTGCTCTTCCTCCCGTGCATCTGGCTGCTGAAGGGTCGCTGGAGCCCGGCCAAGGCCCGGGTCGACGCACAGGCCCACGAGGAAGCCGTCAACCGGGAACTGCTGGCGCTGGCCGACGCGGAGCCGCGGGCCTGATCGAGCGCCGGCGGCCACGGGCTCAGGTCCAGGTCCGACCACGGTGGTCGATGTCGTTCGGTCCACCGGCGAGGGAATCCGGCGGATTGCGGTTGTCGGGCTTCAGCTATTGCGATTCGAAGGACCGTGGCACCATGTCGTCAGACCAAGGAGGACGACATGGTGTCAGGCCGAGAGGTGTGCCCCTGTGGCGAAGCCATCGAGAAAATCACGCACTTCGAGTTGGACGCGCAAGAATGGGTCGAATTCGACCACGGCCTGGTCGTCCACCGATTCGAGAAGGACGAGGACGGAACCATCAAGCTCGGCCATCCGGCGCCCAGAGTCGATGGGGCCTGAGGGGCACCGTGTCCTCGTATGACGGGCCGGCTGCTCGTCGGACCCTCGAGGGTCGTACCGGGACCGGTCGCGTCATACAGGGGGGTGAGGTCACCTGTCGGTCGGGCTGCTCGGCCCCGAGGGGTGGGCCCTGCGTCGGGACGCACCGGTCCCGAACTGACGCGCCCGGCGTTCGGCGTCCACTTCCAACCGCTTGGTCAGGAATGGCCAGGGGAAGAAGAAGGCCACTCCCATCCTGATCAGGATGAACGCATCCTTCCAGGAGCGCGGGTTCGGCTCGGCCGGCAACGGCGAACGTGGCGGACGGGGTGAGGCAGGTTGGGCGGCGGCGGTCATGGTCTTCTCCACATCTGTGGCCCGGAGTCGGATTCGCAGGCGATGGCAAGGTCAGACTGCGCCCCGGGCAGCCATCACGACAGGGTCGAAAGTCCTGACCTTGCGGGTGACCGTGACCGGCCGGACGGTGTTTGCGCCGAATGCGGTCTGGTCCTCATTTTCGGGGACCTTGGGCCCTGTCGACGCGCATTCATGCTCACGCATGCTTAGCCTGTCCAATTCCTCGAAAGGATCGAAAATGAAGCGCAGAATGTTCGACGTACTCGTCAGTGCCACCGGCTTGTTGATCGCACTGATATTGCTGGTTGCGGGAGGTCTGCTGACCTGGGCCCACAATTTTGTCTCGGATCAGGTGCACACACAGCTTGCCGCGCAACAGATCTACTTCCCCCCTGCGGACAGCGCCGCCGTGGCCGGCGATGCCTTCGCGCCGATGCGCGCCTACGCCGGGCAGCAGTTGACCACCGGGGCCCAGGCCGAGACCTACGCCGATCATTTCATCGCCATCCATCTCCAGGCGATCGGCGGAGGCAAGACCTACTCCCAGCTCAGCGCCGAATCCCAGGCCAGTCCCACCGATCTCAAACTGGCGGCGACGGTCAACACCGTCTTCAAGGGCGAGACCCTGCGGGGCCTCCTGCTCAATGCCTACGCCTTCGGCACCATGGCCACGATCGCCGGTATCGCGGCCATCTCCGCGTTCGTCGCGGCGTTGGTCATGCTCGTCCTGGGCGGTCTGGGACTGCGCCACGCACGTCGGGTCCCACCGGCCACCGACGTCGTCATCGGGCACCGCACGGCGGATCCAGTTCCGGTCGGATAGCCGGTCCTCCTCCACGGTGCCATTCCGGCCATGCGAAAATGAGGCCATGTCCGTTCCTGGCAACTCGTCGACAGTCGTTCTTCCCGTGGAGGTCTCCAATTGAACAGGGGAGTGCTGGTCACGGGGGGATCCCGCGGGATCGGGCGGGCGATCGCGGTGGCCTTCGCCGAGCAGGGTGACCGGGTCGTCGTGCACTACGCCGCAGCGCGCGAGGACGCCGAGCAGACGCTGGCGCTGTTGGAAGGCAGCGGGCACACCCTGGTGGCCGGTGACCTGGGCGATCCGGCCGCGGCGCAACGGGTCGCCGACGTGGCCGAGGCCGAACTGGGCGGGGTCGACGTCCTGGTCAACAACGCGGGCATCGTCCCGACGGCCGACAGTCTGCAACGGCTGCCTGAGGTGACCTACCTGGACTGGCAACGGATCTGGCGGCAGATGGTCGACGTCAACCTGCTCGGAGCGGCGAACGTCACCTACTGCGTCGCCCAGCATCTGATCGGCCGTCACGCCGCCGGCAGCATCGTCAACGTCGGTTCCCGCGGTGCTTTCCGCGGCGAACCCGACTTCCCCGCCTACGGGGCGAGCAAGGCTGCGCTGCACGCTTTCGGGCAGTCGATGGCGGTCGCGCTGGCTCCCGAGGGGATCGCCGTCACGTCGGTGGCGCCGGGCTTCGTGGCGACGGACCGGCAGGAGACCATGTTGGCCACTCCCGCGGGCGCTGCGATCCGCGACCAGAGCCCGTTCGGCCGGGTGGCCACTCCGCAGGAGGTGGCCGCCGCGGTGATCTACCTCGCCTCACCGGCGGCGGCCTGGGCCTCTGGCACCATCGTCGATCTCAACGGAGCTTCCTATCTGCGGGGTTGAGACCGACGGGAAAAACGGGCAGGGGGACGACAGCCTCGTCGGACTTCCGAGCATCACCGTCTGCCGGGGGTGTTGCTGCGGAACCGCCGCCAAGCATCCGGAGATCGATCACGACGAGCAGATCCGACGTCTGCTCGCGGCAGTCGACGAGAGCCAGGTCCGGGTGGTCCGGGAGTGCCTGGGGCAGTGCGAGCGGTCCAACGTCATGGTCATGGCGCCCTCCCGGCTGGGACGGGTGTTCGGCGGCCGACCGGTCTGGCTCGGGCAGGTCCTGGACGAGCCGACCCTGAGTGCCGTTGCCGAATGGTTGACCTCGGCGGGCCCCGGTCTTGCCCCCGTGCCGGAAGCGGTGCGTGGGTCGGTGTTCGTGCCCACCCGCCCGGCCGTGCGCTAGCTCAGCCGGGCGGCTCACACATGCAGCTTCTCTCGCGCCGCGCCCAACAAGGTCCGCGGCAACGAGATCGGGTGGAAAGCTCGCGCGGCGGCCGTGAGGGATGCCACCGCGTCGGCGTCCAGCTCCAGATCGGCTGCGGCCACGTTGAACTCGAGCTGTTCGACGCTGGAAGCGCCGGGGATGACGACCACGCCGGGCAAGCTGAGCAGCCAGGCCAGTGCCACCTGCGCGGGTTTCGCGTCGTGCGCGGCAGCAACACTGCGGAGCAGGTCCAGCAGCGGCTTCGCCCGCTGCAGATTCTCCGTCCCGAACAGCGGGTTGATCGCGCGGACGCCGCCCGGGCGGTGGTCTGCGGAGTACCTGCCGCCGAGCAGACCCTGGGCGAGCGGGCTGTAGGCCATGATCATCCGGTTCTCCCGTTGGGCGAATGGCACCAGATCCTCCAACGGCCCCGCATGAGCGAGCGAGAACTGCACCTGATTGCTCACCACCGGTCGGCCGAGTGCGGCATCGGCCTTGCGCCAGCGCTGCAGCGAGTAGTTGGAGACTCCGACCGCGCCGATCCGGCCCTCGTCCAGCAGGCTCCGCATGCCGGGCATGATCACCGAATCCGGTACCACGGGATTGGCCTGGTGCACCTGGTAGAGCGGAATCCGGTCCAGCTCCAGACGGTCGGCGCTGCCCTGCTCCCGCCGGCGGATCACGGGTGGGAACGGCGCGATCGGAAAGATCTTGCTCGCGACGATCACGTCCTTCCGTTCCGCGCCGAGCGCCTTCCCCAGGATCCGCTCGCTCTTGCCGGTTCCGTAGATCTCGGCCGTGTCGAACAGGTTCACCCCCAGCTCGCGCGCCCGGTGGACGATGTCCGCGGCCGCGTTGGAAGCGTATCCGTCGCCGTAACCCCATTCCCGCGATCCGAACTGCCACGTACCCAGTCCGACCCGACCGACCTGCCCGAGACCCGCCACTTCCAGAAATTTCATCCTCCCATTGTGACCCAGCAGCACATCGGGCCGGGAGGACCACCGCCGACCTCGACCCGGCCCGGATGCCTGACGTGCCAGGATGCCTACAGTGGTCGGGTGGACGGTGGCGAGGTCGAACTGCTGGCCGACGAGGACCTACCGGGCGGATGGTGGGTCCTGCTGGATCGGGTCCGGCAGTCCTACGTCAGCCTCGACGATCCGACCTACCTCGAGTTTCCCTACGTGCAGGTGCTGGCCGGGACCATCGACGCGCTGCCGCCGGGACCGTTGGAGGCGGTGCACGTCGGCGGCGGCGGCGCCACGCTGCCCCGCTGGCTGGCAGCGGTCCGTCCCGGCAGCGTGCAGGTGGTCTTCGACACCCACGAGGAACTCCGCCGCATCGTGCGCCACCGGTTGCCGTTGCAGGCCGACTCGGGAGTCGACTTCCGGCTGGGCGACGGACGATCGGGAGTGGCCGGACTACCGGCGGACTCCGCCGATGTCGTCGTGATCGACGCCTTCAGCGGCGGGCGCGTCCCGGCCGGACTGGGGACGGCGGAGTTCTTCGCCGACGTATCCAGGGTGCTCAGGCCGTCCGGGATCCTGCTGATGAACACCACCGGCCGGAAGACGTCGCTCTACGTGCGCCGTCTGATGGCGGCCATCTCTGCGTCGTTCCCGGAAGTGGCGGTGCACGGTGACTCCCTCAGTGCCGTCGGCAATCTCGTGATCGCAGCCACCGCAGGCGGCCGCCTGACGAACGTGGATCATCCGGCCGATGACGGACCGATGGGAGCGCCCATCGCCCTGTCCGGGGCAACGCTGGCCGGCTTCATCGGTGCGGCGGAACCGCTGACCGACGCATCCCCGATGCGTTCGCCGGTGCCGCCGGACGAGACCTGGCGGGTGGGCGGCGACCGACCCGGGCCAGGGTCGGTTGACGACGAGTCGGTCACCCTTTGACTGTAAGGCCGATGAAAGCGGCTAGCTTGGAGCCGATGCCCTGCTAGGCCGGGATCGCATCGCACGACACCATCGGTCAACGACCAGTCGGCACTCACGATGCGACCCCTTCCGGGAAGAAGCCCAGACATGGCAAGCCTCATCGCGGACAGTCCCGCGGCATCCAGTGCAATGATCAGGGCCTTGTCGGCCCACCCCGAGCAGATGGCCGATCTCATCGAAGCGCTGCATCGCCGGGCACAGGACGCCGACACCCTCCTGGACCTGATGGGCCGGCTGTCCCGGGAAGCCGTCCGTCTGCTGAAGGGTGTCCGGTGGGCAGGCGTCACCGCTCAGTTCGACGGGTTGCCGTTCACTGCCACCCATACCGACCACCAGGTGCTCATCGTCGACGAGAGTCAGTACTCCGCCCACGACGGTCCCTGTCTGCGGGCCATGCACACCGATACCCCGGTGCGGATGACCACGGACGAGGTCCAGGCGATCTGGCCGCGCCTGGGCCAGATCGCTGCCGGGGTCGGCGTGCGTTCCTTCCTTGCCGTGCCGCTGCACGCCGACGGACAGGCCGTCGGCGCGCTCAACCTGTACAGCGCAGACGCGGAGCCTCCCGATCCTGATCCGGACCTGCTGACCGTGCTCACCGAATACGCGGACCGGGGTCTGACCGACTATCAGAACAGTCAGCCCTACCCGACGGTGGAGGAAGCCATCCGGCGGGCTCTGGTGCAGTGGAACGCAGTGGAGCAGGCCGTCGAAATGCTGGTGTCCATCAACGGTTTCACCCTCAACTACGCCCGGGATGTGCTGCGGGACCAGGCCGAGGACTGGGGTCGGACCCTGTCCGAGCAGGCGGCTCACAACAACGCGCTGGGCTGACGGCCGCCGGTTCACCTGCTCGGGTCCGACCGGTGGTCGGTGCCGGTCAGCGTCATCGTGGCGTAGCTGCCCGACCTGACGCACACTGGAGGAAGCCGCAGATGCTGCGGATGGTGTCGCCAAGGAGGACCACGATGGCCAGCAATGAACCGTTCGGTTTCGACCCCGAGGATCTCGATCGCGTCGTCCGGGGGGCCGGTGATCAGCTGCGCGGTGCGCTGGGTCAGTTCGGCCGGCTCTTCGAAGGCTCCGGTCAGCGGGCGGGATGGTCGACGATCTTCGACGACGGCCGAGGTCGCGGCCGTTCGGCGCCCGAGCCGGAGACGACCGGAGGAACCGGCGACGGTGCTTGGGTGATCTACGCCGTCAACGGTGACGGAGGCGCCCAGGTCGAACAGGTCTTCGCCACCGAGCTCGATGCCCTGCGCGGGAACAAGAACAACACCGACAGCAACCGTAGAGTCCGCTTCCTCCCGTATGGAATGCCGGTCACCGTACTGGATGCCGCCGAGGACTCCTCGAACGACTGAGTGAGCCGCCGAAGTAGTGGGCGGCTGGACGATGTGATCCGGCCCGGAGCAGTGGTGCGCCGCGCGTCCATCGGTGACCTCTCGGCGCTGGTTGCTCTGCGGGCGGAGATGTTTCGCGCGATGGGAACGCCGCAGACGGAGGAGCCGCTTTGGCAGTCGGCCACCCACCAGTGGTTCACCGACCACATCGCGGACGATCAGGTCTTCATCGTGGTGGTGGAGGTCGATCACGAGGTCGTCGCGACGGCGATGGCCGCAATTCGCGATGCCATGCCCTCGCCGAGTTGCCCGGCCGGTCGCGACGTCCTGATCACCAACGTCTGCACGCTACCGACAGCGCGGCGTCAGGGATTCGCGAGGGAAGCGTTCGAGGCAGTCATGCGGTGGGCGGGATCGACCGGTATCGGCAGGGCAGAATTGATGGCCACCGGTGATGGTCAGGCGATGTACGAGTCCGCCGGTTTCACCGTGACGGCCCATCCCGCGATGCGGGCCACGCTCCGACACCACGTGGTCTAGCGAAGGGCCTTGATGGTGGCCAGACCTTGCAGCTCCGGTGACACCGCAGGCCGGGGCGTGGTCTGGCCGGACGTGTCCTGGACGACCACCCGATCGCGGCCGTCGCGCTTGGCCTGGAAGAGAGCAACATCTGCCCGCGCCAGGACCATGGGCAGGTTCTCCTCGGGTGCAGCCTCGACGAGGCCGAAGCTCACGGTGAACCTCGGTAGGCCGGCAACCGTGATGGCCGCGTCGAGCCGTTCCCTGAGGCCGTCCAATATGCCGCGGGCCGCTTCGGTGGGGCACCCGGGCAGCGCCACCACGAATTCTTCGCCGCCGTGACGGCTCACCAGGTCCCCGGCGCGCACCGACTCGGTGATGACCTGAGCGAACAGCAGAAGTGCACGATCCCCGGTCTCGTGACCGTATTTGTCGTTGAGCAATTTGAAATGGTCCAGATCGGCCATCGCAACCGAGACCACGTTCCCCTGCCGACGGATCAGCGAAAACCGCTGTTCGAAGGAACGCCGATTCAGCAGCCCGGTCAGGCTGTCCGTCGCGGCCTGGATCGCGGTCTCGGCCATCACCCTCAGCAGCCCGATCCGGGCCCCCGCCAGCTTGGCCAGCGTTTCGACGTCCTGTGCCGTCGTGTGCGAGAAGACCGTGTGCTGCTGCGAAGTCGCATGGATGACGCCCACGGTGCGGCCCATGATCGAGACCGGCACGCACAGTGCGGACACCGCGCCGCCGGAACGCCCGCGCAACTTCGGGCAGGCGTCCAATTCCTCGCTGTCGGTGAATCGTTGGACCTGGGCCCGGCGTGCGGCCGGGCAGTGATCCGGCGAGTCGACCCCGCATCCGGATGACGCTTCGGTCGCCGACACGGCTCTGGCCATTCGCAGCAGATGGGCGTGACTGTTGTCGGCGAGCAGCAACTCCACCGGCGCGTCGGGCGCGATGGAGGCGAACGACCGCTCGATCACGTCGATGACCTCCGGCTCTCCCTCGGCCATGTCCAGGGCGTTCGCCAATCGGCGTTCGAACCTCTGCCCGCGAGCTTGGGTTTCCCTGTCGACGGCATCCCGGTCCGCCGCCTGGACAGCTTCGGTCAGTTCACGTGTCAAGGTGGCCACCACCGCGTCGGTGGTGGATTGTTGTTTGATGTTGAGCCGCAGCACCGCCACCACGACCGGCACCATCAACACGATGAGCCACCCCGCGGTGAACGGATAGCGGGCGTTGCCCGACGCGGTGAGACTCCCGAGATAGACCGCCGGCAGGCCCAGCACGGCGGCGGCCATCAATGCCCCGCACCCGCTCAAGATGGCGACCCGCTTTGCTCGGAGGCGAGCGTGGGCCCACTCCTGCTCGGTCGTCATCTGCGAGGCCTCCGGCCGCTGACCGGTCGCACAGGGCGGCGTGCGCCGTCTGCGGTCGGGTTCGACCCGAGCAATGCGGATCGTGGGTTGGTCTTCATCCGGGCTGGCCTCCGATCCGGGCCGGTCAGAGTAGGCCCAGCCACCCAACAAGATACACCGGGTGACGCTTGTTGACGCTGTGTGGTTTGCCGACGCTATGTTGTCTGGTGACGCTGTGTTGTCACGGTTCACACCCGGAATCGGGGTCGCCGACGCTTCCCTGGTCTAGATCCGGATGCGCTGCCAGAGGCTGATCGTCAGGTCATCGCCGTCCAGCCGCACCTGTGCTGGTCGGTTCCACGTCCAGAGGTACAGCGCCGAGGACGTGCCCGTCACGGTCGCGGTAGCGCAGGAGACGTCGTCGGTCTGCGTGACGACGTTGCGTTCACCCCCGAAGGTCACCAGCCAGGACGCACCATCGGTACACGAGAGTGCAAGGGTGCCAGGTGTTTGAGTGGCGAACGTTCGCTGGAGCGCGAACCCGGCCACCAACTCGGCGATGCCGTCCTGGGCGAAGTGCGGCTCGAATGGCGTGACGTCGCCGACGGCGGCTTGGGCGTCCGCGCGGTGGATGGCGGTCTCGTGCGCCTGTCGCCGAGCCCAGAAGTACCGCGGGGTCGGCGATCGCAGGAACGTGAAGACCTGCAGCTGGTCCCCGGCCGCACGCAGGGTCGTGGCGAGCGTGCCCAGCCCCTCGGTGAACCATCTGCTCAGCCCGTCGTCCGGCGTGAGGCCGTGGAACGCCGCGCTGCCACCGGTCTCGTTCGTCGTCAGTTCCCGCGAGATCGCGTCGGTGGCCCAGCGGTGCACGGCGCCCGTATGCACGATGAGGGAGCGTAGGTCCCATTCCGTCCCTGGCACCGGGGCGTTCCAGTCGGCCCCCTCGACAGTGGCGGCCATCAGCGCACCCTCGCACTCGAGCCGATCGATGAAACCAGGGACGTCCATACCGGGATTGTCCCCCCGCCGATATGCCGGTGTCGGCGACGGTGATGTTGTCGTCGAACCGATGTGCTCACGCGTGGCTGTGCCGCCGGAGAGCATTTCTGATGGAGAGCTTCTTCGAGTATTCGATGGATCCGTAGTGGAAGAGGTGGACGGCCAGGCGCAGTGCGACGAACCCGAGGATGAACAGTTCGGCGATCACCACGGCTGATTGGACGGAGGTGAGGGATCCGAAGCCGTTCCGGAGCATTGCCGTGACCGGGGCGGTGAAGGGGAGGTAGGTGAAGATCTGCACGATGGGTGCCTGGGGGTTGCTGACGATGAGCGTGACCACGTAGAAGGGAAGGAAGATCATCACCATCAAGGACGCGAAGATCGGACCGGCATCCTTGGCGGTGGGCATGATGGCGCCCAGCGCGACCAATGTCCCGGTGAACAGGATGAAGCCTCCCAGGAGCAGCAGGGCCCCGACGAGCATCGGGCCGGCCTGGAGGCTCAGGTGCGACAGGTCGACGTTGGGCAGGCTCAGTTTCGAGCGGAAGAAGGCGTATCCGATTGCGATGGGAATGGCGAGGACGAGCATCTGGACGAGGCCGATGATCAACAGCGAGAGGACTTTCCCGATGATCAAGGTGGTGGGGCTCAGGGTGGTCAGGATCATTTCGGTGATCCTGTTCTCCTTCTCCTCCAGGGTGCTGCTCAGCATCTGGTTGCTCAACAGTCCGATGATGAGATAGAAGATCAACAGGAACAACAGGGGAGGAATCACCGCGCTGAGACCACCTGACAGCGTCCCGCTCTTGTAGGTCCTGGAGACAACGGTGATGTTGCCCTGGGCGAGGGCGGTCAACCGGGGTGAGCCGATCCTCTGCTGGGCGGCTGCCACAAGAATCTGTTTGGCCACTGCATCGTATTTCCCGTTCTCGAAGACTCCCTTGTCGGTGCCGTACACCATCACCGGTTGGTCGACCGGATCTGCGGGGAAGGCGAAATACGCTTCCACGTTGCCCGTTTTCACCTCCGTGATGGCCCGGGCCGCGTCCGTGGTCCTGGTGCCACCGTAGGTCGTGGCCAACGCGCCGGTGACGAATCCGGAGGCATCGGTGTAGAGGAACGACAGGTGCGCGTTCTTCTGGGCTTCGGCGGCGGAACTGGTGCTCCGGTCGCTCAGGCCGACCAGGACGAAGACGATGGCCAGTGCAACGGGAATGGCCAGGGTGGTGATCCAGAACCGCCGCCTCTTCACCGTGCGAAAGAATTCGAAGCCGATGACGGTATTCAGATTGTGCTGTGACATGCCATCACGCCCCTTCGGATCGATGCTGTTCGCCGTAGACCTTGATGAAGATTTCCTCCAGGGATGTCCGGGCCGGGGTGAAGCTACGCACCGCGACGCCCTGCCGGACGAGTTCGCGAAGGATATCCACCTCGTCGGTCCCGGCGTGCGGAGCCAGCTCGGCATAGTCGTGCTGTACCAACGTGATCTCGTAGAGGCGGGAGGACGGCAGCGAGCCGGAGTGGCGAAGGCGAATGATGCGGCCACCGTAGCGATCCTGGACGTCCTCGATGGTTCCGTAGGCTTCGGCCGTGCCGTTCTTCAGCAGCAGGACGCGATCGCAGAGACGTTCGACCTCCTCCATCTGATGGGTGACCATGATGACCGTTGCGCCGGCCTGCTTCTGCTCCTGGATGATGTCCATCAACAGCCGCCGGTTGACCGGATCGAAGCCCTTGGTGGGTTCGTCCAGGATCAGTAGTTCCGGGTCGTTCATGATGGTCACGCCGAGCTGGATCTTCTGTTGCTCCCCGCCGGAGAGCTTGTCCAGGCGGGTGCTCGCCTTGTCCACCAGGCCGACGCGCTCCAAGTACGTCCGGGACCAATCCTTGGCCTGTCGTCGGCCCAGACCCTTCAGCCTGCCGAAGTACACCATGACGTCCAGCACGGACTCCTTCTTGTACAGGCCGCGTTCTTCGGGCAGATAACCGAGGCTGGCCCCGCCCTGAGGCTGGAAGACCTTCGCGCCGATGTGCAGCGTGCCGGCGGTCGGCTGATAGATCCCCAACAGTGCCCGGAGTGTCGTGGTCTTCCCGGATCCGTTGCTTCCCAGGAACCCGAAGGTCTCGCCGGCATGGACGTCGAAGGACAGGTCGCGGATCACCGTCTGAACACCGAAATCCATCCGGAAGTGCCTGATGTGCACGAGCGGCTCGCCCAGCGGGTGCTGACGGTCGTCGGACCGGACGGGCGTTGTCCTGCTCGGTGCCAGTGCCTCGGGCGTGGTCATCGAGATTCCCTCTGCCGTCATCTGTCGCCACCGTCCGCGGCCGCGACGAGAGTTCGTCCTGGGCTGGACGATTTCCTCCTGCCCATCCCTCGTCGATCCCCGTGACTGCGGCAGAGGCAAAGGTCCCGTCGCGTTCAGGAGAAGCGTTTGGTCAATGCCACCAGATACCGGCACCGGGTTGCGGTCGTATTGGCGAAGACGCACGGCTTCGGGCTACCCAGTTGCAAGCAGTCACCGACGTCGAGCTGGTGGATCTCGGATCCCTCGGTGAAGGTCAGTCGTCCTTCGAGCACCCACATCTGCTGATGGACGAAGGCGTAGGTGTCGGCCCCGAAGGAGACCTGCTCGCCTGCCGGTAGTTCCACTTCGATCAGTTCGAGCGACCCACCACCGGGCGGCGACACGGCCCGTCTCCGGTAACCGCTGACCGGGTCGATCCACACCGGTTGTTCGGCGGCCCTGCTCAATCGGCGGCTATCGCCTTCGGCCCGCGCGATGAGCTCGGAGAGGGTCAACCCGAGTGATCCGGACAGGCGTCCCAGCAGCATGGCCGTCGGCTGCACCTCACCGCGCTCGATCTTGCCGATCATCGCTCGGGATACTCCCGAACTCGATGCCAGTCCGGTGACGGACAACCCGCGCGCCACGCGTGCCGCCTGCACGGTACGAGCCAGTCGTTGGGTGAGTAGGTCCGTCATGATTGACAGTATAGGAGTCGTTTCGCCTACTATAATCACATGACGTGGATCATTCGTGATGCCCAGACCGCCGATGCCTGCGCCTGTGCCGCAATCTACCGACCGTACGTCGCCGAAACGGCCATCACCTTCGAGACCCAACCCCCGTCCGAGGCAGAAATGGCCCAGCGCATGGCAACTGCCGCTGCCACTCATGCCTGGCTGGTGCTGGAGGAGCAGGACCGGGTGGTCGGATACGCCTACGCGCACGCCTTTGCCTCTCGCGCGGCCTATCGGTGGGCGTGCGAGACCAGCATCTATCTCGAGTGGGGACGCCGTCGAACCGGTGGGGGACGTGCCCTGTACGAAGTCCTGTTCAGCCGCCTGGTGGCCCGCGGACTCCGCCGAGCGATCGCGGGAATGACCCTGCCGAACGAAGCCAGCCAGGGCCTGCACCTGGCCCTGGGTTTTGAGCCCGTCGGTACCTACCGCCAGATCGGCTGGAAGAACGACGCATGGCACGACGTCGCGTGGATGCAGAAGACGATCTCCCTCGAGCCGGATCCGCCGGAGGAGCCACGATGACCGGGCGTCGCAACGGTCTCGATGACCGATCGACCAGCACTCACGGATCGAGACCCGCTGCCAGGGCGGCGAAGTGACAGGCTGCCCGGTGTGAGCGTTCCGCCGCCATCGTCTGTCAGATCACCCTCGTCTGGCGTGGATCCCCCCCGTCTGGCGTGGATCAACTTCCCAGGCATGGACGAAAGTGATGACTTCTGTCCCACCCGTCCCAAAAGGGCGAAGTTGATCCATGCAGCCCGCGTGACGGTGCTACGGGTCGACCGCGTCACGTACATGGTGCATCTGATTGCGGCGGGCTCGTTGACTGATGGAAGTCGTCGCCGGCGGCGGTGAGCCGCTGCGGTGCTGTCTTCGCGACGCACGACCCGGCGAGGCGTGTTTGCTGTCCGGCTACGAGCCCGAGCTTCCGCCGAGTCCCTATCGAGAGATCGGGGCCATCTCCGCGCCTACGACGACCGGGGCTGGATCCACGGAACCACGACGATGCACGACGGATCCGACCCGCAGTCGGCAATCCGGAGCATCCTCGCCGACCCGACGGTGGTTCGTCTGCACAGCCGCAATCCTGCGCACGGCTGCTTCATGTGCGCCGTCAGCAGGTGAGGCTCCGGCGTCGCCCACGCCGCGTAGGTGTTTACCCCGTTGATGCTCGGGCACACTCTCTTGCATGAGCGAAAGCAAAGACTCCGTCAAGAGCGGCAGCCGAGACGGGAAGGGCACCGGTGCCGGTGCGGCATCGGGCGCCCCCGAGGGATCGCCCGGGCAGGCCGTCGAGGAGATGGCGGTACCCGCTGCACCACAGGGGAATCCGCGTCATCCGGCGGTCCGCAACGCCAGCCTGGCCGGGCTTGCGCTCGGCGCCATCGGCGTCGTGTTCGGTGACATCGGGACCAGCCCCCTCTACGCAATGCAGACCGTCTTCGCCATCGACGGCAACTTGGTCAAACCGACTCCCGCGGACGTCTACGGGGTGATCTCGCTGGTCTTCTGGTCGATCACCCTGATCGTCTCGATCAAGTACGTCGTCTTCATCCTGCGGGCCGACAACGACGGCGAGGGTGGGATCATGGCCCTCGCGGCCCTGATCCGCGAACGTCTCGGTTCGCGCAGCCGCCGGGTCGCGGTGGCGATGGTGTTGGGCGTCGTCGGCGCGTCCCTGTTCTACGGGGACAGTCTCATCACCCCGGCGATCTCGGTGTTGTCGGCGACCGAGGGCATCGAGGTGGTCGCGCCCGGCGCGCACAGCTTCGTCCTGCCCGTCGGCATTGCGATCGTGGTGGTGCTCTTCCTCGTCCAGCGTCTTGGCACGCACCGCATCGGCCGGCTGTTCGGTCCCATCATGATGCTGTGGTTCCTGGTCCTCGTGTTGACCGGCCTGCCCCACATCGTGGCCCGACCCGGAATCCTGCGGGGCCTGTCACCGAGCTACATCGTCAGCTTCGTCGCTCAACATCCCTTCACCGCGTTCATCTCGATGGGGGCGGTGGTGCTCGCCATCACCGGGGCAGAGGCGCTGTACGCCGACATGGGGCACTTCGGTCGCCGGCCGATCCGGATGTCCTGGTTCATCGTGGTCTTCCCGGCCCTGACCATCAACTATCTGGGCCAGGGCGCTCTGATCCTCGACACGCCCGCTGCCATCTCGAACCCGTTCTACCTGCTCGCCCCGAGCTGGTCGCGGATCCCACTGGTCGTGTTGGCCACCTTCGCCACCGTGATCGCCTCGCAAGCCGTGATCTCGGGCGCCTTCTCGGTCTCCCGGCAGGCCGTCCGGCTCGGCTTCCTACCGCACCTGACCGTGCGGCACACCTCGAAGGAGGAGAGCGGCCAGATCTACGTCCCCGCCGTCAACTGGCTGCTGTTCGCGGGAGTACTGGTCCTGATGCTCGCGTTCCGATCTTCCAGCAAACTGGCCACCGCCTACGGTCTGGCCGTCACCGGGACGCTGATCCTGACGACGACGCTGTTCCTGATCCTGGCCGGTTCGAGCTGGCACTGGCCCGGGTGGCGACTGATCCTGGTCGGGGTGGTGTTCGGCGGGGTCGAGCTCACCTTCTTCGCCGCGAACCTGACGAAGGTCGTGCACGGCGGCTGGCTGCCGTTGCTCATCGCGGTGATCGTGGTGACGGTGATGATGACCTGGCAACGCGGTCGTCGGCTGATCACCGGGCGGCGGGTCGAGGCCGAGGGACAGTTGACGGACTTCGTGGAAGAGATACGCAAGCACCCGGTGCCCCGGGTACCGGGTACCGCCGTCTTTCCGCACCCCGGCAAGGAGACGACGCCGCTGGCGCTCCGGGCGAACACGGACTTCAACCACATCCTGCACGACCACGTCGTCATCATCTCGATCCAGTCGGAGAACGTTCCGCACATCGCACCCGACGAGCAGGTCACGGTCGACGACCTCGGCTACGGCGATGACGGGATCGTGCATCTGGCCGTCCGCGTCGGGTTCCAGGACGAGCAGAACATCCCGGCGGCGCTGCGCAAGGCCGTCGGGATGACTCCGGAACTGGAGCTCGAACCGGATGAAGCGTTCTACTTCCTGTCGCGGATCACCATCGAGCAGGGGAGCGAGCCCGGTATGGCCAACTGGCGCAAACGTCTGTTCATCGCCCTGGTCCACAACGCGGCCAGCCCCGCGGTGTATTTCAAGCTTCCCGAGGACCGCACGGTGGTGATGGGTTCGCGCATCGATCTCTAGCCAGACCCCACGCTCTACTGTGGGGTGTGCCCAGCTACCAGATCACCATCCTGTTCAACGACGCCGCCGCCCCACTGGTCCTGGATCTGCCTGACACAGATCTGGAGACCGCCGAGAACCTGACGGCCGGCATGCGTGACGAGGTCGAACAGGGCAGAGAAGTCGACGCGCCGGTGGTCACGGCCCGGGCGCCCGACGGCTCCGACCTCGCTCTCGAACCGGGCCGCATCGTCTCGATCGACCTGGAGGAAACCCCCGACCCCGGGTGATCGCCCCGGGTCGATGGCGGTGCCGCAGAGCGCTCCGTCGGTTCAGGTCGACTCGCCGAGGTCCAACGTGTAGGCCACCCGACGGTGGGAGTGCGATCCCCCGCCGGGCAGGGTGCCCGCGTGCATGCTCAGCACCAGGTCCAGCGCTTCCCCTGCCACACGGTGCATGTCGATGGCCAACGTGGTGAGGCGGGGGGTGATGAAACGACCGATTCCCAACCCGTCCACACCGATCACCCTGACCTCGCCCGGAACATCGACCCCGGCCAGGCGAAGTGCCCGCAGCACACCGATTCCCATCAGGTCGTTGTAGGCCACCACCGCGTCGGTCCCGGGATGGTCGAGCAGGAGGCGGTCGGTTCCGTCCAACCCGCCCTGCAGATCGGTGGATTCGGACACGACCCGGACCGGATCGATGCCGAGGGCCGTGAAGGCCCCCAGGAAGGCGGTGGCACGCGGGCTCGGCCGGGGATGGTCGAAGACCACCGGGTGCGCCACCCCGCGCTGGTGCAGATGGGCAACGGCGTCCTCGACTGCCTCCGTCATGTCGAGTTCCACACAGCCGTGGCGTCCTGCCCTTACGCCAGGGTCGATCTCGACCAGTGGCAGATCGGGAAGTCCGTCACGGCGGGCCGACAACCCGATCCGGGTGAAACTGATCAGCGCGTCCACCTGCCCGGAGAACTCGTCGATCAGGAACTCGTCGGCCGCGGCGTGGGCCCGCTCGCCCAGGATCACGTTCCAGCCCGCGTCAGCGGCGAGACCCAGTACGGCAGAGGCAAGTTCGGCGTAGTACGGGTTCGTCAGGTCGTCGATCAGCAGACCCAACGTCCGGGTCAGCGGTTTCACCAGTCCCCGTCCGAACCGGGACGGCCGGTAGTGCAGTTCCCGGGCCGCGGCGAGAACCCGTTCGCGGGTGGCGGCATTGATGCCCGGCATGTCGTTGACCGCCCTGGTCACGGTCTGCCGGGACACCCCCGCCGCTGCCGCGACGTCGTTGATCGTCGCGGGCCTGCCGGCCACGTCAGTCCCGCAGATCCAGCCAGGCGACCTGCGCCGCATCGAGTTCCACCGACAGGCCGGCCATCGACGACCTCGTCTCGGCGATCGTCCTGGGTCCGAACAGTGGGAAGGTCGGGAACGGCTGCGCCAGGACGAAGGCCAGTGCGACGGCCGTCGCCGGCACCCCGAGCTCGGCCCCGAGCTGCTCGGCCCGTGCCTTGCGCTCGAAGTTGGAATCGCTGTAGTAGCAGCGCACCAGCTCGGCATCGCTGCGATCGGCCGCGTCCCCCCGCGCGAAGAAACCGCGGGCCTGGGAGGACCACGGAAGCAGCGCGATCCTCTTCTGCGCCAGCCACGCCTTGGACGCGGCATCGGTCATCCGGAGGCACCCGACCCAGGGGACGTCGTAGGCCTCGGCGAGTCCGAAGTGGTTGCTGAGCACCGAGAATCCGCGCTTGCCGTTGGCCGCCGCGTAGGCGTCGGCCGCATCGACCCGTTCCGGTGACCAGTTGGACCCGCCGAACACCGTGATGCGTCCGGCGTCGACGTGCTCGTTGAGCACGTCGACGAACTCACCCACGGGGACGTCGGTGTTGTCGCGGTGCAACATGTAGATGTCGGCGACGCCCTGCTGCTGGCGTTCGAGCGATTCCAGCAGCTGACGAGTGAGCGATTCGGGATCGCAGTACGGGGTGTGTGCGCCCTTGACGACCACCACCACGTCGTCGCGGATGTCACGGTTCGCGACCCACTGCCCGAAAAGCTTCTCGTACTTGCCTCTTCCGTACTGCCAGGCCGTGTCGAAGGTGTTTCCGCCCGCCTCGAAGAAGTGATCGAAGACGGCCGAGGCGTACGCCAGGTCGGGCTGGTTGTCACACCCCATGATCAGGCGGGAGACCGGCTTGGCCAGCCCGGGGATGGTGCCGTAGCGCATGCTCGGCCGGGTGGCGACGGTCAGCGGTAGACCGGAAACGGTAGGGATGGGGGCGGTGTCGGTCTCGAACGGATAGCGCAACGAGATCGCTTCACGCCAACGGTCGAGAACCCTGGCGTTGCCGAGAGAGTCCTGCAGCGACATCTCGACGGCGTCACCAGCGCCATTGGCGACCGCGCGGGCCAGCGCGTCCGCTTCGAGCGCGTACGGCTGGTGGTCCGCGGTGTCGGAGGCGAACGAGAACACCTGCGGCTCGGCGCCGACCACGCGCAGGGTGAGTGCGGTGTCGGTGCGGATGGTCCATGGATCGGCCAGTGCGATCGACCCGCCGGACCCGTAGACCGACACCGTCTCCGGCTCGGCCAGGCGCACGCCGGTGCGGACCGAAGCGGTGATCCCGCCGGCGAAGCTCAGCTGGGCCACCGACCATTCGTCCACCCCGGTGACGCCGATCGTTCCGCGTGCCTGGACGTCGGTGGGCTCGGCGAAGGCCTTTCCGGTGGCGGCACCGGCGACCGCGCGAGCGATCGAGACGGGATAGCCGCCGACGTCCAGGATGCCGCCGCCGGCCAGCTCGGGGTCGAACAATCGCCCGGTGGTGGATGACGTCGCGAACGAGAACCCGGCGTCGATGTGCAGGACGTCGCCGATGGCACCCTCGGAGACCAACCGGAGGAGCATGCGCGTCTGCGGGTGGAAGCGGTACATGTAGGCCTCGACGACCGTCACGCCGGCCTCGCGGGCCGCATCGACGACGGCCATCACGCTCCCGAAGTTCGGTGCCAGCGGCTTCTCGACCAGCACGTGCTTTCCGGCCCGGATCGCGGCAAGGGCCAGGCGGGCGTGGGTGGTGTGCACGGTCGAGATGTAGACGGCGTCCACCGCGGGGTCGGCGAGGATCTCCTCGTAGCTGCCCGCCCGCACGTCATCACCGGCCTCACCGGCCAGGGCCTTCGCCCGGCCGGGGTCGGAGCTTCCGACGGCCACCAGCCGTCCGGAGCGGCTTGCGGGCAGTTGCGAGATGAACCTGCGGGCGATGGCGCCCGGGCCGAGAACGGCCCAGCCACATGTGTTGTCCATGGGGATACTCGGGGGGAGAGGGGGCCGTGAACGTTCACGGTCTGCGGCAGCCTAGGGTTCGGTCATCGCTGCTGTCAACGACCCGCCGGCGATGGTGGACACGCTTCCCGGCGGTTCCTGCTCGGGTCATCCGGAGCTGTCGACTTCTCCGACCACACGTGTGAGGCTTGCGCAGCGGCGCGTGCCACCGCACCAGCATCGTCACGCCACCAGGGATGAGCGACCATGAGCGAACTTCTCGAGCACCCGATCCCGGCCGGTCGGGCCCCGGACGAGGCCAGTCTGGCGACACTGCGGCAGATCTCCCAACGAGTCCTCTGGCTCTCCACCGCCATCGTCGACGCTGCGAACCGGGGCCGCGAGAACACCACCGGGATCAAGGTGGGTGGCCACCAGGCGTCGTCCGCGTCGATGGTCGATGTGATGGTGGCGCTCTGGTTCCACGAGCTCACCAGCCAGGACCGGGTGTCGGTCAAACCGCACGCCTCGCCTGTTCTGCATGCGATCAACTACCTGCTGGGTGATCTCGATCCGAAGTACCTGACGACCCTGCGGGAGATGGGTGGGTTGCAGAGCTATCCGAGCCGGCTCAAGGACCCCGACACCGTGGACTTCTCGACCGGTTCGGTGGGAATCGGGGCCACCGCGGCGCTGTGGGCCGCCATGTCACACCGGTACGTCCGTTCGCACCTTCCCGACGCGCCCGGAGCCGGCCGGTTCATCAGCCTGCTCGGCGATGCCGAACTGGACGAAGGTGCGATCTGGGAGGCCGTCGCGGACCCGTCGGTCTCCTCGCTCGGTGAGCTCCTGTGGGTGGTGGACCTCAATCGGCAGTCCCTGGACCGGGTGGTGCCGGACATCCAGATCCAACGGCTGCAAGGCATGTTCGCTGCAGCGGGATGGCAGGTGATCACCGTCAAGTGGGGCCGGCGGATCAGCAAGATCTTCGAGCGCCCCGGCGGTGACGAGCTGCGCCGGCGCCTCGAGGAGATGTCCAACGAGGAGTACCAGCGGATGCTGCGGGTACCGCGCCCGGAGATCGCCGGCCGGATTCTCGCCGACGGAGGCTCAGAAGCCCTGCACGCGTTGGTGAACGGGATGATCGACGAGGAGCTGACCGCCGCCGTGAGGGACCTCGGTGGCCATGACCTCGGACTGCTGATCGACACCTTCGACTCGGTCGACCGTCATCGCCCCAGCGTGGTGTTCGCCTACACGGTCAAGGGACGTGGACTGGCGACCGAGGGCCATCCCAACAACCACTCGGCGCTGCAGACCGGCGCTCAGATGGAAGACCTCGCACGCGAGAGTGGCGTCGACATCGCCGATCCGTGGCGGACCTTCGATCCGGACAGTCCTGCCGATGTGCTGTGCCGTCGACGGCAGGTCCAGCTGCGGCGCCCCCAGGTCGAGGTGACGGCAGACATCCTGATGCCGGTCTCGCTCGGGCATCCGCATCGCAAGCCGTTGTCGACGCAGGCGGCCCTCGGACGGCTGCTGGCCGACCTGCCGCGTGACGCTCCATCAGTAGCGGCCCGGGTGGTCACCTGCAGTCCTGACGTGGCCTCCTCGACGAACCTCGGCGGCTGGATCAACAAGACCGGGGTCTGGGCGGTGCGGGCGCGCCGCGACTGGTTCGCCGACGACGCCGAACGGGTACTCCGCTGGGCGGAGGCCAGCAGCGGACAACACATCGAACTGGGAATCGCGGAGGTGAACCTGGTCGGCCTGCTCAGCGAACTGGGAGCCACCTGGAGCCGGTGGGGCGAGCGGCTGATCCCGATCGCGACCATCTACGACCCGTTCGTCTCCCGGGCGCTGGAGCCCTGGTCCTACGGCATCTACGCCGGTGGCCAGTCGATCCTCGTCGGTACCCCCTCGGGTGTCACCCTGGCGCCCGAAGGCGGTGCGCACCAGTCGATCACCACCCCGTCGATCGGTCTGGAGCAGCCGGGTTGCGTGGCCTGGGAACCGGCCTCCAGCCAGGATCTCGAGTGGTGCTTCCTGCACGCGATGTCGCAGGTCGGGGTCGTCGGCGGCACGTCCTCCTACTTCCGGCTGTCGACAAGGCCCGTCGATCCGGCATCGTTCGCGGTGCCCCAGGAGCCGATGCTGCTGGAACGGCGCCGGCGGCAGGCCGTCGCCGGCGGCTACCGGGTGAGCGGTCACGACCCGAAGCTGGAGCAGGTCACGCTGGTGGGTGTCGGTGCGATGATGCCCGAGATCTTCGGGGCGGCCGATCTTCTCGCCGGTGCGGGGGTGACCGCCGGTGTCATCTGCCTGACCAGTCCCGATCTGCTGTTCCGGTCGCTCCAGCAGCGGGGGAGTCGGGCGCCGGCAGGCTCCGACATCCTGGACATGCTCTTCCCGGCTGCCTGTCCGACCCCGTTGGTCACCGTGCTCGACGGACACCCGCACACCCTGGCGTTCCTTGCCGCTGCGCGGGGCGATCGGATCCGCTGTCTCGGGGTGAGTGGTTTCGGGCAGTCGTCCAACCTTCCGGATGCCCATGCCCTGCACGGCATCGACATCGCGTCCATCGCCGACGCCGCACTGACGTTGCTGGGTCGATAACCGTCCGCGGTGCCCGGACGACTGCACCGGAGCGGGCACGGCCCGGGGTCAGGCGGCGCGCACCCGGTTCCGCCCGTCTGCTTTCGCGATGCGGAGCGCCTTGTCCGCACGACCGATGAGAGGCTGGAGTTCCGGGGCAACCAGGCCGGGTTCGTGACTGGCCATGCCGACCGACATCGTGATGGTCAGGTCGTCGTCGAAGTGCAGCGCACTCACCGCGGTCCGCAGTCGTCCGGCCACCGCGTCGGCCTCGGCCGCGCTGATCGCGTCCAGGACGACGACGAACTCCTCGCCACCGAACCTGCCGATGCCGTCGTGTCCTCGCAGTTCGCGGCGCAGGCACTGAGCCACGGCGGCCAGCACCCGGTCGCCGACCTGATGGCCGTACATGTCGTTGACGACCTTGAAGTGGTCCAGATCGCAGAACAGGATGGTGACCGTCTGGCCGTGCCGGTGGCTGTGCGCCAGCACGGCCTGCGCATGTTCGGTCCAGGCCGGCAGATTGGGCAGACCGGTCTTGGGATCTGTCCGTGACGAGCGATGCAGCGAATTCACCAGAGAACTCCGGTGCAGGTACGCGGCCAGGATCAGGGCGACAGGTGTGAGGGCCAAGGAGTGCACGAGGAACTCGGCCGTGACGATACCCAGCGCCAGGGTCGCGATCTCGTAACCGAAGGAGTCGGAGTCGGGGAGCATCGCCCGCAGCGTCGGGGGCCGTCGCACCAGGCACATACCCGTCAGCAACACCCCGAAGTTGACCAGGGTGAAGACCAGTAGAGCTGCGATCACCACGACGGGGGCCCGCAGACCTCCGCGCAGGACGTCACCCCCGCCGTCCCAGGTCACCAGAGCGCCGGCGGCTTCCGCCGACAACATCACGGTCGCGCCGGCGAAGATCACCCGATACGGCACGCCGGTCCGGTCGCGGCAGCGACGGACCAGGTACTGCCCGTACAGGAGGGCGACCAGCACGGCTGCCCAACCCGAGGGAACCGTCAGGACCGCGGCGAACGCCCAGACCGACACCTGGTTGGACGCCACCTTGTCGCCACCGGGTGAGAGGTATCGCTTCAGCCGTTCGATCCGGGCGCCTGCCTCGGCATACCCGATGGCCAGAAAAGTGAGCACGCCGAGCCGGACCCATTCGGCGGTGCTCACGCGTTGGGCCACCAGGAGGGCGACCGTGATGGCGACGGCGGTCAGTTCCACCAGGAGAAGGAACACCTTCGCTGGGTGGGGAACGGTTCGTAGCTGCCAGTGACGAAGTGTCCACGAACGGGTGGCAGGGGTGGGCGGAGATCTGCGGCTGATCTTCGACATCCGGCGCCACCTCTTCCCCATGAAAACAAGCACGAGACAACGTAAACCGAAGCCGGACGTGCACGAACTCTGAACCAGACCGTACCGCAGCGACTCGGTCCCGGGCAGGGGCTCGGCCGCGGCCATCGGGGTGACATTTGGACGATCTCTAGCGATAGTTGCGTAGAAGAGTGAACCGAGGGACGTGATGGCTGTGAGCAGAGCGTGGGACTGGTGACCAGAAGAGGCCGTGAGTGTGACGCATTCGAAGGGGAGGTGGAGCAGATGAGCAGAGCTTGGGATTGGTGAGCAAGTGCGGAAGGTGACCGGGATCGATGCGAACGGAGGTGGGGCAGATGAGCAGAGCGTGGGATTGGTGAGCAGGTGCGGAAGGCGACCGGGATCGATGCGGCAGGGGGTGATGGCAGTGAGCAGAGCGTGGGATTGGTGAGCAGGTGCGGAAGGCGACCGGGATCGATGCGGCAGGGGGTGATGGCAGTGAGCAGAGCGTGGGATTGGTGACCAGGTGCGGGCGGTGACCGGGACGGATTCATCAGGGGGTGATGGCAGTGAGCAGAGCGTGGGATTGGTGAGGACGGCAGGATCCGGGTGCGTTCAGCGCTCGGCTGGGTCGATCGGGTGGTGTCGATATCGGACCAGCATGAGCGCGCTTCCCAGGACCACAGCCGCTCCACCTGCAGCGGCGATGGCGGTAGAGGGCGCGGCGAACTGCGTGATCAGGCCGCCGGCCAGGAGGCCGACACCCTGAGCACCCAGCAGTCCCGCCGAGGCGATGGCGATGCCCTGGCCCCGGATGTGCGGGGAAATCGTCTGGACGAACTCCGTGACGACCTGGACCTGGTAGCCGGTGAAACTCCCCGCGAAAGCCCAGAACAGGCAGCTGAGGATGAGGCCGGGGGCAGTGAGGCAGGCGACCAGGGGCAGGCCGGCCGCGGCAGCGAAGGGACCCAGCAGGGCGGCGCGCGTCGGTGCCGACAGACATCTCGTGTAGAGGACCGTCCCGACCAGTACGCCGGCCGGACCGGACGCCAGCAGGATCCCGACACTCTGCGGACCCCCGCCGAGCTGGGCCGCATACGGGGCCGCCAGACCTTCCGGGACGACGATGAGTCCCAGTAGCCAGGAGAAGGCCAGGAGGGTACGGAGCCGGGTGTCCCCGAACACTGCGCGGGGACCATCCAGCCAGTGGCGTTGTCGGTGGTGCTGTGGTTCAGGTGATTCAGAGGTCGCCGAAGGAGTGAGATGCGTCACTAACGGACGACAGCGCACCCCGAGGCGAATGACGACCGCCGAGACCAGGAAGGTTGCGGCATCCACGGCCAGGGCCGTACGGGGGCCGATGGCCGCCACCGCCAGACCGCCGACGGCGAAACCGGCCAGCTGGGCGGCCTGGCTGGTCGCCGACCGTAGTCCCAGCCCCATCGGATAGTCCGACTTCGGGAGGATGTCCACGACGAGAGCGGACTCGGCGGCCTTCCAGGGGGTGCCGACCAGTACGGACAGCACGAGCAGGGAGGCCAGGACGGTGATCGAGAGGTGCGGGATCGTCATCGCGGCGAGCAGTGCGGCGCGGATCAGGTCGCCGGCCACCAGGAGCGCGCGGCGCGGCAGACGGTCGGCCAGGTGCCCGAGAAGGACGCTGCCCACCAGTGCCGGCAGGAAGGTCAGGGCATAGACGGCCGCGGTGGCCAGCCCGGATCGGGTGCTGTCGAAGACCAGGACCGACAACGCGACCCGGGCGACCTGATCGCCCAGCAGCGACTGGATGTCCGCCAGCCACAGCAGACGGAACTCGCGGATGCGGAGGACCGCCGTGAATCCTGGAGCCGGGGTTCCGACGGTTTCTGCATCGGGTTGACCCGTGGAATCGACCGGCATGTGGATCAAGGTAGCTGTCGGGTCGGACACCGAGATCGACCGTCATCGCGATGCGGCGGGGTCCATTCGACTCGAAAACACGCTGTGTAGTCAGAGTCTGAATTATTTCACCCTGGGTGACACCGGGACGGTTCGATCAAGCTGAAACAATTCAGACATGCGTAGAACCTTCTTCCGATCGCTGATTTCGTTGACGGCAGCAGTCGTGCTGACCTGGGCGGGCTTCAGCCATGCGGCGGCGTCGGCGTCGCCGGCGCGGCCGGCGGTCGCGGAGAAGCCGGTCCCGGCAGTGGCGAACGTGGCGCCGGTGGCGGCCGCCGTCACCCAGGTCATCGCCGCAGCTGCCAGCATCGACGTGGGAGTCGCGACCAGCTCGGCGATGGCCGCCCCGACGTCGGCCGCCGCGACCGCTCCTGCCGCGACCGCGCCTGCCGCGACCGCTCCTGCCGCGACCGCGCCTGCCGCGACCGCTCCTGCCGCGACGGCTCCTGCCGCGACGGCTCCTGCCGCGACGGCTCCTGCCGCGACCGCTCCTGCCGCGACGGCTCCTGCCGCGACGGCTCCTGCCGCGACGGCGCCCGTCACGACGGCGCCCGCCACGACGGCGGCGGTCACAAGCCCGGCTGGTGCGGCATCTCCGCAGATCAGCTACGCCCACCTCAGATTCGGTCTCGGTACCCCCGGGGGTTTCTACGATGACTCCGAGCTGCCCCCGGTCGAGTCTGCGGTCGGCGAGGTGCCGTCGGTGATCCTGGCCTACAGCGACTTCACGCAGGGGGCACCGATCGCCGGACTCGACGCCGTCACCAG
Source organism: Nakamurella sp. PAMC28650 (assembly GCF_014303395.1). Classification (GTDB taxonomy): domain Bacteria; phylum Actinomycetota; class Actinomycetes; order Mycobacteriales; family Nakamurellaceae; genus Nakamurella. The sequence goes on from NZ_CP060298.1 coordinate 3,038,659, forward strand.
CCGGGGCCAGACGCCCCTGCTCACCTGGGAGCCGTGGCAGGCGGGCAGTGCCGATCAGCCGAACTACTCACTGGGCCACATCATCTCGGGCGATTACGACACCTACATCAGGTCCTGGGCGAGCGACCTGAAGAGCTGGGGGAAGCCCGTGATGCTGCGCTTCGCTCACGAGATGAACGGCAACTGGTACCCCTGGTCCGAGCAGGTCAACGGGAACCAGCCGGGCCAGTACGTCGCGGCCTGGCGTCACGTGCACGACATCTTCACCAGGATGGGCGATCACAACGTCTCCTGGGTGTGGAGTCCGAACGTCGTGTACGACGGCTCGATCGCGCTGCACGAGCTGTACCCGGGTCCGGGCTATGTCGACGTGGTGGCGATGGACGGCTACAACTGGGGCACCACCCATTCCGACTCGGTCTGGACGAGCCCGGCCGATCTGTTCGGCTCGACGCTCTCACAGGTACGGAGGATCGCACCCGGTCTCCCGATCATCATCGGTGAAACCGCTTCGGCCGAGTCCGGTGGTTCCAAGGCGGACTGGATCACAACCCTGTTCTCCTACCTGACGTCCCAGCCGGACGTCACCGCCGTGGTCTGGTTCGACTACAACAAGGAAGCGGACTGGCGGATCAACAGCTCGGACGCCTCGGTTGCGGCTTTCAAGGCAGCGCTGTCCTCCCGGAGCTAGACGGTGCCGGGCTCGACCTCCGTCCCGGGCGCTACCTGAGAACGGGGCCGGCCACCAGCAGTGCAAGCCCGGTCATGCCTCCGACCACGCGCAGGAGGTGGAAGGAGACCCATCGGTCGCGAAGCCGCTGCCAGTCCGCCGGCATCGTCGCCACTGTCCAGGCACGGATCTGCGTGACGATCGGTACCTCCACGAACGCTGTCACCAGCAGGGTCATCAGGAACAGTGCGAAGCCGAACAGCGTGGGGTAGAACGTCTCCGGCCGGGATCGGTAGGAATTGACCAGTACCGCGATCATCGACGCCAGGGCCACGGGCATCAGGACCCCCATCACCGATCCGAGATTGCGGTCCATCCGCTGCACGAGAGCCAGTAAAACGGTCGGCGAGAAGCTGTTCATCGAGCGACTCACGGCCAGCCATGGCCCCCAGAACACCCCGGCCACCAGTGCGGCCAGCAGGATGCTGGCCAGGTCCAGAATGCGACCTGTGATCGTCATCGGTCAGTGCGGTTCGTCGGCATCCAGGCAACCTAAGTTGCTCATTCGACTTTGTCAACGTGTGTTGCTTGTCCTGGCCTGCATCTGTCCCAGGCGAGCGACGAGCGCGGGTCGGTCGACCCCGACGATCGCCAGCGCGCGCGGCACGGTACCGATGTCGGCCCGGAGAATGCCGACCAGGACGTCGATCTCGGGGAAGCGCCGACGTAGGCCGTGGGTCGGGGAACGATGTTCCCTTGCTCTTGCTGCCACGACGGAGGCACCCCAGGTCGGCTTCCTGGTCCGCGGGGTAGCGGTCAGGTCCTGGGCGTCGATGGGGGTGACGCCGGCGGTGGCCAGGCTCAGCAGGCGTTCCTGGCGGAGGGCGGCCACCAGCGCCCCGTGCGGGAGGCCCGCTTCGAGCAGGACGACCCCGAGATCGCCGGCGGGGTCGGCGGTCAACGCCAGCAGGACGTGCTCGGCCTCCACCGTGGCGCTGCCGCGTCGAACGGCCTCTGCGACGCACCTCCGGACGAGCCCGCGCATGCCACGGGTCAACCAGTCGTCATCCATGGCGCCTCCTCAATTCGATCCCGGCCTCGACCAGGCGGTGCAGGTGCTTCTTGTGCACGGCCTGGCGTGTGACACCCAGGGCCTGGGCCACCTCCGTCCACGACCAGCCCTCGCGCATGGCCTGCTCGACACCGGCATCCTCCATGCGGTCGGCCAGTTCTCGGAGCGCGACGACGGCGGCCAGTCGATCGGCCGGGCCCCCGGTATGGGCTGGCGGGGGCGAGGGCATACAGGCAACCTAGGTTGCTCCCGGTGTCCGGTCAAACCGTGGTCGGGACACCGGGTGCGAAGAGTGTCCGGTTTTCGAGGCGGGCGTCAGGACGCCGCGGGTGCGAACCATCTCTGGACACCGGATGTTCATCTTCTGATCCCTTGAACGGGTCGCGGTCATTGCGTTACCTGTAGTCGTGAGGTCTTCCGGGGGTACCGCTGTGCACGCCATCAGACCGGCAGTGGAGACGGCACCGCCCGATCCGGTCCTGGTGTTGTCCGGACTGTCCAAACGTTTCGGAGCAAGGGTGGCGGTGGACGATGTCTCGCTGACCGTTCACCGGGGGCGTATCCACGGCCTGCTCGGGCCGAACGGGGCCGGCAAGACGACCACGCTCCGCATGGTGCTCGGCGTGGTCCGGCCCGACCTGGGCACCATCGAGCTGGACGGTCGCGCCCTGACCCCCGACGTCCCCCGCGGCCGTTGTGGCATCGCCGGTTTCGTGGAGACACCGAACTTCTACCCCTATCTCAGCGCGAGCCGCAACCTGGAACTGCTGTCGGCGTGGGACGGGCCGATGGCTCATCGCAAGGTCGAGGAACTGCTGGAACGCGTGGGTCTGGCCGACCGGGCCCACAGCAGGGTCCGCGGCTTCTCCACCGGAATGCGGCAACGCCTCGGACTGGCCGCGGCGCTGATCAGCGACCCGCAGGTCCTGGTCGTCGACGAACCCACCACCGGGCTGGATCCGGCCGGCATCAGGGACCTGCACGCGCTGCTGACGCAGTTGGCGGCAGCCGGCCACACCATCGTGTTGTCCAGCCACGACCTGGCCGAGGTCGACCAGCTGTGTACGGACGTGTCCGTGCTGCGGTCCGGTGCGGTGGTCTACGACGGCACCATGACCGCGCTCCGCGACCGGGCTCCGGCACACGCCTGGCGGCTGCGCACCTCGGACGACGAGCGTGCCGCCGAATTGGCGACCGGGCAGGCGCAGCTGAGCGTCCACCCGGGATCGGGTGCGCTGATGGTCGCTGCGGGGACCGCGGAACTGGACGACTACGTCATCGCTCTTGCTGCCGCCGGGGTGGCCGTCCGTGAGTTGCGCCGCGAGGATCTACCGTTCGAATCGCTGTTCTTCCAACTGACCGAACCTGCCTCCGACCCCCCGCAACCGCTGCTGTCCGGGCGGTCCGACCAGTGACCGAGAACCTGCTGGTTCCCATAGGTTCCAGGACGGGGGAGCGCTCCGGCCCTGCGGAGCAACGGGACCGGATCAAGCATCCGCTGTGGCTCACGTATCAGTGGGAGCTGGAGAAATTGACCGCGCAGTTCCGCACCAGGCTCGCCCTGGTGCTCGCCCTGCTGGGACCTGCACTGTTCGCCGTGGGCCTGAAGTTCGCCACCGACGTACCGGCAGACACGTTGTTCGGCCGCTGGGTGACCGACTCCGGGTACGCGGTCCCGCTGGTGGTACTGGGTTTCGCGGGTTCGTGGGGGTTTCCGCTGCTGGTCTGCCTGATCGCCGGGGATATCTTCTCCGCCGAGGACCACTACCGCACCTGGACCTCCCTGCTCACCCGTTCGGTAGGCCGCCGCAGTGTGTTCGGAGGCAAAGTCCTTGCTGCGGCCACCTACTCGGTTCTGATCGTCGTGCTGCTGACCGTGAGCAGCGTGCTGTCCGGTCTGCTGCTGGTCGGGCGTCAGCCGTTGGTCGGGCTGTCGGGCAATCTGCTGGGCTCCTCGCAGGCCGCCTTGCTGGTGCTGTCGGGTTGGGCGTCGGTGCTGCCTGCGGTCCTCTCGTTCGCGGCGTTGGGTGTGCTGGTGTCGGTGGCCACCCGCAACAGCCTGGCCGGGATCCTGGTGCCCACCGTGCTGGGACTGCTGCTGCAGTTGCTCCTGCTGGTCGGCGGGGTGATGGACGGCGTCCGGGCGTTCCTGCCGGGGGCCTCCTTCGTGGCCTGGGTCGGCTTGTTCGCCGCCCCGTCCTTCGTTCGGCCGATGCTGATCGGCGTCGGTTGCTCGCTGGTCTACGGCGCGCTCTTCCTCATGGTGGCGTGGACGCTCTTCCGGCGCCGGGACGTGACCGGTGCCTGACCTGGGCGGGTCGGCCGACCTCGGGCCGGGAGGGCGAGATCACCGCGTGGACAGAAGGTTCGGGCTACCTCTGATGGCCGTCGCGGCCGTGCTGGGGCTGGTGCTGAGCGGCTGCGGTGGACCTGCGGTGACCAACAGCAGGTTGCAGGCTGCCGTCGGGGTGAGCTTTGCTCGGTTGTACGTACTGCAGCAGAACGAACTGGGTCATGATGTCACCGCGCCGGACCCGTCGTCGGTCTGCGTCCGCAACGGCTCGGCGGCCCTCACCGGGGCCGGCAGCTGGACCTGCGCCGTGCATTTCCCCTCTCCGGACGGTCACATCCAGCCGCTCTCCTTCGATGTCGAGGTGCAGCCCATCGGCTGCTACACCGCCGCCGGGCCACCGGCTGCGGTGGGGCCGCAGAACATGCAGAGCGCGTCCGGTGCCATGGTGACCAATCCACTGTTCACCTTCGACGGGTGTTTCGACGTCACCTGATCGGGAAGCTTGGCGTTCGCACAGCCTTTTCAGGTCTTGTTCATCAAATGTTTCATCGCAACGGGTCTCGATGCTCCTAGCGTGGCTAACGGCCCGCGAAGATCCGTCGGGGATATTCGACGTCATTGAAAGTCAGGGATCAGAGGAAAATGCGCACATCATTACGAACCGGACAAAGCTCCCGGTCGAGATCCGGCCGGAAGGTCCGAGGCACCACGGTGGCGGCGATCGCGGTGGGTGCCCTGGTGCTGACCGCCGGCGCGGCCACCGCGGTCGGTGCCGCCGGTGGTTTCGGCCGGAGCACGGTGGGGACCACCGACGCCCGCGGCGTCCTGCTGCCGTCCAACCAGCGGGTCAAGCCGCTGGGTGAACGGACGTTGGTATCGAACGGGCGCCTGCTGTCCAGCGTGCTGAGCCCTGACGGCCGGCACCTCGCTGCGTTGAGCTACGAGCACGGCACCGGCTTCCTGACGGTGTTCGACGCCGAGGCCGGCAAGATCCTGCAGCAGATCGGTACCGGGGTCGGTGCCGATGCAAGGCTGGGTGACGGCACGGTCGCCGCGGACGGGCCGTACTACTCGGCCGACGGCAGAACCCTGTGGATGTCGCAGACCTCGGATCTGCTGCGGTTCGACGTCAATGCCGATGGCACGGTGGCCGCGGCCCCGGTCAAGATCACCCTGATCAACGCCGCAGGTCCGGAACTGCCGTCCGGCATGACCGAATCGGTGGATCACCGCACGCTCTACGTCGCGCTGAACGGCGCGAACACCCTGGGCGTCATCGACATCGCCACCAACACGGTGACCCGGCAGATCGCGGTGGGCAACGCGCCGCGGCAGGTCGCACTGGTCGGGGGGAAGTTGTTCGTCTCCAACGAGGGCGGCCGTGTCGCCACCGCGAACGATTTCACCAACCTGTCGGACAACACCCCGGTGGTGGCCGACAAGGTCACCGGCGCGGCCACTTCCGGTACGGTGTCGGTCGTCGATCCGGCCGCGGGCACGCAGATCGCCAGCATCAAGGTCGGCCTGCAGCCGACGGCGCTGAAGGTCTCCGGTTCCACCCTGTTCGTGGCCAACTCCAACGGCGACAGCGTCTCGATCATCGACACGGCCAAGCGGACTGTGACGCAGACCTTCAATGTCGCGCCGCTGCCCGGATCGACGGTCGGCAGCAACCCCAACGCGATCGAGATGACCGATGGCAAGCATCTTCTGGTGAGCATCGGCCGCGACAACGCGCTGGCCGTCTACGGCTACAACGGACCGTCGGCCCCGGTGCAGTACGAGGGTCTGATCCCGACCGACTGGTACCCGGTCAACGTGCAGGTCGACCACGCCACCGGCAAGATCATCGTGACCAACGACAAGGGCATCGGAGCACGCGGGCCTCAGACGTCGATCAGTGAAGGCCCCGACGCAAACGTGGTCACCGGCCACAACACGTACAACGACACCGGTTCGCTGACCCGCTTCGCGGTGCCGACCGAGGCTGACCTGGCCGGTCTGACCCACCAGGTGTTCGTGAACAACGACTGGCAGAAGCTGCTGCAGAATACGCCGCTGGCCCAGGCCCAGGCCCGGCCGGTGGCGATCCCGGCCACTCTCGGAGCGCCGTCGACGATCAAGCACGTGTTCCTGATCGTCAAGGAGAACCGCACGTACGACCAGGTTCTGGGTGACATCGGCAAGGGCAACAGCGATCCCTCGCTGACCCAGTTCGGTGGCAGCGTGACGCCGAACCAGCATGTGCTGGCCAATCGGTACGGGCTGTTCGACAACTTCTACGACGAGGGCACGCTGTCGGCCGACGGCCACAACTGGCTGATGCAGGCCGATGCCAACGACTACATCGAGAAGGAGTTCGGCGCCTTTTACCGGAGCTACCCGGCCCAGGGCGGCGACGCGCTGGCCTACCAGCGCAACGGTTTCCTCTGGAACGCGGCGCAGAAGGCCGGCAACACGGTCGCGGCCTTCGGCGAATACGCCAATTTCCAGACGTTGCCCGCCACCGGCGCACCGACCTGGGCCGACTGGTACCAGGCCAGCCAGGTCAAGGAGGGGAAGGTGCCGGGTCCGTCGCCGATCGCCGACGGCCAGTACCCGACCTATTCCGACATTCCCTCCCTGAACAAGGTTCTCGACCCGGCCTACCCGAAGTTCAACACCGACATCCCGGATCAGTACCGGGTGGACATCTGGCAGCAGAACTTCGCCAAGGCGGAGCAGGCCGGCAAGCTGGCCAACCTGAACCTGCTGTGGCTGCCCGATGACCACACCGCCGGCATCTCGGGCAAAGATCCGTACCCGACCGCCCAGGTGGCCGACAACGACCTGGCCGTCGGCCGGATCGTCGACACCATCAGTCATTCCAAGGACTGGAAGGACTCGGCGATCTTCGTCCTGGAGGACGACTCGCAGGCCGGCACCGACCACATCGATGGTCACCGCGCCCCGCTGTACATCGTCAGCCCCTATGCGAAGACGAATGTCGTGAACAGCACGTACTACTCGCAGCTGAACGTGGTGAAGACGATCGAGCAGATTCTTGCGATCGCCCCGATGAATCAGGAGGACCGGGCGGCCGAGCCGATGACGGACGCCTTCACCAACACCGCGAACCTCAAGCCGTTCACGGCGGTGCCCAACCAGATTCCGCTGACCTACGGACTCCAGGTCACGACTCCCAGTGGCGCCAAGGCGAATGCGGTGACGCCGCAGGCGGTCCCCAGCGTGCCGGCGGCGGCGGGAGCCTTGGTTGCGCAGTGGCAGATCTGGAGCAACCACCAGAACTTCGGCGGCATCAAGGCCACCGAGGATGCCTCGAATCCGGCGCTCCTCAACCGCCTCGACTGGTACACCGCCACCGGTTGGGTCAAGCCGTACCCGGGGGACAAGAGCATCCTGGGTCCCTATCAGGTGCCGGGCTGGGACCGGCCGGCCGCTGAACTCGGAGGCTGACCCCGGGCGTCCCACAGAACGGCAGGCGCGAGTCGCCGCCGCCCGGATCCACCGGGCGGCGACGGCTCGCGTTGCTGTTCCTGGAGCGAGATGTTGCCCCCGGGATCAAGGCCGCGGCGGGTTCTGTCAACAACGGACCAGGGGTCCGAGCCATGATGGAGTCGAAAGCGTTCGCAGCGTTGTCGTGCGCCTTTGTCATCGGTGACGACTGGCGCATCGCGCCGGCTGCCCCAGTGGCGCCGGCCGTGGTGGCACGAGCAGGGACCAGACCGGTCAGGAATCAAGAAGCGCAGGCCCGTACCCGTCACTAACGTGACAGCTTCGCACCCCACCACGACCTCAGGAGTGAAATGACCACCACCCAGGGCATCAGGACCGTGCTGCATCCCGTGGCGGATCTGGAGGCGGCCAAGGCGGTCTACGCGGCTCTGCTCGGCGTGGCGCCACAGACCGACTCGCCCTACTACGTGGGCTTCGTGGCCGCCGGCCAGCAGATCGGACTGGTGCCGAACCGTGGACCACAGGGCATGGCCTCGCCGGTGGCGTACTGGCACGTCTCCGACCTCGGGGTGAAGATCGCCGAGATGATCGCGGCGGGTGCCACGGAGAAGGAGTCTGCGCACGACGTGGGTGGAGGTCGCCTGATCGCCACCCTGACCGATCCGGATGGCAATGTTCTCGGCCTCATCCAGGACAACTGAGCCACCACCTCGGACTCACGACAGCCAGGTGCGTCCATGTGTTTCAACCGCTCTCGGCCGTCAGGCAGGCCTGCCAGACGAGTTCCGCCCAGCGCCCGCGCTATCCCGCAGCCGGCCGGGTATGGCACGATCTCGAAGATGACCGGCCGTCCCGCCCTGGCGCAACGTCTGCGTGATCTCGCGCTGCTGCGGCGTGTCCGGGATCGGATGGACCGGGAGTACGCCCAGCCGCTCGATGTCGAGGCACTCGCCCGTGGCGTGCACCTGTCGGCCGGCCATCTCAGCCGCGAGTTCCGGCGTGCGTACGGCGAATCCCCCTACAGCTACCTGATGACGCGGCGGATCGAGCGTGCGATGGCGTTGCTGCGCCGGGGCGACATGAGCGTGACCGAGGTGTGTTTCGCAGTTGGCTGCTCGTCGTTGGGCACGTTCAGTGCCCGCTTCACCGAGCTGGTCGGGGTGGCGCCGAGCCTCTACCGCCGGCAGACGGTGCCCGCGACGGCAGAAATGCCGTCCTGCGTGACCAAGCAGGTGACCAGACCGGTAAGGATTCGAGACGCGCCGGCCACCGAGCCGCAACCAGCGTGACCGCCATGGACATCACCGTTCATTCCAGTTTTCTCCCGCAGGACGATCCGGATGCCGCCCTGGCCTTCAACCGCGACACGCTCGGCTTCGAGGTGCGGCTGGATGTCGGCTACGACGGAATGCGTTGGATCACGGTCGGTCCCGTCGACCAGCCGAGCACGTCGATCGTCCTGCACCCCCCGGCCGCCGACCCTGGCATCACCGAGGACGAGCGCCGCACCATCCTGGAGATGATGGCCAAGGGGACCTACGCGCGCCTGCTCCTGGCCACCGCCGATCTCGACGGCACCTTCGAGAGGATCCGGGCCAGCGGGGCCGAGATCGTGCAGGAGCCGATCGAGCAGCCCTACGGGGTTCGCGACTGCGCCGTCCGGGATCCCGCGGGTAATTTGATCCGTGTCCAGGAAAAGCGGTGATCCAGCTGATTTCTGGAAAGGGCAGCCCACGTGCGGTCGACACTGGCTCACCTGTGACCGATTGTCTGGCTTGATGTTCGACCCGGCTTGGTCTGGCCTAGTGGACGGCCGGCTGGGCGAGCACGTCGCGTGCCGTCAGTGGTTGACGGTTCAGCAGGGTGCCGAGCAGCGGGTCGACCCCGGCGAAGAAGCCCTGTTCGGCGGCATGGTACATGCCGAGCAGGAACCGCACCATGAACTCCTTCTGCCCGGCCGCGACCTGCGCGGCCACCCATTCCTCCGCGTCCATCACGACCAGCCGGATCATTCGGCCGGACACCTCGGACGCGATGGCGGCAATCTCCTGGAACGTCGGCGCCGCGCCCGCGGTCAGGGTCGTCGGACCGTCGTAGGCGTCGTTGGACGTGAGAATGACGGCCGCGGCCTCGGCGGCGTCCGCGCGGGCCGTCCACGACACCGGTCCGTCGGCTGGGACCGTGATCACGCCGGTCTCGCGCCACGGACCGGTCAGCCAGCTCAGGCTGTGGGCGTAGAACCCGTTGCGGAGTGAGGTCCACGGGATTCCGGACTCGACGAGCAGCTGCTCGGTGGCGGCGTGGTCGCGTCCCGGCCCGAACGGTGTGTCCGATGCCGCGCCCTGATGGCTGGTATACAGGATGCGCCCGACCCCGGCGGTGACCGCTGCGGCGATTGCGTTGCGGTGCAGGCTGACTGCATCGGCGGCCGGGTCGCTGGAGGACACCAGGAGCAGTTGGTCGGCGCCCTCGAATGCGGCCGGCAGGGAGTCCGGGTCGGCGTAGTCGCCGTGTCTGACGGCCGCGCCGCGATCTGCGAACCTCAGGGCTTTGGCCGGGTCGCGGGCGACCACGACGATCTCGGTGGCGGGTACTCGCTCGAGCAGGTGGTCGACGGTCGCGCCGTTGAGCGCGCCGGTTGCGCCGGTGATGACGATCATGATTTGTCCCTTGATGGTAGCGATGGTATCAATGCAACGGTATCACCGGAAACATACTGCTAGCAAGGATGCGTTATCGTTGGCAACATGATCGAAACGACCAGCGCCCGGGCCGACACGCGGTCGAGGATCGTCGAAGTCGCGGCGCGACTCCTCCAGGAGGAAGGTCCCGCTGCGGTCACCACTCGTGGCGTTGCCGAGGGGGCCGGTGTGCAGGCCCCGACCATCTACCGCTTGTTCGGTGACAAGGACGGCCTGCTCGACGCAGTGGCCGAACACGTGATGGCCGCCTTCGTGTCCGCCAAATCCGAGATCGTGAAGGCCGCCTCCGCAGCAGATGTCGATCCGCTGGAGGATCTCCGGGCCGGCTGGGAAACGCAGATCGATTTCGGTGTCGACAATCCGGCTCTCTTCCGGCTGCTGAGCGATCCCGCCCGGGTCGTGCCATCGCCGGCGGCCCAGTCGGGCAGGAAGGTGCTGGAATCAAGAGTGCATCGGGTGGCGGTGACCGGCCGGCTCCGGGTGAGCGAGGCCCGCGCGGTCGACCTCATCCAGGCTGCCGGCATCGGCACCATCCAGAGTCTGCTCGCGACAGTCCCTGATCAACGCGATCCGGGCCTGGCCGGCGCCATGTACGAGGCGGTGCTCAGGCAGATCATCACCGACGCTCCGGAGCGCTCGGATGACGGATCGAAGGCGACGGCCGTCGCGTTCCGGGCAATAGCGCACCGACTTGACGTGCTGAGTGAATCCGAACGTCGGCTCCTGGCCGAGTGGCTGGACCGTGTGATCAACGCCGGCTGAACGAAAGCTCTGAATTCCATTCGTCAGGCCTGCCACGGTGAGCTCGCCTTCCGGGCGTCGGTCGGATGGCGATAGATCAGCGGATCAGTGTCGGGTGAACGCTTCATCGTTATCAATTCCGATGTCGCAGAAGCAGATGTCGTGTCGCAACAGAGGGAATGGAGCTCAACCGACACCATCACGCAGATCACCGAAATAGGTGGGGCTGTCGATGATCACGAGTGACCCTGGCAGGAGGAGCCCAGTATCTGGAACGCGAGTCCCGGCGGAACCCCGTGAATTTGCTTCCGATGCAACCACTTCGGTGGCTAGACTCACCCGCGTCGGTAGATCGAGGCGAAGCCCCGCATGGTGGGTCCGCGGTTGGCGACCTGGAGGCTGGTGTGCGGGTTCTGTTTTCGTCGACCTCCGGGCTTGGCCATGTGTATCCGTTGGTTCCGCTGGCGCGTGCGTTGTCGACCGCTGGACACCAGGTGCTGTGGGCCGGGCACGCCAGTGTCGGGGCGCTGGTCAGCTGGGCCGGGCTGGCGTCAGCTCCGGCCGGGTTGCAGGGCGCCGGTTTCACGGCCGTGATCGACGATTTGCGTCGTCGGGGCAGGCAGCTGCCGCCGACCGAGCGGGCGGCGTTCATGTTTCCCCACGTGTTCGGCAGCGCACTGCCCCCGGCGATGGCAACCGGGTTGCTTGCTCTGGCGCGGGAGTGGCACCCCGACCTGCTGATCCACGAGCAGGCCGAAATGGCCTCGCCGTTGGTCGCGGCGGTGATCGGTGTGCCCAGCGTGATGCAGTCCTACGGGGGCGCCGTCCCGCCGGCCATCCTCACCGAGGCAGCGGACCGCCTGGAGTCCCTGTGGCGTGCGTACGGGCTGGCCATCCCTGCCTACGCCGGCTGCTTCGACGCCCCGTTCCTGGACATCTGCCCGCCGAGCGTTCGGCCGGTGCCGTTGACCCACGTCCCCATCGTGCAACAGCTCCGACCAACCCCGTACGCCGGGCCCTACCAGGACGGCCTGGTCGTCCCCGGGGGCTCGGACCCGCTGATCTACCTGACCCTGGGCACCATCCCCGGAACGACGGCCACCCTGTCCGCTGTCCTGCGCGCACTGTCGAGGATGTCGGTCCGGATCATCGCCACTGCGGGGCCGGAGGCAGATCCGGCTGCGCTCGGGGAGCAGCCCGCCCACATCGCCGTCACCCGCTATGCGCCCCAGACCCAGATTCTTCCGCTGTGCGACGCGGTCATCTCCCATGCCGGGTCCGGCACCTTCCTCGGTGCCCTGGCCCACGGACTACCCCAGCTCTGCCTACCTCAGGCCGCGGACCAGTTCCGCAACGCCCACGCGTGCGTGCGCGCAGGCGCCGGGCTCGCCCTGCACCCGGACGACGCGACGCCGAGCGCCATCGTGCAGGCCACCTGGGCACTGCTGGATCAACGCCCGCTCCGGGACCACGCCGCACGTATCCGAATCGAGATCGAGGCCATGCCGACACCGGAGGACGTCGTTCCGCTCCTTGAATTTCTGACGACCTCGTGATCGCCTCGGACTATTGCCCTCAGGCTGTCTGTCGTCGGGTGTGCACCACGGGAATGAGGCCAGGGGTAGGCCGGTGGTGGGGAACCCAAGTCCGTTGCTGACGAAGACGATGCGTTCAGCACCGACCACACCAGCGGCGATGTTCAACCACGCAGAAGTTGATGCAGCTTGCGGCGGAACGCAATTTCACAGCTTGTACATGTTACGGCGCTGCAGTTTTCAATGGATGCCGACGGTCATCGGCATGGGGTTGACGGCACGACGTACGATGCCGATCTGCCCGGATGGACCCGTTCGACCCTAACGAATCTGCGCGGCCACGCAGCACGGCAAGCACAGGTGGCCGGTGCCGTCGTGGGTGCAGTCCCGCTCCCACTGCACTTTCCGTCGCTGCTGTTGGCTGAGTCGCAGGGTCAATTGGCGGAACAGGTTTTCCCATCTCACCTGTCCGATGGTGGTGCGTCTGGTTGAACGGAGGATGACTGCGATCTGAACTGCGCTCGGTGGTCCGGGAACGTCTTGACCATGGATGACCGCGCTCAAGTGATACCGAGCCAAGACAGCGGACCCACTGCCGACACCTCATGAGCTGCCGTAACTAACAGCTGTTATCCTCGAATCTAACAGGTCTGGGCTGGCGGCCCAGCGACCGGAGGAGTTGTCCCGTGAGTGGTTCAGCGTTGTTCGTCGCCGTCTTCCTGGCCTGCATCGTGGAGGCTGTCGAGGCGTTGACGATCATCCTTGCGGCCGGAACGGCCAGGGACTGGCGTTCGGCGATCACCGGGTTGGTGGCCGGACTGACAGTCCTTGCCGTGGTGGTGGCGGTGCTCGGTCCGGCGATCTCGGTGATCCCCCTGGGTGGTCTCCGGCTCTTCGTCGGGGGCCTCTTGTTGATCTTCGGGTTGCAATGGCTGCGGAAGGCCATTCTGAGGGCCAGCGGGCACAAGGCGCTGCACGACGAGGCCGAGATCTATCGCCGAGAGCTGGCCGCGGCCCGGGCTGCGCAGGGGAGCGGCCGCGGATTCGTCCAGGACTGGTATGCCTTCACACTGTCCTTCAAAGGTGTTGTCCTGGAGGGCCTGGAGGTCGTTTTCATCACCTTGACCTTCGGCAGCAACCAGCACGACATCCCGCTCGCGGCGGCGGCGGCCCTGGCCGCGGTGCTCTTGGTGACGGCGGTGGGATTTGCGATTCGGGCGCCGTTGGCCCGGGTGCCGGAGAACAGCATGAAGTTCGTCGTCGGGATCATGCTGACCGCATTCGGGCTGTTCTGGGGAGGTGAGGGTGCCGGCGCCCACTGGCCCGGTTCCGATGCCGCACTCCTGGTGCTCATCCCGGCGATCGCGGTGTTCGCGCTCTTGCTGGTGGCGCTGTTCCGTCGGTCCGCCCCTCGCGAGGTAGCCGTTGCGGCCTCCTTCAACACCGGATCTGGGGTCTGAGCCATGAAGCAGTTGAAAGCGTTCGGCGCGTTCTGGTACGACTTCGTCATCGGTGACGACTGGCGCATCGCGCTGGCTGTCGCGGTCGCTCTGGCCACCACCTTCTTCCTGGCCAGGGCCACCGCCATCCCGGTGTGGTGGCTGCTGCCTGCGGTGGTGGTCATCTGCCTGCCGCTGAGCATCCGACGCGCGACGCGGTCCACTGGCTGACGCCTTCGGTTCGCGGGGTCGCGAGGTGTCCGGGGCGCAGGCGGAGAGTTCGGTGCGGGCAGGATGTACCAGATGAGTGATGCCGATGACGCCGGGGCAGTCGATGGGGGCGCCGATGACCTGGCCGGGGTCTGGTTGCTGCTGGTGTACCGGGTGCCCTCGGAGCCCACCCGGCTCCGGGCTACGGTCTGGCGCCGCTTGAAGTCACTGGGCGCGGTCTATCTTCAGAATTCGGCCGCTGTCCTACCGGCCGGAGAGGGCGCCGAACGGGCATTGCGCCGTCTGCGCCACGAAATCGGCGAGATGCAAGGGACGGCGATGTTGCTGTCGTGTACGCCGGTGGTCGGCGGGCAGGACGTCGCCGCGTTGTTCCAGGCAGCCCGCGACGGTGAATACGAGGAGATCTTGGACAAGTGCCTGGACTTCCATACCGGGTTGGAAAAGGAATATGCAGCAGCGCATTTCACCTTCGGCGAGTTGGAGGAGAACGAGGTCGAATTGGTGAAGTTGCGGAACTGGTATGCCAAGGTGCGGGAGCGGGACGTATTCGGCGCACCGAGACGGCAACCCGCCGCCGACGCGCTGGATGGCTGCGAGAAGGCGCTGGAAGCCTACGCGACCCGGGTGTACCTGGAGGAGGGGGACGGCGTCTGAAGGCCTCTCGCGGCGTGTCACCGCGAGGAAAGGTGATGGGGCGCAGTCGAGGACCTGTTCTCCAGCACGACGCCGGGTAGGACCGAACTCTTCGACCGGTCGGAACTTCCGGTGTGGCGACCGGGGACTATCTGACGGAATTGCCGGTGGTGGCTTTCGCGTCACGACCACGGGGCGGCCGATATCGCGTCACGTTGATCCTGTCGAGCGGTGGAGCCGCCAGGAACGCAGGGGACGCATCAGTGCGTTCTTCTTGTCGTGGTGGCCGGTCATCCGTTCCAGGATGTCGGCGAGGGTGTCGACGGCGTCCAGGATGTGGGGACCCTTGTTGAGCATCACGCATTCGGCGCGCACTCCCATCGCTGCGTCGGTGATCTCGGCTCGGGACGGCTGCCCGGTACGGGCCATTTGATCAAGGACCTGGGTCGCCCAGATGACCGGTAGGTGCGCTGCTTCGGCGAGCCACATGATCTCTTCCTGCAATTCGGCGAGCCTTTCGTATTCACATTCCCCGGCCAGGTCCCCGCGGGCGATCATCACCCCGGTGTGCCGCCGTTGCATCGCAGCCAGCAGGATCGCCGGCAGGTTCGAAAATCCCTGCGCGGTCTCGATCTTCAGTACGATCCCGAGCCGTTGATCGCCCAGATCGGTCAGGGCGACAAGGAGGTCGGCCACGTCCTGGGCGCTTCGCGCGAACGACATCTCGACGATGTCGGCATGCTCGCTGACGAACGGCAGATTTTCGCGGTCTGCGTTGGTCAGGGCCGGGACCGGCAGGAACGTATCCGGCAGGTTGATGCCCTTCGCAGCGCGTAGACGGCTGCCGTTGACCGCGGCGGTGGTGATCCGCACGGTGAATTGATCTTCGGCGGCGGCGATCACCTCAGCGCTCATCTTCCCGTCGTCGAGGTGGACTGCGTGACCCACCTGGACGTGGCCGAATGCCTCGGGCAGGGTGCAGCCGATGCGTGCCGGATGACCGCCGGTAGGCATCGGTGCGGGGGAGCAGTCGCGGGTCAGCACCAGTTCGTCGCCCACCTGAAGGGTCAGGAACTGTTCGATCGCCGGTAGCGCTGTCACGGTGACCCGGTCGCCGTTGTGGGCGCGTAGTTCCGTTCCGGTTCCCACGTAGGTGCTCTGCCGGGTGGACACCAGGGCGCCGCCGACGTCAGTTCTCTCCACCAGGAGGTGACGCCTTTCCTCCCGGGTGTCGTTCAGGTCGATGGTCTCCTTCACCTGGAGCTGCGCAATCCAGGATCGGGGTAGGCGGATCGTTGCCATGCCGGATCGCGGCGGCGGTTGCGGGTCCTCGGCCGGGGTCAACCAGCCGTACCCGACCGCAGTGACGACGCCCACGCTGTTCCGGGTGGGTTTGAGCTTGATGACCTGGGGGCCAGGTGCCAGGGGTCCGGTACGCAGCTTCGGCCCCGGCAGGTCCATCGCCACCCGGCAATGTCGCCCGGTCGCAGCGGTCGCGGCCCGGACGTGGCCGATCATCAACGCCCACGCGACGCTGTCGTCGTGGGCGCAGTTGACCCGGGCCACCTCCATCCCGTGTTCGACGAGTTCCTGCACCAGCTTCGGATCGGTGGCCGCTTCAGGAGGCAGGGTCACCATGATCCGGGTCTGTCGGTTCAACGGAGCCGGCCCGAACAGTTCTGCAGCCCGCCGCCGCAGCAGGCGGGGTCCGTCACCGAACTCCGCCAACGGGTCGCGTCGGGCGACCGGTGCACCGATCAGGGCTTCGACGGTGGCGGCGATTGCCTCCAGGGTGTTTCGGACGTGTGGTTCGCTTCGACCCAACGAAGACAACCCGAATGCGGCCAGCTGCGATTGCAGGGCGCGCAGGTCGTGCTTGCGGATCGACCAGTAGTGGACCAGGTTCACCGCGCTGGCTCGATTTGCGGGGTCGACCAGGGCGATCTGACGGGCCCACAGCGCCTCGGCCTCCGTCAACTGGCGGCGCAGGTCGCCGAGCTGCTCGGCCACCCGCAGAAGCATCTCGCTGTTCGAGGTGCTCACGAATGCCCGTTCGGTCTCATGTGTGGCGGGCGGCGTCTCTGCCGGCTCCACCGGAACACCGTTGGAGATGACGAGCGCAGGTACGATTTTACTCATGCGCCTATTGAACATGCTGAAGATGAACAATGCAGAATAGGGGACGTTGGATGTGGACGAATACCACCTGGACACTATTCGTGCCGGCAAGGACCAGAGTCTTCGTGCCCCTTCTGCGCAGGCCTTTTGTCCCAGCCGGCGAATATGAAACCGTAGGCCTGGGGAGATGAATTCTTCGACGCATTCGCCGGTCGGCCTGGTGTGACTTGTATCCTCGAATCGAGCACCAGCTTCCCAAGTGGAGCCCAGCAGCAGCACCATGTGAGCAGACGGTCAATCAGCCGTGATCGGAGAAGGGCATGGAAATCATCTCGGGTTCGCAACCTGCGTCGACTCCGAGTGTGGAAGGCCAGGCCTGCTCCGGAGTTCGTCTGGAGCTCAAACGGAACATTCCCGATCTGGCGTGGGTCGACGGGGCGTGGTGGCCTCGAACCACCGATCTGACTGCGGAGTTGCCGCCGCTGCTGACAGCGCTGTTCGACCGGGTCGGAACCGCTGCGATGGTTGGCTATCAACTCAACGCCTGGAACTTTGCCGAGCCTCACCTGGACACCGTGATCGGAAGGGTCGTTCTGCAGGGATTCACCGGCGATGACCTGCAGACCGTTCTGGTCGTCGGCACGGACGGACAGCGGCTCACCCTGCTCGTCATTCCCCCGGGGACCGGGAACGCCACCGCCTTGGGCGCGCTGCAAGCGGTAGCCCGGCCGACCTCGGCCCCCAACCGTCCACGGAGTCACAGCGACGGGGCGATCGAGCAGTCATTGGAGGAAGTGGCGAAAAGGTTGGCCGACCTGGGGCGCCGGACCGACGAGCGGACCGAGAACATCGCGCGGTGGGTACAGGAGGCGGGCCGAGAGTTCGTCAACGCACCGGTTCAAGCATTCGTACCAATTCTGGTCGAGCACATCGTCCGTCAAAAGCTCGGTCCCTCTGCCCGGACTGCCATTGCCGAACCGTGACGTGAGTGTGGCGCCGCCGGCCCACAGATCGCGCGGGGGACACTGATGGGGTGAGCAATCGTCCGGTGGAACCCGAGATGCCGTTTGATGTGTTGGGCATCGTCGCGGCGGCCACGGATCGGGTGTTCGAGAACTTGACGGCGTTGGCGGGCAGCTTGTGCGGCGTGCCGCTCGCTGCCGTCGGCGTCGTCGACCGGGGTCGGGAGTACTTCGCTGCAACCACAGGATCGCTGGTGATGGGCCATCACGACGGCAGTTCCTTCTGCTCCCACGTCATGGCCGGCCGAGAGGCTTTCGAGGTCGTCGATGCCGCCGCCGACGACCGGTTCCGCCTGGCGCCGTTCGTGACGTCGGCGCCGTGGGTGCGTTTTTGCGCCGGCGCCCCGATGATCCTTGGCGACGGGTCCATCGTCGGGGCGTTGTGCGTCATGGACGTGGTGCCACGTCGTCTGACTAACGACCAGCGTCGCGACCTGGTGAGGCTGGCCGCTCAGCTGGCCAGCCAGCTGGAACTGCGGTGGCGCAACGCTGCACTCGCAGCGGCGCAGATCGCCCAGCTCCGTGATCGGCAGGCCCTGGACGGGGTGGTCCAGCAGACCGACGTGATGATCTACGCCAAAGATCTGGCTGGCCGGTTCATCCTGGCCAACCCGGTGCTGGAGGCCACCCTCGCGGTACCGGGCGGACTGTTGGGGCGCCGCGATGACGAACTGTTCACCGCCGAGATGGCGGATGTCCTCCGTAGCAACGACATCGCAGTCGCCACTGAACGGGTCCGGCAGGAGTTCGAGGAAAACCTCGCTCACCCCGATGGTTCGGTGCATGTGTACCGTTCCACCAAGTTCCCGCTGCTCGATGACCAGCAGCAGGTCTACGGCATCGCCGGGGTGTCCACCGACGTCACCGAGTTGATCACCACCCGGGCCGCCCTGGCCGAGTCCGAGCAGCGGTGGCGGGCCCTGGTGGAGCACTCGCCGGTGGCGGTCGCGGTGATCGGCGGCGACGGACGGTTCTGCTACGCCAATCCAGAAGCGGTGGCCCTCTACGGCGGGACGGTCGTCTCCGACGTCGAAGGTCAGCCGGCGCGGGATTTCGTCGACGCCCAGGATCGCGAGGAGATCGGTGGCCTGTTCCAGGCCGTGCTGGCCGGTGGCCCACCGGTGCGCGGCCGTCGTTGGCGGTTGCGGCAACTGGGCGGCCGACACCGGACGGTCGAGATCAACGCGGTGGGTGTGCTTCATCGGGGTGCCCCCGCCGTGCAGGTCGAGGTGCGGGACGTCAGCATCCAGGCCGCTGCCCAGAAGGAACTGCAGGACTCCGAGCGCCGTTTTCACGCTGTCTTCAACGACAGTCCGGTGGCCATGGCGCTTTCGGACGAGCAGGGGCGATGGGTGGAGACGAACGCCGCCTTCGGGGTCCTGCTGGGTGTCCCGCCCACCGATCTCATCGGCAAGACGGCGCTGCAGTACGCCCACCCCGAGGACCACCACCTGATCGACGGTTCCGAGCAGGGCCAGCAGGACAGTCCGGACCGGGTACACCGCCTGGAGGTGAGATTCATCAGGCCCGACAGCACCATTCGGTGGGCCTGGGTCAGCATCACCGCCACTCCCGGGCCCGAGGGCCGGTCCTGGACGCTGGCCATCGTGCAGGACATCACCACCAGGAAGGCGGCGGAGGAGGCGTTGCGCCAATCGGACTCAGATCTGGCGGCGATCGCCACGGTGACTCGCTCGGTGCAGGCCGGGCTCGATCCGCGGCCGGCCGTGGTGCAGGCCATCAAGGCCCTTTCCGGCGCCTCCACCGTGGCGATGCTGGAGCCCTCCGACCCGCAGACGCTCGAGGTCACCGCCTCGGCCGGCAGGGAAGCCGTCGGCATCGCGGTGTCCCTGCTCGATCTGTCGATGACCGCAACGGTGTGGCGCACCGGGGAGGAGGTTTTTCTCTCCGACGCTGCCGACAATCCCATCGTCAACCCGGCGCTGCTCGCATTGGACGGCACGATCAGCGCACTGTGGCAGCCGGTGGTGGTTCAGGGCCAGGTCCAGGCCATGCTGAATGTGACATGGCAACACCGCGTCGCGGATTTCAGCGATCGCGCAGTGCGGTCGGTGGCCATGGTCGCCAATGAAGCGGGCGTGGCCATGCACGCTGTGCAGATGCAGCAGGAGCTGCAACGCTCGGCGCTGACCGACCCGCTGACCGGTTCGCTCAATCGTCGGGCCTGGGATGAGCAGATGGCGCAGATGGTCGATCAGGTCCGGGCGGGCGGTCAGGTGCTGACCGTGGCGCTGGTGGATCTGGACCACTTCAAGGTCTACAACGACACCTACGGCCACGGTGCCGGGGACATCCTGCTCCGTGATTTCGCCGACGCAGCACGGGAGTCGTTGCGGCACACCGATGTCTTCGCCCGCTGGGGCGGGGAGGAATTCATCGTCGCCATTCCCGGCGCCACCGAAGCCCAGGCCACCACGATCCTGGACCGTATTCGCCGATGTGTACCCGACCACCGGACCTGTTCGATCGGCTACACCCGGTGGATCACCGACGAGCCCATCGCCACGACTATCGCCCGCGCCGACGTCGCTCTCTACGACGCCAAACGCGGCGGTCGCAACCGTCTGGCCAGTCGCTGACGCCTGGTCCAACGACGCACATTCTCCGGTTGATCCCGTGGCCTCCGGTCAGGCCGTCGGTGCGCCCGTGATGTTCACCAGCCAGTTGACGCCGAACCGGTCGGTGCACATCCCGAAGGTGTCACCCCAGGGCGCGCGGTTCAGCGGCGCCGTGATCGTCGCACCCTCGGACAGTTTGTCCCAGTAGCCCCGCAGTTCCCCGTCGTCTTCGCCACTGAGGGACACCGAGACGTTGTCGCCCGGGTTGAACTGCATGCTGTCGGGGGTGTCGGCGCCCATCAGGGTGAGGCCACTGGGCGAGACCAACAACCCGTGCATGATCTTGTCCTGCTCAGCAGGGTCTTCGCTGCCCTGCAGATCACCGAAAGTGCTGAGCGTCAGTTCACCACCGAGCACCGATCGGTAGAATTCCATTGCGTCCCGGGCAGTGTCGCGGAAACTCAGGTAGGGGTTCAGACGGGTCGTCATCGTGCACCTCTCGGTCGTCGGCGGTTTCGCTTCCATCATCGGCTCGATCGATAAAACTGGCTCCTGTTTTCAGCAGTGTCCTTGATCTGTCGCTCAGGACTCTCAACCACCCCCGGCGACGGCGGCTCGGATCTTCTCAGCAAGGAAAGCTACCGGAGGAGTGATCAACCGACCCGAGAGGGTCAATCCGCGACCGGCGGCCATCCGCCGGCACCGGAGGCCCGAACGAACCAACGAGGGCCGGGCGAGGTTCTCCAGCGGGGATTTGAGCAGGCAGGTTCCCGGAGATCAGAAGGAACTCCTATGACGACACGTGAGCTGTTGGATGCCAGGCTCGAAGACTTCGACCGCCGCTGCGCGGCAGCCGTGGCCATCTTCGATCACCTGACGGCCAAGTGGGCCGATCACGAGCCGGTGGCAATCCTTGCTCGCCCGCGTGGTCATCGTTGCGTCTTCAACCGGTCGACCCGAATCAGGTGAAGCCGGTCGGGCCGCGGACATCCTCGAGCGCCGGCCCCACAGCGCGATCACCAGGTGCCGCCCCCGTCGTCGCCACCCCAGTCGCCGCCGTCGTCGTCGCCGCCGAACCCACCGCCAAAGCCTTGCCCCTGATCACCGTCGAAGATGCCACTGACGGCATTGCCGATCATGTCGCCGGCCACCACAGCCCCGCCGACTGCCAGCGCCTTCTTCCAGAATGGGGTCTTGTAGTACCCCGCTGGTGCGATCCCACCGCCGACCTGGCCGCCCCCGAAGAAATACGGCTGGGCCGGGTGGTAGCCGGGGTAGGCGGTGTACTGATCGCCGTCGTGCACCACCGGGGTCGGTTGATCGACCGTCCTCGGGTCCACCGGGAGGTCAGGGCCCAGCGGCAAGCCCTGCTTCTCCCGGACCAGCCGAGTCGCCGTCAACCCCTCCACCACGATCCGCTTGGCCACCTGCAGCTCGCCGACGGTCGTGGCCGAGGACAGGATTCCTCCGGCTGCGGTGTATCGCTCCGAGGCATCTGCCAACGCCTGCCGGCTCATCGGGTCCGTACCGGCGTCCAACGAACTGACATCGGATCCGAGTCGGGCCTGCCAGGAGCTGACATCCGCCCGCTCCGCGGCCAATTGCTCACGCTTAGGGCCCGCCCGCGAATTATTTGGGTGTGTCCGGGCGTGTCGCGGGGTGCAGGGCTGTAGTTCCAGTCGCCGTGGAAGTCATGGCGGTGTAGCTGGCTGCTTTCAAGTTCTTTGATCTGGCGGTCGCTGATCTTGATTCCCCTCTCGTAGATGCCCAGGTCCAGTTCGGCGTGGACGCTGAGCCCGGTGGTGGTGGTTGTGGCTTTGATGGTTTCGATGACGACTTCGTGGGAGGTCAGGGGTCGGGCCCGCCAGCTACGGCTGATCGCGGAGAAGAGGCGATGCTCGATCTTGTTCCATTTCGAGGTGCCCGGCGGAAGGTGGCACACGGTGATCGCCAGGCCGGTTTCGGTGGCCAGCGCGGCGAGTTCGGTTTTCCACAACCGTAGCCGGGAGCCGTTGGACCCGCCGGAATCAGCGGTGATCATCAACCTTGTTGCGCTTGGATAAGTGTTGGTGCCCACAGTGTTCCACCATCGGCGGATGGATTCCACGGCGAACTGCCCGGTGTCGGCGTCGGTGCCGACGTTGATCCATCCGGTGTTCGCGGCGATGTCGTACACCCCGTACGGGGCGACCTTGCCCAGGGTTTTGTCCATGAAGTCGTGGACGCTGGTCCGGGTGGGTTCACCCTGGGGTTCCCATTCCTTGCCGCCGATGCTGAAATTCCCGATCAGCTCCTTTTTCTTGGTGTCGACGCTGATGACCGGTTCACCGGCGGCGCTGAACGCGGTGGCCTGATCGTTGAGATAGTTGAACTGGGCGTCGCGGTCGGGGTGTTGGTTGCCCTCGAGGGTCTTGGCGTTGGCTTGCAGGCTGTATCCGTTGGCCTTCAACAAGTTTCCCACTGTGGATGCCGACACCGGGTGGCCGTTGGTGGTCAGCGTGGCGGCTAGTTTCGACGTCGATTTCGTTGTCCACCGCAGCATCGACATCGGATCGCCGCGGGTCACCGGATCCACCAGGGCATCCAACGCTTCCCACAGGGTGGGGTCGGTCACCGCCGCGCTGGGCTGGCCGGCGCCGGGGCGCCGGACCCGGCCCGGGATCTGGTCGGGGTAGTCCAATTCGCGGACTCCTTGGGCCACGGTGTCCGGGTGCGCACCGATCGCCCCGGCGACCACTTTGATCCCGCCCCGGCCCAGCGCCTTGGCTTCCGAGCCGAGCAACAACCGCCAGGCCCGCTCATCCAGATGGGGTCTGATCAGCAACAACCGTGACGTGAGGACTTCCACATCGGTGGTGGGTAGGGGCATAGCACAATTCTAGCGAAAAGAACCAGTCAAACCTACGTAATTACCCGGCATGTCCTTAGCTGAACCGAACACGGCGTTCACTGCCTTCTCGTCGACCTGTGGACTACCACTTTGACGTCTCCAGTATGCGTCCGTGCGGGCATCAGCGGCCGGATCAACGATCGGGAAAGGGAGAAGTTACCGGCGGGCTCGTGATCAAAATGCACCGGGGGTGAGGTCGGTTAGCGTCGTGCCGGGGAGCGTCCGTTGTCGGACTCAGTCGTGGACGGGTTCGCCGGTCATCTGATGGTCGGCGTGGAACATGGCCTCCTGCAGGAGGTTTCGGACGTGGCCGCCGCGCAGTTGGTAGAAGACCTGGCGGCCGTTGCGGGTGCCCTGCACCAGACCTGCGAGGCGCAGCTTCGACAGATGCTGACTGGCCACGGTCGGCCGACAGCCGGCCGCGGCGGCCAGGGTCGCGACGTCCGAGGTCCCGGTCCGCAGCGCCCACAGGATCCGCACCCTGGTCGGATCGGCGAGCATCGCAAAGGACACGACCGCAGCATCGACCTGCGCCGAGGTCGGCTCATCAGGATGTGGACCCGATTCGACGGGTCGGATGGTCCGAGGCGCGGGTGATGGCATTCCCCCAGCCTAAACCCCAGCCCTTCTCATATTCACGGATGCGCAGATGGCGCTACGATGGCCGGGTCCAGTCCGGCAACCACAGATCGGTGCATGCCATGGTTCACCCCATTGATCACGGTCACCCCCACCAGCATGCGCACCCGAACGGTGACCACGGGCACGGGCGCGGGCGGCGCGGGCACGACAGCGGTCACGAGCACGGGAATGACAGCGGCCACGAGCACGGGCATTCCCACGGCGACGATGGCTGGTGGGGCCGGTTCCGACATGCCGTCTCCAATGCGGTGGGCGGGCATTCGCACGACACCGCCGATCAGATCGACGATCCGTTGGAAGCAGACAGCGCTGGCCGCCGTGCCCTGGTGATCAGCCTCATCGGTCTGGGCATCACCGCCCTGCTGCAACTGGTCGTGGTGCTGATCTCGGGGTCGATCGCGCTGCTGGGTGACACCCTGCACAACGTCGCCGATGCGTTGACCGCTGTGCCGTTGCTGATCGCGTTCACCCTGGCCCGCCGGCCGCCGACGAAGAAGTACACCTACGGTTACGGCCGCGCCGAGGACATCGGCGGCCTGTTCGTCATCCTGATGATGCTGCTGTCCAGCGTGCTGGCCGCCTACGAGGCGATCTACCGGTTGCTGCACCCGCAGCAGGTGCACTACCTGTGGGCGGTGGCCGCTGCGGGCCTGGTCGGGTTCGTGGGCAACGAGATCGTCGCCCGGTATCGCATCCGCGTGGGCCGGCAGATCGGCTCGGCCGCACTGGTCGCCGATGGTCTGCACGCCCGCACCGACGGGTTCACCAGCCTGGCAGTGCTTCTCGGGGCCGGCGGAGTCGCGGTCGGCTGGCAGTGGGCCGACCCCGTCGTCGGTCTGCTGATCACCGTGGCCATCCTGGGCGTCCTTCAGTCCGCGGTCAGGCAGGTGGGGGCCCGCCTGATGGACGCCGTCGACCCCGAACTGGTCGATCAGGCGACCGCGGCGATGTTGACCGTCGGCGGCATCAACGGGGTCAGGGAACTGCGGATCCGGTGGATCGGGCACACCCTGCGCGCCGAGGCCGACGTCACCGTCGATCCCGCGCTGTCCGTGGGGCAGGCTCACGATCTTGCCCACCACGCCGAGCAGCACCTCCTGGCCGACGTCCGGCGACTCACCGGCGCCACCATCCACATCAGCCCTGCCGGAGCGCATGCCGGCGCGCTTGCCGGCGCGCCGCTGGACGCAGGCGCGGATAGGTCCAGCGCGCACCGGGGTCATTGATGCTGACAGATCATTGTTGTTGATGAACAAAAGTTGGCGGGAAACATAGCTCGACTGTCGATGGTGTCGACGCATCGCACGCCCAGCGACGGTGAGACCGGGCATGCGCGGATCAGACTTCGTAGGCCTGCCGGGTTGCTGTTGTCGGCCCGCAGGGGGTTTACTGCTGGGGCAAGGTGCCGTTCGTTAGCTGAGGCTCCTTCGCGGATACAGGCCAGCGACCCCGAACGTCCACCGACGCCCCGGGTCAGGACAGGCCATCCCGGCCTAAGGGGTGGTTCCGATTGGCTCCTCCACCTTTCGGGGTGGGGGTTCACGCCGCGAAGTGCCAAAGGTCTTACGAGGAGACGTACTTCACCGGCTGTTGCGGCCGGGCCTCTCCGATCGGCGCTGTGCTGTACGCCGTCGCCCGGCGGATGGGAGGTAGTGGATGAGTATTAGCGATAGACCCCAGCCTGCACTACCTCTGGCGTCCCACTGACGTTCTTCTCCCTCTGTCACCAACTCACCGGTTCGGTGTGGACGGTGTCGCGTCTGGCGCGAGTGCGTCGTCCCCAGAGAATCTGCGCCGTTCTGCCGCTCCGACTCGGGTCGGGGGGCGGCCCGGCGTCTGTCCGTGTGCCAATTTTGGTTTCCCGCCGGCTGCGGGAGGAAGCGGGTCAAGCCATGACCTCGAATGTGAACACGCCGCAGAAAGTCTCTGCGGCATTGGATTCCGCCCATGTCGGTGATATCCAGGGTGCGTTGGGCACGATCCGGATGGACGACGAAGGCCCCCGGGTGGGGGTGTCGGCGAAGATGCGTACCTTGCTGGCGATCGTCGGTCCGGGGCTGATCGTGATGGTCGGCGACAATGATGCTGGGGCGTTCTCCACCTACACCCAGGCCGGTCAGAACTACGGCACCCGGCTGTTGTGGACGTTGTTGCTGCTGGTGCCGGTGCTGTACGTGAACCAGGAGATGGTGCTCCGGCTGGGGGCGGTCGCCGGGGTCGGGCACGCCCGTCTGATCCTGGAGCGGTTCGGGAAGTTCTGGGGCGCCTTCAGTGTCATCGATCTGTTCCTGCTCAACGCGTTGACGATCGTCACCGAGTTCATCGGGATCAGTCTGGGTCTGCAGTATCTGGGTATCCCGAAGGTGCCGGGGGTGCTGGTGGCGGCGTTGGTGGTGTTGGCGGCGGCGAGCACCGGGTCGTTCCAGCGGTTCGAACGGGTCTGTCTGACGTTGGTGGCCGGGTCGTTGCTGTTGGTGCCGATCTTCTTCCTGGCCCATCCCGGTTTCGGGCAGCTCACCCACGATTTCCTGGTGCCCGGGATGCCCGGCGGTGCGTCGCTGTCGACGGTGATGCTGCTGATCATCGGGATCGTCGGGACGACGGTGGCGCCGTGGCAGTTGTTCTTCCAGCAGTCCTACATCATCGACAAGAGAATCACGCCGCGGTTCATGAACTACGAGAAAGCCGACCTGTGGATCGGTATGGCGATCGTGATCGTGGGTGGCGGCGCGATGTTCGCCTTCGCCACTGCCACGTTCGCCGGTCACCCGGAGGCCGGGAATTTCACCGACGCCGCCGGGGTCGCGCAGGGGTTGGGCAAGTACGTCAGCAAGACCGCGGGGGTGCTGTTCGCGATCGCGTTGATCGATGCCTCGATCATCGGCGCCGCCGCGGTCGGTCTGTCCACCTCCTACGCGCTGGGCGATGTGCTGGGCCTGAAGCACTCGCTGCACCGCAAACCGTCCGAGGCCAAGGGTTTCTACGCGGTGTTCGCGGGTCTGTTGTTGGTGGCCGCGACGATCGTGCTGATCCCGGGTAGCCCGCTGGGGTTGCTGACCGAGGGGGTGCAGACCCTGGCCGGGGTGCTGTTGCCGTCGGCGACGGTGTTCCTGCTGTTGTTGTGCAACGACCGGGAGGTGTTGGGGCCGTGGGTGAACAGCCTGCGCCTGAACGTCTTCACCTCCGCGGTGGTGGCGGTGTTGGTGACGTTGTCGATCGTGCTGACCGCCAGTGTGCTGTTCCCCTCGATCGGGTCGGCGGCGATCCTGACGATCCTGGGCACCGGCGCGGGCATCCTGCTCGTCGGCGGGGTGGTGTTCGGGGTCAACCGCCTGCGGCACCCGCCGGCAACCGACCCGGATGCGGTGGATCGCAGCCTGCGGCCGACGTGGCGGATGCCGCCGATCGCGATGCTGACCCGGCCGCAGCTGTCCACCGGTCGCCGGATCGGCCTGACGGTGCTGCGGACCTATCTGCTGGTGGCGATGATCATGGTCATCATCCGGATCGTGCAACTCGCCCTCGGCCACTGACAACAGGACCGACCTTCCCGAATTTGATCCTCTCCCTGAAAGGGGTACCTCATGAACGTCAACCACCACCCCGCCGCTTCCTCGTCCGCCTCGCCGCCGGCCGGTCTGTATCTGTCGGTGCTGCTCAAGCACGCCGTCGTCGACGCCACCGGGCAGAGCATGGGGGAGTTGTCCGACGGCATCATCCGGTTGCGTGGTGATCAGTACCCGCTGCTCACCGGATTGACGGTGAAAGTGGGGCAGAGTCCGGTGTTCGTGACGATCACCGATGTGAGCTCCATCGATGTGGCCCGGATCGAGCTGTCCACCCCGCGGCTGGACCTCCGGCCTTTCGAGCGTCGCGCCGGGGAGGTACTGCTGCGGGCAGATGTACTGGGCCACCGGCTGATCGATGTGGACCGTGCCGTACTGGTCCGCGCCTACGACGTGGAACTGCGGGCCACCGCCGAAGGGTGGGTGGTGGCCGGGTTGGACGTGCACAAGCATCGGTGGCTGCATCTGGGGGGCCGTCACGAGCGGCACCCGTCCCGCGACTGGCGCAGTTTCGAGGCGCTGATCGGTCACCAACCGTCCCTGCTGACCAGGTCACCGTCGGGACGGCTCCGGCGGTTGCGGGCCGCGCAGATCGCCGATCTCATCGAAGAAGCCACCACCGCCGAGCAGGACGAGCTGTTGGCCCACGTCCACGACGACCCCGAACTGGAAGCCGACGTCTTCGAGGAACTCGATGACGACCGGCAGGCCAGACTGCTGAAAAGCCGCACCGTCAAACAGGTCGCCGACGTATTGACCCGGATGCGGGCCGATGACGCCGCCGATGCGGTGATGGACCTGCCGCAGGATCGCCGTCAGGCGGTGCTGGACCTGCTGCCGGAACCGCAGCACACGAAAGTGCTGACGCTGCTGGGTTATCACGACGCCACCGCCGGCGGCCTGATGGGCACAGATTTCCTCGCCATCAGCCAGGACGACACCATCGAGCAGGCCCTTGCGGTGCTGCGGGCGGCCACGACCGCACAACCGGAGGCGTTGACGACCCTCTACAGCGTCGACGAGAAGGGCCGCCTGGTCGGGGCGATCGGTCTGGTCAGGGCCCTGCAGAAAGATCCCCGGTCGACGTTGCGGGAGGTCGCCGACGCCCATCCGGTGCACGCGAGTCCTGCCGACGACCTGATCGACGTGACCATGCGGATGGCCGATTTCAACCTGTTCACCCTCCCCGTGGTGGATGCCGAGAACAAGATCCTCGGGGTCATCACCGTCGACGACGCCCTGGAGGCGGCCATCCCGAAGGACTGGCGACGACGAGAACCCCGCCACCACAACACGAATGCTCCGGCGGATCCGATCCGCTGACCGCACCGCACCATCCACACCCACGATCCTCACCGCACCTGCGGGGAGAGGTAGGCCGAGCCGATGTCCGTCACCGGTCGCCCCTGGTTCCTCCGGCCGAGACCCCTGGAACGCTCCGCGGAATGCGCATTTCGCTCCGCCTGCTGCGGGGCCACCGACCGGCTTCGGCGAATGGGCACCGTTGGGAAACCGGCCGATCCGGTCGGGGTGACCTCATGACCACGCAGGGGTCCCGTCCTGACGGGGATCATCGCGGCAGCACCAGGATGCGCTTGGCCGCAGCACTTTTGCGTCGCGGGCAGGACGTACTCTCCGTCTCCGAGCGGACCGGGGTTCCGGTCCCGCTGCTGGAGCTGCTGCTGGAGGAACACCAACCCCCACCGCGCCGGTCGCCACCCCGACCCGGCGGACCGCCGGTGACCCTACGAATGGCCGTGACCGTGCTGGTCGTGGACTTCCTGGCGTTCTGCAGCCTCACCGTGTGCGTCACGGCGTTCCTGGAGCGCCAGCCGGATATCGGCGTCGTCAGTGGATTCTCCGCGCTGATTCTGATCGTGGCCGCGTGGTGGTTGATCCGCCGTCACCGACTGCCCAGCGGTCGGAGCAGACGGACCCCGAGCTGAACAAATCGACTGCACGAGCCGAGCACAGCAGAGTGAGGACCACTGATGGCAGTCCCGACAGACCTGGAATTCCTGCTGCGGGTGGCTCTGGCCACAGGCTGTGGGGCGCTGATCGGGCTGGAACGGCAATATCGTTCCCGTACCGCGGGGCTGCGCACCCAGGCGTTGGTCGCCGCCGGCGCGGCCGCCTTCGTCCTGGTCGGTGAACAGGCCGGCACCACCATCGCGCCGTTGCAGATCACCGCCTACGTCGTGTCCGGGGTCGGGTTCCTCGGCGGCGGGGTCATCCTGCGCCAGGGGTTCACCGTGCAGGGCCTCAACACGGCTGCCACCCTGTGGTGCTCGGCCGCCGTCGGGTGCCAGGCGGCCACCGGTCACCCGGTCCCGGCTCTGACGATCACCGCGATGGTGTTGGCGATCCACTTGTTCCTTTGGCCGATCGGCCGGTTGGTGGACCGGGCCCCCGCCGGCGGCGAAGAGACCGTCGGGTCCTACCTGCTGACCCTGGACGTTCGCCGCAGTCACGAGAGTCATCTACGTGCGCAACTTCCGCAAGCTCTGGCCGGCGGCCAGATCACCCTGCGCGGACTTTCCAGCCACGGGTCAGAACCGTGTCGTGGCACAACCAGCGCGCCGACACCCCCGACAGCGAAGCACCCGGTGACGACAGGACTCTGTTCTCCCGTCGTCCCCGTTGGCGCTCACCCCGCACGCCACTGTGACAGGCCCGAACACCCCTCCGAAGACTGAGCACGCCGGGCCAGGTCGGCCGCTACGCCGTCATTTCAGGATGTTGACCGCCCGCGCCACCACCAAGGCGATCGTGACCAGGGAAACCGCCGACTGCAACAGCATGATCATTTTCGCCCACCGCGTCAGGGGCATGGTGTCGGTCGGGCTGAAGGCGGTGGCGTTGGTGAACGAGACGTACAGGTAGTCGACGAAGGCGGGCTCCCAGTCCGGATCCGCGATGTGTGGGGTGGCCATCTGCGGAAAGAGAAAGTCCGGATCGGTATTGGCCGCGGTGGCTCTCGCCGCCGGGCCCCCGCGGTCGAGTTCCCAGTACCACATCGCAAAGATGATCACGTTGGTCAGATAGATCGCCGCACCGGTGGACAGCAACGGGCCGGCGGATCCGCCGAGCGAGCCGTCGACCAATCCGATGACCAGCAGGGTGGCCGAGTAGGCATTGGCCAGACTTCCGACCGCGATCAGTGCCAGGGCCAGCCGGCGCAGCGGTCTGGACACTCGGTCGACCCGTTGGGGATTCAGCGACACCAACACGGCCAGCATGACCGTTTCCACTGCGGGTAGGAGAAATCTGGACGCCAGGTTCAGTCGGTCGGGCAAGGCCACCTGCAGACCGATCGCCACCGCGGTGGCCAGCGCCACCGGCCACCGGTTCTCCCCGTCGGTGGCCCTTCTCCACGCAGGTATGACCACCCCGCCGTCGGGATCGGTGAACCGACCCTGCGGGTCGAGACGATGCTCCAGCCGGGCTAGGGCGTGTCCCGTGGATCGTTCTCCGTTAGATGCCTGAGCCAGATTCCGATGCTGGCGACGTCGACGGTGCCTCGGTAGACGAACTCCCGTTTGTCATACCGGGTGGCGACCGCGCGGTAGCCGCGTAGCCGGTTGAACGTCCGCTCCACGGTGTTGCGGTCCTTGTAGATTTCCTTGTCGAATTTGGGTGGCCGACCACCACGGGAACCCTTGGACAGGCGACCGTTGATCTGGTTCACCGGCTCCGGGATGGTCGCCTTGATACCCCTACGCCGCAACGACTTACGGATTCTGCCGCTGGAATACGCCTTGTCCGCCAACACCCGATCCGGTCGGGTCCTAGGCCGCCCATCACGGCCGCGCACGATCCGAATATCGGCCAGCACCGCGGTGAACGCCAACGCGTCATGCCGCTGACCAGCCGAGATGACCCGCCCCACCGGCCGACACTTCGAATCAGCCGCCATGTGGATCTTCGTCGTCACCCCGCCGCGGCTACGCCCCAAACCCTCCCGATCAACGACCGGCGGCGGCCGATCCGCAGAATTCTTGTAGTTCGATAGTGCCCCCTGTGTCTTTGAGGGCCTTGATCGGAGCCTCCAACACGACGCTGGCAAGGACGGCGGCGGGGATGTCCTTCGGCGGTTCGTGCCGGGCACCTGCCGCGTGGTGATGCGCCCGGATCACCGTCGCATCCACCCCCAACGCCCACTCACCGACATCGCCGTGATCGCAGTCCGCCCGCAGCATCGACAGCACCCGCTGCCAGGTACCGTCCCCTGACCAGCGACGATGCCGGTTGTACACCGTCTTCCAATTGCCGTAACACTCCGGGAGATCCCGCCACGCCGAACCGGACCTGGTCCGCCACAGCACCCCGTCGACGACCCTGCGGTGATCGACCCACCGACCACCCCGAATCGGGGTCCGATCCGGTAGCAAAGGCTCCAACCGGGCCCACTGCTCATCCGACAAATCATGACGATTCTGCACAAATCAGAGTCTGTCGGAACCGACCTCCAAGATCCGCGGGACACGCCCTAGTTGGGCCGACAGGGCGCCCACCTCGGCCGCGTCTGCATCCCTTGCGGTTGGAGCCGAGGAACGGTCAGGCCCGGTCGGTGCGTCGGTCATGGCTCATTGTCGCGCGGAGGGCCGATGCTTTCATGAAGGCCGACCCGATCCATCGGCGCAGGGCGCCTCGACAGGCCGCTGGAGTTCGTATACAACGTGCAGGTCACCGAAACGCTGGGCAACGAGAGGCCGTTCATGAGCAAGGTGTGGTTCATCACAGGTGCGTCCAAGGGCTTCGGTCGGGAATGGGCAGAGGCCGCCCTCGAGCGCGGTGATCAGGTCGCCGCCACCGCCCGGAAGCTCGAGACCCTGGATGCGCTGGTGGACGCCTACGGGGACGCCGTCCTCCCGATGCGGCTGGATGTCACCGACAGGTCTGCCGACTTCGACGCCGTCGCCCGGGCCGCCGAGCACTTCGGACGTCTCGACGTCGTGGTGAACAACGCCGGCTACGGCCACTTCGGCATGATCGAGGAACTGACCGAGGACGACGCCAGGGCGCAGATGGAAACCAACCTCTTCGGCGCCCTGTGGGTCACCCAGGCAGCGCTTCCGATCATGCGCAACCAGGGCTCTGGCCACATCATCCAGGTGTCGAGCATCGGCGGCATCAGTGCGTTCCCGACCGTCGGGGCCTACCACGCCTCGAAGTGGGCGCTGGAAGGCTTCAGCCAGGCGCTGTCGCAGGAAGTCGCCGGCTTCGGGATCAAGGTGACCTTGATCGAGCCCGGCGGATACTCGACCGACTGGTCCGGCCCCTCGGCCAAGCGCAGCGAGGAGATCGCGGCCTACGACGACGTCAGGGAAACGGCCGGCCACCGCCCGTCGGCCGCAGCACCGGGAGACCCGGTCGCCACCCGCGGCGCCATCCTGAAGGTGGTCGACGCGCAGGAACCGCCACTGCGGATCTTCTTCGGCAGGACCCCGCTGGAGATCGCCACCAAGGACTACGAGTCCCGCTTGGCGACCTGGAACCAATGGCAGCCGGTGTCGGTCGAGGCCTACGGGGCCTGAGGCACGCCTCGGCCAGGAGCTGGTGGAACTTCAGGTGCCCTCGATCATCCCGTTCTGATAGGCGAAGACGACCACCTGGACCCGGTCGCGCAACCCCAGCTTGCTCAGGATCCGGCCCAGGTGGGTCTTGACGGTGGTTTCGGCCACGGTGAGCCGTTCGGCGATCTCACTGTTGGACAGACCGGCGGCGACCTCGATGAGCACTTCCCGCTCGCGCGGGGTGAGTCTGGTCAGGTTGTCCGGCACGGGTACCCGCCTGGCCGGTGTCGGCATCCGGTCCGCGAAGGTGTCCAGCAGCCGGCGGGTCATCCGCGGGGCGATGACGGCGTCACCACGGGAGATGGTGCGCACCGCATTGATCAGCTCGGTGGGATCTGCATCCTTGAGCAGTAACCCGCTGGCGCCGGCGTTGAGCGCGGCGAATGCGTACTCATCCAGGTCGAAGGTCGTCAGGATGAGGACTTTCGAGCGGGGCGCGGACGCCGTGATCTCTCTGGTCGCCTCGATTCCGTCCATCACCGGCATCCTGATGTCCATCAGCACGACGTCCGGGTCGAGCTCGCGGACCAGCCGGACCGCAACGGCGCCGTTCTCGGCTTCGCCAACCAGCTCGAGGTCCGACGCGGAGCCGAGGACCATCCGAAAGCCCAGTCGGATGAGCGGCTGGTCGTCCACCAGCAGAACGGTGATCATCGGGCTACCGGGGCCGCAGACGGCGGGGCCGGAGACGGTGACCGGCCGGCGGGTTCGGCCGGCGAGTCGGACCCACGGAGCTCGGGGAGACGCAGCGTCACCGCGACGTGCCACCCGCCGCTGGTCGAGCGGCCGGCGGTGAAACTCCCGTGGAAGAGTGCGGCCCGTTCGCGGATGCCGAGGAGCCCGTGGGCGCTGTCGTCCCGGTGCGAAGCGGCCGGATCCTCGGTGGCGGTTCCGTCGTCGCTGATCTCCAACCTGATCAGGGGGTGGTCGTAGGACAGCCGGATGGTGGCCCGGCCGGCGTCTCTGGCGTGCTTGAGGGTGTTGGTCAGCGCCTCCTGCACGATCCGGTAGATGGCCAGCTGCGCAGCCTCCGGGATCGCGAACGCCGCGCCGGAGACCGTGAGCGAGGTGCGCAGCCCGGTGGCCCGGACGCTGGTGAGCAGGGCTTCCAGGGACTGGGCTCCCGGCAGTGGAGCAAGGTCCGCCGGGCCCGTCTCGGTCCGCAGCACATCCAGCACCCGGCGCGTGTCCGCCAACGCCTCCCGCCCGGTCCTGGCGACCTGACGCATCGCCGTGCGGGCCTGGTCGGGGTCGTCGGTCAGGGTGGCACCGTCGGCGAGGGTGATCATCACCGCCAGGCTGTGGGCGACGATGTCGTGCATCTCCCGGGCGATCCTGGTCCGTTCGGCGGCGGCCGCCAGCTGGGCCAGCTGCAGTCCCTCGCGTTCGAGCCGGTCCGCCCGGTCCGTCAACGCCGTCAGATGGGACCGGCGAGCCTGCTGGGTGATACCCAGCGACACCGCCGCGACCACCAGAATCGTCAGCAGGAGGAGGAACCGCGGCCACAGCTCGTGCCCGAACCGCAGGACCGCCAGCACGACGCCGATCTCGACGGCCGCGGCCGCCGCCACGGCCAGGATGCGGCTGCGGTGCGCAGCCACGGTGTACAGCACGATCAGCACGGCCAGGTCGCCGCCCAACGGGACGTCGAACGCCCACTGCCCGGCGGCGACGACACCGACCAGGACGAACGCCGCCAGCGGGGCGGTCCGGCGGAAGATCACCGGCAGCCACAGCGCCGCCTGCCACACGATGTCGATCACCGACCGGTGAACGATGTCCGCGCTGGTCAGCGCGACCAGCGCCACCACCAGGGCTGCGTCGGTGAACAATGGGTGCCGCCGGCACCATCGCACGAGTGGAAGTCGCACTGCAGCAGGCCTTTCAACCGTGGGCTCCCGCCGGGTACCCGCCACCTCTTGCTCACCGGCCTCCCGCCGGCGCAGTGCGCTCGGGACGGCCGCGGTCAGCAACACGTGACGAACCTCCGGTGGGGTTCATGTCAGTCCTACCGCACGAACGGCAGGAACCGCACGAACCGCAGGGGGGTGATCCCCTGCGGTTCGGCGTGGAGGTGGGAAGAGTGCGGTGCTCAGGCGTTGCGCCGGTTCAGCAGCACGGCGCTGATCGCCACCGCCACCGCGGCGTACAGGCAGAACACGCCGAACCCGGTCCACGGGGCCAGACTCCCGGGGTCGGCATTGACGGTGGTGATGACGGCTCCGGCATTGCTGGGCAGGTAGGGGGAGATGTGGTCCTGCCAACTCTGTGGCAGCACGTTCATGATCCCCGGCAATACCAGCAGCAGCCCGATGACGACGGAGATCCCGCCGGCGGTCGACCGGATGATGAAACCCAACGCCACGCTCAGCACACCGACGACGGTCAGGTACAGCCCGGTCCCGATGACCGACCGCAACGCACCCGGTGCGGACAGGGTGGTCCCGTGGGTGGCCAGGCCGGCCTGGCCGAGCCAGAAGGCCGCGAACGCGGCGATCTCCATCAGCACGAAGGTGGCGGCGCCGAAGACGAGAAGTTTGGCCCACAGCACCGGCAACCGCTTCGGGACCGCGCCCAGGGACGAACGGATCATGCCGGTGCTGTACTCGCCGGAGATGACCAGTACGCCCAGCACGGCGATCGCGAGCTGGGCGAAATTGATGCCCCGCAGGCTGGTGTCCACCGCGTTGAAGTTGGCGGCCCTGGCGGGATCCAGATGGGCCCAGTTGGCGTTGGTGATGACCCCGATCAGCAGTCCCAGCAGCGCCAGTGCTGCGACGGCGACGCCCATCGTGATCCAGCTGGACCGCAGGGTCCGGAACTTGACCCATTCGGAGGCGATGACGCGGCGTTGCGAGACCGGTTGCACCTCCACGGTGCGGTGGACGGGTGCGGCGGACTGGGCGGAGGGGGCGGGTGCGGTGGTGGTCATGCGGCGTCCTTCGCGGTGATGGTGCCGCCGTGGTACTCCACGGCGTCGTTGGTGAGCTCCATGAACGCCTCTTCCAGAGAGGCCTGGACGCTGGTCAGCTGATGGATCATGATCCGGTTTTCGAAAGCGATCTCGCCGATCTTCTCCGCCGTGGACCCGTCGACCTCCAGCTCCCCGGCCCGGCTGCTGGTGACCGTGACCGTCGCGCCGACGAGCAGATCCCGCAGGCGTTCCGCCTCGGGGGTGCGGACCAGCACCGAGGAGCGACCGGCGGAGTGGATGATGTCGGCGATGGGCTGGTCGGCGAGCAGGCGCCCCTTGCCGATCACGATGAGATGCTCGGCGGTCTGGGCCATCTCGCTCATCAGGTGGCTCGAGACGAACACCGTCCGGCCTTCGGCGGCCAGCCCCCTGAGCAGGTTGCGGACCCACAACACCCCGTCGGGATCCAGCCCGTTCACCGGTTCGTCGAGAATCAACGTCTGCGGATCACCCAGCAACGCCGCCGCAATTCCCAGGCGCTGCCCCATGCCCAGGGAGAAGGCGCTCACCCGCTGCCGGGCCACCTCGGTCAGGCCCGCGAGATCGATGACCTCCTGCACCCGCTTCCTGGAGATGCCGTGGGTGACCGCCATCGCCAGCAGGTGGTGGTAGGCCGATCGGCCGGTGTGTACGGCTCGTGCCTCCAACAGCACCCCGACCTCCTGCAGGGGAGCAGGCAGATCGCGATAGCACATGCCGTGCACGGTGACCGAACCGCCGGTGGGACGGTCCAACCCGATGATCATCCGCATGGTGGTCGACTTGCCGGCGCCGTTCGGGCCCAGGAATCCGGTGACCACCCCCGGTCGGAGGTCGAAGTTCAACCGGTCCACGACCGTCTTGTCGCCATATTTCATCGTCAAATCCTTGGCTGTGATCATGATCAGAACGCTACGGAGGGTCCGGCCCCCGACGCATCGGCTCGCAGACCGATCTTGCGGGGGAGGCCGTACGACTGCAGGACGACCCGCGAAACCGATAGGCCGGGTGCGATCGGAACGGCGATCCCCGGTCTGCCGGCGACGGCAGTCTGGTTGCCGATCCACCCTCCGCTGCCCCTGGTACCCACCCGGGCACCCACCGGATACGGTGTCGTGGTGCAACGTAACCGCCTCTATCGCGACGGGGTGCTGGAGGCCGAGGACTTCGACCCGGCGGACATCAGCGAACGGATCTGCGAGCCGGGCGTCGTCGTCTGGCTCGATCTGGAGTCACCCGACAGCAGCGAGCTGGAATTGCTGGCGGAGGAGTTCTCGCTCAACGCTCTGGCCGTCGAAGATGCCACCCACGAACACCAGCGGCCGAAGGTCGATCACTACTCCACCCATATCTTCATGAGCTTGTACGGTGTGCGCCTGGACGTCGGGACCGGTGAGCTGCACACCAGCGAACTGGCCGTCTTCGCCGCTCACAACTGGCTGATCACCGTGCGCAAGACCGGGGCCTTCGACATGGCGCACGTCGAGAGTGTCTGGGACAGCAACAGCGACCGGGCCGAGCACGGTGTCGGATTTCTCCTGCACGGGCTCCTCGACCACGTCGTGGACGGCCATTTCGACACGGTCCAGGAACTCGACGACGCCGTCGAGGAGGTGGAGGCCCGCCTCTTCGACGACAAGCCCCAGCCGCTCGCCGTCCAGAAGCGCTCTTTCCAGATGCGCAAGGCCCTCGTCGATCTGCGGCGGGTGAGCCTGCCGATGCGGGAGGTCCTGAACACCCTGATGCGCCGGGACCTGAGCATCGTCGACGAGGCGATGGCTCCCTACTACCAGGACGTCTACGACCACGTCCTGCGCGTCACCGAATGGACCGAGTCACTGCGCGACCTGGTCACGACCATCCAGGACAGCAATCTGCAGGTCCAGTCCAACCGCCTCAACGAGGTGATGAAGAAGCTGACCGCCTACGCCGCCATCTTCGGCGCAGTGGCGGCGATCACGGGCTTCTTCGGCCAGAACCTGCCCTACCCAGGCTTCGGCAACCACGTCGGCCTCACCATCATGTCCGTGCTCCTGGTGTTCAGCACCGTCGGTCTGGCGATCATGTTCAAGCGTCGCGACTGGTTGTGATCGTCGCCTCTTCCCGGCCCGAACACGATGGCGCCCTTGGGTTCCGGGGCGGCCGGGAGCCCGGAGTGATGATCCGCTACTTCGCCAGGCCGGAGACGAGGTTGATCGAGGCGGCGATGATGACCGCGCCCAGCGGGAAGGACAGCCATGCGTGACGCAGAGCCGTACGGCGGATCTGCTTCCCCTGCAGATCGGTATCCGACACCTGGAACGTCATCCCGATGGTGAAGGAGAGGTAGGCGAAATCGCTGTACTGCGGGGGATCGGACTCGTTGAAGTCGATCCCACCGGGTTCTCCCGAGTAGTAGAGGCGTGCGTACTTGAGCGTGAAGACGGTGTGGATGAGCGTCCAGGAGACGAAGACCGAGAACACGGCGAACCCGGCCTGCAGGTATTTGTCGTTGCCGGCGGCGTGTCCGGCCCCGAACAGCACGACGCCGACGGCGATCAGGCTGGCCACGCCGACCCCGACCAGGATGACATCGGCTGCATCGCGCCCAGGGTTCTCGCGGAGGGCATCGCGGGCGGTGGCGGGGCCGTCCAGCTTCCAGACGGTGGCCCACACCCAGGCGCAGAAGACGACCGCCAGGACGTCCCAGGCGATCAATGGTGCGTTCCGGCCGGCTCCGAGGATCTCGCCGGCGAGGCCGACGATCACGCCCGCGATCGCAGACACCAGGAGTTTGCGACGAGCGGTGCTGACGTGGGCGGGGACCTTCACCGTGGCTGCGGAATCATCTGGCACGTGAAGATGGTGCCACCGATCGACGCAGGGACAGCCTCGACAGGCCGTCGGCCCGGCGGGAGATGACCGTCGCTTCCAGCAGAGTCCGGCGTTTCGGTGAGGCGGTGTTCAGGGGGCGGAGATGTAGCCGACCAGTTGATCGTGTTCGGTCTCCAATTCGTCGATGCGGCTCTTGACCACGTCACCGATGGTCACGATCCCCGCAAGGACTCCGTCGACGACGACGGGCATGTGCCGGAATCGCAGTTCGGTCATCGTCCTGGCCAGCGAGCCGATCTCGTCGCCCGGAACGCAGGTGGTGACGGAGACCGTCATGATCTCGGCGACGGTCATGCCCAGCAGCGCACTCCCGTGCACGTGCAGTGCCCGGACGACATCCCGTTCGCTGATGATCCCGCGAATGCTGTGCCCGTCGCCGGTCACCACGAGTGCACCCACCGCATGCCGGGTGAGCAGGGCGATGGCCTCGGCCATGGTGGCACCTGGCCGGACGGTCGTGACTGCCGAACCCTTGTGCGCCAGTACGTCGGTGACCCGCATCTGTGTTCCTCCGACTCCGAGGGCCTGCCTGATGCAACGTTTCCGGTGACCTTACGCCCGCAGGGCCCGCCCCGCTCGGTGCTTGGCCGGGATCACGCCGCGGCCCGGCCCACCGACGGGGTTCCCGACCTGGGAGTTGCAACCGTGCGCCGGGGGAAGCGCATGCCAGACTACTGTCCGGAAAAGCAATTTCGAGTCCGCTCTGCTGAGAGTGACGGTCAAAGAACGTGCTCAGACAGTTCCCGTACGACACCCCGGTCCGCTTCACCGTCGTCATCCCCGCCTTCAACGAGGAGTTCTATCTCGCCGACTGTCTGTCGTCCCTGGCCGCCCAGGACTTCCCCGGGCCGGTGGAGGTCATCGTGGTGGACAACAACAGCACCGACGACACGGCGGCCATCGCCCGGGCGGCCGGCGCCACGGTGGTGTTCGAACCCGACCGCGGCGTCTGCCACGCCCGGCAGCGCGGCACCGAGTCCGCGCGCGGGGAGATCGTCGTCTCGGCCGATGCCGACACCATCTACCACGCGGGTTGGCTGTCCAAGATCGAGAGCTGGTTCGCAGACAACCCACTGGGCGTGGCCGTCGGCGGGCCGTGCTATTTCCACGACGGTCCGGCGTGGGGCATGCGGTTGCAGCGCATGCTCTTCGGTGCCGTCAATCTGATCGTCCGGCTGGGCGGACCGGTCGTCTACGTCACGGCCACCAACTTCGCGTTCCGCCGTGACGCGTTCAGCGGCTACGACACCCGCCTGGCCCAGGGCGGTGACGAGTTGGATCTGCTGAGGCGTCTGCGGAAGAAGGGACTCGTGGCTTTCGATCCCAGCAATTCCATCGACACGTCGGCGCGCCGG
This sequence comes from Nakamurella sp. PAMC28650, assembly GCF_014303395.1. GTDB lineage: Bacteria > Actinomycetota > Actinomycetes > Mycobacteriales > Nakamurellaceae > Nakamurella. Next base: position 3,079,006 of record NZ_CP060298.1, read on the forward strand.
ATGGAAGAGGGTGTCGTCTACAACTTCGCCGTGTCCTTCTTCTACTACTACATCCTGGGGTATGCGCTGAACCGCATCTTCCGGCGGCCGGTGCTGGGCATGGCGCCGGCCTTCCGGCGACCGAAGGGCCATCGGAAGTAGGTCCCGCCGTCAGCGCGATTTTCGCGACAGCAGTCCCGGCATCCAACTGAGCAGGGCGGCCCGCCAGATCCGGGTCGACCGCGAGTGGCCCTTCTCGGTGAGGACCGCGTCGGTCGAAGCGCGGGCCCGCTCGTACAGGGCCGTGATCGCCGATGTGGCATCGTCATTGGTGATGGCCGGCGGGGTGGTGCCGGTCGTGTGCAACATGTTCCGCAGCAGGGCGGGATTCCGGATGAGAGTGACCAGGGCGTCCGTCATCTCGCTCCCGTTCGAGACGAGGCGTCCGTCGATGCCATCGGTGATGTAGTCGACCAGTCCGGTGCTCCGGTAGCCGATGACGGGCAGTCCCGCCGCGCGGGCCTCGAGGGCGGCGATGCCGAACGCCTCCTGCCGGGACGAAGCGATGAACAGATGCGATCGGTGGTGCAGATCCCTGACGGCCACGGTGTTCTGGTAGCCCACGAGGGTCACCCGGTCGGTCAGGCCGTTGTCGTCGATCTGTCGCTGCAGGTCGTCCCGGCGTGGGCCGTCACCGACGATGCTGACCGAGAACGACATGCCCGGGGGCAACTGCTGCCTCACCCTGGCGAGCACGTCGATGACTTCGTCCAGATGTTTGCGCTTCTTCAGCCGTCCGACCAGGACGATGCGGACGGTGTCGGACAGATCGCGGTCGGCCGGGATGCCGGAACGCCACCAGTGGGTTTCGATCAGGTTGGGAACGATCGACACCTGATGCACCCCGGGCAGGGTGCGGCGGACGTGTCCGGCCGCAATGCTGCTGACCCCGGACCAGGCGGCCCTCATGCGCCCCCAGCCGAACGGCAGCGTGCTGATCCTGGTGGCCAGCGCGACCTTCCACCACAGGGAGTGAACCGTTGCAGCCACCGGGATCCGGCGCCGGCCGGCGGCCCTGGTCACATAGATCGCGATCGGGGAGACCACGGTGAAGTGGGCGTGCAGGACGTCGATCTCTCGGCCGTCCAGCACCTCGGCGACGATTCTCCGGTTGCGCCACGGGAACGCCACCGTCAGCCAGCGCCCCCTGGCCGCGCGGACCACATCGAGATCGCTGTCCAGGTCGGCGGGTTCGGCCACAGCGGTGATGACCGTGACGTCGTGGCCCTGGGCGATCTGATGCCGCACCAGCGTCTCCACCTGGCGCTCGATCCCGCCGACGTCCGGCGCGAAGGAGTCGGCGACATGCACGATCCTCATTGGTTTCCTGCTCAGCGGGTGGGTGGAATGGAGTTGGACGGAGCATCGGCGTGCAGCCTGATAGGCAGCGCGAGTAGACCGTAGACGATGGACAGGTCACGGAAACGCAGATCCTGCGGTGGAATCGCCAACGTCATGTCCGGGAATCGGCGCACCAGGGCGCGAAAGGCGACCCGAAGCTGCATCCGGGCGAGTTCGGCTCCGATGCAACGGTGGAATCCGTGGCCGAACGCCAGGTGGGTGGGTCCCTGCCGGTGCGGATCGAGACGATCCGGTGCGAGGCCGAACACGTCGTGGCGGTTGGCGCGGCTCAGCGAACAGATCACCACGTCGCCGGCGCGGACCCGGCGGCCGGACAGCTGCACGTCCGATCGGGCGAAGCGGGGAAATGCGATCTGCACGACGCTGAGGTGGCGTAGCAGCTCGTCGACCGTTGGGTTGACGGCGGCGTCGTCGGTCCGCATGAGGTGGGACTCCTGTTCGTCGCGCAGGAGCGCCAGGGTGCCCAGGGCCAACATGCTGGCCGAGGTCTCGTAGCCCCCGGTGAACACGCCGTCCGCGAGGCCGGCGATGGTGTCGTCGTCGACCTGGTCCCCGTGCGTCCTGAGCATGGCCGCGATGAGTCCGGTACCCGGGGCCCGACGTTGCTTGCTCACTGCCTCGCGCATGAATTCGCGTGATTCGGAGATCGCGCCGAAGATGCCGGCTCCCCCCTGCTCGACGTCGAACCTGTCGTGACCGAGTCGTCGGAAGCGGTCGCGGTCCGTGGTGGGTAGACCAAGGAGTTCGCAGATCACCTGGAACGGGACCGGAAACGCGAAATCGGAGACGACGTCGGCCACCGGCCCGGCGGCCTCCATCACATCGAGTTGATCTTCGACGATTCTTTCGATGGCCGGCTGCAGGGCGGACAGTCGTCTCGTGGTGAACTCCGGCATCAGGATCTTGCGGAGCATGGTGTGGTCGGGGGGATCGGTGAAACCGAGACCGCCGATGAGGCCCGGTTCGCTGCCGCCGCCGATGAGCGAGCGGATGTCGGTGCTGTACGTGGTGTCGGCCAGGATCGTGCGCGCCTGCTCGTAGTCGGTGACGAGCCAGACGTTGATCCCCAGGATGCGTCCGATCTTGCTGACGGCGCCGTCGTCACCCGCAACCGGGGTCAATGGCACCGGGTCAAGGCCGTCGCGGCGAAGTGGCATGGTCAGTCGGGTCGGAAGATTCGAGACGTCGATCAGACCGGGCCGGCCGCCGGAGGTGATGGACAGCAACCGCTGGATCAGCCAACGGCGCGCCACCGCGAAACCGGCCGTGCGTTGCTGTTTCAAGCGGACTTCTTCCCTGGTGACCACGGCCAGACGCCCCACCGGGGTCGGGACGGGCGGGCGGCGGGCATGATGGGACAGTATCTCCTCATTCGGGGCCCACTCCTGACACCGACTCACGTCGGGTCGGGCTCGACCCTCCGGGTACAGCTCACCCATCCGACTCCTCTCGCAGACTGTCCAGGATGTCGTCGAGCGGGCGGTCCTGCGGTGGTCGGCCGCGTTCGATGAACCACTCCCGCCCGAAAACCAGACGGTACAAGGGCTTCGGCAGACGCAGCATCCACGCCAGACCGCGTTCGGCGGCCGCATCCGCCGTGCTCTGGCTGCGATGGGCCGACATCGCCGCCCGCTTCTGGTCCAGGTAGCCGCTCACGTCCACCCGGTGGGTGATCTCTGCGCGAGCAGAGTAGAGGGAGTCGAAACGCGACGGGTCGAAATCAGCAGTTCGCGGTGCAAACCAACGTCCGAAGGACAGTGCGCGTTGCAGCAGATGTCGATCGATGGTGGCTTCCAGCAGCACTGCGGTGCCGGCCATCTCCGCTGCCCTGGCCCCGACCAGGTGGACCTGGACGTGGTCGGGATGGCCGTAACCACCGGCCCGGTCGTAGGTGGTCAGGACATCGGCGGCTTCCTCGCGCAGCACTTCCGCCAAGGGTTCGGCGGCCACCTCCACGGACATACCGGCAAAACAGCCGCCGATGGAAGGGCCGCGACCGGTGGCGCTCCCCGAGTCGGCGTACCCCAGGACCACGGTCCGGGCGCAGCCCAGCGCCCGCGCCGAGGCATGCAATTCGGCGAGACGGACATCACCGAGTGCCGTCGAGGTGGTCAGCTCCGCCGATGCCAGTCCCTTCTCGCCGGCCGTGGCCGTCACCAGTACGACGCGGTGACCCTCCGTCGACAACCTGGCCATCGTGCCGCCGGTCAGCAGCGCCTCGTCATCTGGGTGGGCGTGGAAGAAGACAATGGTGTAGCGGGTGTCACCGGGCGTGCGAGGGCGGCGACGGGATCTGGCACGGGACGGCATCAATAGAGTGTGACGGGGCCCGCCGGGGGACGCGAAGGGCAGTGTGTGTCGAACTACTGGATCGTGGTGTCGTTGAGCCTGGCGTCTGCGCTGGCGTTCGCGACGTCCACCTCGCTGAAACATGTGAGTGCGGGGCGTGTGCCTGACGCCCAGAGCATGCAGCCGCGGACCCTCGGCCGATTCATCCGCGCAACGGTGTCGCATCGTCTCTGGCTGGCCGGGATCGGTTGTGACGTCGTCGGGCTCACCCTGCAGATCCTCGCGCTGCACCGGGGCGCCCTGAGCGTCGTCCAACCCCTGCTGCTGACGAGCCTGTTGTTCGCGCTCGTCATCCGGGCCCGTTTCGAGCGTCATCACATCACCGGGCAGCAGACCCTGTGGGCCCTGGTCCTGATCGGCTCCCTCGGTGGATTCGTCCTGCTCGCCGCGACGCCGGCGGCCGTCCATCAGTCGGCCGACCGGATTCCCGCGGCCATTGCCGGGACGCTGGGCGTGGTCCTCGTGGTGATCTGCCTCGTCCTGGGCCGCCGGCAGCGCAACGGCGGGCGCACCGCGGCGATCCTGGGTACCGCTGTGGGCATGATCTATGCGGCCACGGCGGCACTGATCAAGGCGGCCACCGACATCGGTGCCAGGAATCTGCTCGATCTGTTCACCAGCTGGCAGCTGTACACGGTGATCGCGGTGGGCGCCGCGGGGCTGGTCCTGAGCCAGCTGACGTTCCAGGCCGGTCCGCTCACCGCCAGCCTGCCGGCCACTGCGACGGTCGATCCGCTGCTGAGCATCGTGATCGGGGTGGTCGTCTACGACGAGCAGATCAGGCAGGGATTCGGGACCAACCTCCTGCTCGTCCTCCTGCTCGTGGTGCTGGGCGTTGCCGTCCTGCAGCTGAGCCGGAACGAGGCCGAGTCCGCGATGAGCACCGACCGCATCGTCCGTCAGCGTGATGCCCTGGGTCGGGACTGATCGCCGGCCTGCCGCACTGCGGTGGGGGACACCTCGCCATCGGGGCGTCGACGGAAGTCCAGACCGGTCAGACGGCTGACGAGCATCAGGGCGAACACGGCCCAGCAGGCCGCGAACAACCATCCGGCCAACACATCGGTCGGCCAGTGCACACCGAGGTAGGCGCGGGACCAGCCCACGGTCCCGGCGAACGCGGCCGCCGCCGCCACCGACCACAGGCGTGCAGCCCGGCCCCTCAGGGAGGGCCAGATCGACCAGAGCACCATGATGGCGGCCAGTGCCGCGTTGGCGCTGTGCCCGGACGGCAACGACCAACCGGTCGCCGTCGCCATCCAGTCACCACGCGGCGGGCGGGCGCGATGCAGCAGATCGGACAGACCGGTGCGCAGCAATGCTCCGGAGGCCAGCACGACAAGGGCGACGACCGGCCGCCACCGACGCACCAGAGCCGTGCGGCGCTGTCGCCACCACACCACGGCCGCCGCTGCGGCCAGTCCCGAGTACAGCACGGGTGAGCTGCCCGAGGCGGTCGCAGAAAGGGCGACGTCGGTGGCCCACCCATGCCGATGCCGCAGCATCCAGTCGTGGATGGCAGTGTCGAACCCCGGCGGCCCCGGTGCCCGCATGACCACGGAGATCAACACGGCCAGCACTGCCACACCGGCAACCAGCCACGCTCCGCGTCGTCCGACTATCACTGTTTCGATAGTAGACGACGGCGCCTCTCGGACCGGGCCGGAAATGAGAAGAGGGCCACCGGCGGATGTGCCGGTGGCCCTCTCCTCGCTCGGTGGTGCTACAGACCTGGGAGCACCGGGGTGTGCTCGGTGCGTACGGCCTGCAGGGTCTTCGGGTTGAGGCCCAGCAGCGCCAGGATGGTCGGTGCGATCGAGGTGGTCTGGACATGCGTGCCGTTGACGGCGTGATGGGTGACCGCCGCGCCGGACACCACGAGCGCGACGTCCAGATCGGCCGGCGCGTCGCCGCCGTGCTCGGCGATCTTCTTGACCCCGCCGGTATAGACGACGCCCGGCTGGGCGATCCCGATCAGGTCCGGGGCGTGCGGGTCGCCGTTCCTGGCCCGGACCAGCGTGTCGGCCGCGGCACCGGTGTAGACCCTGGTCAGCCCGGAGGTCCGGACCGTGGCGGAGTAGACGCCCTTGGGGTCGGTGATCTTGTTGGCCGGCGCACTGTGGTGCAGCAGGTAGCTCTTGGCGAAGTCCAGCGCTGCGCCCGACCGGTCGGACAGCCACAGCAGCATGCCGTCGTCGTCCACCGAGAAAATCACCAGTGCAGCGGCTTTGGGATGCGTGGAGGCCCAGGCGGCGTCGAGCCCCGCGATGATCTTGCCGTCGTCGACCCGACGCAGGGTGGAGCCGTCCGTCGGCGCCTGCCCGTGCTTGGCCGAGAGGATGATCGTGGTGCTGGAGGCCAGTCCGGCACGGGAGATCGCCGCGCTCATGGTGCCGACCTGGGCGTTGATGTAGCCCAGCGCCCTTCGCAGCAGCGGACCGGGGGTTCCGTCCTTCTGGTATCCACCGGCCAGCCCGTCCGACAGCGGCAGCTTCTCCGCGGTGGAGACGGTCTGGAAGTTCATGCCGAAGATCGCCGGCGTGCCCACCCGGTGGGTCCCGGAGTGGTCGAAGCCGTTGATCTCGTTGACGACGGCAGCCACCTTCGTGCTGTCGTAGACCTGCGTCAGGGCGTTGTCGGTGGTCCAGTCGTCACCGACGGAGTCGGCCACGCTGTTGATCTCCGGCGTGAAGAGGTCCTGGATGCCCTTGCCGGACGGCCCGTTCAGGATTTCGTACGCCGCGTGCTTGTCCGACCAGGCCGTGCGCAGACCGTGGCTGCGAGCGACCTCGAACACCGTGTTGACCCGCAGGTACTGGGAGGGATACACGGGAAGGCACGTCGCCGGGTCGACCGGCAACGCCGCCGGGTCGAGCAGCGACTGCGGGGTGGGCGTCATCTGCAGGATGGCGGCGGTGATGGCCTTGGCGTTCGCGACGGTGTCGGCCAGGCTGTTGGTCGGGAGGGCCTTCAGTGCGGACGCCGTCAGCCCCTGGCCGGCGTCGAGGGTGATCGGGTTCTGCGACCGGTCGGCGGCTTCGGTCCAGGAGACCTCGGTGCCGGGAACTGCAGTGGTGCAATCGATCGTGCCGGGTGCGAGCAGCTGGTGATTGTACGTGTCGTCGTAGAAGACGCCGGTGGTTCCGGGGCCTCCGCCGGTCAACTGGGCGACCATGCCCGGGAACGAGTCGGACGGGAAGGTGGTCTGGGCGTGGGTGTACTCGGTGCCCCGCGATACCAGGGTGGCCAGGGCCGAGTGCGGGTACTTCTTCACGTACCAGGCCAGGTCGGACTGGTGGAGTCCGTCGACCGAGAGCAGCAGGACGTGCTTGCTCCTGGCGGACGCTGCGGCCGTTGCTGATGCTGTCGCTGCTGCGGCTGTTGCGGACGCTGCGGCTGTTGCGGACGGGGCTGCCGAGGCCTGACCGACACCGGCCGAGGTCAGGGCGAGACCGGCGGCCACAGCGGCAGCACCGAATCGATAACGCTTGCGGATGAACATGTAAACCTTTCCGAGCCGACCCACGTCGAGCTCGGACAATTTCTATTACTAATGATCAGGTAGTACCACTACGTCGGGAGGAACAACCGCTGAACGTCGGGTGAACCAGACCTCGGCCGGTCGGCCGCTGATACTATTGGATAAATAGTAGCGATGGGGCCCAGACCCGGGCAGAACTGACCGGAGCGGGAGGTGGCCATGCTGGGAGCGATCGTGGCCGCCCTGGGCGGATCGTTCTTCTTCGCTCTCGCCGCGGCCCTCCAGCATCGGGAGGCCCTGCGGATCGGCGGATCCGGTGTCGGTGGGTTTCGGGTGCTGTGGAAGTTGTGCCATCGGCCGTGGTGGGTGGTCGGCGTGGCGTCCGACGTCCTGTCGGTGGCACTTCACGTGATCGCGCTGTCGATGGCGACACTGTCACTCGTGCAGCCTCTCGGCGTGATGGGGGTCGTCTTCGCCATCCCCCTGGGCGCCGCGGTGCGTGGCCATCGGATCCGCCCACTGGATCTCGCCGCCGCCGCAGTCGTGGTGATCGGCCTGACCGTCCTCCTGAGAGCCCTTCCCGTCTCCACCTCGGTCCACGTGCCCGCCCTGCGTTCGGTCCTGGGCCTGACCGCCCTGACCGTGGTCCTGGTGGCGTTGGCGACCGCCGTCGCACGCCTGACCGCCGGGCGCAGGCGAACCCTACTGCTCGCGGGAGGCGCCGGGGCGGCGTTCGGGGCCACCGCGGTGCTCGTGCGCACCCTGCTGCTGCTCCTGGAAGGGTCGGGTTCCGGTGCGGAGATGATCTGGACCGGGGTCTGTGTCGCAGTGCTGGCCGTCGGGGGGTATCTCCTACTCCAGAGTGCCTATCGCGCCGGGCATTTCGCCGGCGCGGTGGCGACGGCCACCGTGCTCGATCCCGTGGTGGCCGTGTTGGCCGGTGGCTTCCTGTTGCGGGAGAGCCTGCCCACCGGTCCGGTGACCCTCCTCATCATCGGCGTGTCCGGTCTGTTGGTGTGCGCGGGGGTCGCACTGCTCGTGCGCTCACCCGCGAGCCTCTCGCTAGGGCCGGTCGAAGGCTCGACCGAACCCGAGACCACCGACCACCCGGATGCTCTCATCCGCTAGCGCCTGCATCAATGGCTGTTTCACATGAGTTTCCAGCACTTCGATGGCTACTATTCGACTGATAGTAGAAGCGACCGGCCGTCGGGCCCGCGCCAGATCGAATGGAGCCATCATGAGGACAGGGACTGCGGGACGGTTGCGAGCGGCCACCGGATGGGCCAGGCAGCGGGGTGCAGCGCTGATCAGGCGGCGGCGGGCGCAGCTCGTGGTCGCGGTCCTGTTCGGAGCGCTGCTGGGTGGAGGTTTCGTCGCCGCATCGACGGGCCTGTCGGAGGGGGGCCACGGTCGTGGCGCCGGCTTCTCCGTGTCGCAGGATTCCCGCCCGGGTCAGCCGCCCCAGGGCGGGCCGGGCAGCATGGGTCCCGGCAACGACGGCTCCGACGACAGCGGCCGGTGAACGCCTTGACGACCTGGCCCGCGCCGGAGTCCTTGCACGACGACCTTCCTGAACCGCCGTCCGGCGAGCTACCCCCGGTCTGGAAATTCGATGACGGAGTATCGGCCGACCTGTCCGCCCGCTGGGCGGCCGTGACGGAGGATGACGTCCTGCTGAAGGATTTCGTCCGCACGATGACCGGCGCCGGCGGCGTCCTCCTGCTGCTGGGCGGTCTGACGTCCGTCCTGATCGGATCCGGCCATCTCTGGTTCTCGTTGTGCTGCATCCTGTTGGGTGTCGATGCGGCGGTGGCGGTCCGGTTCTCGCACCGGCGTGACCGGATCACCCCGCGGCGGGTCACCGCCCGCGAGATCGACCTACTGCTGGCCCATCGCAGCCTGGTCGGCTTCAGCGACTGGACGCACCTGCCGGCCGACGATCTACCGCAGGAGGTTGCCGCCGCGCGTCTGGCGGCGGCCCTGGCCGGCGAGCTGGAGTCCCTCCCCGCCTGGACGTCGGAGCAACTTGCCGGCCACCGGGTGCAACTGGATCCGGCCGAGGAATCCCGACTCCTCCAGCTCGCCTGCCGGGAGATCTACGACCACCGCCAGTTCCTGGACGCACAGCTGTCCCGGGCGACCACGTCGCCGACGGCGGTGTTGCGTGCGACCCGGCTCGAGTGGGAGGAACGGCTCGGGCAGACGTGGACCGCACTCGATGACCGGCTGTCGGCCTTCGGCGACTACGTCCGGGAGCTCCGAGAAGTGGCTGCCCTGCTCGAGAGCAGTGGCGCCGGAGAACGTCTCCACCGCTCCCCGCTCGAGCACGAACCGGCGATGGCGGTCCGGATCGTCGGACATGAGATGGCGCGTGAGCACCTGCAACGCTTGCGGGGTGATGTCGCCGATCTGCAGGAAGAGCCTGCCGGAGTGCAGATCTCAGGTGACGGGAACCGGGCGATCCAGTAGTGGTGACGGGAGGTGCGACCTCCGCAACTGTTACTATCAACCCAATAGTACTACGGGTTGTATCGTTATCAGTGACAGATCTGCACCGAAGGAGACACATGGATGCCATCGCAGGTCCGCCGTCCGCGAGTTCGTCGTGATCGCCGGCACTCTCGCGTCGGGCTTCAACCCGCTCGACGCCACCAGCGTCATCGCTGCCACCGGCCTGATCGGCATCTTCTGCGTACTCGTCGCCGAGACGGGGCTGCTGGTCGGATTCTTCCTGCCGGGTGACTCGCTGCTGTTCAGTGCCGGACTGCTGGCCGCGAGTCAAGGTGCACTGCACCTACCGCTGGGCGGGGTACTGGCCGTGGCGGCCGCGGGTGCCCTGATCGGAGCGCAGATCGGTTTCTGGATCGGGCGGACACTCGGGGTCCGTCTTCTCGAGCGCGCCCGCAGGCCGGCCCTTCGACGGGCTGCCGATCGGGTGTCCGAAGTCATCGAACGCTACGGCCCGGCCAAGGCGATCGTGCTGGCCCGGTTCATCCCGGTGGTCCGCACCGTGATGAACCCGATGGCCGGCATGATCGGCATCTCGACGCGTCTGTTCACCCTCTGGCAGATCATCGGTGGCCTCGTCTGGTCGCTCGGCGTCACGATGGCGGGCTTCTGGCTGGGCTCGCAGATCACCGGCATCGACAAATACCTGCTGCCGATCATCGCGGTGGTCGTCGTCATCTCGCTGATTCCGGTGGCGCTGGAGTTGCGCAGGATGCGCCGCGAGGGCAGATCTGCTGCCTGAGAGGGTGGCCGGTCGCTCAGAACGCCCACTGCTCGATCTCGGCGGGAGCCGGACGGGAGGCAACCGCGGCCGAGGACTCCAGAGCCCGATCCGTCAGCCGCATACGGACGATGAAGCAGCTGCCTTCCCCGACGGCGCTGCGTACCGTCACCGAGCCCATGCCGGCTTCGGCGATCGCCTTGACGATCGGCAGCCCCAGCCCACTTCCGGCGCGGTCACCGGCGGTACTGGACGTCTTGAACATCTCGAAGATCCGCCCGAGATCCGCCTCCGGGATCCCGGCACCCGAGTCGGCGACGGACAGCACGAGCATCCCTCCGTCCACCTCACAGGTGATCTCGATGGAGTCTCCCGGTTCGGTGAACTTGACCGCGTTCTCGAGCAGACAGTCCAGCGCCACCTCCAGACGTTCGGCGTCGGCCTCGACCGTGCCCGGCAGCGTGGCGGACGACCACTGTCGGTCGGCACTGCTGATCCAGCGGTGCAGAACGGCGTCGATCAGCAACTTGACGTCGACCGTCATCCGGACGCTCGACTCGCTGACCGTGGCCAGGGTCAGCAGGCTGGTCACCAGTGACGAGGCCTTGTCCAGTTCGGCGATGACCAGTTCTGCGTCGGCCTCGATGGCCCGTCCGGGTTTCGCTGCGACGATCAGCTCGACGAAGCCCCGTGCGATCGTCAGTCTGGTGCGCACCTCGTGCGTCCCGAACTTGGAGCGGAGCTCGCGGCTGTGGGCGCTCTCCATTTCCTGCTGCTGCAGCCGGACCAGGGTCGCCCTGGTGGCTCGCTGGCGTTCCACGTGCCACATCAGGAGCGCGAGAATGACTCCCATCAGTACGATCTCGGAGCATTCGGTCCAGGCGATCTCCCTGGTCAGGCTGTGTTCGGCGAACGCCACCCCGGTCACGACGGTGATCACCCAGAAGGTGACCCAGGCCAGCCGGCGGGGCCACGGATAAAGCCCGTACAAGAATGCGAAGCTGGCCCAGATCAGGTGGTACGGGATGGTCTCCGCACCGGCCCACAGGAACGTCAGGTAGGCGTTGACCGCGGCGAACACCACCCAGGCGTAGGCCAACGGCCAATTAACACGCGACGAGTCGGTATCCGACATTGCGCACCGTTTCGATTCGGCTGATGGTGAGTTTTGCGCGCAGGCGCCGCATGCACACGTCGACCACGTTGCTCCCGGGGTCGAAGCCCAGTCCCCACACCTCTGAAAGGAGTTCCTGCCGGGTGCAGACGGCCGGGGTGCGGTGCAGTAGATGCGCCAGCAGCGCGAACTCGCGCTGGGAGAGATCGATCCGGCGGCCATTGATGATCAGCTCGCGCCGCTCGAGATCCAACTGCAGGCCCGCGCCGGTCAGATGGCGCCGAAGATCGTTGCCGCCCTGGTGATCCGGGCGCCGGATCCGCGTCCGGATCCGCGCCATCAACTCGGCATTGGCAAATGGCTTGGCGAGGAAATCGACGGCGCCGTGGTCGAGCACGCCCACCCTCCTGACCAGGTCCGTGACGGAGGACAGCACCAGCACCTTGATCTCCGGGCGGGTGACCAGGAGTTCCCGCAGGACGTCCTCCCCGCTCATGTCCGGGAGCATCAGATCCAGGATGACCAGGTCGAATTCGGTGGAGTTCCCCGGCTGGAGTGCGGAACGCCCGTCCGGCGCGGGAGTGACCGCATATCCCTCTGCCGTCAATAGCCTGGTCAACAGGAGCAACAAATTCGGTTCGTCCTCGACGATGAGTACGCGATTCATCTTTCCGCCTGGTGTAGAACGGTTGCGCCGGTCGGCGTTTTGTCACGCTGTGTCTATCATATCACGGCCGAATCGGGCGATAGGGACTATTCTTTAACCCGTATGGGGTAATAAGATTACTCAACGTAGCGCTCGAGTGCGATTCTGTGGTGCCTATGTGGTGCTCCTTTGATGCAGCTGTGATGCCTCCAGGGTTTCCGGTCCATCCCGGTCCATCGCCGACTCTACGAAATCGGTGCCCGACGGGGCCCCTCGTTGCCGGCTGATCCGTACCCACCGGAGGGCGCCGCCCAGGAAACAGACGGTGAGGAAAAGGGCCAGCAGGTTGAGCTCACCGCCCCAGGGCTGATCGCTCAGGATGGGGGTGACCGGCCCACCAGGTCGACCGGCCGCGACCCAGTTCCGGTTCCAGACGGCGGGTGCCAGACCGGGCCGCCAGGCGGTGAGAACGATTTGCCAGCGGCCGCTCTCGGTCACCGGGATGTCGCCCAGCTGCCATCGGTCGGAGTCGGCGATCCGAGCCAGCGGCCGCGCGGGGACGATCTGCCCGCCGGGGCCGGTCATCGCCAGCGTGACGTCGCTGATCCGGGCGCGGGCCGGACGCCGGGTGTCGTCGATGGTGACCCTGGCCCAGTTCTGACCCAGGGTGTTGGGCGAGAGGTCCAGGGTCAGCAGGAGACCGTCGACCTGGCTCACGATCGGGGTCTGCGCGTCGTGCGGGGACGGCGCGAACGCCGGCCCGCGCGGCGGTGAGCCGAGGCTCAGGGTGGCTGCTGCGCCCAGGATCAGCACCATGGTCAGGCCTTCTGCTGCGGCCCGCCGCGCGAACCTCTTGTTCACTGCCGCGCCACCGACCCGATCTTCCCGTCGGCCGCCGGAAGCAGGACGTGGGCCCGCCGGGGTGGTCGGGCGGAACTGGAGGTAGCTCTTCAATCCGAGGAGGGCCGCGGCCCCGGTGAGAGCAACCTTGACCAGCAGGATGCGTCCGTACGCGCTGCTGATCAGAGCATCGGCGCTGGCCACCTGACGCGCTCCCAGGGCGACGCCGGTGATCACCGTGAGCGCCACGCAGACCGCTGCGGGCGCGGCAAAGGCTCTGAGGACGAGGGCCAACTGCCGACGGAACGACACCTGGAATGCTGTGACGGCCAACAGGAGAACCGAGCCGGCCCAACCGCAGGTGACAGCCAGATGGACCCCCAGCAGGGTGGCGGCGGCGGGACGGTCGGCACCGGAGGAGACGTGGCTGCCGACGGCCAGACCGATGACGGCACCGAGCGCGGCCAGCCAGGTCAGGGCTCGCCCTGTTCGTCGCCGTGGGTGCCTGCTCAGCAGGAAGACGAAGGTCAACCCGGCCAGGTGGACCGACCAGAAGTGACCGAAGGAGGTGGAGGTCAGCACATGACCGACCTGACGCAGGTCGCCCGCCGCGTCGACGAGTACCGCAGCCGATGTGATGATCGCGGCCCCCGCCGTCGCGTGGAAGACCCGGCCGCAGGTCTGCATCCAGCGGGCCCGGTCAGCGTCGTCCAGGTGTACGCGCGGCAGGGTGGCGACGCGCAGCAGCAGGGAACCGAGCATCAGGGCCAGCACGACGAGGTCGCTCCAGCGCAGCAGGCTGCTACCCGCCGCAGGCAGTTCTCCGGTCCGATCGACGGCCGAGCGGCTGACCGCGAGTTCGACGCCGAAGACGATCGAACCCCTGCTCACGTGCAGATCGTCAGCCGACTGGACCTGCCAGTCCAACGCGAAGGCTCCCTGTCCCATCGGTGGCATGGAAGTGATCAGGGTCGTAGCCGGTCCGGTGCCGGAAGGACCGGCGACCACCATTGCGCGGGTCCCGGAATCGGATCGGGCCAGCACCGTCCCCTGCGCCGAGTACAGCGTCAGACGAGCTGATTCCGGCAGGACCTGTTCGTCGAAGGTCAAGGTGACCGACGGCGGAGCGGCCAGCAGATCTGCGCCGTCCGTGGGGGAGCTGGACACCAGCAGCGCGTGGGCGCTCGCAGGGGTCGGGTTGAACATCATCGTCGCGACGGCCAGGACCAGCACCGCGAGGGCCCGTCTGATGATCTGCTCCGCGACCGGACGCGAACCTTCGGTGGCGGCGTCGGCGGTCGCCTTGCCGGCCTTGGTCCGATACCGGTGCGGACGCCCGACCACCCGCACCGGTACGGCGGACGCCCGGCCCACGACATCGAGGGGTCGAACTCCCTCCCGGGGCTCCGCGGTCACACGCGCCGCAGCGAGTGTGACGGCCTTGCTCTTGGACATCCGGGCTTCCTCACGTCGTGTCGACAGAATGAGGCGGATCGCCTTCCGGTCAGCATGGGACCTGACCGAGGTTTTGGCGTCGATTCTGACGAATTTGTCATTTGGCGCCGTGCAACCGACGGTGTCCCTCATGAACCCGGCCACCGGCGGGACCATAGTCGGTTTCCCCGGGTCAATGCAATGTTCACCAAATAAGGTGAGTTACCTCTGGTGTTGGGTCGGTGACCAATAGTGATGTACCGATCTGGTAGATGACAGTTCCGTCAGAATGGGTGACAAAGCCGATCTGCGGGTCCACGCTCACATCCCGAGGCAGAGTGCCTTATGTCAGATGGCTGAACCGTGAGGGACCTCGTATGACTGAGCTCGGTATTCGTCTTCGCGGCGGGATCAGCAGAAGCACTGCTCCGAGGCGTTTTCCCTCACTACGTCGCCGGCCGTTGCGACGTCCGGCTGCGGCGGTGTTGGCGCTGGTGCTGGCCACATCGGCATTGACGGCGATCGGTGGATCGACGGCCGCATCGGCCGCGCCGTCCCTGTCCGCAGCTGCGCCCGATCCGGGGTTCACCTCCTCCGGACACCCGAATCCGGCGGCCGATCTCTCCTCGTGTTCGACGCGGGCGGCCGGCGTGCTCTGCGTGCGGGCCGCGCAGGATTCGATTCTCCCGGGCGCCCACAATGGCGGGCAGGGGCCGGGCAAGAACGATCCGGTACCGCAATTCAAATGGCTGCTGAACAAGGACAACACGGGTGGGGTCACCCTGGGTGCGGACGGTCGAACCCCGATTGCCGCCGAGGTCACCAAATGCCACCCCATCACCTCCACTTTTCCGAATGGAAACGCTAACTACCCGAACCCGGTGAATACCTTCGACGGAACGGGGCCGTTGCTGGCTGACGGGTCACCGAATCCGGCGGCCTGCAACTGGCCCTCGATCCACAACATCACCTCCAGCCCGGTCGTATCGCAGGGGACACAACAGGACTGGAACCCGACCACGCCGATTCCACTGCAGGTTGGCCGGGCTGGGCGGGGACTTCCCAACGGGAAGTACCTGGTGTCGATCACCTCGAACGGCTACCAGATCGGCGGCGGCCACTTCGTGGTCACCGATGGCAAGTTCTCCGGGCTCGACACGACGCCCGCCGGTGCGGTGGTGGTCGGGCTGAACCCGCTGCCGATCCCCCTGAGCAACATCAGGTTGAAGGTCTACGGGGACATGGGCGCCACCAACGCCCAGTGGGACGAGCAGTCCGAATTCGGCCTTCCCGGTTATGACGCGCACCTGACCGATTTCGACGGTCCGGTGAACGTGGACTACTACAACAATCCGTTGTGCACCGCTTATCGGTTGAATCCCGATTACGACCGGGTGAATCATCCCGATCCGACCGACTCCTTCTACCAGGTGAAGCTCGGTCTGGACGCCCGCCCGATCGTCGACCCCGCTCATCACATCCGCGGCAACTTCGAGGTCGCCGGGCCGGCGACCGGTTCGTGCACGAGCGACTCCAACGGCGACATCCTGATCCCCTACATGGCTCCGAACCGATACGGCTCTTCGGTCATCGCCGATCAGAGCAGCGGCACCGATCCGGTCACCGGCCAGGTGATGGCCCCGCAGCAGACCTGCGCGGTGCTGAGCACCAAGGCAGACGCGGTCACCACCGCGACCCAGGCGCAGGCCTGCTGGGTGCAGACGACGACGCTGGAGGGCAACCACGACTTCGACACGTGGCCGCAGGCCAACTCGACCGGCTACGACACCGAACTGCTGGTCGGCGGCGAACTGGTGCCACAGGTGCAGTTCGGTTTCGTCCGGGCTGGCTGCATGGCCAATCCGGCCACCGGGACGGTGGACTACCAGGGTCTGACCGATCCGACGAAGTGGCTCTCACCGGCGGATCCGGCGTGCGCGACGGTGCCGCAGGAACCCGGCGCCCCGGCAGCGACCGGCGCGATCAAGGGCAAGATCATGGGCGCCGCCGCCTACTATCCGGGACTGGGAGGGTTGACCGGCGCCAACGGCCAAGCCGGCAACGCGGGCACCGCCGGCTACAAGTTCGACCGCCCGGTGAAGCACCCGTGGGTGACGCTGTCGGATCTCAACAATGGCGACAAGACGGTCTGGGCCTCCAACGCCAACCTCGACGGCTCGTTCCAGATCAATGGCGTGCCGGACGGCTCGTATTCGGTCGCGGTGTGGGATCAGATGCAGGACTACATCTTCGATTCGTTCAACGTCACAGTCGCGGGCGGTAAGGTGGTCGACCTCGGCGTGGTGCCGCTGTTGGAATGGTGGACCCGGATCACCGGACACGTCTGCATCGATACCAACGGCAACGGCCGCTGTGATCCGGGTGAGGCCGGGGTGCCGCACTTCCTGGTGCAGAACCTGAACCGGACGAACAATGCGCAGGAAGGCGGCCAGAACACCGACGTCACGGATCAGAACGGTTTCTACCAATTTACCGAGGCTTATCCGCTGGGCTACAACGACGTCATCCAGGCGTTCAACACCCGTTGGAAGACAACAGGGATGACCTGGCAGGCCTGCAACGATCCGCAGGAACACACCACGTCGACCGCGGCCGTCGACGTGCAGTACAACCCGGTGATCGCGCAGTGCGGTCGGCTGGACTGGGCGGTGCAGCCCTACAAGGGCGCCACCACCGGCCCCGGCGACGCGGCCAAGACCGTCAAACGCTCGGACAACGGCGGCATCGTGGCCACGGTCCTGTACGACGCGGTCCGCAACCGCAACCTGGGCCGGACGCAGGTGCAGTACGACTACTTCACCGGTATCCCCGGGGTGATGACCGAGCTCTTCCAGCCGATCAGGGCAGCGGCCGGTGCGCCGACCACCCAGTCGTGCCCCGGCGGCAGCACGGCGCCCAACGTGAGTTTCACGGGCTACCTGCTCAATTGTGACGGGTCGTACCATACGGCGACGGTCACGGGCGGCTACTCCACGGCGTACAAGAATGGTCAGGTCGATTCGACCGACCGGTTCGGCGCTGCCAACCCTGGCACCGTCAACGCCTATCAGAGCGAGCACTACGGCCGGGCCACCGGCTGCGTGGCCCGCGACGCGAACGGCAAGATCATCTCCGGGTCCCTGGGTGCCGGTGGCAAGGTGACCGGCACCAACTCCGACGGCACCACGGTGACCGACTTCCTGCCCGGATTGACGGTCGACCCGGCCAGCCCCAACCCGGGGCACTACACGCAGGCGTGCATCGAGGCGCCGGCGTCGGCGGTGAACTTCGGTCTGGGCACCGACAACCTGCTGCTGGACCCGAATGTGCCCACCGGGGCGACCCACGGCACCCAGACGGTGGACGGCAACTTCGCGCTGACCCCGACCGATGCGAGCGGGGCCCCGGTGACCGGTAACTTCCTGGCCAAGGTCGACATCCCCGGCGACAAGGTGCTGCCCCAGCCAACGCCGGGTGTGGACCGCCCGCTGTACAAGGTCGCCGACGAGACGAGCAACAACAACCTCGCAGGCTCCGGCCTGGCTCCGTACACCACAGATCTGGGCTCCACCGATACGAAGAACGATGGCCCGGGGCACGCTTCCACCCCGCAGTTCGTCCCCCAGAACGCGGACCTGACCAACGTCTACAACCAGGACGGCACCCTGCACACCAACCTGGGTGCCAGCTGTCCGGTCCTGACCGCCCCGGGCACCACCGGAACCTGTGTGGCGTTCAGCTTCCCGTCCCAGGCCGGGCCGCCGAGCCAGACACCCATCGCGACGCCGGTGACGGGCGGGGATTCCCCGACCACCCAGATCGAGGACCCGAACACCGCGTCACCGTCTGCGGACCCGCAGTGCGCGGGCAGCGCCTACACGGTGAACGTCACGGATCCGGGTCTGCTGTCGGCGGGCGGAAGCATGCAGCAGGGCAACACCCGCAATTCCTGCGACGTGCACCTGATCCATGTCGGCGGCGGCCAGTCGGTCGCACCCAACTTCTACCTCTACACGGACGTGCCGATCCCGACGACGTTCATCGTGCAGAACTTCGACGACACCAACCTCTCGACGACCAAGACCGAGACGCAGTACGGCGACGCCGCTCCCATCCCGAACTCACCGGAAGGCGTCTACGACTGGCACGGCAACCTGGTCGACCAGATGAACATCGACCCCAACGGCATCGCCGAGGCGTTGATGCCGTCCACCGATGTGGCCAACTGCGCCACCCCGGCCGGGATCTGCCAGAACATCTACCGGTTCGTCGGCAACGACCCCGGAACCATCGATCACCCCAACTTCAACTACAACCCGCAGTTCCAGACCATCACGGCCAACTTCCAGGCCATGCCCGGCGAGTTCACGCCGGCTGACACCGCCCCGACCCGTAGCGCGTTGGCCTTCCTCAACGGTGGTCAGAAGTTCACCGCGGCCGCCCAGTGCGCCATCGCGCCGACCTCACCGCAGCTGTATTCGGTGGACCACCCCTACGGCGCTCCGGCCGCGGCGGTGGTGATCAAGGGCCTGGGCTTCGGCGGTACCCAGGGCGCAGGTCGAGTCACCCTGGCCGGCAACGGTCTGACCACTCCTGCCGTCGCCGGCATTTCCAGCTGGAGCGACACCGAGATCCACGCGAGCATCCCGCTGGGAACACCGGGCGGCAAGTACCAGTTGACGATCACCAACGATGCCAAAACCGCGACGGTCAACGGGATCAGCTACTACGTCATCGACGGCACCTACAAGCCGGCGATCCTGGAGGTGGACCCGACCTTGACGGCCGAGGCCACCGATCAGGCCGGCTGGACCGCGCAGACCAAGTTCCCCAGCATCCAGGAGGCCCTGGAACGGGCCGCCGGCTACTGGCTGAAGCCGACCGCGGGCAACCTCGTCTACACCCAGGTGACCGATAGCCAACTTCCCGGTGCGATCGTGGTGGTGTACCCGGCGGCCGTGACCCAGCAGTCCCCGGTGAACAGCGCCGTCACCAGCGGAGTCTGGTTCGAGCCGGTCATCATCCACTCGGCGGTCACCCTGCAGGGCGTCGGCCCGGGTGGCGTCATTCCGGCCACCGCCGGCAACCCGGCCACGGTGGTCCCCGGGACGGTCATCGACGGTCGCTACTACTTCGGCCTGACCGACAACACGGTCACCCCACCGGCGGCCATCGACTGGGCCACCGCCCCCCAGGACGTCCGTGCCCAGCACGCCGTCGACATCTGGCAGAGCATCGCAGGTGTGCTCTTCCCGAAGACCCCGGGAGTGGACAACAAGCTGATCACCGAGGGCCAGAACGTCACGGTGCTCGGCCAGAGGGATCAGCCGGAGTACGGTCCGTCGGCACACCCGGTCCTGGACGGCTTCGGGCTGCAGGCCGCGGTCACCATCAACACCCCGGCGAACGTCAATGCCAACACCGGTCAGCGGACCGGTCCGGCCGGCGGGGCCGACGCCACCCAGGGCGGCGCGCTGTTCCTCAACGGTCACGACGACTACACCCAGGTCACCAACGACGTCATCGACGGGAACTCCGGTTCCTACGGTGCGATCCGGGTCGGCAGCCCGCAGCTGGACGCCCAGCACAACTGGAACGTCGAGTTCGGCAACAACCAGATCGTGGCCAACGGCGGGAACAACCTGGGCGGCGGGATGGCGATCTTCAACGACGCCGGAGGCTACAACGTCCACGACAACCTGATCTGCGGCAATCAGTCCGCCGAATACGGCGGAGGGATGAGCCAGTACGGCCTGAGCATCGCCCCGGTGACCTTCACCGGCACCCTGTCCACCGACGGCAAGACGCTGACCTGGACGGGCGGCGGTACCGCCGGTCCGTTCACCGGCGCTGACGTCGGCAGCTCGGTGGCCGGTGACGGTTTGAAGGGCGCGAGCATCGTCTCGGTGCAGTCGCCGACCTCGGTGACCCTCAGCGGGGTCAACGACGCGGGCCTGTTCAAAGCAGGGTTCCGGTACATCCCCGGCACCGCCGCCCGGCAGACCAACGTCAACGTCATCGCGCACAACGTGGTGAATCTGAACCAGAGCCAGGACGAGGGCGGCGGGATCATGATCGCCGGCCAGTTGCCCGCCGATTCCACCAAGCCGTCGCTGGGTGCCGGACCACTGAACATCTCCGGCAACACGATCTCGGTGAACGCCGCCAACGACGACGGCGGTGGCATCCGGTTCCTGCAGGCGGGGAACTTCCCGATCCGGGTGGAGAACAACAGCATCACCAACAACGTCTCCTCCCACGAGGGCGGCGGCATCGCACTGGACGACACCGCCCAGGTCACCATCATCAACGACACCATCGCGAAGAACATCACGACTGCGACGGCGGTGACCAGCAACGGATCGGCTGCACCGGCCGGCATCTCCACCGCGCACAACAGCGACCCGTTCCAGGCCACGCTGCCGGCCGGTAGTCCGACCTGGTCGAACCCGATCATCGCCAACGACATCGTCTACGACAACCGGGCCGGCTCGTGGAACGCGTCGACCAGCAATGTCAGCGGCATTGGTCAGACCGGTGACGCCACTCCGCTCAATGTCTGGGACATCGGCATCGCCGACCCGGGTGCGGGGCTCCTGAGCCCGATCCATTCGGTGCTCAGCACCTCGCCCGGTGCTGCGGGCGGCGAGGGCTACACCGCCTCGCCGACCAACAGGGTCACCGCAGCACCGACGGTCGCCTCCGCCAACGCTCCAGGCTTCGCGGCCCCGTTCAGCCTGCAACTGGACATCACCCCGATGCGGATCAACTTCCGGTTCCGGGTGACCGCGATCGTCAACATCGGGTTGCCCGCCAACAGCATCGGCGACTACCACATCGGCGCCACGTCACCCGCCGTGCTGCTCGGGGCCAACCAGCTGGCCCCCGGCGACATCACAGCGCCGTTCAGCGGACCGATCTTCGCCCCCACGGTGGACATCGACGGTGTCTCCCGGTTCGACCCGCAGACCACCCAGCCCCGCATCGACGCCGGCGCGACCCAGGCCCCCCGGTGATGCCCGCGGACCCGGGCGGCGACGCCGATGGACCGCACAGATCCGCCCTGCACAGATCCGCCCCGCACAGATCCGCCCCGCAAAGATCCGCCCTGCACAGATCCGCGCCGACGAGCAACGCAGAAAGGCAGCTCCCGATGAGTGAAACACCGCCCGGCGCACCGTCACCCGCGCCGCACCCAGGGCAGACGGGCTGGATCAGGGCCGTTTCACGGCGGGCCCTGATCAGGTCGATGGTCGCAGCCTCGGCGGCCGGGGGCGTCCTGCTGCTCGGTCGGCCCGGCCCGTCCGGTGCCCGGTCGTCGGCGGCGTCGGCTGCGCCCGCGGGACCCACCGTGAAACTGGCGGCCGCCGCCGTGCCGGTGAAGGCATACACCCTGGCCGGGACGGACGGGTGGGTGTCGATGCCGGTCGGCGCGAATGCGATGCCGCCCTACTTCCCCGACAGCTTCGCTCCGCCGAACGGCAACAGCACCGGCGATAAGCGGAAGGACCTGTTCACCACGTATGCGTTCGGGTTCCGCAACGTCAGCCAGTACAACCCGCCGACCGCGCCCGTCGGCGCCACCTCGCAGTTGCTGGTCGACAACGTGAAGAACCACGTGCAGATCTCGGCGCCGCTGATCTACGCGCAGGCCGGGCAGGACCTTCGGCTGACGTTGTTCAACCTGGGCATGGGCAACCGCCCTGACCTGTTCGACAGCCACACCATCCACTTCCATGGCTTCGCCAACCAGATCGCCTACTTCGACGGGGTCCCGGATGCTTCCCTGTCGGTTCCCCCGGGGCAGTCCCTGCACTACCGGTACCTGCCGGTGGACGCCGGAACCTACATGTACCACTGCCATGTCGAGGACGTCGAGCACGTGCAGATGGGCATGAACGGCATGGTGTTCATCGCGCCCCGCAAGGGCGTGAACTACGCCTACGACACACCGACCACCGCGGCCACGGACCCGGCGGTCACCACGCGATTCGACCGGCAGTTCTCCATCCACCTGTCCGAGATCTTCCCGCAGGGCCACTACGGCGACGCCCACATCCAGGACACCGACTGGACCGACTTCACCGGCTACTTCCGGCTGATGAACGGCCGGGCCTGGCCGGACACGGTCAAACCGCACGCCGGGGACTATCCGACGGGCGCGCCCGGCGATCCGGACGCCGCGGTTCCAACTACCACCGACCCGGTGGACGGCAAGCGGCTGCGGTTCCAGCCGCTGTCGTCGTTGATCCAGGGGGAGAGCGGTGAGTACGTCCTGGTGCGGGTGTCGCACCTCGGGTACGAGCAGCACTCGCTGGTGCTGGAAGGGTTGCCGATGACGGTGATCGGGCAGGACGCCAAGTTCCTGGGCGCCGGCCGGGCCGGCTACTACGGCGACTACCAGTACGGGAAGAACGGCGATCCGCTGGCCGCCCAGCGGGTGCCGGATCCGCCGCGCGGCAACGCCGAGACGCTGACCAACCGGGTCGACCTGGGGCCGGGGGAGAGCCGCGATCTGCTGATCGGCCCGCTGCCGTCCGTCTCGGCAGTGACCGTCTTCCCGTTCTACGACCGGGAGTTCGGTTACCTGAACGGAGGCGACAACACCTCCGGCTACGGCGGGATGCGCACCGAAGTACACGTGCACCCCAAGGGCGGCCTGACCCGCCCCAGCGCCGCGGAACTCGCCCTCCTGACCAAGGGCGCCGACTCCACCACGCTGGACCTCGGCGGCAACCTCTTGAACAACTTCGCGGGTGCCAACGGAACGTGGACCTACGCCGACGGCAACCCGATCGTGCAGGCCTTCCCCGGCAAGCTCTACTGATGAGGCGCCCGATGAAATCTCAGCACCGTGTGGCCGGCGCCGTCCGCTCCCTGGGGGGCCGCGCGCTCGGCGGCCGTCGTGCGCTCCGTCGCCAGGTCCCGGTCGCAGTCGCGGTCCTGCTGGCGGCGATGTTCACTCCGCTGGCCGCCGGATCGGCCGCCGCGGCGACACCGACGGCGCAGGCCGAGGGCTTGGTCTGCGCGGCCGGTTCCACCGCCGATTTCCGCAACCCGACCAAGGTCGCAACGAACGGCGCGATACCCACGCACCCGGGCTTCGTGCTGACCGCCCAGGACGGCTACATCACCACCCCGGACGGCAACTCCATCTACATGTGGGGCTACGCCGCCGGCGGGGGCTCCTACCAGGACCCCGGGCCGGTGTTGTGCGTGAACGAGGGCGACACCGTCACCATCACCCTGGCCAACACCCTGCCGGTGGCCACGTCGATCCAGTTCCCGGGCCTGACCGGTGTGATGGCCAACGGCACACCTTCGCAGCCCGATGCCGCCACCAACTCGGTGGCCACCCCGGCCGCGGCGGAACCGGGCTCGGTGCCGAACGCCAGCGACCCGGGCAAGGCGACGAAGGTGACCTACACGTTCGTCGCCGACCACCCCGGCACCTTCCTCTACGAATCTGGCACCGACCCGCAGCTGCAGGTGCAGATGGGCCTGGTCGGTGCGATCGTCGTTCGCCCGAAGCTCGGCAACCCGTGCCTGTCGCCCACGTCCCTCGACGGAAAAGTGCCCGCCGGCACGGTGTGCACGCCGTCCGCCCACGTCTACGACGATGCGGGCGCCACCCCGGGCATGGCGACTGATCCGACCAGTTGCGCGGTCCCGGCCGGCGGGCTGGCCTGCTTCTCGACGTTCAACCCGACCAAGGAATACCTGCACGTGCTGAGCGAGATCGACCCGATGGTGCACTCAGCGATGGAGTCACCCGGGTCGCCGGGCGTTTACAGCTACGACATGACCACCTACAAGGCCCGG
Source organism: Nakamurella sp. PAMC28650 (assembly GCF_014303395.1). Lineage (GTDB taxonomy): Bacteria > Actinomycetota > Actinomycetes > Mycobacteriales > Nakamurellaceae > Nakamurella. The sequence continues at coordinate 3,103,325 of NZ_CP060298.1, forward strand.
TACTTCTTCATCAACGGGCGCAGCTTCCCCGACACCGTCTCGCCCAACTTCGCCGCCCACATCCCGTCTCAGCCCTACGGCGCGCTGGCGCACATCCAGCCCCGCAACACCCAGCGGTACCTGACCGGTACGACGCCGAACCCCGACTACAACCCGGACTCTGCGCTGATCCGGTACCTGAACACCGGTCCGGTCGACTACCCGTTCCACCCGCATTCCAACAACGAACGCCAGATCGGGTTCGATGCGCACCCGATGATCAACAACACCGCCGCGGCCACGCCGACCGACGTGTCCATCGACCGCTACTCGGTCGTCGTCCCGCCCGGGTCGACCATCGAGACCGAGTTCGCGTGGGTGGACCAGGCCAACTGGAACCCGGCCACCCACCCGGTCGATAGCGGCGACCCCGGCACCGTCCCCGTTCCGGAGCAGCAGGCCAGGACCGAGGGCCAGTACTGGTCCGGCTCGCCCTACCTGGGCTGGCAGAACGACCTGTCCACCGGCAAGACCCAATTCAACGAGTGCGGCGAGATGTACCAGGTCGCGCACAGTCATGCGCTGTTCCAAGCCACCAACTACGGCGCCTCGATGGGCGGAATGCTCACCATGATCCGGATCGACCCGCCTAACTCGTTCGCCGAACACGCCCACTGCACGACAGGGAACTGACATGACGATCTGGTCTTCGAATTCGACGAGCGACGCCTTCCCGCCGGTCCCTGCCCGACCCGTGAGTGGCCGTTGGCCCCGCCGGGTCATGGCGTTGGTGGTGACCACCTGCCTGATGACGCTGGCGTTGGTGGTGCTGCCCGCCACCGCCCAGGCGGCCACCCCGACGGTCGCACTCACCGCGGCGGTCACGCCGGGCAACCCGGCGGTGGCGTTCACCGCCACCGTCGGGAGCAACGCCGTGGGTGACACCGCTTACCTGTGCTTCGGTGACGAGGCGCCCGTCCTGTGTGACGCCGCCACGGCGGGCACAGCGGTCGACATGACCACCGCCACTGCCGTCGGAGGCGCAGCAGTGAGCCACACCTACGCCAAGGAAGGCACCTTCTCGGCGGTGCTCTACGAGGTGTCGGGCACCACGGTGACCGCGTCATCACCCAGCGCCGTCGTCGTCACCATCGACGGCACCGCACAGCTCACCGCTACCGCCACCGGCCTGACCGCCGTACTGGACGGTTCCGCCTCCACTGCCGCGGTCGCTACGGACACCTGGTGGGCCTGTTTCGGGGAACACCTAGCGTGCAGCGCCACCGCACCTGACCTCTCCGGCACCGTCGGCGTCAACGGGCCGCCGCTCAACAAGGTGAGCCACATCTACGCCAAGCCGAGCGCCGCAGCCGGGTATCCAGCCGGGTATCCAGCGAGTCTGACCGTCGTCGGGACCGCGGTGAGCAGTACCGTCTCGCTGCCGGTTCTGGTGAACTTCCCGGACCCGACCGCGATCCTGACCGCCGACAGCGTGACCGGTACCGGGATCCTGCCGGTGATCTTCTATGGGAACCAGTCTTCGGTCAGCACCGGGGACAGCTGGGGGTTCTGCTTCGGCGACGTCCCGGGTTGCTCGGCGACCACCCCCGACCAGTCCGGGTCGATCAGTGGAGCGACCCCGACCGTCGCCTTGACCGGCACCCACACCTACCTGCCGGGGAACTACACCGCAGCCCTGTGGGTGAGCAAGCCCGGCTCCACGACCAGCACGGCGACCCTCGCGATCACCGTCGGCAATCCGGTCGCCGCACCGGACGGGACCTGTGCGCTGAGCGGGATCATCCGCACCTGCGACCTGTACGCCAAAGCCAACGGCACCGTCACCGCGGGCCCGGACACCATCAAGTTCTGGGGGTTCACCACGTCTGACACCGCGACGCCGGTGCTGGGCGGCCCGACCCTGATCGCCACCGAAGGGGAGAAGCTCGCCTTCACCGTCCACAACCAACTCGATCCCAGGGCCGGCAACGTCGCGATCACCGTGCCCTCGCTGGCCGGCGCACCAGACCTGATCGGGGTTGCAACCGGCGCCGCCGGCGGGTCCGGCTCGTTCACGCTGACCCGGCCGGGTACCTACGTCTACGAGGCCGGCCTGACCTCCGGCGGCGCCCGGCAGGTCGCGATGGGCCTGTCCGGAATGCTGATCGTGCGGCCTTCGGTGGTACTCACCTCTGCCAACTCGGCCCACTGCGCCTACGACGGGGCCGTCAACGTCGATTGTCTGGCCAACAAGGACACCCGGAACTACTACGACCGGGAGAAGGTCGTCAAGGTCGACGAACTGGATGCGGCCTTCACCGCAGACCCGTTCGGCTCCGACACCGGCGACTACCACCCGACGAACTACTTCGTCGACGGCGTCGCCTACGACTCGGCGAAGGCGGCGCTGGACCCGGCCGCCCCGGCCTTCAACGCCGCCGTCAACAGTGTCCGGTTGGACGCGTCGCCCGGCGACAGTGTGCTGCTGCGCTACGCCGACCTGGGGCTGCGGGAACACTCGATGAACCTGCTCAACCTGGTGCAGACCGAAACCGCCCGGGATGCGAACGTGCTGCCCAACGTCACCGTGCAGAGCACCGAGTTCCTCAATGCCGGGCAGACCGCGGACACCTTCCTGGTCATCCCGCCGGGTGCGGTCACCGGCACGAGGTATCCGCTCTACGACGCCGGCATGCACCTGAACAATGGCGCCACCGGGGGGCTGGGCGGTCTCTACACGTACCTGAACGTGGTCAACGGGACGAGCGCCGCCGATATCGGCCCGGTCGGCACCGCCGCATCCGTCGTGCCGACCTTCACCGGGTCGGTCCCGAACATCGACAACGGGCAGGTGCCCACCCTGACGGTCGCGGCGACGTTCAAGGCGCAGACCGCTGGGGCGTCGGTCAGCTCCGTGCAGTGGTCCCTGGACGTGCCCTCACCCGACAGCCTGTGGCAGCCTTCCGGGGCGGCCATCCCGGCCGGCAGCGCCACCGCAACGGTGCCGTTCACCATCGACCGGTCCACACTGACCCAGCAGCTGGGCATCGAACCGGACCGGATCTTCGGCGAGCACACCATCTGGTTGCAGGCCATGGATTCGAACGGCAAGGTGGGCCCGGTCGTCGGGGCGAGTTTCTCCCTGGCGATGCGCGATGCAGTGATCTCCACCCTGGCGATCAATCCGCAGGTCACCAACGGCACCACCCGGTCCAACCAGTTCCCGGTCGCCTCCACCAAGATCTCCGCGCCGTCGAACGAGGTGAACGTGCCGGCATCGGTGATCTACGTCAACTCGACCGCCGGGTTCCCCGGCACCTGCGACACCGGGGGATGCCTGATCACCGTCGCGACAACCATCGCCGACGGCCCGGCCCAGGGCGACCTGGTCTACCAGACGTTCACCTACACGGGACTCGGCGCGAACACCCAGCCCAACGGTCCCAGTTTCAACGGGGTCAGGATCGTCACGCCGGTGCCCCGCAACACCTATCTGTTCGACGCGGGCAACACGGTGGCCCTGGACGTCGTACCGGCCGGCTACATCGCACTCAACGCCACCGCCACGTCGTCACTGCCAGGCTGGGTCGTGGAAGGCGCGCAGGCCTGCGTGGTCTACGCACCCGGCGCCGTCCCGGGCCCGGCCGACCAGGTCGAGTCCAAGTGCAACCCCGGCAACAAGAAGGTGGTCACCGAGCTGAACGTGAACGCCGTCGATTCGCTGGTCGCGGTCAACGGGTTCCTGCCGCCGCCCCGACTGCCCGACGGGATCAACAACGCCGCCAACTTCTGGGTGATGGTCCGCGCCCTGGAAGGCCCCGACGGCACCGACTGCATCGCGACGGCCGTCGCGTGCCGGTACAGCCCGTGGCTCTACTACCACCCGGTCACCACCACCACGACCACCACCCGTGATCTGGCCCAGGACAACATCCCTGTCGTCAGCACCCTCGGATTCCCCAGCCGCGGCCAGCTGACCGCGACGACCACCGCACACCAGATCGCCACGGTGAACTACTACGGCATCAATCCGACCAGGCTCCTGACGAACAACGGCGGCGCAGTCCCTGGCACCCTGGCAACGGGCACGCTGGTCACCGGCTCGGCCGCCGGCCCGGACACCTACCAGACCCTGACCCTGGTCAAGGCCGGCCCGCAGACCACCCTGCTCTCGGCAACGCCGAACCCGAACAACGGATTCGACGCTGCCGCCGGCAATCTCGGGCTGTTCGACTCCTTCGACGTGCAGGCGACCGCTACGTCCAAGTGGGCCGCCATCGCACTTGCCGAGGCTTTCGTCGCACCGACCAGCCGAGCCAGGGGCGCAGCTGCGCCTGCTCTGCGCCGGTGCAGCGTGAAGCCGAACATCCCGGCCGGTTGTGTGATCTTCGGCCAGGGCGCGGAAATGGCGCCGGCAGACGGTCTGTGGGGCAACAGTTCGAGCAAGGTCGTGACGGCCTTCCTCCCGCTGTCGCTGCTCCAGGGCATGCCCGACGGCCTGGTCCGGGTCTGGGTCCACGCCAAGGACATCGCCGGGAACTGGGGTCCGTTCGAGGCCGTCGACCTGATGCTCGACCGCACCGCACCGATCCTCGACTCGGCCACCAACACCGCCCCCGCAGGGGCTGCCACCACGACCACCGCTGCGGCCACGCTACCCATGGTCGGGACGTCGCCGACCCTCGCACTGACGTCGGTCACCGGTTTCCCGAGGTCCGGCGGCTTCGTGGCGGTGACGACCTCGACCGGGGTGCAGGTGCTCACCTACACCGGCATCACCGCGAAGACGTTGACCGGGGTCACCGGCGGCACGGCCGCCACCATCGCGGCCGGAGCGCCGGTGGCAGCATTCACCGGCACGGCCTCCGTCCGTACGCACGACGTCAACAGCACGGCGACCGGGCTGGTGTCCTCCGGCGTGGCCTCGGCCGAATGGTTCGTCGGTCCCGATCCCGGTCCCGGCAACGGGACCAAGGCCGTCACCATCCCGGTGGCCCTGCCCCCGTCGAAGAACAGCCCAACCGTCCTCACGTTCTCCATCACCGGCCTGCCGGTGGGCAAGACCGTATCCATCCGGGTGGTCGACGCGGCCGGGAACTGGAGCGCGGTGACCACGGTGGTGATGTAGCGGCGTCACGGTAGATCCGGCCAAATCCCAGTCAGAGCAAAGAGATGAACAGATGAGCACAACCCAGGTCCACGACCTGACCGAGCAGGAACCAGTACCGGACCAGGCGGTGGTCGAGCCGGATCGCACAGTCGTGGGCGGCCGACCGGGCCGTCGGAACCGGCGCCGGCTGCTGATCTCCGTGGTCGCGCTCGTGGTCGTCGCTGTGGCCATCGTCGGGGTCCGGATCGGCTCGGAGGACACCGCACCCCGGGCGGCCGTCGTCTCCGTCGCCCACCCGGCCGCGCCGGTGCCGACCAACGCGGCGGTCGAGGCGGCCTGGGGCATCCGGTTCACCAACGTGATCGTGCTGGCGGACAACGGCGGTGTGGAGTTGCGCTACCAGGCCCTCGACGACACCACGTCGGCCAAGATCCACGAGGGCAACGCGACCTCGAACGAACTGCCCAGCATCACCGTGGACGGCACGAATTCATCTGTCGCACCCAGCGCGGTCCTGATGCACTTCCATCATGGCGACATCACCACCGGCCGCACGTATTCGATCATCTACGGCAACGCCGGGGGAGTCGTGACCGTCGGCGAGTTCGTCACGATCGTCATGAAAGACGGTCTGAAGATCGAACACATCGAAGTGTCGAATTGAGTGAAAGGGCGAAACTCCGGATGAACGCGGTGAAACGGCCCCGGTCGAGATGTCGATTGATACCAATGGTGCTGGCCATGGGATGTATCGCATGGTCGACGGCGTGCACCTCCCAGGCTGTTCCGGGACCGCAGCCACCGGTCCAGGCCGCCGCGGTTTCCGGTCCGGCCTCCGGGGCACCGGCGCCGGCGAATGCCGATACGGGCCCGTTGACCCTCCGGAGCACGGCCTTTCCCGCCGACGGGCTGATTCCGGTGAACTTCAGCTGTGCGGGCGACAACACGTCACCGCCGCTGACGTGGCACGGCGCCGCTCCGGTCGGCACCACCACGTGGGCGATCGTCCTGCAGGACCTGGACGTCAAGCCCGGTCCGTGGATCCAGTGGATGGTGACCGGAATCCCGGTGGCCACCCGCAGCCTGGCGGCGGGCCAGGTCGCAGCAGGCTCCGTCGCCCGAAGAGCGAGCAACAGCACCGCGGGCTTCGTCGGGATGTGCCCACCGTCTGGGACGGTCCACCACTACCGCTTCACCGTCTATGCCGACGGTGGACCGCAGTCCGTTCCAGTGGCTGCCGGTCCCCAGCAGGTGTTGAAGGCGATCGAAACGGGCGCCGTCGGAACGGCCTCTCTGGACGGCACCTTCGCGCGCTGAGCAGCCCCAGGCCACCGACCGAACAGCAGCCAGCCTCGTGATCGTAGACTGCGCCGGTGATCTCACCACCCTCGCAGTCTTCGTCCGGCCGTCCATCTCAGCCCGGGATCGACCCGGCCGAGACTGCTTCCGTGGAGAGTGCGTCTCCCGGCGAGGGCGCTCTGGTGCCCCGGTCGTGGTGGGACTCTGACGCACCGCCGGTGCTCCTGGACGGGATCTGGCGCTTTCATCTCAGCCCGGACGCGGCCGGGCTGACCCCGGATTTCCAGGCGCCCGCTTTCGACGACCGGCAATGGGACCTGCTACCTGTTCCGTCGATGTGGCAGTTGGCCGGCCTGCCCGAGGCGCCCCGCTACAGCCCACCTGCCTACACCAACGTCATCTACCCGTTCCCGGTAGATCCGCCCCTGGTCCCCGACGCCAACCCGACCGGGGAGTACCGCGTGTCGTTCGCCGGGCCCCGGGGCTGGCCGGCCGGACGCCGGGTGCTCCGATTCGATGGCGTGGACTCGCATGCCACCGTCTGGCTGAACGGGACCCTGCTGGGATGGTCGACCGGTAGCCGACTCGCCGTGGAATTCGATGTCACCGACGCGATGCGCGAGGGCGAGAACGTGCTGGCCGTCCGGGTTCGCCAGTGGTCCGCCGCGTCCTACCTGGAAGACCAGGACATGTGGTGGGTTTCGGGGATCTTCCGATCGGTGTCCGTGCTGTGCCGCCCCAGCGGAGCGCCGGCGGATGTGTTCGTGCACTCGGACTTCGATGCGCACTCCGGGACCGGGACGCTGACCGTGGAAGCCACCGACACCGATGGGCGTGCTATCGCGGGGCGCCTGGACTTCCCTGGTCTGGGGATCACCGGGGTGGATTCCAGGAAAGCGCATTCGGTCACCGGGGTGCGGCCCTGGACGGCCGAGGATCCGGTGCTCTACCGCGGCACGTTGACCACGGATGCCGAGATCATCGAACTGCGGGTGGGTTTCCGGCGGGTCGAATTGCGCGGGGGCCTCCTGAGGGTCAATGACGTTCCGCTCCTTCTCCGAGGGGTCAACCGGCACGAGTGGAATCCGGTCACCGGGCGGACGATCAGCATCGAGACGATGCGTCAGGATGTCGCGCTCATGAAGCAGCACAACATCAACGCCGTTCGCACGAGCCATTACCCACCCGATCGCAGATTTCTCGATCTGTGTGACGAGTGGGGCCTCTGGGTGATCGACGAATGTGATCTGGAGACCCATGGGTTCTCCTTGAACGGGTGGCGCAACAATCCCAGCGACGATCCGGCGTGGCAGCCGGCGCTGCTGGATCGGATGCGTCGCACCGTGGAGCGGGACAAGAATCACCCCAGCGTCATCATGTGGTCGCTCGGCAACGAGTCCGGCGTCGGCCGCAACCTCTCGGCGATGGCACAGTGGGTCAAATCCAGAGATCCGTCTCGACTGGTGCACTACGAAGGCGACTGGGACAGCAAGGATGTCGACGTCTACAGCCGCATGTACGCGTCGGTCGACGAGGTGGAGCAGATCGGCCTGCGGACCGAGAAGGCGGCAGCCACCGAAGAACTGGACGCTCACCGTCGCTCCCTGCCGTTCCTGCTGTGCGAATACGCACATGCAATGGGCAACGGGCCGGGCGGCCTGGGCGAGTACCAGCACCTATACCAGACGTACCCCCGGCTGCAGGGCGGGTTCGTCTGGGAATGGCTCGACCAGGCCATCGTCTCCCGCAGGGCCCACGGCGTCGACTTCTATGCCTACGGCGGTGATTTCGGGGAGCCGGTGCACGACGGGAACTTCATCGCCGACGGCCTGCTCTTTCCCGACCGGACCGCCTCACCTGGTCTGTTGGAGTTCAAGAAGGTGATCGCCCCGGTGCGGTTGATCATCGACACCACAGCGCGGAGCCTGCAGGTCGACAACGGATACGACTTCCTGGACACGTCCGGTCTGAACCTGAGCTGGGTGATCGAGGATGCGGGCGTGGTGCTGGGCCGCGGCACCATGGCCACGCCGGTGGTTGCGGCGGGCGAATCCGTCACGGTGGACTGGCCGGCTGAACTCGTCGCGGCGGCGGCCCTGCCGACGGCGGATCAGGGAGTGACCGGACTACCCGTCGAGCGGTGGGTGACCGTCACCGCCGGCTTGGCCCACGAGCATGCGTGGGCTTCGTCCGGGCACGAGATCGCCTGGGCGCAAGCCCGAGTGGCAGAGGCCGAGGCGGAGCTCGCGGTGGAGGTCGAGGCGGCGGTCACCGGATCGACCCGCGGAATTGCCGGGCAACTTCGGCGATCCGGGCCCATCGGTCCGGTGAGCATCGATACCCGCACCGGAATGCTGACCGCTATCGGCGACGTCGCCGTGCACGATGCCAGGGTGACGTGCTGGCGGGCACCGACGGACAACGACCACGGGATACCGCATGATCAGCGTGGCACCGGTAGGAGCATGGATACCCATTGGCGGGCCATGGGTCTCGATCGCCTGCAGCACAAGCTCATCGACCTGACCAATGGTGACCAGGAGAGCACCGCGGTCTATCACGTCGGCCCCGCCGGGTCTGACGCGCACGCTCTGGTCAGCTATCGCTGGGCCAGAACCGACCCGGCGGAAGCAAGCCTGGAGATGACGGTGGAGCCTCCGCCGCAGTGGACGACGATGCCGAGGATCGGGCTGGCACTGCAGCTCCCGGGCGAGCTGCAGCAGGTCGACTGGTTCGGACTCGGACCCGGGGAGGCCTACCCGGACACGGCCACCGCGGTGCGGATCGGCCGGTACGCCGCTGCTCTGGAGGATCTGCAGACCCCCTACGTGTTCCCGCAGGAGAACGGCAACCGGCGGGGGGTGCGATGGGTCGAGATCACCGACGGCCGAACGGGTTTTGCTCTGATCGGAAAGCCGATCATCGACATCACCCTGCGGCCCTGGAGTTCGCACTCGCTCTCGGAAGCGCGGCACCCGCACGAACTGGTGCCCGACGGTCTGCTGCATCTGGATGTCGACGCCGCGCTCGCCGGGGTGGGAACCGCCTCCTGCGGACCCGGGATACTGCCGGTCTACGAGGTGACGGCGCGACCGGTCACGCTGACCGTCGCGTTCCGTGCCGTGGAGATCTGAGCCCGGGAGTACCACGCTTCCGTCCCGCTCGACGGGCACCGCCATGCGGTCAAGGTGATGGTGCGGTGCTGATCGGGGGAGCCCCTGTTGCCGCCTCCGCGATCGCCTGGCGTGCTGCGCTCGCTACTGCTGAGCCGGCACGGCGGGCTTGCCTGTGTGCGGCAACGGTTCTCCGGCATTCCATACCTCGCGGACAGCGACGGTGACGAAGCGCCAGCCGTCGGGCGTGCGGCGCAGGGTGCAGTCGTACCACCCACCGCCGTCGGCGTGGTCGAACTGGTCCTGCCCGAGCATGTGCACGCCCAGCAGGTAGGACCGGGTGCGGGCGTCGTCCCCGTCGATCTCGATGGCGTGGTTGGCGCTCAGGTGCCACGTGCCGGCGTATTGGCCCAGCCCGCGATCCGACCCGGTGCGCATCAGCTGCTCGTGGCCTTCGAGCCTGAAAGAATCACCGACGCTCATCACGCCCTCCGGTACGTAGAGATCGGTGTTGCCCTGCCAGTCGCGTTCGTCGAGGGAGCGGGCGAACTCCACCAGTAGGTCGCTGATGCGGGCCCGGTCCACCAACCATTGAAGTTGTGCCGCAGGATCTGCCGGGGCCACCGAACGGATCGGCCTGGTGGTGGGGGAGAGGTCGGCGCTCATCTGTCGGGTTCCGTTCTGGCGGTGGGGACTTCAGGGATGGTGTCGCCGGCAGCTGCGTGGGCGCTCGGGGGTGAGAGGTGGACCGCCGGGACAGGGTTCTGGAGAGTGGCGGCGGCGTCGACCAGCAGGTCGTGCAGCCAGCGGTGGCCGGGATCGAATTCCCGGGACGGTTGCCACCAGATTGCCTCCACCAGTTCGGGCAGGTCGGTGCTCAACTCGACGACCCGGACGCCTGCGGAGGCCAGAAGCTTGCGCGCCAGCCTTTCCTGCAGGATCGCCACCCTACGGGTGCCGGTCAACAGGAACGGCAGAGCGAGGAAGTCCTCGATGACGACGTCGACGTCGCGCTGGACCCCGGCCAGCTGCAGGTGGTGGTCGGCGGGTGTGAACTGGGTCGGCCGATTGAAGGTCAGGATCCAGCGCAGCCCGGAGAATTCCTCCTGGGTGATGATGTCCGCGACTGCGTGATTGTCCACCGCCGTGACGCAGACCCACCGGTCACGGTAGAGATCGGTGGAGGGTAGGTCGTGGAGGAACCCGCGGGGCAGCACCATCAGGTCGACCGTGCGCAGCAACGCTGTCGCATCGTCGACCGCGGCGAGGTCGACGGGCCGGATCCGCATCCGCACGTTCGGAGCCCGCTCCTCGAGCAACGCCAGCAGTGGGCCGCCCAGCACGGTGAGTGCGTAGTCCGACATGACAAGGTTGCACTCGCGGTCCGATGACCGCGGTTCGAAGACCGGCCGGGCGGCGAAGGTCCGCTCGACGTAGCGCAGCGCCGTATCGGCCTGGTCCAGCAGGGCCGTGGCCAGCGGCGTCAGTACGAACCGCTGCCCCTCGCGGGCCAACAGCTCGTCACCGAAGTGGCGCCGCAACTTTCCCAGGGCGGCGCTGGTGGCCGGCTGACTCAGCCCGATGGTCTCCCCGGCCTTGGTCACACTGCGCTCGGTGAGCAGCGAGTGCAACGCCACCAGCAGGTTCAGATCGATGCTGGGCAGATCCATCGTGGCGGCCTCCGTTGTCGTGTCCCCGGCCTCCATGGTGCATCCGGCGGGACTACGAAGCGTGGGGGACTCGTGCGGGATCATCCCGGTGGGCGGACGTCGCTCAGGTCTCACTCGTGTCGAGCCGTTCGGTGTTGCGGCGCAGCGCCAGGAGCGTGACGACGGCCATGATCGCCGCCGCGACACCGATGACGCCCAGAGCGGGCTGCAGCCCACCGGCCCCACCGCCGACCGATGCGATGATCAGCGGTGAAAGGAACTTGCCGATGAACAGCGTGCCGGTCCACAGTCCGACTCCCCGGCCACGCTGGACGAAGGTCAGGCGGTTGACCGCCCACGTCAGCAGGATGGGCAGCAGGGTTCCGGTACCCAAGCCGGTGAGCATCGCCCCGACCGTGATGACCGGCACCGAGGATGTGGCGAAGACGGTGACGAGCCCGACTGCTGCGACGGCGAACGAGGCGGGCACCAACAGCCGGGGAGAACAGCCGGAAAGCCTGCCGAACGCCACCGCACCGGCAGCGGTGGCCATTGACATGGCCGCGCTGACCAGTCCGATGCCGCTGGAGGAGGTGAAGCCGACATCAGTCAGGACGAAGGACAGTTCGACGATCAGGGCGTAGAAGACGATGCCGCCGAACAGGGTGATCAGGCACGGCCCCAACAGTTTTCGCCACGACATGGCCGGCAGCCGGGCACCCTTCACGAGCGCCGTCGGGCGGGCCGGCTGCCACAGCATCTTCGCCATGGGCACCACCAGCAGCGCTGCGGTGACGTACATCCAGAACGGCGTCCGCCACCCGGAGGCTCCTAGCACCCCACCGATGACCAGGAACACGGTAGCGGCCAGTGCCGCGACGAGTGTCTGAAGCCCGAGGTACCTACTGCGCCGTGACCCCGTCCAGTAGTCACCGATCAGCGTGGTGCAGCACGTCATGATCGCGGCCTCGCAGATCCCGACCAGGATGCGACTGACCAGGATGGCCCCGAGCGAGCCGAGGTAGAGCGGGGCGGTGCCGAAGACCGAGTAGGCAATCATGGCGATCAGCAGGAGTCGCTTGCGGTCGTCCCGGTCGTCCCGGTCGACCCGGTCGACCACGACGCCGGCGAACGGCGCGGCCAGCCCGATCAACAGGGCCGGGACCGTCAGCACGATGGGCACCAGCACATCCACCCCAGGTGTGCCCGCGAACGCCTTGGACATCTGCGGCAGGACCGGGGCGATGAGCACAGCTCCCAGAACGGACAGGCAACTCCCGGCCAGCAGCAGCACCAGCTGGGTCGGACCGGCGATGCGCACCGGTGGTGGCCCCGAGCGTCCGGGTTCCACGAGCGGTGGGGTCACGGCAAGATCTTCGGACATGTGTGCACCTGGGTTCGTCGTTGGGCCGCGGCGGGTGGTCGGGCAGGATCGGGTGGTGGAGCAGGATCGGGTGGTCGGGCAGGTCAGGTGGTCGGGCAGGTCAGGTGGTCGAGCAGCCTGCGCGGGACGAATCGGGGGTTCGCCCGTCGGGTCGGCGACGCGGTGGCCGAACCGGTGTGCCGGCAGCACTACGGATCAGTCGCCGTCGGTGACCTGTTGGCGCCTGTCGTCCAGCAGAATTCGGAGCCGGTGAGAAACACTGCACAGTGGAAGTTCTCGGCTGGTCCGGTGATGCCGTGCGGCCCTTGTCCCGCCGGTGATCGACCCGACCCGACCGACCCGGCGGCCCGCCGCAGCCGCCTGTGGTGTGAATTGCCGTCGCAGCATTCGGACGGGCACTGTCATCGTCGACTCCTGCGCGGTTCGGGTGGTGTGGTGCAACAGGCACCGTGAACGAAGGTGGGAGCGACGTGAGAATGCCGCTGATCCGGTGGACCAGAGCCAACCACGGTGCCGACGATCAGGAAAATCTCTTGTCGAGATGACCGAAATCCGTCACGCAAATATTGCCGGTGATTGCCGCGTGCACCCCCACCACCCGGTACCGGCGACGTGGATGGGTGGCACCGCGGGCGCTCTACCATGGGGGCAATTTCACCTTCCCCAACTGGTCGGTTTCCAGGAACGCATCGACCGACCAGCCCTGACGAAAGGGTCACCGTGGATTCCGCTGCACCTGACTTCGCTCTCGGCCGACTCACCGACGGCGCCCGGGTCCGTTCGACGGCGGTGGGACCAGGTGCCATCGAAAACACCGTCACAGCCGGGCTGGTCGCTCCCACCGATCCGCCGGTGCGGGTAGGAACCTGTCGGCGAGGGCAATCCTCATGACGGCTCCGCTGGCCGGCAAGGTCATCGTCATCACGGGAGCGGCACAGGGGCTGGGGGCGGCGCAAGCTGCCGCCTGCACCGCTGCCGGCGCCACCGTCATTGCTCTCGCCCGGACACCGGCGGAGGGCATCCGTCGCCACGACGTTGCTGCCGGATCTGATTGGGCGGCGTTGGGTGCCGACCTGTCCGAGGCCTACGGCACCGTGCACGGGCTGGTCAACAACGCCGGCATCACCCACCGGGCACGACTTCTCGAGTTGCAGCGGGCCGATCTGGACCGGGTGATGTCAGTGAACCTGGTCGGTCCGTTGATGGGTATCCAGACTCTTGCCCCGCTGATGAGCGGCGGCGGTTCGATCGTCAACATCGGCTCGGTCGCGGCTCTGACTGCGCACTACCCGGTGGCCTACACCACCAGCAAGTGGGCGTTGCGCGGCTTGTCCCAGATTGCTGCAATGGAACTGGGGCCCAACGGTATCCGGGTCAACACGGTTCATCCCGGATTCATCCAGACGCCGTTGACGGCCTCGGCGCCGCCGGCGTTCCTCGCGGCGAACCTGGATCAGACGCCGCTGGGCCGGGCCGGCCGGGCCGACGAGGTGGCCGGCATCGTCGCATTCCTGCTGTCCGACGCGGCTGGCTTCATCACCGGGGCCGAAATCCCGGTGGACGGCGGCCAGACCGGCCACGGCGGCGCCAAGGCCATTTCCGACTTCCTGCGCTCCGCCGGCTGACTCGACGCATTTGTTTGCTGCAGGCCCGGTGTTGCGGCGTGGCCCGGAGTGCGATGCTTGGCGTGGCCCCGCATCGGAGGAATCCGAATCAAGGGGTAGAGGAATCGAATGGCTCTGCTGATCGGGATTGTTTTCCTCATCGTGGCGGTGGGTCTGGTCGCCGCCGGCCTGCAGACCCGGAGGCAGGCGGCGTCGATCCCGGGAGGGGCACCGGGGACGGTGGTCGGCCTGGTCACCCGGGGTCCGGCGGCCACCGACGGCACGGGCGGCGCGCAACTGTCGAGCTTGTCCCCGGTCGTGACGGTCGCCTTCGACGAGACCGGTTCCCGGCCAACGAGACTCGTCGGTGACAGTTCGATCGTCGCGGCCCTGCTCCTCGGGCTGGGGTCAGCATTCACCGCGGCCGCGGCGGTCATCCTGCTCGTGGTTGCGTAGCGCGCGCCGCTACGTTGCTCAACCCCCGCAGGTCAGACGTGGTCCGGCCCAGTCGGCGTGGTTGTGATCGGCACTGCCGTTGTCGTCGACGACCAGTTTCAGCCAGGTGGCGCCGGTGAGGTCTGCGGTCAACGTACGGGCCGGATCCGCACCGGTCAGGACCCCGGAATCGGCGACCTTGCCGTTGTCCGCGTAGATCTGGAAGATGGCGCTGCCCTTGAGGCCGACTTCGTCGTCGATGCCGACTGCTGTGGTCAGGGTCGAGCAATTGCCGCCGAGGTAGTAGGTGATCGTGCTGGGCGCGTTGACCCCCAGACCTTTCGTGAACACCGTGCCATTGATGGTGATCGGCCGGCCATCCCCGGCCGCGTTCTCGCCGTTGCTGGTGTTCTTCTCCACCGGGCCCCACCCGTTGGTGGCCGAGTCCCAGGTCAGCGCGCTCACGTCGGATGTCCCGGCCGGCGGCGGCGATTCCACCGTCACGTCGATGGCCGTGGTCACCGTGACCAGTTTGGCGTGAGGCCCCCAGAGATAGCTGGCCGTCACCGAGACCCGGTAGTTTCCGGTGGCGGCACCGGCCGGTGCGGTCAGCGTCCATCCCGTGGTCAGCGATCGACCGGTGCTGAGTGCCATCTTCTCGTTGCCCCCGGTGGTGCTGATCGTCCATCCATCAGCCGCATCCGCGGTGACCCTGACGTCGGCCAGCGGAGCCTTGCCATTGTTGATGATGCTGCTGCTCGCGGGATAGGAGTGCCCGGCGAGCACCACTGCGGACTGCGACGAGTCCCCGGTGGCGACGGTCAGCGACAGCGAGGTGGAGGGAGCGAGCGCCGCCCAGTTATCGGCCCGGGTCGATACCCGGAGCATGACGGTGCCGTGGGCCGGTACGGAAGCCGTGATGGCGCCTGCGGTTTCGGTACTGGTGCCGGTCCACAGGTCCTTGATCTGGTAGGCCGCCGTCCTGGGGAGTCCGGCCAACGCGGTACTCGTGGAGATGGAGCGCGCGGTGTCACCGGAGTTGTAGAGCGCGATCGCCCGGTTGCCATTGGCCAGCGGCTTGCTGAAGACCATCGACGTGGCGTCGGCGGCGATGACCTGGCCCTGGACCCCGAGTCGGTCCTGATCGACGGCGATGATGTCCTTGTTGAGCAGGATCGACATGGTGGCCGGGGTGGCCCTGCGCAGGTCGGTGCCGATCAGCAGCGGTGCTGCCATCTCGGCCCAGAGCGCGAAGTGGGTGCGGTACTCGGTGTCGGTCATGCCGCCGTTGCCGACTTCGAGCATGTCGGGATCGTTCCACGCGCCAGGCTTGGCGTAGGCCGACAGCGGTGCGTTCTGGGCGATGATCGACTTGAGACTGGCCCAGTTGTCACTGATGTCACCGGTGGTGCGCCAGAGGTTTCCCACCTGATCGGCCCAGGTCCACGGCGAGTACTGGCCCCACTCGCACAGGCTGTAGGCGATCTTTCGACCGCTGCCGGCCAGGGCTTTGCCCATCGCGGTGTAGCGGGCGACGTATTGCGCCTGGGTGCTGGCGTTACCCGCGTCGGTGCCGCAGTTGTCGTACTTGAGGTAGTCGACCCCCCAGGCGGCGAAGTCGTTGGCATCGGTGGTCTCGTGTCCGAGACTTCCCGGGAAGTGTGCGCAGGTCTCGGTACCGGCTGATTCGTAGATGCCGAGCTCGAGGCCCTTGGAGTGCACATAGTCGGCGGTGCCCTTGATGCCGTCCGGGAACTTGACCGGGTCGGCGACCAGATGCCCTGCCGCATCACGGGTCTTGCTCATCCAGCAGTCGTCGATGTTCACGTAGCGGTAGCCGGCCGACTTCAGGCCGGAGCTGACGAAATAGTCGGCGGTCTGCTTGATGAGCTGCTCGTCGACGTTGCAGCCGAACGAGTTCCAGTCGTTGAAGCCCATCGGAGGCGTCCTGAGGAGACCGTTGGCGGCGCCGATGGACACCGCAGGGCCGGCGGCGGCAGGGGTTGCGGGAGTGGCCGCGGTGGCCGTCCCGGCCAGGCCGACGGTCAGGATGGCGACGGCCGCGGACGCGCCGAGCGTGCGGAAGAAGCGGGTCATGGTGGTCCTCTACTCGTGGCGTGACCGGGGTCGTGCGTGACCGGGGCTCGGAATGGACGACGAATCGACGTTGGGGACTTCGGCGGTGGGCGCTCCGGGTGGTGTGGATGGCCTTGTCCGGGTAGCCCTGTGCGGATAGCCCTGTGACGATCGCCACTGCCTGTACTACTCCGATTCGGTGGAACGCACAAGACCCCCCACCAAACTCGAACATTGCGTTGCTGAGGCGTCGGTTAATGTCCGAATTTCCCTTGTTTGCTCGATTCAGGGTTCGCCCGCTCTCGGGCCACAGCACGGCGGGCCCGCCTGATGACCTCCTGTGGCACCGCCCGATCGGAGGGTCTTCGGGCCGACGACCACCGGTATGTGACGCTCCAAGCCTTTTGTCTGTTTCCGCATCCTCAATACCTGCGAGATCGCACATCCGTTATCGGATTGTGACCGTTTGCGATCTGGCAGTGACTGCTGTGTGTGATTTATGTTCGAGTCTGCGAACATCTGGTGTTTTCAAGGCCTACGGGTCCCACCTGAGCGTGATGTTTTGTTGATTCCGCCCCTCAACGAAGAGGTCGTCTGCATGTCGAGTCGTCGAAGTTTTCGCATCTCGGCAGTCATCTCCGCGGTCACATTGATCCTGGGCCTCACCGTCGGCAACGCCGGCGGCGCAGTCCCTGTGCCCCATGGCGCGAACGCCCCGGTCCCGGTTCCCACGGTGACGTCTGCGGCGAGCACGACGAAGGCCCCGGCGGCTCACACCGTCACCTTCGACGGGTACTCGTTCATGGTGGACGGCAAACGGACCTATCTGTGGTCGGGGAAGTTCCACTACTTCCGCCTGCCGAGCCAGGACCTGTGGCGCGACATCCTGCAGAAGATGAAGGCGGCCGGGTTCAATGCGACGTCCCTGTACTTCGACTGGGGTTATCACTCGTCGGCGCCCGGCGTCTACGACTTCACCGGCGTGCGCGACGTCGACAAACTGCTCGACATCGCCGCCCAGGTCGGCATCTACGTGATCGCCCGGCCCGGTCCGTACATCAACGCGGAGGTCGACGGCGGCGGATTTCCCGGCTGGCTCTCCACCACGCCGGGCGGAACCCGGACCAGTGACCCCGGGTACCTCAAGTACTCCGACGAATGGCAGAGCCAGATCGATCGGATCATCGCGCGCCACCAGTTGACCAACGGCACCGGTTCGGTGATCGAGTACCAGGTCGAGAACGAGTACTACAACGGCAGTCCGGCCGGCCGCACGTACATGAAGCACCTGGAGGACAGGGCCACCGCCGACGGCATCACCGTGCCGTTGGTCGGGAACAACAACGGCACCTTCAACTCCGGGGACGCAGCCCTGGCCGTGGACGCCGCCGACTCCTACCCGCAGGGGTTCAACTGCAGCAACCCGACGCAGTGGAACGGCGTCCCGGACATCAGCTACGACCACGTGGCCGGTAAGCCCCTTGGCACGGCGGAGTTCCAGGGCGGCGCGTTCGACCCCTGGGGTGGACCGGGCTACGACAAGTGCGCCCAGTTGATCAACGATCAGTTCGCGAACGTGTTCTACAAGCAGAACATCGCGGTCGGCGCCACCGAGCAGAGCTTCTACATGACCTACGGCGGCACCAACTGGGGCTGGCTGGGCATGCCGGAGAACTACACGTCCTACGACTACGGCGCCGCGATCCGCGAGACCCGTCAGCTGGACCCGAAGTACTACCAGGACAAGCTGATCGGCTACTTCACCCAGGCCGTCGCCCCGCTGACCAAGACCGACCCCATCAGGGTCGTTCCGCCGGATTCACCGGCGATCGTCGACACCGCCAGGTTGAACACCGATACCGGGACCCAGTTCCACGTGTTGCGGCACGGCGATTCGACCTCGACATCGGTGGACCGGACGCACATCTCGATCGACTTCGGCGCAAAGCCGGGTAGTTCCTACACCTATGACGACACGAACCCCGCCCTGCAGTACACCGGCACCTGGTCGCACGTGGCCAACCAGTCCTACACCGCTGGGGACTACCTGAATACGGAGTCCTTCTCCAACACCACGGGCGACAGCGTCACGGTTCCGTTCACCGGCACGGCGGTCCAGTGGATCGGCCCGAAGGCGAGCAACCACGGAACGGCCGACGTGTACCTCGACGGCGTCAAGAAGGCCACCGTCGACACCTACGGAAGCGGCGCCCAGGTCGTGTTCTACTCGGCAACCGGTCTCGCCGCCGGTCCGCACACCCTGAAGATCGTCGTCACGGGACTGAAGAACACCGCTTCCAACGGCACCTTCGTCTCGGTCGACGCCATCGATGTCCCCGCCTCCACCCAGGCCGCGCCGACCTACCCGGTGGTCCCGCAACAGCCGGGTACCGCCATCACCCTCAACGGGCGGGATTCGAAGATCGTCGTCGCCGACTACCTGGTGGGTAGCAATCGCCTGCAGTACTCCACGTCCGAGATCATGACCGACGCGACCATCGCCCGGCGTGACGTCGCAGTGCTCTACGGGGACAAGGGGACCGATGGGGAAACCGTGCTGCGGTACGCCACCCGCCCGACCGTCACCTCCACCGGTGGTGCGGTGACCACCACCTGGGATCCGGCCACCGGCGACCTGCGGCTGAACTACACCCACTCCGGCTTGATCCGGGTGCAGATCAGCGGCGGCGGCAAGGGTGCAGCGCCGCTGTTGCTGCTGCTCGCCGACACCGACACCGCGAAGACGTTCTGGCGTCAGGACACCGCGGCCGGCCCCGTGCTCGTCCGCGGCACGCATCTGCTGCGCGGCGCGGTCAGCACCGGCTCCGCCCTCGCCCTCACCGGGGACAACGCTTCCGACAACTCGCTCGAGGTGTTCAGCAGCGCGACGAGCGTGACGTGGAACGGCAAGAGGGTGCAGACCCAGCTCAGCGCGTCCGGAAGTCGGGTCGGCGTCATCGGTTTGGCTGCCCCGGTCGTGCTGCCCGCCCTGACCAACTGGAAGCACATCGCCGAGACACCCGAAGCAGCCGTCGGTTTCGACGACTCCAGCTGGCAGGTGGCCGACAAGACCACCTCGAACAGCATCACCACACCGGGCACCCTTCCCGTGCTGTTCGCCGACGACTACGGATTCCACACCGGCAACGTCTGGTACCGCGGACGTTTCACCTCCACCGGCAAGGAGACCGGGATTACCCTGTCCGCGCAGAGCGGAGGAGGCGCAGCGGCCTCCTCGGTCTGGCTGAACGGAAAATTCCTCGGCAGTTCCACCACGGACGGGAGCAGGACCTATTTGTTCCCGGCCGGGACGCTCAAGTCGAAGGGGGACAACATCGTCTCCGTCCTGACCGTGAACATGGGGCACGATGAGGACTACAACGCCTCCAGCGGCAACAGGGCGGCCCGGGGTCTGACGGCGGCCGGTCTCGTCGGATCGCCGTTCAACACCATCACCTGGCGTCTGCAGGGCGACCGTGGCGGCGAGAATCTGATCGACACCGTCCGCGGCCCGCTGAACACCGGCGGCCTGTTCGGTGAACGCGCCGGGTATACCCTGCCCGGGTACCCGACCACCGGATGGAAGTCCGTCACACTGCCGACGAAGAACACCACGCCGGGCGTGTCGTGGTATCAGAGCGACCTCACGCTGAACCTGCCGAAGGGTCAGGACACCTCGCTGGGCCTGACCTTCACCGACGACCCGTCCCGCCGGTACCGGGCCGAGATCTTCGTCAACGGCTGGCAGATGGGAAACTACGTCAACTACGTCGGCCCGCAGCACAGCTTCCCGGTGCCGAACGGAGTCCTGAACCCCCACGGCAAGAACGACATCGTCATCGCGGTCTGGAATCTCGACGGCACCAGCGGAGGCCTGGGAAAGGTGGCGCTGACGAACTACGGCAGCTATTCCTCCTCGCTCGCGGTCGCGCAGAATGTCGGCACCCGTTACGTCAGCAGCGTGTACGCGATGCCGGCCGCACCGACATCCTCGGTGTCGCTGCAGGTCCCGTCGACGGTGAGCGCCGGCCAGCAGTTCGTGGCCACGGCGGTGGTCGCCGTGCCGAAGGGCAAGCCATCCGCCCAGGGCGTCAGCGCCACCCTCGCGGTGCCGGACGGTTGGACGGCCAGCAGGTCCACCCCGGACACCGTGGCCAGGGTCGCCGGTGGTTCGTCGGCCAAGTTCACCTGGACCGTCACCGCCCCGGATGCGGTGCCGTCCGTGAACGCTCTCGTGGCCACCGCTCATCTGTTGCAGGGCGGTCGATCTGCGGCACCGAGGGACGAGCGGATCATCGGCTCGATTCCCGCACCACCGCCCAGTGGTAGCGATCAGGTCAGCGATCTGCCCTTCCTGTCGGCCACCAACGGTTGGGGGCCTGTCGAGCGCGATCAGAGCAACGGTGACAACAAGCCGAACGACGGAAAGCCGATCACCATCCGCGGGAAGGTGTACGCCAAGGGTCTGGGCACGAACTCACCGAGCGACGTCCAGATCTACCTGGCCGGCCGGTGCACCAGGTTCACCGCCACCGTCGGTGTCGACGACGAGGTCGGAAACGCGGCCACGGTGACGTTCTCGGTCATCCTGGACGGCACCGTCCTGACCACGACGCCGGTGCTCAGGGGCGGGGGAGCGATCGCGAACATCGACGTTCCGGTCACCGGTGGCCAGGTGCTCGAACTCGTCGTCGGGGATGGGGGCGACGGCAACGGCAACGACCATGCCGACTGGGCCAGCCCCACCCTGACCTGCACCTGACTCCCACCCCCCCTTCCCCCGCGCTTATCAACATCGGCTGCGCTTATCATCGTGCACTTTTTGTGACTGGTGGGGTTGGAATCGACCCGATCGTAAGCGCAGTGGAAGTTGATAAGCGCGGGGGGCGGCGCGGGGGAGGGGGTGTCAGTTGCGCGGCGGCAGGGTCCAGCCGGAGATGGCCGGGTCGTCCTCTCCGTGCTCCCGCGTGTAAGCCCTTGCCGCGAGGCGCGTGTCGGCCATCTGCTGACGCACGATGGCGGCCCGGCTGCCGAGCGAGGGCACCCGGTCGATGACGTCCATCACCAGCTGGAAGCGGTCGAGATCGTTGAGCATCACCATGTCGAACGGCGTGGTGGTGGTGCCCTCCTCCTTGTATCCGCGAACGTGGATGTTGTGGTGGTTGCTGCGGCGGTAGGTGAGTCGATGGATCAGCGACGGATAGCCGTGGTAGGCGAAGATGACCGGCTTGTCCGCGGTGAACAACGCGTCGAAGTCACGATCCGACAGACCATGCGGATGCTCGGTTTCCGGCTCGAGTCGCATCAGGTCGACGACGTTGACCACCCTGACCTTCAACTCCGGCAGATAGGTATTCAAGAGATGCGCGGCAGCAACGGTTTCCAGCGTCGGGACGTCGCCGGCGCAACCCAGCACCACGTCCGGCTCGCCGTCGGTGTTACCCGCCCAGGGCCAGATGCCGAGCCCGCGCGTGCAGTGGGCGACGGCTTCCTCCATGGTCAGGTAGGTCAGCTCCGGGTTCTTGCCGGCGACGATCACGTTCACGTAGTGCCGGCTGCGGAGGCAGTGATCGGTGACCGAGAGCAGGGTGTTCGTGTCCGGCGGGAGATAGACCCGGACGATCTCGGACTTCTTGTTCACGACGTGGTCGATGAAGCCGGGGTCCTGGTGTGACAGTCCGTTGTGGTCCTGCCGCCAGACGTGCGAGGACAGCAGGTAGTTCAGCGATGCGATCGGTGCCCGCCACGGGATGTGCCTGGTGGTCTTCAGCCACTTCGCGTGCTGGTTGAACATCGAGTCGATCAGGTGGATGAACGCCTCGTAGCAGTTGAACAGGCCGTGCCGACCGGTGAGCAGATACCCCTCCAGCCACCCCTCGCAGAGGTGCTCGGAGAGCACCTCCATCACGCGCCCATCGGGGGCGAGATGGTCGTCCCCCTCGATGATCTCGGCATCCCAGGCGCGATCGGTGGCCTGGAAGACGGCCTGCAGACGGTTGGACGCGGTCTCGTCAGGGCCCATGATGCGGAACCGATCCGGATTCTTCACGACGACGTCCCGCAGGAACTCGCCGAGTACGGCGGTGGCCGCGCTGGACCCGACGGCCGGTTGTTCGACGGTCACGGCATAGTCGCGGAAGTCCGGCATCGTCAGGTCGCGCAGCAGCAGGCCGCCGTTGGCATGGGGGTTGGCACTCATCCGCCGGTGGCCCAGCGGGGCCAGGGCCTGCAGTTCCGGGACCAGGGCACCGGTGGCGTCGAACAACTCCTCCGGACGGTAACTGCGCATCCACTCCTCCAGCTGCGCCCGGTGGCCGGCATTCGTGCGGGTGTCGGCCAGCGGTACCTGGTGGGAGCGGAACGTGCCCTCGACCTTGACGCCGTCCACGATCTTCGGACCCGTCCAGCCCTTGGGCGTGCGCAGCACGATCATCGGCCATGGGGCGGCCTTCTCGCCGCTACCGGGTTGGGTCCGGGCCCGGTGCTGGATCGCAGCGATGTCGTCCAGGACCTCGTCGAGGGTGGAGGCGAGCTCCTGGTGCACCGTCGCCGGATCCGACCCGGTGACGAAATACGGGGCATACCCGTAGCCGCGCATCAGGTCTGCCAGTTCCGACTCCGGGATGCGGGCCAGTACCGTCGGATTGGCGATCTTGTAGCCGTTGAGGTGCAGGACCGGCAGGACCGCGCCGTCCGTCACCGGATTGAGGAACTTGTTCGAGTGCCAACTCGCGGCCAGTGGGCCGGTCTCGGCCTCACCGTCCCCGATCACGCACATCACCAGCAGATCGGGATTGTCGAAGGCCGCACCGTAGGCGTGCACGAGAGAGTATCCGAGCTCGCCACCCTCGTGGATCGACCCGGGCGTCTCGGGCGCCACATGGCTGGGGATACCTCCCGGGAAGGAGAACTGGCGGAAGAGCGCACGCATTCCGTCCTCGTCCCGCCCGATGGCCGAGTAGACCTCGCTGTAGGTGCCGTCCAGGTAGGCGTTGGCGACGAGCCCGGGCCCGCCGTGGCCAGGGCCGGTCACGTAGAGGGCGTTCAGATCGCGATTCCGGATGACCCGATTCATGTGGGCGTACAGCAGGTTCAGCCCCGGGGTCGTGCCCCAGTGCCCGAGCAGGCGGGGCTTCACGTGCTCGGCCAGCAGCGGTTCGCGCAGCAGCGGGTTGTCGAGCAGGTAGATCTGCCCGACGGACAGGTAGTTCGCGGCCCGCCAGTAGCGGTCGATCAGGTCGAGTTCGCGGGGGCTCAGGGTGGGCTGCATCGGGGAAGCAGTATCGATCAGGGCAACGTTGTTCACAGGGAGAATCCTTTTCGCCGTGTCGGTCGAGGTGGGTCGATCGTGTCGCGGGAGGTACTCCCGGGGTAGGGGCAAAGGTCCCCTCCGGCCGGGATGACCGGGCCGAGAGGAGTCGCCGTCGTGCGGCCGACGGCGCGGCCGGTCAGCCGACCGACGCGGCCGAGCGGACCGGGTGGTACCACGTGACCACGTGGTGCCGGTCCAGCGTGACGACGGGGCAGGACGCATGCTTGCGGCAGTTCGCCTCGACGGTACCCCGGAAGAGGTCGCTCATCGCGGCCGTCTGCCGGGCGCCCAGGACCAGCAGCCGCGCGTTCGCGGACCGGTCCACCAGCATGCTGGGGGCATTGCCGTGCAGGCTCAGTTCGGTGACGACGGGTGGAACCCACTCGCCCTCGTCCATCGACGCGCTGATGTCGGCCAGCGCAGCGACGGTTTCGTTCTGCAGCATGCAGGCGGAGGCGGTCCGGAGCTCGTGGTGGGAACCGAAGGTCAGATCCGACAGCGTCTGCGGGATCCAGCAGTGCACGACCTCGACCGGAGCGCCGGTGGCTGCACCTTCCCGCAGCGCCCACCGCAGCGCGGCCAGGCTGTTGGACGAGCCGTCGATTCCGACCACGATCGGCCGTGCTGTATCTGTGCTCATGGTGGCTCCTTGTTTCCGGTGCCGCCCCATCCGAGGTGGCCTGCCTCCAGTCAACGGCAGGGCCGGCGGTCGGAACAGGGTCCAAA
Organism: Nakamurella sp. PAMC28650; assembly: GCF_014303395.1. Classification (GTDB taxonomy): domain Bacteria; phylum Actinomycetota; class Actinomycetes; order Mycobacteriales; family Nakamurellaceae; genus Nakamurella. Next base: position 3,128,012 of record NZ_CP060298.1, read on the forward strand.
GGCCCGCGCGAAGCTGACCTTTGCAGGCCAAGGGCCTTGCCCGTTGGCTACTTTCGCCCCTGCCGGTTCAGCCGGAACGCGCCGATCATTTGTGCTGTCGCCACCAGCGCCTCCAGATCGGGTGACAGGTCGAAGGAGGCATCCAACGAATGGAGCATCTGCCATGACCACCACCATCAGGCCCGCCTCGGTCGCGACCACCCCGGTCCAGACCGTGGTCCCCACGACCGGCGCCGCCACCACCGGCACCACGGTCGGCGTCACCGGACGTCATTCGGTCGGCCAGATCGCCATCCTGGTCCTGCGGTTCGCGATCGGGTGGATCTTCCTGTGGCCCTTCCTGGACAAGACCTTCGGGCTCGGATACTCGACTGCGGGTGCGAAGTCCTGGATCAACGGCGGCTCCCCGACGAAAGGATTTCTCGGACACGTCCAGGTCGGACCGTTCCAGTCGGCCTTCCGCGGCATGGCGGGCAACGGCTTCATCGACTGGCTCTTCATGTTGACGTTGCTGGGAGTGGGAGTGGCCCTGATGCTGGGCGTCGTGCTGCGGATTGCGGCGATCTCCGGATCGATCCTGCTGGTCCTGATGTGGGCCGCGGAATGGCCGATGGCGCAGCACACCTCGGTAGGCGACGCCACCAGCTCGACCAACCCGTTCCTGGACGATCACCTGGTCTTCGTCATCTGCCTGGTCATCATCGCAGCGCTGGGTACCGCGTCCGCCCGTGGCCTCGGCAAGTGGTGGTGCAGCCGGCCGATCGTCGCCGCGCACCCGATCATGCGTTGATCGCCCTACCTGCCGGCCCTCCGTCGATCCAATTCCCCCACGTTCGAAACAGGAGTCATCACCATGAGTGTCGATAGATCCAACGTCGTGATCGTGGGTATCGACGGCAGCGCACCCTCTGTCGCGGCGGCGCGCTGGGCCGCAGACGAGGCGGACCGGCGCAAGGCGGAACTCCATCTGCTGCATGCGTATTCGACCCCGTCGGCGGCCCTTCCCGGAATGGCCGGGATGGGCCCGGAAGTGCGCAGCACCGTCAGGGCGCACGGCGGGGAGATTCTCGACCGGGCCAGGGTGGCCGCATTGGCCGCCCACCCCGGCCTGGCCGTGACCACCACGCTGACCCACGGCCTGCCGGTCGAGATCCTGCAGCGGGAGTCCGAACACTGTCTCGCGCTGGTGCTCGGAACCGCCGGCCGGCACGAGTTCACCGAGGCGTTGCTGGGATCGGTGTCGGGTCGGTTGGCCGGCCACGCGTCCTGTCCGGTGGTCGTGGTTCGGGCCGGTGTTCCGGATCCCGATGCGGGTCCGGCTGCGCCCGGACCGGTCGTGGTGGGCCTGGACGGCACCGAGAGCTGCGAACGAGCACTGGCTTTCGCGTTCGAGTCGGCCTCGTTGCGAGCCACGGAGCTGATCGCCGTGCACAGCTGGGACGACACCGTGCTGGATGGATTCCTGCGGATCTACCCGCTGCTGGCGGATCCGGTCGAGATCGATGAGGACGAGCGACGCATCCTGGCCGAGCAGTTGTCCGGCTGGGCCGAGCAGTACCCGGACGTCCCCGTCCGGTCCGTGGTCCTGCGGGGCCGGCCGGAAGCCGACCTGATCTCCTCCGCAGCCTCCGGCTCGCAGCCGCCGGCGCTGATCGTGGTCGGGACACGCGGCGGCGGGCGCTTCACCAGCCTCGTGGTCGGCTCGACGAGCCACGCGCTGCTGGCTGACGCGCCGTGCCCGGTGGCGGTGGTCCGCGCCCAGTACACGAGGTCGACGGGTGCCCGGCGCGGTGGGTTCCGAGCGATCAACGTTTGATCTCGGCCCCGAAGACGGCCGCCTGGGTCCGGCGTTGCATGTTGAGTTTCGCCAGCAGCGACGACACGTAGTTCTTGATGGTCTTCTCGGCGAGATGGAGATGTTCCCCGATCTGCCGATTGGTCAGCCCGTCGGTGATCAGCGCCAGGATCTCCCGGTCGCGTCCGGTGAGCGCCTGGATCCGCTTGTCCTCGGGCTCGCCGTCCCGCAGCCGGGCCAGCAGACGCCCGGTGACCTTCGGGTCCATCAGGGACCGGCCGGCCGCGACCTGTCGAATGGCATCCACCAGCGAGGAACCCCGGATCTCCTTCAGCAGGTAGCCGGCGGCCCCGGCCATCACGGCGGCGAACAGGGCTTCGTCGTCGTCGTAGGAAGTGAGGATCAGGCAGTGGATGTCCGGATTGGCCGACCGCAGGTCACGGCAGACGTCGATCCCGCTCCCGTCGGGCAATCTCGCGTCCAGCACTGCGACATCCGGACGGGCGCCGGGTATCCGGGCCAGCGCCTCGGCTGCCGAGCCCGCTTCACCGACCACTTCGATGTCGTCCTCCGCCGTGATCAGGTCGGCGATGCCACGACGCACGATCTCGTGGTCGTCGAGCAGGAAAACCCTGATGGGGCGGATCGTCTCGGTTGCTTCAGTCATGGCGTTCGTCCTTGCGATGATTCGCTGTCCAATGGAATTGTCCAGCTGAGTATGGTTCCGCAGACCGGCCCGGGTGACGCTCTGAACCGGCCGCCTCGTTGCAGCGCACGGTGTTCCAGGTTCGCCAGGCCGCTGCTGCGGACCGGAACGCCGATCCCGATCCCGTCGTCGATCACCTCGAGGGTGAGCCACCCCTCGACGATCCTGACCTCGACCTCGATCGACGACGCCTTGGCGTGGCGGGCGGCATTGGTCAGTGATTCACGCAGCACGGCCTGCAGGTCGTCGAGGATTTCCGGTTCGACCAGGGTGTCGATGGCGCCGGAGAAGCGCATCCGAGGATCGTTGTCCATCGTCATCGCCACTTCGTCGAGCGTCTTGAGCAGCTGGGCGCGGACGCTGACCGCCCCGGTCGGCTGGGTCTGCAGCGCGAAGATCGAGGTGCGGATCTGCCGGATCGTCTCGTCGATGTCGTCCACGACGCGGGACAGTCGATCGGCCGAGTCCGGGATGCGTCCCGACAGTACGCTCTGCACCGTCAGGCCGGCCGCGAACAGACGCTGGATGACGTGGTCGTGCAGATCCCGCGCGATTCGATCACGATCCTCCAGCAGCATCAACCGATCGCCCACCGCGCGCGCATCGGCCAGTTCCAGAGCCACGGCCGCATGACCGGCGAAGGTGGCCGCCATGTCCAGTTCTGCGAGGGAGAAGGCCGAGCTGCCCGTCAGGCGCGCGGCCAGCAGCGCGCCCCTGGGCAGGCCGGAACCGGTCAGCGGCAACGCGATCACCGGTCCGACCTTCACCACGTCGGAGATGTGCACCCGGAGGTCCTGCGCGCTGTTCGCACTGGCGATGCGGATGGCCTGGCCGGTTTCGATGGCGGCCTGCGACAGGGTTCCGTTGTCGGGGTAGGTCCGGCCGGCCAGATCGGTGGCACCGGCGCCGGTGGCCACCTCGATCCGCAACTGCTTCTGGTCACCGACCGGTAGCACGACGATGACGACGTCCGCCCCGGCCAGCACCAGCACCTGCTCGGCGATATCGGTCAGGGCGTTCTCGACCGGTTTCGTCAGCAGTCGGCGGGTGATGCTGGTCGAGGCCTCCAACCAGTCCTGACGCCGCTGGCTGTCCCGGAACAGCCGGGCGTTCTCGATGGCGATCGCCGCGGTGCCGGCCAACGACACGGCCAGCTCGGTATCTTCCTTGGTGAACCCGCCGGACTTGCTCTCCGTCAGGTAGAGGTTGCCGTAGACCTCGTCCCGCAGCTTGATCGGAACGCCGAGGAACGAGCTCATCGGCGGATGGTGCGCGGGAAAGCCGGACGACCTCGGGTCGGCACTCAGATCGGTCAGGTTGATCGGCTCCGGGTGTGCGATCAGCGCGCCCAGCAGCCCGTGTCCCTTGGGCAGTGGCCCGATGGCCGGTACGTCGGCCGGATCGATGCCGACGTGGATGAACTGCTCGAGCGATCCGTCGGCCGCGATCACCCCGAGGGCACCGAACCTCGCGTCGGTCAGCTCGCAGGCCGACTCCACCACTCGTCGCAGGACCGACGGCAGGGACAGCTCGCCCATGATGGAGTCGTTGGCGGTCAACAGTTTTCGTAGTCCATCGCGGGCGGCGACCACTTCGCCGGCCCGGTCCATCAACTGTTCCAGTAGTTCTTCGATGTGCAGGCGGGGAGGTTCGATGGCCTGGGTCACAGCCCCAGCATGTCAGTTGCACGACCCGGGCGGGTAGGGCCGAAGGTCACCGGCGCCGGGGGAACGAGCCGGAAGCGGACGGAAATGACCCGAAAGTCGGAAACCTGAGGACTTTCGGCCATGTGCGGCGGCCGGGAAACGGCGTTGGCTGAAGGTCGGTACTTCACTACGGACACCGGTAGTCCATCACTGACACCGGTACTCCATCACTGACAAAGGAGGCGGACGTGATCACCACTCCGTTCGGTCTGACCGCCGCGCAGACCAACCAGGTGCTCGAGGCTGCCGGCCGGGCTCCTTCGTTGCACAACAGTCAGCCCTGGGCCTTCCGCCTTTCCCCGGAGCGGATCGAGCTCTACGTCGACCCGATGCGCATGTTGCCGGTGTCGGACCCGGACGGCCGGGAGACGCGACTCGCCTGCGGGGCGGCGTTGTTCAACCTGCGTCTGGCCCTGGCCCGACATGGCGTGTCCACCATCGCCACGGTGTCGTCGGAGTCGGCGACCGGTCAGGTGGCCGTGCTGGAAGCCGGTGCAGGGTTCGGGATGACGCCGGACCGCGCGAATCTGGAACGCGCGATCGCCCATCGCCGCACCAATCGCCAGCCGTTCTTCGACGCGGAGGTGCCGTCCGGCCATCGGCTGACCCTGAGCCGCGCGGCCGAGGCGGAACAGACCAGTCTGCGGATGGTCACCGATCCCGCGTCCCTGGCAGACCTGGCACGGTGGTCCCACGAGGCACATCGCGCCCAGCAGCTGGATCCGGCCTGGGCCGCAGAGTGGACCAGTTGGACGGGCCGCGACCACACCTTCGACGGCGTACCGGTCTCCGCCGCCGGGCCGGCACCGGCGCCGCAGGACGTCTGGACCCTGCGTGACTTCGGCCGACCGGGGCGCGATGAACGCCCCGCGGGTCGGGACTTCGAGGAACGTCCTCTGGTGGCCGTGCTCTGCACGTACTCCGATTCCTGGCGGGCGCAGATCCAGGCCGGGCAGGCGATGGAGCGCGTCCTGCTGCAGGCCACCAGCCTGGGCCTCGCGGCCTCGTTCCTGTCCCAGCTGATCGAGGTGGAACCGGTGCGGAACCGGGTCCGCGACCTGCTCGGAGGTCAGGTCCACCCGCAGGCCGTTCTGCGCATCGGCTTCGGGGGACCGGTTCCGAACACACCCAGGCGCAGTGTCCAGGACTGCGTGCTGCAGGACCTCGCTCTGCTGGACCCCGTGCCCCTGGCCTGACCGCGGTGTCGCCGCGATCGAGATCGCGTCCCGGTTCCGTCCCGACCTTCGTCCGCCGTTCCGCTGGAGCGCTGACGCAGTGATCGGACGGCGATCGACGACAAATGATCGCCCAGCGTTCACTTCTGTTCTGCCGACGCCGCTCGAACGGATGTTTCTGCTCCGTCGGGTGTCGCCCGGCGGAGTGCATTCGCCATTTGCGCGTTGACCGCAGCAGTGCAAATGAGATGATCAGCAGGCGATCGGTACCGGCAGCACAGTAGGGCCTGTCGAGCGGATCTGGTGGCCGGGAGGTCTTCGCCTGCGACCGCCGCGTCTGGGGGACGCGGCAACGTCTGGGTCACACCGGGAAATCAGTGCTCGACGGGAACCGTCCGGCCGGGCACGGCGTCCCACCGCAAGTCGATACCGGAGAAATCCTGGCGGTATCAGGGGCGGCTCGTACTGCTCCTGACACCGCGGCCGTCGATCGGATCGCCGTCACCCGCACCTGCAGACCGACCAGAGGAATGTCCCATGACAGCCGTCGACGACTTCACCTCGCACTCGGAGGCGCCATCGCCGCTCCGAAATGCGAGGGGTCGCGCATCGGAGCGGTCGGTGCTGCTGGCCGTCGCGGGTGTCACGGGGATGCTGGCCGTGGTGGCCGGCGCGGTGGCGGCCTATCTCGTCTTTCCGGAGCCCACGATGTGGCGGGTCCCGGTCAACGGTCTGGTGATGGCGCTTGCGGTCCTGCCGATCCGTGCCGTGGTGCGCCGCGCCCGGCATCGACGGGCAGAGCACCCCTGGCCGAGGCGGAGCCGGAGATCTGAATCTCGCGGTCAGGCGGCCGATCGCCGCCGGAGGACGCCGTCGGTCCGAGCACCTATTCTGACGTGATGAGCAAAGTCGACGCGATGCAGGCCATGCGCGAAGCCCGGTATGCCGCGCGGGCCGCGAACAAGACCGCGACCTCCGGTCAGCCGGCGTCCGCTGCGCCCCGCCGCAGGCCGACTCTGGAATCAGAGGGCCCCGTCGCCTCGACCGCGGCACCGGCGGATCGCGGAGGCAATCCGGCGGTCGAGACACTTCGAGCAGTGCCGGAGGTCGAGGCCGAGGTGTCGGAAGCGCTCTGCGGCCACCGCAGCATGAACAATCGTCTCTGCCGCCGCCCGGCCGGCCACTCGGAGAAGAACCACCGCTACTCCTGATGGCATCTGCCGCCCGGTGGCGGCGATCACGATGACCGACCGACCAGGTCAGGTCAGGTCAGGTCAGGTCAGCTGGACCGAACGTGACAGGAACCGGGGGTGGTCGGGGTCGCGTCCGGCCCGGACGGCGAGGGCCACCGCCAGTCGGTGGACGGTGGCCAACTGTGCCTGCGGATCCAGGTTCGGGACGTGCACCCGGGCGCCGGTGGCCTTCACCGCGTCTGCGATGAAGTCGGGGAGCGGTTCGAACGACCACACCAACGTGCCGGGCCCGGCCGCCGCGATCGGCCCGTGCTGGTACTCCATCACCGGGTAGGCCTCGGTCCAGAATCCTGCCGCCTCACGGCATTTGAGTGCGGCTTCGTTGGCCACGCCGATCGTCCAGCCGTGCCCGAGAAACACCACGTGGTCCGGGAGCGGATCGGGCAGGGGCTCGGCCAGGGCAGCCCGGGCGTCCTGCACGAGGCCGGACAGATCCGCTCCGAGCGAGGCGCGCAGTGCCGTCAGCGCCGACGTCGCGAACCGGGTCTGCACCACCGAGATCTCGTCGGCGTAGTCCAGCAGGACGTACTCGTCGCACAGGGCGGGCAACGGTGTCGCCGGATCGCCGATGATCCCGACGACGTGGTGGTCCTGTCCCAGTTCGCGGGCGATCCGGTTGACGTCACCGGTCGTCCCGGACCGCGAGAGCACGAGGATGACCTCGTCGCGCTCGACGTAGGGGATCTCGGAAGCGATGGCGGCCCGCGTCCGGCCGAGCCCGGCCGCATTGCGCAGGCGGGCGTAGGACTCTCCGATGTAGTAGGAGGTGCCGCATCCGACGAACAACACCGGTCGGCCGGTTGCGGGCAGGATGCCCCGGTGCACCGGGGAGTCAGCGAGAACCCTGGCCCAGATGTCCGGCTGACTGTAGAGCTCCTGTTCCGTGGCCGACCGCGAACTCTCCGACCGCGCGTCGGCCGACCGTGAATTCTCCGGCGCTGACGGCGTTGACGAGCTCATCGATGCTCCAGGTCCGGGCGCGCCGCGTCCTGCGGCGCGCCTCCGGTCGTGTCGTGCTCGGTGGTCGGTCCGGCGCCGGATCCCAGGAGGGACCGGGCGAGTTCGGCGGCTTCCGATGGCGTGGCAAGACGCCCGGTACCTCCGATGCCCGCGGTGGAGATGGCGCCGCAGGCGCATCCGAGGGCCAGTGCCTCCGGGGACCCGCCCGGTAGCACCATGCCCAGCACCGAAGCGATGAACCCGGCGTTGAAGTTGTCGCCGGCTCCGGTGGTGTCGACCGGCTCCCGTGCCCGGCTCTGGACGCGGACCGTGGGCCCGCCGTCCGACGGGGCCATCAGTGCGCCGTCGGCGCCCAGCTTGACCACCACGGTCGGTCCCAGGGTGGCGATCTTCCTGGCCGCCGACTCCGGGTCGTCGTCGCCGCCGGCCACCGACACGCACTCGTTGGCGTTGGGCAGGAACCACGTCAGATGCGGCAGCACCGGTTCGACCGTCGTCCAGGTGCTCCCGGGATCCCACCCCGGGTCCAGCGAGACCGTGACCGCCGGGTCGAGCTTCGACAGCAGCGCGGGTAGTCCGGGAACCAGCCCGCTCTGGAGGTAGATGGAACTGATGTGGACGTGCCGGCTGCTGCGCAGCAGCGACTCCGGTACGTCTGCGACGGTGAAGTCCGACATCGTGCCGGGAAACGTCATGAGTGCGCGATCTCCGTCAGATCTGCTCAGCACCAACGTGATCCCGCTGCCCCGGGCCGGCCGCCGGGTGATCGCGCTGCGGTCCACACCCAGATCGTCCAGCATCTCGAGCACCATGTCCCCGACGGGATCGTCGCCCAGCACTCCGCAGAGGGCGACGCGCAGACCGAGCGAGGCCAGTGCCGCGGCGGTGATCGCCCCCGAGCTGCCCAGGGTGATCGCACCGGACGGAACCCGCAGTTCCACCTGCCCGAACTGTGGGGATCGGTCAGATCGCATGATCACGTCGACGTTCAGCTCGGCCAGCACCAGCACGTCGAACGCCGGCCGGTCGTGGCCGGGTCCGTCATCGAGGTCGGGCACCGCCACCACCTTCCCGGTCCGATCGACGATTTCCGGCCACCTCCGCCGGGCCCTCGTCGTGGTCGGCCGATGCCGTGCGACAAGACGTGCGAGAAGACGTGCGAGGTAGACGATGCGAGGTAGACCCTAGGGCCGCCAACGGGCGGGGTCAATCAAAGTCAGTCAGTTTTGTTTCCAAATGGTCAAATGACTGCTCACTCTTGACTCGTTCTCGTCCGGGTGTTTGGCTTACCCACACGTTGGCCCCCGACTCGCTCCCGAGCAGGAGATCTCATGGAGTTAAACCGCCGCAACTTTCTGGTCGGATCGGTCGGTGCCGCGACGATGCTCGGCCTGACCGCTTGTTCCTCGGTGCATTCCAATTCGGCCGGTACCTCGTCGGCGGTCGGATCCTCGTCGTCGGCGGCATCCTCGGCCGCGACCTCGGCGGCCGGGCCCGCTGCCGGTTCGTCCCCGGCCAGCTCGGCAGCCGGTGTCTCGCCGGTCGGGTCCACCCCGGCCCCATCGAGTCGAGCGCCGGTCAAGGGCGAGATCAGTTTCTCGTTCTGGGGCGGAAGTACGGGCGAGACAGCCGGTTTCAACTACGTGAAGCAGAAGTTCGAGGCAGCGAACCCCGGGACCACGGTGAACCTGAAGATCGTTCCCTACGACGGGTTCTTCGCCGGTATCGACCGGGGTATCCAGGCCGGTAACGCTCCCGACGTCTTCCGGGTCGACTACACGACGATCGGCAAATACAGCGCCAAAGGCGTGTTGCTCGACGTCAGCCCCTATTTCGACAGTGCCGAGATCGCCGCCTTCCTGCCCGCCCTGTGGGAGGGCATCAAGTACAACGGCGTGCCCTATGGAGTGCCGCACCAGACGGACACCACGTGCATCGTGTATAGCAAGTCCGCCTTCGCCACCGCGGGGATCACGTCCGTTCCGACGACGCTGGCCGGTGCGTGGTCCTGGGAGGAGTTCTCCGCGGTGGCCACCAAGTTGCGAGCTTCGTTGCCGGACAGGAAGTTCCCCTTCGCCTACGACTGGACGCAGGCCGGCGCCTTCCGCTGGCTGTCCTGGCTCTACCAGGCCGGCGGCACGCTGCTCACCCCCGATCTGAAGAAGGTCGCGCTGCCGTCGGCCGCAGCCACCACGGCGATGGACTACACGAAGAGTTTCTTCACCAACAAGTGGGTGCCCGACAGCGCGACGATCAAGACGAGCCAGTATTCCGATAACTTCTTCCTGTCCCAGATCGTCCCGATGTCGTTCGTCGGTGACTTCCTGGTGCCCGAGCTGGCCGACCCGAAGGCGGGCTACAAGGGGGAGTGGGGCGCCACCTTCATGCCCCAGAACAAGGCCGCGGCATCAGATCTCGGCGGGAACGCCATCGTGGCCCGCAAGGACACCAAGAATCCGGAACTCGCTGCGGCCTTCCTCAAGTTCGTCGTGAGCGAGGACATGATGAAGTACTTCTGCGAGCAGGCCATCGAACTGCCCACGCTCAAGACCCTGGCGAGCGCGAACCTGAACTACGTCTCGCGCCCCGACGTGGTGAAGATCTGCGCGCAGCAGGCGGCCACCATCTCCGACACGATCGTGAAGGAGTCGACCGTCGGGAGTTTCTCCAGCATCAACACCGTGCTGCAGGACCAGCTGGAACTGGCTTTCCACGGGAAGTCCAGCGCGGACACGATCTCGGCGATCGCCTCCGGCGTCAGCAAAGCCCTCGGGTCCTAGCAGGCATCGGCGTGGCATCCGTACGAGGCGATCTGGCCGCCCGGGCGCCCAGCGACATGGGGCCGGGGGGACCGTCCCCGGTCTCCGGGATCAAGGCCGTGCGCAGCCGGCGCACGACGTTGGCGGCGTGGTCGTTCCTGATCCCCAACCTGATCCTGGTCGGCGTCTTCCTGCTGCTCCCGCTGGCGCTGGCGCTGGTGATCAGCTTCCAGAAACGCGAATCCCTCGGTTCGCCGGAGTTCCTGGGGTTCAACAACTACCTGGACCTGTTCCGGGATTCGGTGTTCTGGGAGACGCTCTGGAACACGGTGCTGTTCACCGTCTGCACGGTGCCGGTGGGCATGGTCCTCGGGCTGGGCATCGCCTCACTGCTGAACGGAGTACTGCCGGGCCGCACGCTTTACCGTTCGATCATCTTTCTCCCGCTGGTGATCTCGGGCGTGGCCACCGGCGTCCTTGGGTCCTGGATGTTCGACCAGTACAACGGTTTCGTCAACAACCTGCTCGGGGTGTTCGGCCTGGCCGGTCCGAACTGGCAGTCCAGCGGCGGCTGGGCGATGTTCTCCGTCATCCTGATGACGCTCTGGCAGCGGGTCGGCTTCGACATGCTGATCTACCTGGCCGGTCTGCAGGGCGTGGGGCAGGACGTACTGGAGGCGGCGTCCATCGACGGTGCCACAGGGTGGCAGAAGTTCCGGCGGGTGACGGTCCCGCTGCTGGGACCCTCGACGTTCTTCCTGCTGATCATGAATCTGATCTACTCCTTCCAGATCTTCGACACCGTCTTCGCCATGACGGCCGGTGGCCCCGATTTCTCCACGACGATGCTGGTCACCTACGCCTACCGGACCGGATTCGACGAGCACGGTCCGGGTGAACTCGGCTACGCCGCCACCATCGGTGTGGTGATCTACCTGATCACCCTGCTGATCACCGTGATCCAGTGGCGGGGCAGCAGAAATCGGGATCAGGTCGGCTGATGGCCCTCATGATCTCGCCCCCCGGGGTCGTCGGGCTGGATGCCGGCGCCCGGCGCAAGGCAATCCGGCGCAGCCGGCGCGGCCGCTTCTTCTGGCTCCGCCTGGCAGCGGCCGTCGTCATCACGTTGATCATGTTCTTCCCGATCTACTGGATGCTGGTGACGGCGTTCTCCACGCGGGAGGACCTCTACCTGCCGGGTCTTCACCTGTGGCCGGCGCATTTCACCCTCGACAACTTCCGGACGCCGTTCAACGACTTCCCGATCTGGAGCTGGTTCCGGAATTCCGCCGTGATCACCCTTCTGACGACGGGGATCACGGTGGTCGTCAACCTGTTGGCGGGCTATGCGTTCGCCAAGATCCCGTTCCGCGGACGCAACGCGCTGTTCCTGTTGTTGTTGTCCACCATGATGATTCCGGTGCAGGCGATCATGGTGCCGCAGTTCACGCTGTCCATCGATCTGGGCCTGTTCGGCAACATCTGGTCGGTGATCCTGCCCGAGAGCGCGGCCGTCTTCGGGATCTTCCTGGCCCGGCAGTTCTTCCTGGCGATCCCCGACGAGTTGGTGGAGGCGGCGAGGGTGGACGGCTGTGGCCAGTTCCGCACCTTCTTCTCCATCGTGATGCCCCTGTGCAAGCCCCTGGTGGCCGTCCTGGTGCTGCTCGCCTTCATGAACGAGTGGAACGCCCTGGCCTGGCCGCTGATCGCGTTGTTCTCGAATCAGGAACTGTTCACCCTGCCGCTGGGCATCGTCACCGACCTGAAGGGTCAGTACACCTCGGACTACGGGGCGATCATGGCCATCAATCTCCTGGCCATCCTGCCGATGGTCATCTTGTTCGTCTCCTTCCAGCGGTACTTCGTCCAGGGTCTGGCCAGGTCGGGCATCAAATGACGGCGTCGGTCCACTACCTCAGCACCTTGGCGTTCGACGAGGAATTCCTCGACCGGCTCCGTGCCGTTTCCCCCCTGCTGACCGTCGAGCAGATCACCGCCGGATCGCCGGAGGACATCCCCCCGCAGGTGTGGGCGCAGGTCGACATCCTGCACACCTCCTCGGTATTCCCGTCGGCCAGATGCGCCCCCGCGCTCCGTTGGATCCAGCTCGACTCGTCCGGCGCCGACCACCTCCGCGGGCAGCCGATCTGGGACAGCGACATCTCGATCACCACCCTCGGCGGGGTCGGGCCGGTCTCGATGGCCGAGTACGTGACGTTCTCGGTACTGGCGCTGGCCCATCGTCTTCCCGCTCTGGTCGAGACCCGGAACGCCCGGCTCTGGCCGGATCCAGGGCCAGGTGCCCAGCGGTTCACCCCGGCTCCGGTGCGCGGGACGACGATGGTGATCCTCGGGTACGGCAGGATCGGGCAGGAGATCGCCAGGCTCACGGCGCCGTTCGGGATCCGGGTGATCGGCGTGTCCCGCGGGGGTGTCCAGGACACATCCCAGGAGTTGCTGCGCTACGACGGCCGGCGGGTGGCCGCCCGGCCCGCAGCGCCGCGTCATCGCACGGTCGATTCCTCGGCTCCGGTCGTCGCGACGGTGGACCAGGTGGCGCTGGTCGCCGCCGATCGCCTGGACGAGGTACTGGGCCTGGCGGACTGGCTGGTGGTCGTGGTGCCGCACACCCCGGACACACACCGGATGCTGGACGCCCGTCGGCTCGGCCGAGTCAAACCGGGTGCGATGTTGATCAACGTGTCCAGGGGCGGGGTGGTGGACGAGTCGGCACTGCTGGGCGCGCTGCGGTCGGGCCGGATCGCCGGGGCCGCGCTGGACGTGTTCGAGTCCGAACCGCTCCCCGCCACCTCGCCCTGGTGGACCGAACCGGGCGTCCTGCTGACCCCGCACGTCGGCGGGCTGACCGCGGACTACGGCGCGCACGTCGAGCAGATCGTGACGGGGAACCTGGAGCGTTTCCTCGCCGGCGGAACCCTGCTGAACGTCGTGGACCGCGGACGGGGGTACTAGATGCTGGAGGTGGATCGCCAGAAGATGATGCTGCACCACCTGCGCGTCAACGGGTCCGGCAACGTCGCGGATCTCGCCGAGGCGCTCGGGGTGAGTCCCTCCACCGTGCGGCGCGACCTTGCCGACCTGTCCGATCGACGGCTGCTCACCAGGGTGCGCGGCGGGGCCAGCCTGTCCGGGGTGCAGACCGAGCCCACCCGCTCGAGGCGGGCGATCTCCCACGAGCCGGAGAAGCGCCGGATCGGGGCGGCCGCGGCGGACCGCGTCGCGGACGGCTCCACCCTGCTGATCAGCGGCGGTACCACCACCGAGGCCATGGTGCCCTTTCTCGCCGACAAGGACCGACTCACGGTGCTGACCAACGCCCTGAACATCGCGAACCGGCTCAGCCTCTATCCGGCCATCACGGTGGTCGTGCTGGGCGGGATCCTGCGGCACGAGGAGATGTCCCTGCTGGGACCGATCGCGGAGCGGACGCTGGCGGAATTCCACGTGGACACGGCGTTCTACAGCGCGTTCGGGATCGATGCCCGGCACGGGCTCTACGGAGCGCACGCGCTCGAGGCCTCCACCGATCGATCGTTGCTGGCCAGCGCGACATCCCTGACGGTGCTGGCCGATCACACCAAGTTCGGCCAGCGCGGGCCGGTGCGCCTCGCCCCACCCGGCGTCATCGACTGCCTGATCACCGATGCCTCCGCAGACACCCCGACGTTGACGGCCCTGCGGGCGCAGGGCGTGGAGATCGTCACCTGCTGACCCACCCGACCGTCGAACACGAGCCGGTGCCGACGGCTCGTCACCGCAAGAGACTCGTCACCGCAAGTGGCTCGTCACTTCAAGAGAACAGGGGCAGGACATGGCGCACCCGAGTGAGGCACTGGATGCGGTGCAGGCGAGGAACACCCTGCGGGAGGCGCAGGATCGGGCCCTGCATCGGGAGGGCATCCCGATGTTCGCCGTCCTGGTCGACGAGCGGGGCTCGGGAGGGATCCCGCAGGTGACGGCGGAGGCGACCGACCGTGGGGCCGAGCGCACCGCTGCCGTGCTGGCCCGGGTCCAGCAGTACCGGACAGCATTGGCCCCGACCCGTCGCGACAGCGACATGGGCGTGCTGATCAGCGTTCTCGCTGTGGCCGCTTACGAGGACTTCGATCGCAGCGTGACCAGATGAGTGACCTGACCTGGCCGGCACACCGGGATGCGTTCGCCGCCGGCCGCTACCTGCGGCTGGTCAACTACCACAACACACCCGCGTCCGGACGTCTTGCCCTGCACCGCGAACTTTCCGCCTACCGCGAGGCCTTCGTCGGCATCGACCTGGCCGAACTGGACCATTTCTACGCCACCGGCACCTGGACCAGCCAGGAGCCGGGATTCCTGCCGGTCTTCTACGAGGGGTACCGGAACAGCTACGACGTCGCCGGCCAGGTCTGCGACGAACTGGGCATCACCGGCTGGTTCGCCGTCTGCACGGGTTTCGTGGACTGCCCGGTGGCCGAGCAGGAACTGTTCGCCCGCTCGCACTGGATCGGGCTCGTCGACGAGGAGATGCACGGCGAGCGGATCGCGATGACCTGGGACGAGATCGCCGAGTTGTCGACGCGACACGTGGTGTACCCGCACACGGCCTCGCACGACGGTATCGCCGACGTCGTCAGCGACGAGGATCTGGACCGCGAGATCGCCGAGCCCAAGAGGAGGATGGACGCGGTGACCGGGCAGTCGGCGCCGGCGTTCGTCTGGTTGCACGGTTCGCCGTGGGGGGCCAGCCCGCGTCATGATGCTGCCATCGTCGCGGCCGGGTACCGCTACCTGTTCAGCAACACGATGATCCACCGGATCGCCGACTAGTCCGGCGCTGGTGCGGCCCGATGCGGGTCGCGGACCCGCAGACCGCCGGAACGGCGGTCCACCCCGAAATCGAGAGGAAGTGAGCAGATGAGTGCCGTCGGCCGTCAGACGCTGGTGTTGATCGGTGCCGGGAGTGCGGTGTTCACCCGCGGCCTGCTGGCCGATCTGATCTGCGCCACCGACCTCGGGGACTGGGACATCCATCTGGTGGACATCGCCGAGGAACCGCTCGCCACGGCCGTCGGACTGGCCCGGAAGATGGTCGGGGCCAGGGGCGCGGACCCGCACATCTCGGTCAGCGGGAGCACCGACCGGCGGGCCGTCCTGCCCGGAGCCGACTTCGTCATCACCTGCGTCGGAGTCGGCGGCCGGCCGGCCTGGCAGACCGATCACCGGGTCTGCATGGAGCACGGGATCTTCCAGCCGGTCGGGGACTCGGTGATGCCCGGCGGTATCTCCAGGTTGCTGCGGACGACGCCGGTGCTGGTCGAGATCGCCGTGGACGTCGCCGAACTCGCGCCCGACGCGTTCTTCTTCAACTACAGCAACCCGATGACGGCCAACGTCATGGCGATGAGCCGGTACGCCGGCCTGCACCAGGTGGTCGGTTTGTGTCACGGAGTGCATCACGTGCAGCGCCATCTGGCCGCCTACCTCGGTGAACCGCTGGAGGAGACGTCCACCCTGTACGCCGGCATCAATCATCTGACCTTCCTCTACGACTTCCGGGTGCGTGGGCGCGACGCCTGGCCCCGCATCCGCGCGAAGGTCGCAGGTGATCTGGCCGGGCCGATGGACCCGGCGATGATCGGGGACATCTTCAACGAGAACACCAATGCCTGGCAGAACCCGTTCTCCTGGGAGATCTTCGCCAGGTACGGCGCCTTTCCGGCCGCCGAGGACCGGCACGTCACCGAGTTCTTCCCCGAGCGATGGCCAGGAGGCGCCTACTACGGCAAGACCCTGGGCGTCGACGCCTTCTCGGTGCCGGAGATCCTCGCCTGGGGCGAGGACCGCTACCAGGGGATGCGTCGGCAGGCGGAGGGGACCGTACCGCTGGACGGAGCGGCCTTCGAGCAGTCCGGCGGCGAGCAGGAGCAGTTGATCGGAATCATCCGCTCGGTGCTCGGCGATCAGCGGAAGATGTTCTCCTGCAACGTGATCAACAATGGTCTGATCCCGAACCTGCCGTCGGACGCGGCCGTCGAGATCCCCGGTGTCGCGACCGCACGCGGAATCAGGGGCATTGCGGTGCCCGATCTGGGACCCGCGCTGACGGCGGTGCTGCAGCGCCGGCTGACCCCGGTGTACCTGTCGATCGAGGCCGCGATGAACGGAGACCGCGGGATGGTGGTGGAGGCGATCCTCGCCGACGGTGCGGTGTCGGACCCGGCGGCCGCGGCCTCGTTGGCCGACGACCTGATCGCCGCCCAGATCCAGCACCTGCCGCGGTTCCGGTGAGTGCGCCGGAGGCCGACGGGCAGCAGACCCGGGCGCCGCTGCGCAGTGCCTCCTGGTTCGCCGCGGAGGGCAAGACCGGCATCATGTCCCGATCGTGGCTGCGGTCCGAGGGTCTGCCAGACGACAGCTTCACCGGACGGCCGGTGATCGGCATCGCCAACAGCTGGTCGGAGCTGACGCCCTGCAACGTGCACCTCCGCGAACTGGCCGAACACGTCAAGCGCGGGATCTGGCAGGCCGGCGGGGTGCCGTTCGAATTCCCGACCACCTCGGCCGGTGAGCCGCTCGTCCGGCCCACCGCCATGGTGCTGCGCAACCTGATCTCGATGGACCTGGAAGAGACGTTGCGCGGCAATCCGCTCGATGCGGTCGTGCTGCTGGCCGGCTGCGACAAGACCACTCCGGCCTACCTGATGGGAGCCGCGAGCGTCGACCTGCCGACCCTGCTGATCACCGGCGGCCCGATGCTGAACGGCAAGTACCGGGGGAGCGACATCGGCTCCGGAACCTCGATCTGGCGGCTGACCGAGTCCTACCGGGCCGGTGAGATCTCCCAGGACAAGCTCTTCGAGGCGGAGGGCTGCATGGCCAGGAGCCGTGGTCACTGCATGACCATGGGGACGGCTTCGACGATGGCGCTCCTCGGCGAGATCCTGGGGATGCAACTCCCGGGAAGTGCCGAACTCCCGGCCGATGACGCCCGCCGCCGGACGATGGCGCATCTGGCCGGCCGGCGGATCGTGGAGATGGTCGGCGAGGGACTGACACCGTCGAAGATCCTGACCCGGCGCGCCTTCGAGAACGCGATCCGGCTCAACGCCGCCATCGGCGGGTCGACGAACGCCGTCGTCCATCTGCTGGCCTTGGCCGGTCGGGTGGAGGTGCCGTTGGAGCTCGCGGAGTTCGACACCCTGGTGCGGGACATCCCGACCCTGGTCGATCTGATGCCCTCGGGTCGATTCCTGATGGAGGACTTCGCCTACGCCGGCGGTCTGGGCGCGCTGGTCGCCGAACTGGGCGATCTGCTGGACCAGGGCACGCTGACCGTGAGTGGTCGGAGCATCGGCGAGAACTACGCCAAGGCAAAGTGTTTCAACGACCAGGTGATCAGATCCATGGGCAATCCGGTGAAGCCGGCCGGCTCCGGCATCGCCGTGCTGACCGGCAACCTGGCACCGGGCGGCGCCGTGATCAAGCAGTCGGCGGCATCCGAGGACCTACTGCACCACCGCGGGCGGGCGGTGGTCTTCGACCGACTAGAGGACTACCTGGCCGTGGCCGACGACGACGACCTCGACATCGAGGCCGACGACATCCTGGTCATCCGCTACGCCGGCCCCCGCGGATATCCGGGCATGCCCGAGATCGCCAATGTGGCCCTGCCGAAGAAGCTGCTCGAGCGCGGCGTCCGCGACATGGTGCGGATCTCCGACGCCCGGATGAGCGGGACCTCCTACGGCACCGTCATCCTGCACGTGGCGCCGGAGGCGGCGGTCGGCGGACCTCTCGCGCTCCTGCGGACGGGTGATGTCATCGTGGTCGACGTGGTGGGACGCACGTTGAACATGCTGGTCGACGACGGGGAACTGGCCGTCCGGCGGGCGGACTGGACGGCCCCGGAGGTGCCCAGCGCAGCCCGCGGTTACATGAAGCTGTTCGTCGAGCACGTCCAGGGCGCCGATCTCGGCGCCGACTTCGACTTCCTGCGTGGACGTCAACCGCCGGAGGTACCCCGTCGCGGCTTCTGAGGACGGTCCCCGGATGCTGATCGTCGGCGCCACCGGCGTCCTGCTTCCTGCCGTGCACACCTACCTGGGCCGGGGCGCCACGGTGGTGGCGGTGGCCAGGAATCGGGCTCGACTGACCGGGTTGGCCCTGGCGGGCGGCGAGCGTCTGCTCCCGGTGTCCCTGGACGTCTTCGAGCCTGCTGCCGTGGACGCGGCACTCGCGTCCGCGCCGCTCCGTGACGGGGTCGACGCCGCCGTCCTCTACGTGGCCGGAACCGACGACGATGCCGAGAACGATGCCGTCGCCCGGCTTTCGCAGGTGGTCCGCGGCACGACCCTGCGCATCCTCACCAGCCGCTGGCTACCGCCCCCCACGGCGGAGCCGTCGTCCGGACGCTGGCCCCGGGTCGCAGACCGGTGGCACCTGCTGCTCGGCCACTCGTCCGTACCCGGTGCGGACGGCGGCTTCTGGCATACCCCGCAGCAGATTTCGGCGGCCGCGGTGGCCGCCCTGGCCGGCGGTCGTGACGCCGTGCTCGGGCGCGAAAGACCCTGAGGTGGGAGGGATTCCGGCCACTGACGCGGCCGAGCGCGGACCTGTCCGCCGTTAGCGGGCGGGCACCGCCAACCGCGCCGGCGCGTGCCGACGCGGCTCCCGGTACAGCGGATAGAGCCTCCCGACCGCCTTGTCGACCTCGTCCCGATCCAGCCACGCGGGAGCACCGATCCGGGCGGCGGCCGCATCGGTCAGCCGAACGGGAAGCCGGCTGGGCCGATCGGGCCGGCCCAACCCGACCAGCGGACTTCGACGGTCCAGCAGGCGCTGCAGCACCCGTCCGCCGATGCGCAGATAGGACATCGTTTCGACCTCCAGTCCGGGGACGATGACCTTCGCCGCGAAGATGTCGCCGAGCCGGCCGGCCACCGTCAGGACGTCGAAATCGGAGAGCCGCTGGAGCATGGTGGCCAGCAGAGCCGCGGGTGTGGCAGACCGGTCACCCGCCGGGGATGGGAGTTCCGACACCCTCAGCCGTCGTTCCTCGTGTCCGAGCATGGCCTCGGCCAGCTCGCGTTGCGCGTCCGCGGACATCTCCGACCACTCCTGCATCGTCCGCAGGGCGCGGGGCTCCTGGCTCCCCACGGGCAGTGTCATCTCCAGATCGGCGTAGTCCGGCAGCAGTCGCCGCACCTGATCGAAGTCGCCGAATGCGAAGGCCCGCCGGGCCCTGGACGAGGCGAACTCCAGCAGCGCCGACGAGATGGCGCTCTGCAGATCCGGATGGCCGGCCTCGCCGATCGCAGTCGGGGCCAGCAGTGCCGGGCGGTCGTCCCGGTCACGGCCCATCGCGTAGACGACGTAGGCGAATTCCGTGGACGCCAGCTTGACGATCGGTTCGATGCCCACGGCGCGGAATGCCGCGATGGAGGCGAGTGCGGTGGGGTCGGTGATCGAGTCCAGTTCGATCACCTGCCCCTGGTCCATGGCCCGGAAGGACACCGTGTCGCCATCGCGTTGCACCAGCTCCAGGAGGGCATGCCCGACGGCTCGTTCCACGGTGTCACCTGCCCCCAGTCCGTTGGTGATCGGAGTGATCAGCGGAGCCGGAAGCCCTTCCGTCAGCCCGGACGGGTCGTTCGCCACGAACTCCAGCGGCACCATGACCTGCTCGCCGGACCTCCACCGGACCGCCGGAACCCAGGCGATCGGCCGATCGGGGTGGTAGTCCGACCCGGCGGGGAGCGTCAGGGTGAGGGGATCGGCGACTCCGCCGGCACCGCATTCGGCGGACAGCTCGCGGTAGGTGGCCACCCGTACGGCCAGAGACCGGAGTTCCGCCGCGGTGACCACCCGCTCGGCGACCTCGCCGAGGGCGCCGACCGAGGCCTGCGTCCAGGTCGGCCCGTACCCGACACCGTGCGCCTCCACGAACCCATCCGGATGGCCGGTCCACACCGCGGCAGCGACCGGAACGCCGGTCCGGTCGAAGCCGTCCAGCCGCCATTCGCCGACGTCGCCGACGGAATTCAGGGCGCGACGGTAGGCCTCCAGCACATCGGGGGACACCTCTGGGGCCGGGTGCACATCCACGGGGGGCGTCATCCATCTCCTCCGAACACTCTCGCGGGCAGGCCACGTCCCGGGCCGGCCACTTCGTCCGGCGCGGGCCACTGCGTCCGGCGCAGGCCGCTGCGCACTGGGGAGGTACCCGGGATCCGGACCGGTCATGCGTCGGGCACGGCCGATACCCCCGCTGGTACCCCGTCCGGACGGCCCGTTCTTTACTACTTGATGGCTTTCGCCAGGTTGCACCGCCGGAATGCCCGAAATGGGGGATGCCGGGCGATCGTTCACCTAGAAATCACCTGGGATTCTCCGTGTCGATGTTCACTTCCAGGGACTTTCACAGCAAGCTGCTCGATCGGACCGGTCAACAGTCGGTCCACAGGTCGGAGCTCGGGAGATCATTGATGAGGTTCGGAACCATCCGCGGACATCGCGGCAAGTTGCTGGCGGTGACGGCGGCAGCGGTGCTCGCCGCCTCACTGTTCGGGGTGTCGTCCTCCAGCGCGGCCTCGGCCGCCCCGAAGACGGACGCCACCCAGGTCGAGAGGACCATCACCAGCACCGGGCTGAAGAGTGGTCAGGTCAAACACGTCTGGCTGATCATCCTGGAGAACAAGTCCTATGACGCCACCTTCACCGGCCTGAACCAGAACAGCTATCTGTGGAAGACGCTGCCGAGCCAGGGCGTGCTGCTGAAGAACTACTACGGCACCGGACATTTCAGCCAGGACAACTACGTGTCGCTGGTGTCCGGCCAGGCCACGCAGCAGGACACCCAGTCCGACTGCAGTGTCGAGAATTTCGACTTCGGTAGCAACGCGAGCATCGTGACCAAGCGCAACAAGAACTACGGCCAGGTCGCCTCCCTGGCCAACGCGGCCCAGCCCAGCGGCGCCAACGCCCCGAACGGGACCAACGGCTGCACCTACCCGACGGACGCGCCCACCCTGTTCAACCAGCTCGATGCAGTGGGCAGGACCTGGAAGGGGTACGCCCAGGACATCGGCAACCAGCCGGGACGCGAGGACGCCAGCTGCGCCGGTCCGGGGACGGCGAAGAACAACCCGACCACCAACCCGACCTTCATGAGCGCGAGCCTCGCGCACCCGTTCCCGACCGGTGTCACCAGCTTCACCGGGGCCCAGGCCAACGATCAGTACGTGGCCAAGCACTTCCCGTTCCCGTGGTTCCACAGCCTGACCGGGACCGCCACCGCCACCGGCACCCAGCCGGGTCTGACCACGCCGGTACAGGGTGGAAGCGACTGCGACGCCGCACACATCGCCAATCTGGACAGTTCCACCGGCGGCCTGTTCCACGATCTGCAGAAGTCCTCGACCACGCCGGCCTTCAGCTGGATCACGCCGAACAACTGCAGCGACGCCCACGACGCCATCTGCAAGGGAAACAACCTCTCCGGTTCGTTCACCGCGGCCGGCGCCCCGATCTACCAGCCCGGAACGCCGAATCCGGAGTCCGTCGCGCCGAAGAACTACACCGGTGGCCTGTACGCCTCCGACCTGTTCCTGCAGTACTACGTCCCGATGATCGAGAAGTCCCCGGCCTTCAAGGACGGCGGCCTGATCGACATCACCTTCGACGAGGGCAACCCGCCCTTCACCTACTCGGGCAACAGCTTCAACAACGCGAACGCCTACGCACCGACGGCCGGCGACCAGCCGAACGCCACCGCCGGCATCGCTGCCGACGGCGCCGCCGAGAACCTCTTCGGCAAGAACGTCCACTACGAGCCCACCGGCCCCAACACGCCGCTGGCCAGGGACAGTCTCGGGAACCAGCTGTACCCGGGACCGGGTGACAACGGGTTCATCAACCGGCCGCCGGTCTGCACCCAGTCCACGCCGACGCTGGTACCGGCCAACTGCGTGCCGGGGATCGTCCGGGGAGGATCGGGCAACTCGCCCGGCGTCCGCAACGACACCGTCGCGGCGCCGGCGTCCTCCACCTACGTCCTGGACAGCTCGATCCTGGCCGACGACACCGGCCGGGCCGTCGTCGATTCCGTCGACAAGACAGGACCCGGTGGCACCAGCCCGATCCCGGCCGACACGTTCGTCGGTACGGTCAGCGACACCGGACCCCAGTTGGCTGCCTCGCCCACCGGTTCGGTGATCGACGGCTCGTTCCAGTTGGTCGATCACGCCGGGAACGCGGTGACGCCGACGGGTGCGGTCAGCTCGATCTCGCTGAGCGCCGAAGGTGCACCGGGCTACCTGGCGCCCGGTCAGACCGCTGATCCGCTCTACGACGCGCGTGACGCCACCCCGGGCGGAGGCGACACGGGCAGCGTGCTGATCAGCCCGCTGATCAAGCCCGGTACCACCAGCAGCACCTTCTACAACCACTACAGCTGGCTGCGGACGATGGAGGACATCTTCGGCGTCAGCCACGGGAATGCCTACTCCACACTGCCGGCCGGCACCGTGTCCGGAGGCCTGGACCGCAAGGGTCATCTGGGCTACGCCGCCCAGCCCGGTCTGGCTCCGTTCGGCCCGGACGTGTTCAACAACGCCGGCTACCGCGGGCACTCTTGATCCACGCGAGCGGTGCCGGGCGTTTCGCCCGGCACCGCACGCGCTGTGCGGCAGTCGTTCTCGGACTGACCGTGGTGCTCTCGGGCTGTTCCACTGCGGCCGGTGCCGGTGCCGGTGCCGGTGCCGGGGCCGACTCGACCTATGGCGCGCTGCCGACCTTCCTGCCGACCGCCTCCCTGAAGCCGGACGGCGTGCTGACCGGGACGGCGGAACGTCCGGCGCTGACCATCGAGGGCGATGCCGTCCGGGTCAGGACGAGCAGGGGAACGGTGCTGGCCACCGTCGCGGGGCCGGAGGTACCGGGGCAGGGCCTTCCCTACCAGGGGCCCTCGACCACCTGCACCTGGACCGTCAGCCTGAGCGCTGCGAGCGCGCGGATCCCGTTGTCGGTCGACGACTTCAGCTCGACCGACCACCTCGGCACCATCTACCACCCGACCGTGGTGGCCGGTAGCCGGCCGCCGCCGACGGTTCTGGCCCCTGGTCAGACCGTCACCTTCCGTCTGCGCGCGGTGATGCGCACCGGTGAGGGGCTGATGCGCTGGGCCCCGGAACGTCAGGTGCTGGCTGCCTGGGACTTCGTGGTCGAGACCGACTGAGGGCAACTGCGGTAGGGTCGTCGTGGATGCGCCGGGAAGTCTGGTCGGCAGCGGATCGTCCGACCCCGGATGTCCGTGCCGCATCGAGCTTCTGGAGTCCCGATGGCATCAGCGCATCCGCCCCGCGATCCACGCCCCGATCCACCACGCGACCCGCCGCGGGTCCTCGGTCGGGGCACCTGGCCCGAAGCCAGCCGGATCGCCGAGATCCTCCGCAAGGAAACGGTGGGCGGTGCGCTGCTCCTGCTGGCCACCGTCATCGCTCTGGTCTGGGCCAACTCCGGGTGGTCGGGCGCCTACCAGGCACTGCGGGACACCACGTTCGGGATCCAGTCACTGCATCTGCGGCTGAGCCTCGGGCAATGGGCCGCCGACGGACTGCTGGCGATCTTCTTCTTCGTGGCGGGTCTGGAACTCAAACGCGAATTCGTGGCCGGCGATCTGCGGGACCCCCGCCGGGCGGCCATCCCGGTCGTCGCCGCCGTGTGCGGGGTGACCGTACCCGCCCTGATCTTCACCCTGCTCAACCTCGGCGGGGGAGCAGCCCTGCGCGGGTGGGCGATTCCCACTGCGACCGACATCGCTTTCGCGCTGGCGGTTCTCGCCGTCGTCAGCACCCACCTGCCGTCTGGGCTCCGGACCTTTCTGCTGACCCTGGCGGTAGTGGACGATCTGCTGGCGATCGTCATCATCGCGATCTTCTACACTACTTTTCTCTCGATCGTCCCGCTGCTGCTGGCAGCGATCCCGCTGGCGCTGTTCGCCCTCGCCGTGCAGAAACGGGTCAGGGCCTGGTCGGTGCTGATGCCGCTGGCGCTGGCGACGTGGGCCCTGGTGCATGCGTCCGGGATCCACGCCACGGTGGCCGGGGTACTGCTGGCCTTCATGGTTCCGGTGCTGCCCGGCGCCCGGAACGGCGGACCCGATGCAGGCCCGGGCCTGGCGGAGCACTTCGAGCACCGGTTGCGCCCGGTGTCGTCAGGGTTCGCGGTGCCGGTCTTCGCCTTCTTCGCGGCGGGTGTTACGGTGGAGGGACTGCGCGGCCTGGCCGGGTCGATGGCGGACCGGGTCACCATCGGCATCGTGGTGGCTCTGGTGGCGGGCAAGATGATCGGGGTCTTGGGCTCGACGTTCCTGATGTCCAGATTCACCAGTGCCGAGCTCGACGACGAACTCTCCTGGACCGATGTACTGGGCGTGGCCATGCTCGCCGGCGTCGGCTTCACCGTGTCCCTGCTGATCGGGGAACTGGCGTACTGGGTAGCTGCTTGAGTCAAGTAGTATTTGGCCTTGTCAGAGCCAGTGTGTGCCTACCCGGTCGGTGGTGTCGATTACCCCCGGACCTTTCAGGAGTTGCTGGAGTGGTTCCCGGATGACTCGTCGTGTCTGGCGTATCTGGAGCGTCTGCGGTGGCCCCAGGGGTTTGTGTGTCCGGTGTGCGGGGCGCCCGGCGGTTGGCGTACGGCGAAGGCGAAATGGATGTGCACCAGGTGTGGCCGGCAGACGTCGGTGACCGCCGGCACGATCTTCCACCGGCTCCGGACGCCGCTGTCGACGTGGTTCGCGGCGATCTGGTTCATCACCTCGCAGAAGAACGGGATGTCCGCGCAAGGTCTGCAGCGGGTGCTGGGTTTCGGATCCTACGAAACAGCGTGGGCGTGGCTGCAGAAGCTACGCCGGGCGATGGTCCGCCCCGAGCGGGAGTTGCTCTCCGGTGTGGTGGAGTTAGATGAAGTGTTCATCGGCAACGAGTCTCGCGGCCGCGCAGGCGGCGTGAAGGACCACACCGCGGCGATGATCGCAGTGGAATCGATCCCCGGCCGCAAGCTGGGCAGGGTCCGCATCGAGCTGGCCGAGACAGCCCGATCGGTCAGCATGCTCGGCTTCGCCGACCGCGTCATCGCCAAAGGATCAACGGTCAGAACCGATGACGCCAACTACCTGAAGAAGCTGACCGCGGCCGGCTACGAGCACGTCGCGTTCGTCGGGACCGACAGCGCCGAGCCCGCCCACATCAACCTCCCCGGCGTCCACATGGTCGCCTCGCTGCTCAAACGCTGGCTGACCGGCACCCTGCATTACGCGGTCTCCCAGGAGCACCTGGCCTACTACCTGGACGAATACACATTCCGGTTCAACCGACGCACCTCGAAGAGTCGCGGGCTTTTGTTCTACCGACTGTTGCAGCAGGCCGTGAACACAGACCCACACCCGCTCGCTGAACTGCGCAATCCTGTTGCAGCAGTGGACGTCCCGTTCTGAACTTTACTCAAGCAGCTACCCAGTACTGGCGTTCGGCCCCGACACCCCCCAGGACGATCACGTCAAGGTCGGTGTGCTGGTGGGCTCGCTCGTGTCCGCCCTGCTGGCCGCGGTGGTGCTGCGGTCCAGGAACAGGACCTACCGGCGGATCTGCGAGGCCGAGGCCCGCGACGACGACCACGACGGGATACCGGACCTGTACCGCCCCAGATGACCTACCGCTATGACCTACCGCTGGGAGCTACCGCTGTGACCTACCGCGGCGACTGGCCGGGGGTCAGGCCGGCCGGCTGCGGCCCGTGCAGTTTGGCCGTCCAGCGTTCCTCGACGCGTCCGACCCGCCAGTAGGCGGCCGAGCCGAGGAAGACGAGGACGAAGAGTCCGACGATGATGTATCCGACAGAGTTCAGGGACAGATCGTTGATCCAGGTCGTCACCGGATCGGTCCAGCGCAGCTTCTCGTGCAGGAGCGTCAGGATCTCGACGCCACCGATGATGAGGGCGACGGCGACCGACAGACCGGTCGTCGTCAGGTTGTAGTACACCTTGCGCACCGGCCGGATGAACGCCCACTCGTAGGCGGCGTGCATGAACGCACCATCGAGGGTGTCGAACAGGCTCATGCCGGCCGCGAACAGGATCGGCAGCACCAGGACCGCGTACCAGGGAAGCCCGGTGGCCGCGCCCGCCCCGGCGATCACCAACAGGGAGATCTCCGTCGCGGTGTCGAAGCCGAGTCCGAAGAGCACGCCCACCGGGTACATCTGACCCGGGCGGGTGATCCGCCGCATGATCGGACGCAGCAATCTGGTGAAGAACCCGCGCGAATTGAGCGCCCTCTCCAGAGCCTCCTCGTCCATGTTGCCCGCCCTGGCCTCCCGCCAGACCCTCATGATGCCGGCCAGAGCGATCAGGTTGATGACGCCGATCAGGATCAGGAACAGCCCGGACACTGCGGTCCCGATGACGCCCAGAGCCTGGTGGGCCGTCGAGTCCTGCGACACCAGGGTGGTCGCGACCTTCGCGCCGACGGCCAGCAGCAGGGCCATCACGAAGACGATCGTGGAGTGGCCGAGCGAGAAGTAGAGACCGACGGTGCTCGCCTTCCGCTTCTCCCCGACGAGCTTGCGCGTCGTGTTGTCGATGGCCGCGATGTGATCGGCGTCGAAGGCGTGCCGCACACCGAGCACGTAGGCGGTGATCGCCAGGCCGATGCCGAACACCTTGCCGCCCACCTGGTAGTGGCCGGGAATGACGATGACGAAGAGGGTGACGAAGGCCAGTACGTGCAGGCCCAGGACCACGGCCAGGGCGTTGCGCGCTCCGCGGATCACCTGCAGGGGCCGGATGCGGGCGGCCGCATTCGTCGCCGCCGGACCGTGTGTGCCGTGGTCTCCGACCGGAACCGACATGGATCCTCCTGTGCGTCCTGGACATCGCGCCGCGGATGGACCGCGGACGGCGGCGGCATGGCTGTCCTTTTCCCGCCGGTGGCCCAATGTATGCCGGGAATGAGTCATCGGAACAGATGCGCAGATGAACCATCGGAAAATTGTTGGCGTGTCGCGCCGAAACGCCGTCCGGACCCGGCGCGATTCCCGGCCGGTTCCCGGCCTATCCTCGACCGGGTGAACGCCATTCCCACCCTGCGGCTGCAGGACGCCCGGCGAAGCGACGGCACCCTGGATCCCGATTTCCTGGAGCGGCTGCGCGTCGCCGCCCACCAGATCGGCTTCTTCCATCTGACCGATTACGGTGCCGGGCCCGGCCAGGTACAGGAATTGGTCGACGTCACCGCCAGATTCTTCGCGCTGCCGCCGGAGGCCCGCATCGCGCTGGACAACCGGACCTCGCCGCACTTCCGCGGCTACACGCGGCTCGGCCACGAGATCACCGCCGGTCGGCCCGACGCCAGGGAACAGCTCGACTTCGGCCCCGAACTCCCGGCGGTGGCTGCGGCGGACTGGGATACGCCGTACCGACTCCTGCAGGGGCCGAACCAGTGGCCGGACGAACTGCTACCGGAACTCCGGCCGACCGTCCAGGCCTGGACCGATCTGCTGACCGTCGTGGGAACGGAACTGACCCACGCCCTGGCGGCGTGCCTCGGCCTGCCCGAGCAGCATTTCGACGAAGCCTTTGGCGATCAGCCGCACTGGTTCGGCAAGTTGATCCGCTACGTGGGCCAGGAGACCGACGGTCCGGCCGCCCAGGGCGTCGGGCCGCACGCCGACTGGGGTTTCCTGACCTTGCTGCTCCAGGACTCGGTGGGCGGCCTGCAGGCCCGACCGCCCCGGGAGCAGGAGTGGATCGACGTGGCCCCGGTCGAGGGCGCGCTGGTGGTCAACGTCGGCGAGATGCTCGAGGTGGCGACGCACGGCTACCTGGTGGCAACGGTCCATCGGGTGTTGCCGTGCCGTCCCTCGGACACCCGTCAGTCGATCGGCTTCTTCTTCTCACCCCGACTGGAGGCGAAACTGCACCCCGTTCCGTTGACCCCGGAACTTGCGGCACACGCCCCGGGTGTCACGCAGGCCGCCGAGAACCCGCTGCTGCCCACGTTCGGTGACAACGCACTGAAGGGCTGGATCCGCTCGCACCCCGAGGTGGCCGCCCGGCACCATCCGGGGCTGGCTGCGCCGGCCCGGTCTTTCACCTGACAATCGGTTGATCTCGTGTATGCCTGGTCCGGACCAGGCGCGCTACAGCTCGGCAGCGTCGGACAGTCGCCGGCAGATCCCGATCAGGCGGGGGTTGCCGCAAGCGGGGAGGAGCGCGTCGTGGAAAGCGAGATGGGTGCCGGCACCCTCCTCGTTGCTGGCCGTCGGGTTGAGGAGGTCGATCGGCTCGCCGGCCCTGCGGTGGTGCGCAGCGAGAACCTCTGACTCCATCACACCGCCCGGGCGACCCGCAGGACGCCCGGCAGAAATCGTCTTCGGACCCGGCGCCGTCGCCACGCAGGGCGGGTCTCTGGGCGCCTGCGGTTACCGGGCGCGCCTCGGCCCGCCCGCCGATCACGATCAGCAGTTGTCCAGATGCCCCTGGGTTGTCCACGAATTCCCGCAGCTACTGGCGGCCAGCCGCCATCGGCTCCCGCAGACCCGGGCGGTCTCGGTTGGTGCCGGTCAATCCGTGATCGACGTAGACGCGGGCGGCAGCGACGCCTAGCGCGGCGAGTGCATCGCGTTGGGCGGCGGTGAGGTCCTGCTGGTCGGTGGAGCACCGGGCGTAGCCGACGATCAGCGCCGTCATGGCGCACCTCCCGTGATGGGCCGGGTCACCGCCGCGCGGCGACTCACGGCGGCAGCTGAAGCCGATGCGATCACCCCACTCCGAACGGCGCCATGCCGGAAGTGGATCGTCCACCGGTCCCCGATGCCGCCGCCGAAGTGGACATTCAAATGGTGTGCCGCCCTCGCTGGTTGCAGGAGCGCAAGCGGTCTACCGGGAGTAGACTAGCTCCATGGCCGACACCACCACCGTCAAGGTTCAGACCAGCACCCGCGACCTGATTCTCCAGGTCGGGGCTGCCCGCCGTCAGAGTGCCGATCAAGTCATCCTTGCCGCCCTGGAAGCAATGCAGCGCGATGAACGTCGCCGGGTGGCAGCCGCAGAAGCCCACGCGATCAAGGATGACCCAGACGACCTGGCCGAAATCCGGGCAATACAGCAGGACATGGCTGCTCTGCATGAGGGGTGAGATCTACCGACTGCAGGCGCGAGGGAAAGGACACGAGCAACAGGGCCGGCGGTACGCCGTCGTGCTTCAGCCGGACTGGCTCACGTTGAGGACCTGGATCGTTGCGTTCACCAGTACAAGGGCCCGCGAGACCAGCTTTCGGCCAACAGTGGTCATTGCTGATCGCCCGACTCTGGTCATGTGCGACCAGCTTGCGACCGTCGATCTCGACCGGCTCACCGAGCCGGTCGGCTTCCTGACCATCGACGAGATGCGGCGGGTCGACGAAGGTCTGGCGCTAGTTCTCGACCTCTAGTCAGACGTGTTCTCCAGCCCGAGAAGACCCACACGAGCTCCTCGATCGCCCGTCCCGAGAGGATCGTCAACAACGCCCTCAGCTGTAGTTGATCTTCGTTCCCGCAGGACGATCCGCCCACGGGATGTCGGCGATCTCGGCCATCGCCTGCCTCGGGGTACCGAACAGTCCTCAGGGAAAGCTTTGTTCGGCGGTCGCGCCAGACTGACAAAATGCGGTGACGGCCGGCTTCCGCCGAGATGGCTTCACCTCCTCGCGACGTATGCGTTGACGGGGAAATTCGCCAAACAAACTGACCGCGTGCAGATTTGGGGAAGAGCTGGGTCCCTCTTCGCGCTGGCACAACGACGTCGCTCGCCCGGTCAGAAGCGTCCTCCTGGCCTTGATATTTGTCAGCTACCTGACGAGAATCGAAAGGTAGCAGACAAAAAGGGAGAACACATGTACTGGGTAGCTGCTTGAGTAAAGTTCAGAACGGGACGTCCACTGCTGCAACAGGATTGCGCAGTTCAGCGAGCGGGTGTGGGTCTGTGTTCACGGCCTGCTGCAACAGTCGGTAGAACAAAAGCCCGCGACTCTTCGAGGTGCGTCGGTTGAACCGGAATGTGTATTCGTCCAGGTAGTAGGCCAGGTGCTCCTGGGAGACCGCGTAATGCAGGGTGCCGGTCAGCCAGCGTTTGAGCAGCGAGGCGACCATGTGGACGCCGGGGAGGTTGATGTGGGCGGGCTCGGCGCTGTCGGTCCCGACGAACGCGACGTGCTCGTAGCCGGCCGCGGTCAGCTTCTTCAGGTAGTTGGCGTCATCGGTTCTGACCGTTGATCCTTTGGCGATGACGCGGTCGGCGAAGCCGAGCATGCTGACCGATCGGGCTGTCTCGGCCAGCTCGATGCGGACCCTGCCCAGCTTGCGGCCGGGGATCGATTCCACTGCGATCATCGCCGCGGTGTGGTCCTTCACGCCGCCTGCGCGGCCGCGAGACTCGTTGCCGATGAACACTTCATCTAACTCCACCACACCGGAGAGCAACTCCCGCTCGGGGCGGACCATCGCCCGGCGTAGCTTCTGCAGCCACGCCCACGCTGTTTCGTAGGATCCGAAACCCAGCACCCGCTGCAGACCTTGCGCGGACATCCCGTTCTTCTGCGAGGTGATGAACCAGATCGCCGCGAACCACGTCGACAGCGGCGTCCGGAGCCGGTGGAAGATCGTGCCGGCGGTCACCGACGTCTGCCGGCCACACCTGGTGCACATCCATTTCGCCTTCGCCGTACGCCAACCGCCGGGCGCCCCGCACACCGGACACACAAACCCCTGGGGCCACCGCAGACTGTCACGTGACGGAAGCGGCCGTGAATGCAACAGACTCGTGCGCGTCCGCTGCGCTGCTGCGGGTCTGATTCGCCGAACCGAGTGCTCCAGCGCTTAAACACTCTGACTAGCATAATGTTCTATTATCCTAGGCAGCAAACATGCACAGTGCAGTGACTACCCCCACGACGGGGTAGATTCGTGCAACATCCGTTTTCGGCCGATCTGGACCTCGCCGACGGGTAGCGCTGCAGGTCAGCGGGTCATGCAATCGGCGGATGCGGTGGGAAGGCGGCAGTCGTGGAGGTAGCGGGGGAGCGGCGGGCCCTGGTCGCCAGCACCCGCCCGGCCGTCCTGCAGCTGCTGCCCGGGCCGGACCCGGAGTTACGTTCGGCGGACCTGGGGCGGGTGTGGGCGGCGGTGGATGCGTCTACGTCGGCGAACACGAAGGCCGCGTATCGCTCGGACTGGGGCCGCTTCCAACGCTGGTCCGATGACGCCGGGTACGCCGCGCTGCCGGCCACCGGGATGGTCGTCGCCGCCTACCTCACCGACGCCGCCGCGCAGCTACGGCCGGACGGTCGGCCGCAGTTCGGCGCCGCGACCCTGAGCCGGTGGGCGTCCTCGATCAACCAGATCCACACCGCCGGCGGGTTCGACCCGCCCGGCCGCACGGAGGTGGTCCGCCGCGCCCTGGCCGGGGTCCGCCGCACCCGCAAGACCCCGCCGAAACGGCGGAGCCCGTTGCTGCTGTCCGACGTCCGCCTCCTGCTGGCCGAACTGAGCCCGCAGTTCGGCGTGTGGCCGGCGGCGGTGGCCGCGCACCGCGACGCAGCGTTGTTGTTGATGGGGTTCACCGGGGCGCACCGTCGCAGTGAACTGGTCGGGCTCCGGGTTCAGGATGTGACGGTGCACCGCGCCGATGGGCTGCACGTGCGGTTGCGGTCCTCCAAGACCGACCAGGAGGGCGCCGGCACCATCCGGGCGCTGCCCTACGGGAGGGACCCGGCGACGTGCCCGCCCTGCGCGCTGATCCGCTGGCGCCGGATCCTGCTGGCCTACGACGCCGGGAAGCGGCCGGCCGCATTGACGGCCCTGCACCACCGCGGCCCCTCGACGGAGCATGTCTGCCGAGATGCCGACACCACCGCCGATCCTGCAGGGACCGATGATCCGTCGATGGGGGAGCGGTGGCTGTTCCCGACCGTCCACCGTGCCGGGCAACCCAGCCGCAAGGCGATGACCGGTGACGCGGTGGCGGCGATGATCAAGCGCCGCGCCGCCGCCGCCGGGTTCACCCCGGCCCAGGTCGACCTGCTCGGTGGGCATTCGCTGCGGTCCGGGTTCGTCACCGAAGCGTTCCGGGCCGGCGCGGATGCCCACTCGATCATGCGACAAACCGGCCACAAGGATCCGAAGATGCTCGAGGTCTACGCCCGGGAACACGCCCCCCTCGTCGGCAACGCCGTCACCAAGCTGAACCTATGACCGGACCACTCCGCAGCCCGGACATCTCCGCGGTCACCGGGAAGCCGCTATCGGCGGGTACCCGGGCCGGATACGCAGCGGACTGGTCGCTGTTCACCGACTGGTGCACCGCCACCAGTCACACCCCGCTCCCCGCCGACGCCGCGACCATCTCTGCGTTCGCCGCCGCGTGTCCGGCCGCGCCGGCCACCAGGCGGCGGCGGCTCACCGCGCTGCAGCACCACCACCGGATTCATGGATTCCAGCTCCCCGCCGACCACTCAGCGGCGCCCGCCGAGCCGACCCGGGCGCTGATCGACCCCGGCCAGGTCGAGTGGGCGATGCGGCTCCTACCGTCCACCGGGTGGATCGGTGGGCTGTTCGGGCGCCGCGACCGGGCCCTGCTCACCGTCGCCGCCCACACCGAGATCCCGTACCGGCAGATCGCCGCCCTGACCGTCGGCCAACTGCACCTCGCCGACGGCGCCGCGAGCATCACCGACCAGCACGGCGCGCAGCACCTGGTCGAGTCCGACGAGAGCCCGGTGCTGTGCGGGCCGTGCGCCCTGGTGCGGTGGCGCCGCCTGCTGGACATCACCGTCGCCAGGAAGACCCGGATGTCAGAATTCCTGGGCCACAAGGCCAAGGAGGTGACCGAGAGCAGCCACCACCCCTGCCGAGCACCCCAGCCCATCGACCCCAAAACGTTGCAGGTGTCACTGTTCCCACCGATCAACCAATGGGGACACCTTGCCGTGCAGATCCAGTCGCTGACCCCACGGTCGGTGTCCCGGCTGGCCCGGCAAGCCCAGACCGGCCTGGCCGCGCACCGGGCGGTCCCCGTCGACGAGTTCACCACCGCGCTCGACGGCCCCGCCCCGACCCCGGAAGCTCCAGCGCCGGCTGTTGCGGTGCCGCGCCCGGTGTGGGACTGGGCCGCCGCGAACCAGAAAAGGAACGCAGCCAAAGCCGCGCTCGCCCCGCTCACCGACATGCTCGATGACATCGACGCCCGGATCAACGAACTGGCCGCCCGGGCCCGACTCCTCGAGGATCAGTGACCGCGGCCACGCGGGCAAGCCCACCAGACACAAAGTCTCATGACAACTTCACCAGATGAGACCCACGCCCGCCTCGACACCCCGGGACACCGTCCCGTAGGACGCCCCCTCACCGGAATGGACACCGGGCGGCCCATACGGGAATGGCCTGGTCAGACAAGTGACCTGCCCGCGGTCGGCGGCCCTGGCGCCGGCTGACGTTCCGCTTACGGGTACGGCCACAGCTGGCTCGGGTGGGCCGCTGGGCTGTTGGCTGTCGTCAAGTTGACCGAGGTGGGACTTTGGCAATCCGTGAATTGATTGGTCCGTCGGTGGTCAGGCCGTTGAATTCGATGCAATGGCCGGCGCGGTCGTAGGTCAGGGCGGTACTGATCTTTAGGACCAGGTCGTCGAACAATGGGATTGTGCGTGGTCGACCGCTGCCGCCTCCCGTAGGTGGTCCAAGGATCGTGATGTGCTCAAGGCCTTGCAGTCCCAGGACGCAGTCTTCGGCTGCGCTGTAGGTCATCTCGTCGACGAGGATTGTGGTGCGGCCCGGCCAGCGGACTGCTGCTGATGGTTCGGCGTACAGCGGACGCGCTGCGGCGAGTGTTCCCGTTCCTGTGGTGAAACGGATCGAACCGAGCTGTGTGCGGGTGCGGAGGAACCTGTCGCGTAGCGCCCCTGCTACGAGCAGGGAACCGCCTGTGTTGCCACGCAGGTCCAGGGTCAGGTGGTTGGTGGTTGCAGCGCCGGTGAACAGGGCATCAAAGGCCCCGGTCAGGTCCAGGGCGCCGTTGAAGTTCGCGAGCGCGACGGTCAGATCACCGCGCGGTTCGTGCGTGACGTGCAGGGTCGCAGCCAGGGTGGGGGGTGCAGCGACCTCGGTCCAGGTGATTTCGCTGAAACCGGTCGCGCTGTGGGCGGTGAAAACCCGTTGGGCACCGGTGAACGCGAGAGCGCGCCGGGCCGCGACCTGTCGGTGGTGCTGTGGGGAGGCGCCGGTGGTGCGGAGGAACTCCTGCGGGTCGTCGACCTGGATGATCCATCCGGGTCGAGCTCCGGCACTTGCGGCTGCTGAGTCCGGTGGCACGGTGACCAGTGCGATTCCGCGCGCGGTCAGGACCCCTCGGTAGGGCGGGCTGAACCGGGCCGCGGTGGAGTGGACAGCGGTGTGGGCGTCGCCCAGCTCAGCGACCCACGTTGCGGCGAGCTTGGCGAACGAGTCGGGTTCCGCCGCGGCGAGGGCGGGGCGGTGCCGCGCCGTGATGTGTTGCCAGTTCAAGCCCCGGAGTTCGAAGGAGGGGTAGGTGTTCGCGATCTCGTCAGTGATGCGCTGGGCGGCTTCGGCCGTGGTGTGGGCGGCGGCTGATGTGACGCTCGACTTTTCGCACCAGGCCAGGGTGTGCAAGGCGTTCAAGGTGTCCATGAAGTCCTGCGAGGTCGTGGCGAACGATGTGAGCGTCCGGGTCGCCGCGTCCCAGGCCAGCGAGGGTCTGTCACCCTCGCTGGGTAGGCCGATGATCCAACGCGCCCCCGGCTGAGGCGTGGCCCCGTCTGCGAAGACGACCGGAGCGCCGAGAACGGCTTCGAATTCGAACCTTTCGGCTTTCAACAGCTCCATGTGTTCGCTGGCCAGCGGTCCGGCGAACAGGAGCGTAAACGGCTCGGCGCCACCTGAGGTGAGGAAACGCGGTGGCGACACACCGAAATGCTACGACGACCCCAGATTCGCCCGCTGCCCCACTATCCACGAGGGCTGACCCATGCTCCGCGCCGAGCCATCTGCTGCAGTAGTCGCCCCACGCGCCGCAATTTGGATCGGCCAGGTGTGTTCGGAATCAGCCACCCCGACCGGGC
The DNA here is from genome assembly GCF_014303395.1 of Nakamurella sp. PAMC28650. Classification (GTDB taxonomy): domain Bacteria; phylum Actinomycetota; class Actinomycetes; order Mycobacteriales; family Nakamurellaceae; genus Nakamurella. The sequence goes on from NZ_CP060298.1 coordinate 3,163,533, forward strand.
CAATGCGAATCCCTGGCACTCCGTGCCGAGCTACGTGAGTCTCAGTCGGTGGCGTTCAGGGAGCGGATGGCGGGCAGGTTGAACAGAAATGCGGCTAGGAAACCGCAGCCGGCAATGATCCACACCGCCGGGTAGCCAAGCCACATCGCGATGAACCCTCCTGCGGCCAGGCCCAGGGGTGTGATGGCACTGTAGGCGAGCCGGTTGACGGCGCCGACCCGGCCGAGAAGATCGCTGGGAATCGTTCTCTGCTGAAGAGAACGCACTGTCGCGTTGCAGGCGATCAGGGGTAGCCCCTGGACGAAGAACAGGACGCCCAGGACAACGGGGTTGCGCACCACACCGACCGGGATCAGCAGCATTCCGTACACGATGTAGGTGACGCACAGGGTCCGCACAGTGCCCATCCGTTTCACCAGAGGTCCGGTGAGTAGTCCACCGACGACGGCGCCGATGGTGGTGGCCCCCAGAAGCACCCCGAACCCCGCGGCATCGATGCCGAGATGTTCGCGGACGAACAGGACGAAGGTGGCTTCGGGCATCCACCCGAAGAAGCCGGCAACGGCAGGCAACACCACCAAGGCTCGGATCGGGCGGTGACTGCGGAGGTAGGTGAGGCCAGCGAACAGTTCCCGGCGACCGGTTCGGTGCGGTTCTGCAGACGTGTGGGCGCGGGTATCGGATCCGGCGACGAATGTCGCGATGGTGACTGCTGAGCCCAGGTAGGTTGCCGTGTTCACGGCGAACGGCAACCATCTGGCCAACCCAAAACTGATTGCGCCCAACGCCGGGCCCAATATTCCTGCGCCGGTTTGACCCACCACCGACAGCAGGCTGTTCGCGCGGGGCAGCTGCGTAGGGCTGACCAGGTTCGGTAGCAAGGCGTAAGCACTGACGCCGAAAACGAACTCGGCGCAGCCCAGCAGGACGGCTGCGCCGATCAGCATCCACAGGTGGATGTGTCCGGTCAGGACCAGGACGCTCAGCGCCAGCAGCACCGCGGCGCAGCTCAGGTCGCTGCCGACCATCAATCGGCCGCGGTGCGCGCGGTCGACCCAAGCCCCAACGGGTAGGGCCAGCACGATGCCCGGGACCACTGAGGCCAGTGCTGTGGTCGCCACCACCAGAGGATCGGTGGTCAACGTGCTCACCAACAGTGGGAACGCGGCGAGGTGAAATCCGACGCCGAGCTGCGAAAGCCCTTGAGCACACAGCAAGCGGGTGAAGGCCGGAGAAACGGGGCGGGGAAAACGGAAAGTCATGAGGTCGTCTCCAGGACAGCGGAAAGCTGCCGGGGGCATCACGCACTCACCGGCCGCGCTGGCAAAGACGAACCTGTTCGAAGTGACACGACACTAGCAGCGCGGGCCCAGTCAGTCCCGGTCCCGAGCTGTCACGACCGTGTTTGGTCAACCATCGTCCTCCGGTCCGCTCTGTCGGGGAGAAGGATTCCGGGATGGCCGCCCCTCTGGGCACGGCGTTGTTCCGTGGTGGAGGGTTGCCTGGTTGCGCCGTCGTTCGCGGCGGGCGGGGTGATCACCCCTGGGAGGCTGGTGACCAGTGGTCGTACTTGCCGGCAGCAGCTGCAATTTTTGCTCGCCGAGACCCAGCGGAGGTCAGTACCAGCGGTGCTGCGGCCGGGTGGCCGTCCCTCTCGATGATCCGCGACGATCCGTGATGAAAGACGACTTGCCCGTTGAGATGTTCGGCGACTGCCAGATCTGGGACCTCGTACACGCCGACCTGACCGCCTTGTTCGCGAAGTGGTCCAAAGTATTTGCCGAACCAGTCGCTCAGTGCGGTCCTGCTGTCACACCCGCACAGGTGGTGGTTTTCAAACGTCGAGGCCTTCAGCAGTGGGGTGTTCACCGGATGAGGCCTGGTGCGGATGTGCTCCGCCTCCAGGTAGGTCGCGAGCTCCTCACCCTCGGCCGTCAGCCACTTCGCCGAGTACGGACCAAGCCAACGGGTGCGCATGCTCGGCGGTTGCAGGAACTCCAGCCGAAATACCCGCATCGAACCCTCCTTGACCGCTGGTACATGTTCCGGGCCAGGGCCAGAGGATATGACCATTCGCTTGAGAAACAGTCATCGTCCGCACCGGTTTCGGGAACCGCGGCTGAGGGCTCTGGTACTCCGAGCCCGGGTGGTGGTCGTATCGTCGGCTCTCATGTTGCCCGCCAGCTCGCCCGTTCCTGCAGCTCAGCCTGTCCTTGACGCGAAAGAGTCCGCCAAGCAGGTGATGTTCGATCAGATGTGGACCCGGCTCCGGGCTGACCCTTTGCTCGAGGAGCTGAACGTCCAGGCCTACGGCGCCGACTACCCCTACGACGTGCAGTTTTTCAGCTCCTGCACCCGGACCACCCTGGATCTGACCTTGGCCGGTCTTCAGGTCACCCCCAGCAGCGTGCTGATCGATCTGGGTTGCGGCATGGGAGGACCCGGGCAGTGGATCGCCCGCGAAAGTGGCGCGTATCTGGTCGGGATCGATCTGAGCCAGGTGGCCGTCGAGGCGGCCGCAGCAGCCGCCACCAGCTATCTGCAGCCGGGGCAGTTCGACTACCGATGCGCGACGATCACCGCCACCGGCCACCCGGACAGCAGCGCAGACGGGTTGATGTCCATCGACGCACTGCCGATGGCCGCTGATCGGGCAGCCGCCCTGAAAGAAGTACGTCGGATACTCCGCCCGGGTGCCCGCGCCGTTTTCACTTGCGCGGAGTGGCACGGCGACGCGCCGCTGCCCCACCCCAGAATGGCCACCAAGTGGGCCCCGCTGATCGCCGAGGCAGGACTATTACTGGTCGACCAGTTCATCGACAACGGCAAGCAGGCCAGGCAGCTCCGTAAGTACGAGCTGTGGCTCGAACACCAAACTGAGCTGGAACAGCGCTTCGGACCGACCGGACGCAGCCTGATCGAAGAAGCCCGCATGGGACCTGGTCTGCTCACCCCGAACTACCGCGCGCTGCTGCTCACCGTTCAACGACCGGACATTGACCAGTAGCCCGGTGACGGATCGTTGTGCGGTGACCGCACGCTGACCGGGCGGTTGCTGGCCTTCTGACACAGTCCGCCGTGTCGTAACAGCTCTTGGACGATGTCGTCGGCTGATGGATAGGTCCAAGGTGCAACCGCCCGGCGTTCGGTTTACGTCTTCTATCCCAGACGATGGTCCTGGACGTGAACTGTGCGCAGTGTCTGGCGTTGAGCTGGAGGTTGATGTGCGTAGGCGAGAAGTGTTGCGGGCCGCTGGATGGGGTCTGCTGTCGGCGCTTCCGGTGGCCGGGTGCTCGGCCGGCGGCAGCGGCACGGCGGCGGTGAACCGTCCGCGGCCGGACACCTCCGCGTCCCATGAAACTGCAGCAGCCACGGCCGGAGTCCCGACCACGACTCGGCCGCTGACCACAACGCGGCCGGCCGCCGACGGCATCGGCGGCCGGCTACTCGAAGCCGATGTGCGGCGACAAACGCCCGTGGCAGCCGCAGCGGCAGCCAAACAGCTGTTGCCGGTCTCTGCCGCGCTCTACCGGACAGCCCTGCCCGGCGAGGGCAACGCGGTGCTGAGCCCGTATTCGATCGTGACGGCGCTTGGCATGCTCGCTCTCGGCGCCCGCGGCAGCACCGCGCAGCAGCTGGCGACTGTCCTCGGCGGTGACGCGCCGACGGTCGCACGGTGGCTCGGCGGCGTCGACGCCGCGCTCGCGCGGGCAGAAGTAGCCAGCACCCAGAACGCCTACGGCAGCGCACCGGTGCCGGCCGTCATCGAACCGGCCAACGCAGTGTTCGTCGGCTCCGACACCCCGGTCTATCCGGCCTACCTCCACGCCCTCGCGACCGGCTACGGCGCCGGCGTCCGCGAAGTCCACTTCAGCGCTGCCGCCGCGGCCCGAGCCGCCATCAACCAGTGGGTCGCTCAGCGCACCCACGGGCTGATTCCCGACCTGATTCCACCGGACTTCGTCAACGCCGACACCATCACCGTCCTGGTCAACGCCCTCTACCTCAGGGCCGCGTGGGCGAACCCCTTCGACCCAGGCACCGCCCCGATGCCGTTCACCACGCTGAGCGGCACGGTGTCCGTGCCGTTCATGACCCGCTCGGACAAGATGCTGTACGCCAGCGGCCCGAAGTGGCAAGCAACCTCGATCCCGCTATCGGCCATGCTGGCGATGACAGTCATCGTGCCCACGGCCGGTTCCTTCCGGCAGGTGTCGGCCGGGCTGGACGCCAAACTTCTCGCAGCTGCCACCAACGGTCAGGAACGTCAGGTGGAACTGGCCATGCCGGCCTTCACCACCGACGTACAGACGGACCTCGAGAAGCCGCTGACCGCAATGGGCCTCGGATCACTTTTCAACACCCCCGACCTGTCGGGGATCGCGCCCAACGCCTTGCGGATTTCCGGCGCCGTGCACCAGGCGCGCATCGCCGTCGACGACAAAGGCATCGAGGCAGCCGCCGCCACCGCCGTCGCCATCCCCATGTCCGGCGCCCTACCCGCCCCACCGCTAAGGCTCGACCGGCCATTCCTCTACCTCGTCCACGACGTGGACACCAGGACCCCACTGTTCCTCGGACGGGTCACCGACCCCACCCGCTGACGGACCGCCGACCGATCGGCAAGCGGTGACGGATCGGCTGGCGGTCGGCATCTTGAGTGGTCACCGATCAGTGGTAGGTGCTTGCGCCGGCCGTCGTCTGCTTCGCGACTGGATCGCCATGGCAAGCACCGTGGCGGCGAGACACACCCAAACAAGCCAGTCGGTGCCCCGGCGGGCAATGAAGTGCACGATGACTGTCCCTAGCGCGACAGCGACAAGGACGTACTGCAGTTTCCTGGCCCCCGTGGTTTTCATGCTTCGGAGCCTAGTGCCGCTCGCTGGCCGACAGCATGAGGTGGCAGAACCGAGAGCCGCAAGGCGAACGACGACTCGGTCACAGATCGGAAACCGGTCGGCGATCGTCAACGCGGACGAAGCAGTTGTTGACGGTGATGCGCGGTGCGATGCTGCCTGCATGTCCAGCGACGCGCAGGGCCAACCCGCGACTGGCCAAACCCCGGGCGAAGGCACCGGACCCGAACTCGTCGCCTGCGGAGAGCCCTGGGTTGACCCCTACACCGACGAAGTGCTGAGAGGATGCGCGCTCAAGGCCCACTGTCGGTGGCGGTGGGGAAGGTCAAAGATGCAGCAGGAAGCAGCTTCATCGAGAGCGCGATCGACACAACAAGCAACAGTGCCTCCGTCTACCTGCACGGGCCACGTGACGCCGCAATCGACAAGGTTGTGGACGAAGCTGCTGCTGCCGGTATCACCCTGCACATCGTCGATGCCCCGTTCAGCGCCGCTGAGTTGGACCGTAATCGCTCACGAATCATGGAACGGATGCAGGAACTGGGTATCAGCCGGATGGGGTTCGACCTAAACGGTGGCGGTTCGACAGTCAACTTCCGGAACACTGGCGATCTTCGGGCTGCGAGGCAGGCGCTGGCCGACTATGAGTACCGACTGGGCTTGGGCACCGTAGATGCCGGCGACTCGCCTGCGATCGCCGCCTTGTGTATGCACCACCCGGGTCGCCCGCCATCCGCATCAGCGACAAACTCAGCGACCCGCAGGACTGGTGACGCTGAGGCCTTCACCGACGCGCGGACAGTGGCGACCTGATCAGCGAAGCGCTAACTCGGTCGCCAACTGAGGAACCGACCCACAAGCTGGTGCTGAGTCAGTTGCCGATCGCCTACCGGTCGGCGCTGACCGGCGATGATCCGCGTTGGGCTTACGCATCACCTTCGCAAGGGACGTCTTCATGAAGTGACCGTGGTCGTTCTCGAGGCGCGCCCTGGACGAGGGAGGTTCGGCGCTTCAACGATGGTCACCTCGTTTCGCAGCTCCGACAGTTCGGGCCTGCATTGCAACAGTCCGGATGTGGCCCGCACGACGACACGGTTGGTTGGCACGTCTACCCCGATGAAGTGGATGTGGGCGCCGCACGCGGCGAGATGGCCGCGTCGATTCCTGACCACCGTCAACACGGGTAGTAGGTGCTTCATTGAAAACTGGACCGGTCGGAAAACGATCGGCGGGGTGCTGTGCCGAGGCGAAGCGTGAGCAAGAGCCGTTTCAAATTGATCACGCTGGTGGGAGTGAGAGACACGAAGTCCAGCAGGCACGATGTCCAACCCGGCATACCATGGGATGCCTCGCAACAGGGGATCGAGCTGTTGCGCGCGCTCCATAGCGAACCGATTGTCGGCACCTGGCCTTGAGTAGTCCGGCATGATGGAGTGCCCTCCATCAGCTCGACTGGTGATGCTCACATGGGTGGACGTGGCGCGGGCAGGCGGTGACCTGCGAAGTTCAACGGCCGAGGCCAAGAGTAAGCATGTACGACGCGGCGGTCCAGAAGGGCCGCCAAGAGCTGCATGTGACCGGTCGGCGATCCGCGCCTGGTCGCCGATCCTTCGCGTCCCGTCGCTGAGCGATCCTGCGCAGGTCGGCGGTCAGCAAGCGGAGGGGTCAGCCGCTGGAACGTCGTATCAACTGACGGTGCCGCCGGCGAGCGCGGGGCGATGGCTCGAGCCGACGGCACCTAACGGACGGCTGCGCGCCGAGGGGCGAGCCGACCAAGATCGAATGTACTGACGGCTCTCGCTCACCGGTCTGCGTTCGTCCTATGGAAGGTCGGGCGATCCTGTCGGACGGTGTCGGCGCGGGGTCACAGGCGTGTCGGGCGTGCCTGCCGGCGCGATGACCACGCGCGTACCCGAACGCCGTAAGACCGGCGCCGGACCCGACTCCAGACGCCGGGCTCTGGTTGCCCGGAAGTCAAAGCTGTCCTGCCGAGCAGGCTCGTAGTCGAAGTCGACGACATCGCCCGCGTCGAAGGCGCGGTAACCAACCGCTTCGATGTCGGAGCAGTGGATCCAGGCGTCTTTGCCGTCCGGTAGCTCCTCGCAGGTGATTGCGCCCCAGCCCTTCTCGGACTTGAAGAACTTAACTACTCCGCGCGCCATCGCCGCATTATCGCCCACCCCTGCCAGCGGACGATCGTTCATGGTCATCTTTGACCTGAAGGCTGGTTCACCAATATTGGGTGTAGGTGTCCGGTAGGCCGAGGAGTTTGACCAGTTGTGCGTGCAGCACGTTGTCCTCAAGGTCAGGGAAGGAACGAGACTTGGTGACGAACGAGGTTCCGGCGCAGCCGCCGTCGTGGACGGTGAGCGTGGTGGTGGTGCCGCCTCCGGTGAACTTCAACGTGTCGGTCATGCCGAAGGTGGCTAGACAGCCGTGAAGGCCGGTGTCGGTCCAGGGGTTCAAGGAGTTCACTGTCGCGCGGAGGGTGGCGGCGTCGGCGCCATGCAGGGTGCGTCGCACGGTCGGGGGCAGCTTCTCGGAGCTAGTGACTGCGGGGTCATGGATGAAAACGGTGACGTCGACGGTGTCGGCGGCCGGGTCGATGGTTTGGGCGGCGAGCCGTGTTGCGACCCAGTCGGCTTGTGCGGTGACGCGGATGTTGGTACCTGTGCTGGCCGGAGCCCAGTAGACGTTGACGGCTGAGTAGGTCCAGATCGCATCTGATCGCGGATCGGCGCTGAACTGCTCCAAGAAGCCGTCGCTTCCCCACGTGCCCGGGGTGTCGGGGTTGCCGCCGAGCAAGGACCAGCTTGCGGGTATGTGGCCGTTCAGCCAGGTGTGGAACTGGTCAGGTGTCATCGGAGACGCCCACCAGCCGGTGTGTTGGACGTAGGTCGGCGGCCGGCTGAACGAATCGTCCAGTTGGGGATCGGGTGAAGACTTGAGCTTGGTCGCCCCCGGAAAAGCAGGGGTTGCCGCGAAAGCTGTGTCGATGTGCCGAACCGTTGCCGCTTGGTGCGGATCCTCGAAAACCTTGCTGGAACGCGATGGTGTTGAGACGGTCGAGGAGACAGCGGTGTCCAATGAGCCTGGTGGACTGGCTGCGCAGCTGGCTAGCAGGCAGGCGACCGTAGCCAACCTCAACGCCTGTGCAGCCCTCATGGTCGGACCCCGATCTCCTCGTTGGACGAAGACGCCCCGAGGGATGACGTGAACGCTGAGCGATCCGGTTGCGCCGGACCCAAAAGCTTGGCAGTGATGGCAGGACGATGCTGCCCTATCGACGGACGTCAGCGCGCAGGTTGCGGGTTCCGGAATTGCCGGGTGGTCATGATGCGCTTAGCCCGCCGTCAGGGTCCTTTGCGTCCTGGCGCCAAGCGTGCTTGGCGATGGGTACGCCCAAACAGGGGCGAGGTGGTGATGTCGGTGATGAGGTCGCCGGCTGCCGACGATCAGGGTGGTGTCGCGTCGACGTCGGTGGCTACGCGCCAACTGCGATCCTTGGGTCAGAAGATGCTCGGTGACTGCGAGTAGAACCGATCGACGGTGACCCAGTCACCGATCGTCGACCAGTCAGCGTTCGGACCTTGAAGGTGCGCTGGCACTGCTGCTGGTTGCGCGATCGCGTCAGTACAGACTTCTGCCCTCCCCTGTCGTGGTGAATTACGCTTCACAGGTGGCGAACGACGAACTGACCGACCTTGAGGGGATGGAGGTTCCCCAGCGTCTTCTTGAGTTGCCCGGTGGCCCGCTGCCGACCGACTGGGCCGGGCTTCCTCTACATGTCGAGCTGGGTTTCGAGTTTGCATCTGGCGAAATGGCCCTGCCCGACACGGGTTGGCGTCAGCTAGCTGGAACCGATTATGGAGTCGAGAACGACCCCAGGTGGGGCACTGTCATCGCTGCTCCGACAGGAGATGGCACGGGCAGGTGGTTGCTGATGCATCTCAGCAGGACGGACGTCGGCTGGAACGGGTGGCTCCCGTGGGCAACCACGCCCCGTCCCGGACAGTCAGCCCGCAAGCGTGGTCTGCGCCTGTCGTGGCCCAGTAGCTGGCTCGAGGTGACAACATCCGAATTACTCGGGCTGACGGTCACCTTGCACCGTGACGGTGGCGAATTGGCCTGGGACGCGGATGATCGTCTCGATGTGGTCGGATGGGTGCAAGATGCGACCACGGGCGAGTCGCTTCCTTTCAGTCCCCGGCAGGTGTTCAGTGGCACCGGCGACCCGCTGCCTGCGGACGTCACCAGCATCGACCTGCCGATTAGGTGGCTCACCACTGACGTTGAACGTCTAGCTCCGGGTGAGTATCAGGTGGCTGCGACCATGGCGTCGCTCAACGTGAAGGCTGATCCCTGCAGGCTCTCCTTGCGCTCGGCTCAAGCCGGCAGCCACTGACGGTCCTTGGTTCCGAATCTCTCGCCGGCTGCCCTAGAACTTCCGGACGTCCCACACGAGGAACCGTGACCGCAGCGGGATCGCCAACCGGACAGCGGTTACCTACCAGTAGGTCGCGAGACAAGCCCGCCACCTGGTGTCTGCTCATATTCACCTCGATAGTCTGCTGCAAGACTCTGTTGACCTGAGTATGGTGGCGGGATGGCAGATGACCGGTTGCAGGAGCCGTCGTTTCTGATCCTGACCGCGTTGGCCGCCGCGCCGCGCCATGGGTACGCACTATTGACCGATGTCGCCGAACTTTCGGGTGGGGCGGTGGTGCTGCGGGTCGGCACCTTGTACGGGGCGTTGGACCGGTTGGCCCGGGAAGGGCTGATCGAGATCGACCGACAGGAGACGGTGGATTCCCGGCCACGCCGGTACTACCGGCTCACCACCGAAGGGAGTGTGCGGCTGCGGGTCGAGGCGACCCGGGTGCAGCGGCAGGCCACCGCGGCGATCCGCCGGCTCGATGTGGGTGGCGCGACCGCATGAACATGCCCAGCGAGCCGGACCCAGAACTCGAAAGGCGCTACCGGCGGCTGCTGCGGCTGTTCCCGGCGCAGTACCGGCGCGCGTGGGAGGAGGAACTGATCGCGGTACTGCTGCAGGCCGCGCACCCCGGGCAACGTCAAGTCCAACCCGCTGAGGCGGTAGCCCTGTGCTGGCAGGCAGCGAAAGCCTGGACGCACACCGCAGTTTCAACAGACCGCAACGCCAACCACCAGGGGGCCGCGATCCTGACGGTGACATTGCCGCTGCTGCTGCTGTTCCCCGCCGCGAAGGCCGGCGCCGAGCAGCTGATCTACGGGTCCTCCACCTGGTGGCACCACTACGACCTGATCGCCTGGGCCATCTGGATTCCGGCCGCTGCCGCCGCAGTGTTCGGCTCGCCCAGGGTCGCTCACTGGATTGCCGGGTTGGCGACGTTTGCCTACGGCGTGTTCTTGATCAGCCCGGTCCTGCACGATGACACCGGAACCCTGAGCAACAGTTTCGGGTGGCTGCTGATTCAGTTCAGCGCGTGGCGGCTGCTGACGAGTCCGGCGCGGGTGCGGCTGGGCCGCCGGTTGCTGTGGCGGGGACGCCGCGCGTTCCTGGGCACTGGGCTGTTGGTGTTTTTCGCCGTCGCCGGACCGTCAGTTCTGTACTTGTTTCCTGGCCCGACCCGGTTGTTCCTGGCGGCCGTGACCGTCGCGCTCATCGTGTTCGCTGTCCTGGGGCTGCGGACACCGGTGGGGCGGGTCCTGGTCACCGCGGGCAGTGCCCTGTTCGCCGGGTTCGTCGCCGGTCACGGTTGGTGGACCGGCATTGGTGACGTCGGGCTGCTGCTGCCGACCAGCAACTACCCGACCGCAGGGTCGCTGATCTGGCTACTGCTGCTGCCCGTCCTAGCGTGGACGATCTTCCGCATCACCGGCGCTGCGGTGGCCCGCCGCGCCGTCAGGCGGTGAACCCTAACGACGTCGTCACTCGGTCGGATCACCCGGGCATCTGGGCAAAATCGGTAATTCAGCTCACGAACCTCGGCAGCGTCGGTCACGGATCGGCTATTGGCTCGGCTATCGGCTATCAGGCCGTTCGGAGTGGGGTGGTGGCATCGGCTTCGGCCGCTGCCGTGAGTCGCCGCACCGCGGGGGCCCGGCCCATCACAGGAGGTGCGCCATGGCGGCGCTTCTCATCGGGTATGCCCGCTGCTCCACCGAGCAGCAGGACCTCACCGCCCAACGCGACGCACTCGCCGCGTTGGGCGTCGCTGCCGTCCGGGTCTACGTCGATCATGGCTTGACCGGTACCAACCGGGACCGCCCCGGGTTGAGGGAGGCGATGGCGGCGTGTCGGGAGGGCGACACCCTGGTCGTGGCGAAGCTGGACCGGCTGGCCCGTTCGCTGCCTGATGCGCGGGCCATCGCCGACGAGCTGACTGCCCGGCAGGTGAAGCTCAACATTGGCGGGTCGGTGTATGACCCCAACGATGCGGTCGGCCGGTTGCTGTTCAACGTGCTGGCGATGATCGCGGAGTTCGAGTCGGACTTGATCCGGTTGCGGACCCGGGAGGGGATGAAGGTCGCGAAGGCGAAGGGCCGGCTGCGGGGTAAGCAACCGAAGCTGAACCCGCGTCAGGAGGCGCATCTGGTCGCCTTGTTCGAGGCTGGGCAGCACAGCACCGCGGAGCTTGCCGACTTGTTCGGGGTGGGCCGTTCCACGGTGTATAGGGCGGAACAGCGTCACTTGGCCGCTGCTGAGAAATGACCCGTGCGGCCTCATGCACCGCCGTGGGACCGCGGCGGTGCATGAGGTTGCTGCCAAATGGCCCGCACAGGGTTCGGCTCACGGGCCGGCCTCACCGGTCTGGCGGCGCCGGTGGCGTAGCCAGGCTACGGGGCCAGCTACGAGCCGCCGTCCTTGGCTGCTTCCCTGCGCGCCTTCCTCTGACCGAACCAGGTCATAGCGAAGGCGGAAACGATAAGCGTCGTCGCGGGAATCGTGTTGCTCCACCTGATCATGGTGCGGTCCCAGAGCAGTTCCATCAGCAGCGCGGCTGCGACTCCTGCGACGCTGAGGACGGTCGCGAAGAGCCACGGATGCCGCACGGCGAAAGCGCGACACCGCTTCGCCCATTCAGCGCGAGACTGCCTCATGCGACTCAGACTGTCACACGACGGTTCTGTGGCGTCGCGCCATGGATCACAATCCAGTTGGCTAACCGCAGTCGGCTCCGGATGCCTTCACAGGCGGAGGGCGCTCCACTGTGGAATCAGGCCGAGCAGCTGCGGGGGGATCCCGCTGCGGTGATGCTCGTCATCGGGTTGTCCAGTGATCGGTCAGGGTTCGGCTTGCGGACCCGGGAGCGATCCTGAATTTCGGTGCCACCCGAGTCGTCCAGGCACACAGGGCACCGGCCGTTCCCCCCACAGAACCTGGTGGCTTCACACACGCCTGTATTTTGAGGTGCATGTCGGAGCCCCGCGATGTCGGTGACTGGTGGTCGCTCGGCTCGCGATCACTTGCATATGACCCCGCGTCATTGATGGCCGGCGCCGACGTCGTCGAGCTGCAAGCTCTACTCGGGGGCCTCGGCTACCAGCTTCCCGACGACGGAATCTACGGACTTGAAACAGGTGACCAGGTGCGTCAGTTTCAAGAGCACCGCAGACTCGGGGTCGACGGCGTCTTTGGTCCGGTGACCTTTCGAGAACTCTCACGCGTCCGCGACCTCGTCAACCGGCCGGGCAAGCCGTTCTATCTGCGCGATTGAGATATCTGGCTGTCGGCAGCAGCGCTTTCGCCTGCGCCAATGCGAGGCCAGTCCGAATGACCTGCGGGCGCGGGCGCCCGGGTGGTGGGTATCGATCCTCAAGCGGACCGGGATCGTGATCCGGTTGACGATCCCGCTGCGGGCACGCTCCGCCCATCCGATGACCCCCGCCCGTTACGGCGCTGATGTCACACTGACTGCGTGCTTTTTCCATTAGAGCTTCGAGTGCTCGACGCGGCGATCCAACAAGCGCAGGCGTTGACCGGCGACCCCAACCACACGGTCGCGGCAGCGGCGATGGATACCACCGGCCGCATCCACACCGCGGTCAACAACTACCACTTCACCGGCGGACCTTGCGCCGAACTGGTGGTGCTGGGAGTCGCGGCAGCGGCGGGCGCCGGCCCACTCACGACCATGGTCGCGGTCGGCGACGGCGGGCGAGGCGTGCTCGCCCCCTGCGGACGGTGCCGGCAGGTGCTGCTAGACCAGCATCCGGGATGCCATGTCATCGTCCCGACGCCCGACGCGCCGGAACTGGTCAACGCCCGCCACCTGCTGCCCTACGCCTACCAAAACCCCGACGCGAACCCTGACCGCTTCATCCGATTCAGCCCCCGCTACTACGACAGCATCAGGCAGGGCCGAAAGACCGCGACCACACGCCTGGACGACCCGTGTCGGATCGGTCCGGCTTGGCTCATCTTCGAGTTCGACGACCAGTACCGAAGGCTCCCCGGCTTCGTAGAGGTCATCCGCACCAAACGGTTCGAGGAGCTCAGCGATGAAGACGCGCAACTTGAAGGCGGTCAGGTCGCCGACGATCTCAAGACCGGCCTGAGGATGCACTACCCGCAAATCAGCGACGAGGACACCGTCGACGTGGTGCATTTCAGGGTCGAATACCCGTAGTCGCTGACTCAGTCCGCCATCCCGATCGAGGATCCTTGACCGGTCAGCGATCGCACAGCGAGACGCCCGTGGTACCGGAGCTGATATCAGGTCAGAGAGAGCAGACTGCTCAGTCATGGTCCGTTATCCACCTGTGGAGCCGTACGAGTCCGGCATGTTGGATGTCGGCGACGGGCACCTGTTGTATTGGGAAACGTGCGGAAACCCGGCCGGAACGCCCGCCGTGTGGCTGCATGGTGGCCCCGGTAGCGGCGCATCTCTCGGTGCCCGCCGCAACTTCGACCCCGATACCTACCGGGTGGTGCTGTTCGACCAACGTGGGTGTGGTCGGAGTCGGCCACTGGCCACCGAGCCCGGCTCGAACCTGTCGACCAACACCACCGCCCACTTGATCGCTGACATCGAACAGCTCCGCGCACACCTGGGCGTCACCCAATGGGTCGTCGCCGGTGTCTCCTGGGGCGTCACCCTTGCGATCGCCTACGCACAACGACACCCCGCAGCTGTACAGGCGATGGTGCTGGCCGCAGTCACCAGCGCCGACCAACACGAGATCGACTGGATCGTCCGCGACATGGGACGCATCTTCCCGCAGGAGTGGGCTGAATTCATCGCCATGGTGCCTTCGGCTGAACGCGAGGGCAATCTGGCCGCCGCATACGCCCGCCTGCTCGCCGACCCCGACCCGGTCGTCAGACAGCAGGCAGCCGAAGCCTGGTGCACCTGGGAGGACACCCACGTGTCACTCATGCCGGGATGGACCCCTGACCCCCGCTACGCCGACCCAGCGTTCCGCCTGCTCTTCGCCACGCTCGTCACCCACTACTGGGGCAACTACTGCTTCTTGCCCGACGGCGACCAGATGGCCCGCATCGATTCCGTCGCCGACATCCCCGCGGTCCTCATCCACGGCCGCTACGACATATCCGGACCACTGGACACCGCCTGGCGCCTGCACCAATCCTGGCCGGCCAGCACACTCGTCGTCCTCGACGACGCCGGACACGGCGGCGCTGGCTTCACCGACGCTGTAATCCGCGCCACCGACAAGTTCCGCAGCCCGCGCCACGTCACGTAAACCGAACGGGATCGCCTACCGGTAGCCGATCGGTCTGCGGCGACGGATGATGGGCAAGCGCCGACCCCCCAGCTCCCTGACCGGTCACCCGGCGACAAGCCCGGCAGAAGGCCTAATCATTCGAACCCGACTCGGCGGCGTCGGGCCACAGGCCAACCTCCGTTGCGAACCGGCCAACTACAACCTCCACAACTCCGTTCTCCTCGAGTGCCGCATCCAGTTCTGCCGCCAACGGAACTACACGACCCTCTGCCCAGGCAAAGAGCCGAACCATGTCATCAGAACGGTCGGGGTCGAGTTCTGCCCAACGGCGCGCCGCCCTGTAGCGGTCTGTGGTCCAGGTTCTGTCGTGGACGCTGATGACACCGGCCGCCGCAAGTAACGTCTTGCGGGCCACCCGCCTCGGGTGGGCACCGGCGCGCCAAGCTTCCAAGCACCGACCGATGTCTCCGTGAAGCCGCGGGCAGCCCGAGCATCGCCGTGGAACGGCTCAACCCTACGCAGCACATCTGGTCCGGCCAGCGGAACGCAGTGGTGGCGCAAGAAGACCCGATTCCCGTAGGCCGCATCGTCCTCTCCGCTGAAGTCCGCTGGCCGGCCTGGGCCTATCTCGACGCCCCGGCACAAGGTCGCGAACCGTGTCGACAGGGCGGCGCCGATCTCGCGTGCCCATCGCTCGGCAACGCCGATCGCCACCAGGTCCACGTCCGATGTGCCCAGTTGAGCCATCCCGGTGGCCACCGAGCCATAAAGGTGCAGTTCGGCACACTCATCCGAGAGCTCACCGAATGCTTCCATGACCGCAAGCACTGCCGGTTCGAACTCGGCGGGAACCCTCTGGCGGCGCACACCGGTGCGGATCGTTCCATCCGGATTGAGGCCCTCTTCGGGATCAAGCACCACCGCATTGTCCCGCAGCGGTTGTCGCGCACGATGGCGCTCCCGAACGACCTGACACCTCGACTGACCCTGAGCCGCCCGGAGGGAGATCCCGTTGCGGTGACGCCGGTGGCGTTGGCGTCACCGCCAAGGGGCGGAAAGTTGACCGTAGGACGTTCGGTTATCGGACGCTGCGGGAGAGGATCAACCAGGCAGTGCGGCAGTGAGGTCGAGCTCGACTAATCGGCCGCGGTAACCGAGCGCTGTTACGCCAACAGGGTACTGGCTGTGGTGAACGCTTCACCGATTTCCAATCTGGTGAAGCGATCCCACACCGCAGACAGCACGCCGGGATCGTCACTGACGACGTAGATCACGGATCGAATGACACTTGCTGCGGCTGTCCCAGCTGCCGCGAGCGCCGCCTCGGCGTTCGCGACAACCTGATCGACTTGGGCGAGCACGTCTCCGCGGCCAACAAGATGCGCGTCGCGGTCGACCGGGCATTGTCCAGCTAGCACGGCGAGCCGGCCAGAATCGACGATCGTGACGTGGGAGTAGCCGGCAGTTTGATGCAGCCGCTCCGGTGTCGGTTGCCACGCTATATGGCACGCTTTCGCCAAATTATTTGTCCGCCCCGACGTGGGCCATCACGGCTCCGCGGCCCGTTGACCTGCATAAATGGGGCAGTCAGTGCTCCGCCAAGCCGGACGGGCATGGGGGATTGCGGCCATTTAGCGTGGCGATAAGGTGCCAAATAATTTGGCGATTCACACCCCGCGCCGTCACCAACTCCATGAGCCGCCCGCCGTTTTCCGGACTGTAGAACGGTGACTACTACGCTGCGGAGTTGTTGGCCAACCACCATTGCTCTGCTTCGTTGGGCGTAATGTATCCCAGCGCCGAGTGCAACCGAACCTGATTGTATCTTAATTCAATGTACCGCGTGATGTCCATCTCCGCCTGTTCACGGGTCGGATAACTAGTACGATTCACCCTTTCCACTTTCAGTGTGCCGTTGAATGATTCTGCCCAAGCATTGTCATAACACACACCAGTTCGTCCTACCGACCGACGAACTTTGAGGTGGGTAGTGAGGTCAGCGAAGTCCTGAGAGCAGTACTGGCTTCCGCGGTCACTGTGAAATATGCTGACATCGGGAACAATCCTGACATTACGTGCGGCCATTTTCAGAGCGTCAACCACCAGCGATGCCCGCATGTGATCTGCCATTGCGTAGCCGACGACTTTCTTCGTAGCGCAGTCCAGCACGGTCGCCAAGTACAGCCAGCCCTCCCAGGTCGGGATATAGGTGATGTCACCGACCAGCTTCGTACCCGGCACGACCGCGTTGAAGTGCCGTTTTACCAGGTCAGGGGTCTGACCGGTGTCGCCGGCGATGGTAGTGACCGGCCGAAACGGACGGGGCTGGCATGGCACCAGGTCGAGCTCCCGCATGATCTGCCGGACCGTGTCGTCATCAGCCCAATAGCCCGATCGCAGCAGGTCAGCGTGTACCCGACGGTAGCCGTAGGTCCCATCGGAGGCCTCGAACAACGCCGTGATCAGCCGAGCAAGATGGGTGCGGCGCCGGCTGGTGT
Organism: Nakamurella sp. PAMC28650; assembly: GCF_014303395.1. Classification (GTDB taxonomy): domain Bacteria; phylum Actinomycetota; class Actinomycetes; order Mycobacteriales; family Nakamurellaceae; genus Nakamurella. The sequence goes on from NZ_CP060298.1 coordinate 3,180,562, forward strand.
AGGACGGCCCGCGACCCTTCCACTCGTAGAAGCCGGACTTCGACACCTTCGCCCAGCGGAACATCAGGTGCAGCGGGTAGTGGCCTTCTTCACTCGCAATGAATGCATACTTTCTGCTCACTGCGATTTCTTGGCGAAGAAGGCCGTTGCTTTTCCCAGAAATTCGTTCTCCATACGAAGCTCACGCACTTCTTTCTCCAACGCCTTCAGCTTCGCCCGCTCCGACACGGTCAGTTCCTGCGTGTCGCCGCCGTGACGCTCGCGATGGGCCGCCACCCAGTTCCGCAGGGTCTGCTCCACCAAGCCCAGTTCGCGAGCAACGTCAGCGATGGGCCGAGATTTGTCGGTCACCTCCCGCACGGCCGTATCCCGAAACTCCGGGGTGTACTTGCCTCGAAACTTGCTCACCATTTCTCCGATCCTTTCCGGCAATTCTACTTGGGGGTCCAAGTCCGGGAAGTACCGGGCTGCTCACCAATTGACATTCAGCCTACCGGCTGGTTACATTGAGGTTACATTGAGGTTACATTGAGGTTACATTGAGGTTAGCGGTGGCGGTGGCGGTGGCGGTGGCGGTGGCGGTGGCGGTGGCGGTGGCGGTGGCGGGTATCGCCGATGATAGCCGTTCCTAGTTCATGGGGAGTTCTATTAATTTCTTACTGACAAACCTCTCTCGTTATCTGATCCTGTTTATAAGCCACCAGGAAGTTCCTTACTATGACTAATGCCGAACCGAAATATATTCCCATAAACGAAATGCGCGAAATCGATGACCTGCTGGCTCGGTACGCGGCGGCTCGGGGGGAAAACGAGCCTATGTGGGCCGCTCTAGCCGCCATTGGCCTCGCGGGAGGGCGGATCCGCACTGAGGCAATGCTGGAAATGGGGCTACAATCTATCTCAATCAGTGCTGAAATAATAGATATACCTTGGCTCTGGCTATCTTACATGACCGCTGTTGCTATTGAAAATAACCTGGCCCTAGCTGGCAGGATAGCTGAGTTTACTATCAGCTACATAGATACGTACTTGCCGAATATGTCCACTTGGAATCAAGCGGACATCGGTTTGGCGAGACCCCGACCCTTGACTCGGCTCCGCATCGTAGGTCGCTCGTTCGATGCACTTGCATTACTACATCCCGACTTTATTATCTGTCGACCCGCTGATCAATCAGCTCCCATGACCGCTCTAAGAACACGACTTCTTTGCGCTCTAGATCTGCGGGAGATGCATCATTTGGGTGAGGTGGTCCCGCGCGAGACGCTTAGTACGGCCTTCAATCTACTTCAGTCAGCCGGTCTGTAATTATTCAGCGGCCGAACTCGAACCAATTATTGCTCGGCCACGGCAATGTTAATCGCACGCCGCCGAATAGTATTAGCCGGTGACTGCCTGGAGCACTGCCGCCGCCGAGTGCAGCAGCAGACCCTGGGCCACCGCGGCCGCGCCGGCGGCCCACTGTATTCAGCTCGCCGAACCCTGTCGACCGGTGCGGATCTACTCACCGACAAGCAGAGCAACGGATCTCGGCGCTGTTCTGTCGGTTGCCACGCTATATGGCACGCTTTCGCCAAATTATTTGTCCGCCCCGACGTGGGCCATCACGGCTCCGCGGCCCGTTGACCTGCATAAATGGGGCAGTCAGTGCTCCGCCAAGCCGGACGGGCATGGGGGATTGCGGCCATTTAGCGTGGCGATAAGGTGCCAAATAATTTGGCGATTCACACTCCTGCGCGCGTCCTCCGACGCTCGGATCGTCAACGTGTCCAGCGGGGTGGGGTCGCTGGCCTCGAACGCCGACCCGAGCTTTCCCTACCGCACGATCTACGGACCCGGGTACGCCGCGTCGAAGACGGCGGAGAACGCGATGACGCTGGCGATGATGATCGAGCTCGAGCAGACCAACATCAAGATCAACCTCGTGTCCCCGGGCTTCACCAGCACCGCGCTCAACAACTTCGCAGGCACCGAGTCGGTCCAGGACGGCTCCCGCGAGGTCGTCCGCGTCGCGCTCCTCGGCCCCGACGGGCCGACGAACACCTTCACGGGCTGGGAGGACACCACCATCCCGTGGTAGCCATGGCAGATGACTGACGAGGCGGACCAGCACGACTCGGTCGGGGCGTGGGCCAAGAAGTACCACCTCACCTCGCGCGCCCTCATCGAATCGACGCTGCGAGAGCACGACCTGGGTCCGACCCAGTGGTACGTGCTCCACCAGCTCGTCCACGCTGGACCGACCCTGCAGCGCGACCTCGGCCGGCTCCTGCAGATCGAGCGCGCGACGCTGAGCGGCATCATCGCGACCCTGGTCCGCAAAGGCCTCGTCACCCAGACACCCGACGCGGTCGACCAGCGCCAGCGGTTGCTGAGCATTACCGAGGCCGGACAGAACCTGTGGATCGGACTGCCCGACCCCGTCGCGCTGGCCTTGGCCGTCTCATTCGACGGCGCCGACGGGAACGACCTCGCGGTCACCCGCCGGGTGCTGAAGGAAGCGGTCCGGCGGCTCGAGGACCACCTGGCAGCGCACGTGGGTCCCATCCGTCGTCACAGCGAACGTTCGGCGAACGGTTATGGATCCAGCTGATTCTCGGGCCACACCGGCCGCGGCGACGGGTGGGTCGCTCACTGCGCGCCCCACACCGAACCAGCGTGAACATCAAGCCCCTGTACGACTTGTCGCCGGGCGTCCCCCGTCACTGTGTTCTGACCACCGCCCGATCGCGAGGATGATCCACGTCAGCAGAACGAACGAGACGCCGGCCTGTCCCGTCCGGTTCAGACGGGTGGACGCCCTCTCGTCACTTCGCCCCCGCTGCGGTGCAGGGCGGCCAGGTTGGCGTTGTAGGCGTCGAGCGCTCGCTGGTCGAGGTCGACCTCCTCGCCGTCGGCATTGTCGCCGATCGACATCGCTTCGTCACCCAGCAGTTCGCGCATCCGGATGCCCTCGAGCCAGCCGCCGAGGCCCTTGTTCTCGTTGGCGATCTGTCCCCATTCGATGGCGGTGATCACCATCAGGACCATCATCAGCCCGTCCCCGCCGAACCACATGATGGCGCCCGCGGTCTTCTGGTCGGCCAGCGCTCCCGGTCCCCAGGACGGGTGCGAGAGTGCGAAGCCGGGAGCCAGGGCGTGTTCGTTGAGCATGAGCACGACGCCCACCAACGTGTCGACACCCATGGTCACCGCGAGCAGGCCGAATCGGAGCAGGTAGGGCACCTGCCAGGGCCACCTCTCGTGGCCCAGGAGCGGACCGAACAACAGGTACCCGCTGACGAGGTAGAGCACGGTTTCCGCATCGTGCACCCAGGCGTGGGTGGTCATCACTTCCTGGAAGCCGGTGAGGTGGGTGCCGACCAGCACCGCTGCATAGAGCACCATGGCCGTGATCGGCGAGGTGAGCACCCTTCGCGCCACCCCTGCGCGGACCGGTTCGTCGGCCGCGCCCCCGGCCACCCGCACCAGGTGCAGCAGGCGAACCGGCTGGGCGCAGACGAGCAGCACGGGGACCACCATGATCAGGATCAGGTGCTGCAGCATGTGCACCCAGAACAGGCTGTCGGAGTAGACGCCGATGCTGCTGTCCAACGCGATCACCAGTGTCGCCATCGCGCCGCACCACGAGACGATCCGGCCGGTCGCCCATTTCGTGCCGGAGAGACGGAGGTGGCGGACCAGCAACAGGTACACCAGGGTGACTGCGACGGCGAGGACGTCCGCCACCGGTGTGAAGGTCCAGTCGGTGAACGCGGCCCCGGCCCCCGGCGCAGGGAGGGAACCCATGCCTCCCATCCCGTCCGACGCCAGCACGCCTGCCTCCTCCACCGCGAACCCGTTTCCACCGATGCACGTCGCAACCGGAGGCCATACCGACTCCAGCGTGCCACTTCCGGTGGGCGCCCGGACCCCGGACGTATCGTGACGGAAGCCACCAGAGGCCGCCGCGGGAGCCCGTGCCGACCCCGGCCGGGGTGCGGCCGGGGGCGTCCGGGGGCCTCCGGGGTGTTCGATGCCGCGGCTGGGGTATCCATGAGTCATGGATTCCAGCAGCACTTCCTCGCCTGTCCCTCCGGTCACCATCGTCGGCGCCGGTATCGCCGGGGCCGCCTGCGCTGTCGCGCTGCGCGCCGCCGGGGTCGGTGTCCGGGTGATCGACCGGGGTCGCGCCGTCGGCGGGAGGATGGCCTCACCAGTGCTGCACGGTCGCCGTGTGGACATCGGCGCCGGCTACTTCACGGTCCGTGACCCGGGTTTCGAAACGGTCGTCGGTGGGTGGGAGGCGGCCGGGCTGGCCCATCGGTGGACGAACACCTTCGGGATCCTCGCGGCGGGCGAGGCGCCCACCAGCAAGTCGGGGCCGGACCGGTGGTCCACGCCCGGGGGCCTGCGATCCCTGGTCCGGACCATGCTCGAGGGCGTCCAGGTGGACGGCGACACCGATGTCGACCGCGCCGGCCTGGCCCAACTGGCCGGCACGGTGGTGCTGGCGATGCCAGACCCGCAGGCCGGCCGGCTGGCCCCGGTCCCGTCCCCGGTCGACTACGACTCGGTGATCACCGTGGTGTGCGGATTCGCCGATCGCGGATGGCCGTTCGCCGACGCCGCCTTCGTCAAGGAACATCCGGACGTCGAGTTCGTGGCCGACGACGGAGCACGACGGGGTGACGACGCTGCGGTGCTGGTGGCGCACAGCACGGCAGGTCTGGCCGCCAGGTGCCTGGACGACCCGCAGCGGGCGGTCGCGCCGGTCGTCGCCGGGCTGCGCGACCTCCTGGGGGTGGGAGCCCCGGACTGGACCCACGCCCACCGTTGGACCTTCGCGAAGCCGACCGGCGGCCACGATGCCACCCGCGGATTCTCCGAGACCGACGGCCGGGAGATCTGGTTCGCGGGTGACCAGTGGTGCCCGGAGGGCTCACCGCGGGTGGAGAGCGCGTGGCGGTCGGGGACGGACGTCGCGGCGGCGATCCTCGACCGGCGCTGATCGTCGTCCCGGCGTGTCCGGACTCGACGGACGCCGCCGGATCGTCAGGCTCTAGCCTTGACCCTGTCCGCTTCGCCCGCCGGGGTAGCGCTACCGGAACCGGTGCCGCTGTGCACGGCATGTCAGAGGGAGTCCCCGTTATGCAGCTCGGAATGATCGGCCTTGGTCGGATGGGCGCCAACATCGTGCGGCGGCTCATTCGCGATGGGCACGACTGCGTGGTCTACGACGTCAGTGCCGATTCCATCACGGCACTCGAATCGGACGGAGCCACCGGCGCCCCCACCCTCGAGGAGTTCGTGGCGAAGCTGCAGCGTCCGCGGGTGGCCTGGGTGATGATCCCGGCGGGCATCACCGGTGAGACCGTGGAAAAACTGGCGACGTTGCTGGAAGACGGCGACATCATCATCGACGGCGGCAACTCCAACTATCGCGACGACGTGCGCCGGGCCGCGTCGCTCCGCAAGCAGGGCATCCACTACGTCGACATCGGTACCAGTGGAGGCGTTTTCGGACTCGAACGCGGATACTGCCTGATGGTCGGCGGCGACGACACGGCCATCGCGACCATCGAGCCCATCCTGAAGACCATCGCGCCGGGCGTCGGGGAGGTCGAGCGGACGCCCGGCCGGAACGGCGTGCTGGCCCCCGAGGAGCAGGGATACCTGCACTGCGGGCCGTCCGGTGCGGGCCACTTCGTCAAGATGGTCCACAACGGAATCGAGTACGGCATCATGGCGGCCTTCGCCGAGGGACTCAACATCCTGGACAACGCAGACGCCGGTATCAAGGCTGCCGAGCATTCCGCGGAGATCGCGCCGCTGGAGGAGCCGGAGTACTACCAGTTCGACGTGGACACCGCCAAGGTCGCCGAGGTCTGGCGTCGCGGGTCCGTCATCTCGTCCTGGTTGCTGGACCTGACGGCGGCCGCTCTGCAGGCCAATCCGAAGCTGGAGGGGCTGGCCGGCCGGGTCTCGGACTCCGGTGAGGGCCGGTGGACCGTGAAGGCGGCCATCGACATCGGGGTCCCGGTACCGGTTCTCGCTGCCTCCCTGTTCGAGCGTTTCGCCTCCCGCGGGGAGGACCACTTCGCGAACCAGGTGCTCTCGGCCATGCGCCAGCAGTTCGGTGGGCACCACGAACTGCCCGCCGGTGACTCGCTGGAGGCCGGCGCAGCCAAGTCCGACCAGGCCGCGAAGTCGGGCTGAGCTGGTTCCTCGCGGACCCGGCCGGACCCGTCATCTGGGCCGGTCGGTCCGTGAGACCGTGTGGCCATGGTCGTCGCCCCCTATGCCGCAGTGCTCCGACGTCCGGGAGCGATTCGTCCGTTCGTGGCCACAGTCGTTGCGCGGCTTCCCATTGCGATGGCGCCGCTGGGCATGGTGGTCCTGGTGCAGAACGTCACCGGCTCCTATGCCATCGCCGGTCTGGTCACCGGCGGGTTCGCTGTCGGAACCTCGGTCGGCGCGCCGGTGTGGGGGCGCATGATGGACCGTCTGGGGCAGGCGAGGGTGATCGTGCCGACCGTGCTGGCCAGCGCCGTGCTGATCGCGGCGCTGGCCCTCGGGGCGGTCGGCGGTGCCCCCGCGGTGTGGCTGGTCGCACTGGCCGCCGCGGCCGGCCTGACGTTCCCCCCGTTCGGCGCCGCCATGCGTTCCACCTGGCGCCTCGTCGTCCCGGAGGGACCGGAACGACGGGCCGGGTTCGCCCTGGACGCGGTGGCCGTCGAATCCTTGTTCGTCGGAGGCCCGCTCTTCCTGTCGTTGCTGCTGGTGGTGAGCCCGCCGGTGGTGCCGCTGCTGGTCAGTGCCGTTCTGCTGGCCGCCGGTGGGCTCGCCTACAGCGCCACCGAACCGGCCCGGCGTCGGCCGCCGCATGGTCGCCGGAGTCGACCGGGCGAAATCGTGTCGGGTCGGGCGAAAGCCGATGGGTCCGAGGCGGGTCGAGCAAGAGCGGGTGGATCGGGACCGGGCCGACTGATGGCCGGCGGGCTACCGGTGGTGCTGGTGATCAGCGCCGCCCTGTCCATCGGCTTCGGCGTCATCGACACGTCTCTGGCAGCGACCGCGCGCCAGGTGCTCGGTCACCAGGGCTGGTTGGGGTTGCTCTTCGCGGCCATCGCCGGTGCCAGCGTGATCGGCGGACTGGCCTACGGGACCAGGGCGACGCACGATCGCGAGCAGCGGAGGCTCCCGGTGGCCCTGGGTGTCTTCGCCCTCGGACTGGCCCCCGTCCCGTTCCTGATCGCTGCGGGCCGTCCGTCACTGTGGGCGCTCCTGCCCTTGTTGTTCCTGGCCGGCCTGGCCATCGCGCCGGCGCTGATCATGTTGCAGAACATCGTCGATCGGGTGGCGCCGGCCGCTCGCCATCAGGAGGCGCAGGCCTGGTTGTCGACTTCCAGCACGACCGGGGGAGCCGCGGGAACCGCCGTCGCCGGCCTGGCCGTCGACGCGGCAGGGGTGCCGGCGGCCCTCGGACTCGCTGTGATTGCGGTACTGCTGAGCTGCCTGCTGGCGGTGCTGGGGCGTGGCGTTCTGGCCGGCTCGCCCTGATGACGAGGCGGTCGGGGGCTGCGACGCTCCTCACGCGGCGATCCTCGGTGCGGTCCCCGTCATCAAGCTCTGCGGATTTTTTCGGTCTTGCATAGCTTGATGATCGATTGACCGTCCCGGGTTGGGCATCCTGGTGCCATGACGTCGGGTAGTGGAGGTGGGGTGGTGGCGGAGCCGGTCTGCACCGACCGCCTTTCGACACTCGCCCGGGACATCGCCGCCCAGCCCGACGGTTCTGCCTCGATCGCACGGGTAGTGGATCTGGCCCCGAAGTTGGTGGGCTGCAGTCTGGTCGACGTCGTGCACGTGGGCCCGTCCGGGAAGCTGTCGGTGATCCACTCCGGAGACCCCGAACTCAGTGCACGACTGGTCCGGGTGGCCGCCGCGTCCAGGGACAGTCTGGCGCGTCTGTGCTGCCCGGCTTCGGCGCCGGTGATCGTGACCGACCTGGGTACCGGGGACCGCTGCGCCCGGTACGCACGAGACGTGGTCGAGGCGACCGGGCTGCGCTGGGAGATGGACATCGCTCTGGAGGCGGACGACGACTGGCTGGTGCTCCGATTCTTCTCCGAGACCTCGGAGGCGGGGACCGATTCCGATCGGGGCGACGCCACGGCGTTCGCCGAGCTGGCGGCGCTGGCGATCGACCGGGCCGTGCTCCGCGGTACGGCACAGAACCTACGGATCGGCCTGGAGAGCAACCGTCTGATCGGGGCCGCCATCGGGATCCTGCTGACCCGCCGCCGGGTCACCTACGAGGTCGCCTTCGCACTGCTGCGGACGTTCTCGCAGCGTCGGAACCGAAAGCTCAGAAGCGTGGCAGAGGACGTGGTCCTGACGGGCGACCTGCCGGAATACGTTGGCGGCGAAGCCGCATGAGGAGGAGAACCGAGAGCCGATGAGCGTCGTCACACCGCCAGGGACCGGCGAGTCCGAGAGCCACGGCGTACCGATCGCCGTCGCCTCCCAGGCGCTGCACGTGCCGATGCCCACGTTGCGGTCGTGGGAGTTGCGGTACGGGATCCCGGAGTCCGATCGTCCACCGGGCAAGCACCGCCGGTACACCGAGCCGGAGATGCACGCCCTGCGGCTGATGAGGGACGAGATCGCCCGCGGCACCAGGGCAAGCGTGGCGGCCAAATCCGTCCGGACCCTGCTGGGCGTGGCCGGACCGGCCGGTGAGTTGATCCAGCACCTGCTGGAGGCCTCGAACCGGCTGGACACCGACGGCATCCGTGCCCAGCTGACGAAAGCGACCGACGTCCTGGGACTGGACGGGTGCATCGACGAGGTCATGCTGCCGGCCATGCGGCAGATCGGGCAGTGGTGGATGGCGGGACGCTGCGACCTGAGCCAGGAGCAGCTCACCACGGAGGCGGCCAGAGCCTGGCTGGACAAGCGAAGTGCGTTCGCGCCCACACCCACCGCGATGAATCCGATCATCCTGGCCTGCGGTCCCGGTGACCTGCACACCATCGGGCTGGAGGCACTGGCTCTGCTGTTGCGCCACCGGGGCTGGCCCTGTCGCGTGCTGGGTGCCCGTGTCCCGACCGAGTCGCTCACCACCGCCTCGGTCGCCGCCGGTGCTGCCGGCGTGGTCATCGTCGCCCACCTACCCACCGGTCGGCGGCGTGCCCTGGCGTCCATCACCGCGGTCCACGAGCGGGGGATACCGGTGTTCTGGGCCGGCAATGCGTTCAGCACCAGGCGCAGTAGGGCGCAGATTCCCGGTTCCTACCTCGGGGTGCGCCTGCAGGACGCCGCCGACCTGGTCGTCGCGACGCTCTCCCGGGACGGCCACCGCTAGCTGCCGATCACCGTCCGCCCGATGTCGGCTGCGGCGCCGAGACTGTAGGTCCCGGCGGGGTCCTCGTCCGTGGCGGCCGGCACCAGGACGATGTCGTCGGCGCCGGCCTCGATGTACTCGCGCATCCTGGCCGCCACCTGCTCGCGGCCCCCCACCAGCCCGACGACCGTGTGGAGCGAGGCCGGGACGGCAGCGAGCAGTGCGCCGGGATGGGGCCGGGTCCGGGCCAGGGCGACGAGGTCGGCATATCCGGCCCGGCAGAACATCTCGGCGTACCCCGGGGCGGCCAGGTAGCCCACCACCCCCCGGCGCATCTGCTCGATCGCCTGCGGGCCCGGATCGATCGCACAGGTCGTCCAGACCGCGACGCGTGGACGCGGGCGGCCGCAGTCGGCCGCCGCCTTCTCCAGCTTCGTGACCAGGGCCCGGACGGAGGGCGGATCCACGAGATTCAGCACCATGGTGTCGGCGTGCAGGGCCGCCGCCCTGATCGCCTGGTCCCCGAACGCGGCGATGACCAGATCCGACCGGGGGGGCGGCAAGCGGAGTCGGTACCCGCTGGTGTGCAGGACCTCTCCGTCCAGTTCGGTCTTCCGGCCGTCCAGCAGGGAACGCACCGCGCCGGCCGATTCGGCCAGCGCGAGACCGGACCGACTGCGGTCGCGACCGTGCCAGGACTCGACGACCGTGGTCGAGGACGTGCCGAGCGCCACGGAGACCTTGCGGCCCGTCAGGGCGGCGACCGAGGCGACGCCGATCGCGATCATCGCCGGGTCGCGGACGGCCACCGCGAACGGACCCAGTACCAGGCCGGCCTGCCGGAACGTCCGACCGACGTGGGTCCCGAGCGCGAAGGCGTCCCAGGTGGCCATCTCGCCGATCCAGATCGCCCGATATCCCAGTGAGTCGGCGATCCCAGCGGTGCGGATGACCTCCTCGGGGGGACGGTCCTGCCACAGTCCGAGGGAGACCTCGAGATGTACGCCCACGACTGCTCTTCCCTGGTCCACTCGATGGCCCGCGTTGTTTCCTCCGGCCGTGGGCACTTGCCGGCGACCGTCCATCGGTACTACAACTAACAGTGTTGCATGTGCGAACCAGCAGCGGTGCAGCGACATCGACCTCGCCTCCTGATCTCATCGGCGGCCGTCATCCGGGGATTGCCGGTGGCGGGCGTCAGGTGCGTCCGAGGTGCCCAGTGCCCACATCGCCCGCAAGGCCGGCTTGTCGATCTTGAGACTCGCGGTGCGGGGCAGGGTGTCGACGAAACGGACCCGGGTGGGCTTCTTGTAGGAGGCGATCCGCGCTCGCGCGGCGTCGATCAGCGCCGCCTCGTCCAGGCCAGGATCCGAGACCACCGCGAAGGCCACCACCGTCTCGCCCCAGCGCTCGTCGGGCACACCGAACACGGCCAGTTCGGCCAGTCCGGGCAGGCCGGCCATGGCGGCCTCGACCTCGGCGGGATAGACGTTCATCCCGCCCGAGACGATCATGTCCTTGGCCCGGTCGGTGACGTACAGATAGCCCGCCTCGTCCAACCTCCCGATGTCGCCGGTCAGCAGTCTTCCGTCCCGGACGGCCTCGGCCGTCAGGTCCGGCCGGCCGAGGTACCCGACGAACTGGGTGTCAGAGCGGACGGTGATCTCGCCCGTCTCGCCCGGGCCGAGGCCGGCGCCGTCGGCCCCCACGATGGCGATGTCGGCCTGGTGGACGGGACGTCCGGCGCTCGCGTAGACGTCCTGGGCGCGGCAGGCGGGGGTCCAGTCCTCGTGTTCGGTCCTGGTCACCGGAGCGCCGGTCTCCGTCATTCCGTAGGCCTCGGCAAAACGTGACCCGACCGCCTCGACCAGAAGCCGGACCGCGGCCGGCGGCAGACTGGAGCCCGAATGCACTGCCACCCGCAAGGTCTCGAGCACTTCCGGTCTTCGCCGCACCTGCTCGACGAACTCGCCGGCCAGCGGAGTGGGCAGGTAGGTGAACTGGGAGCCCTCGGCAACCATCGCGTCGAACCACTGGTCCGGCGCCAGCCCGGCCATGAAGGAGAGCTCACCCCTGAGATAGAGGTGGGGGAGCACCACACCCCAGATACCGGACACGAACGAGAGCGTGCCGGTGAAGGCGCACCGGCTGCGGGGACGCATGTCGAAGTGCACCGGCATGTGCTGCAGGATCCGCAGCAGGGTGCGCTGGCTGTGCATCACCCCCTTGGGCCTGCCGGTGGTCCCGCTGGTGTATCCGACGATGGCCAGATCATCGGGACTGCGCGGGATCTCGGGGACCGACGTCGATGATCGGTCCAGCAGGTCGCTCCACCGCAGGTGACCGCGGGCCGCCGGCTCGCCCAGCGCGACGACCAGTGGGGTGTCCCCGACCGCGTCCAGATCCGCGATCCGCGGCCCGAGTTCGTCGGCGTAGGCGAAGGCGCGGGGCCGGGCGTCCGCCAGGATGCCGCTCACCTCAGCGCCGGCCAGTCGGTCGTTGACGTGCACCGCAGGGTAGCCGCCGAGGAGGCACCCGAGATAGGCCTCGACGGCCTCCACCCGATCCGTGACCATCAGCGCGACGGGGTCGCCCGGCCGAAGTCCGTTGCCGCTTAGGGCGTGTGCGAACCGGCTGGCGTTCTCCAGCAGCTGCCGATGGGTCCGGGTCCGGCCGTGGGCCCGCAGTGCGACCCGGCCGCCGCCACGATCGAGCGATCTGGCCAGTGCGCCGCCGGCCGTGTCCACCGGGGAGGCGATCAATGGGCGAAGTCCTGGCTCGGGACGACGCCCATGCCGCGCAGCAGCGTTGCCCGGTCGTAGTACTCGAGCCACTGGGTCACCATGCCGTTCTCGACGGACAGGATGCCGACCACCGGTACCTCGCCGTGATGGCCGTTGGTGTCGAAATCGTCCACCCGCTCGACCCAGACGCGGCCGCCGATGATCCCGATCGCCTTGATGTGCAACTTGATCCGTTCGAGCCCCCTGGCCAGCACGGTGAGCCGTTCGGCGAAAGCGGCTCTTCCGACGACCGGTTCGCTCATCACGCTCTGCAGCACCCCGTCGGGAGCGAAGAGTGCCTCCACCCTGGCCCAGTCCTGGGCCGACCAGGAATCCAGGATCTCCTGGACCACTGCGATCTTCTCGTCGTCCGTCATGCTCGCTGCCCCACTTCTTCGCGTAGTTCTCGTTTGAGGATCTTGCCGACCGGGTTGCGTGGCAGTTCGCTGCGCAGGTCCAGCCGCTCGGGGAGCTTGAAGGTGGCGATCTCCTGCGCGACGAGGTGGTCGACGACGTCCTGCAGCGTGATCGATCTTCCCGGCCTCGGGACCACCACGGCGCAGATTCGCTCGCCGAGCACGTCGTCGGGGTATCCGATCACCGCGACGTCCGCGATGTCCGGGTGGCCGGCGATCATCGTCTCGAGTTCGGCCGGGGCGATGTTCATCCCGCCGCGGATGATGAGATCCTTGGCCCTGTCGACGTAGCGGAGGAATTCCTGGTGCGGCCCGTCGATCACGAACAGATCACCGGTCCGCAGGAAACCCTCTTCGTCGAATGGACTCGGCACCCGGGCGGCGTCCAGGTATCCGGCGAACAGGCTGGGCCCGCGAAGCCGCAGCTCACCCGGGACTCCGGGTTCGTCGATCTCCCGTCCGGTGGCGGGATCGACGAGCTTGATCGTGGTCTGCCTCGATGCGGGGAAACTCCACTCCCGTCCGCCGCCGTAGCGCGGGAAGAAGCGCGCCCGCTGGGCGGCGTCGGTCATCAGGACGACGTCCGTCATCAGGGAGATGCCCTCGTTGGACCCGAAGTAGTTGATGATGCTGATGCCGTGTCGCTCGTGCCAGCCCCGCACCATCCACTCCTGCAACGGGACCGATCCGGAGCCGATGCTGGTCAGGGACGAGATGTCGGCGTCCGCAAGGATCTCCTCCCGCTGCAGCAGCAGGGCCAGCACCGCCGGGGGTGCCAGCGTGTAGGTGATCCGCTCGTCCGTCACCTGCCGGAGGAACACCGCCAGATCGAAGGAATGATGTTGCACCATCAGGCATCCCACCCGGAGCCACGGCAGCAACATGCCGTTGATACCGGCCATGTTCACCATCGGGAAGGGGTTCAGGATCCGGGAATCATGGGTCAGGTGCGGCGAGTAGACCGTGTCCCAGCTCATCACCAGCCACTCGTAGTGGGCACGGGGGACCCCCTTCGGCCGGCTCTCCGTCCCGGAGGTCCAACAGATGGTGATGCAGTCGTTCGGGTTCACCGGGTGGGTGTCGGCGTAGGCCTGCACCCCGCCCGCATGGTGATCGTCCAGGCCGGCGACCGCGGCGGCCAGCCCCGTGGAACCGGGCACCACGGCTGGGCCGTAGTGCAGAACGGTGCGGAGCGATGCGATGTCGGGCATCATGCTGACCACATCGGCGGCCGCGGAACGTTTCTGGATGCGGTCGGCGGTGATGAAGGCCGTGATCGCGCCGATGTTGCCGAGCTCCACCAACTCATGACGCCGGTACTGCACGGGCAGCGGCGAGATGATCGCCCTGACCCGCCAGATGGCCAGGTAGGCACAGACCAGCTCGACGGTGTTGGGCAGCTGGACGGCGATGACGTCCCCTTCGCCCAGACCCGACGCCAGCAGAACGGCGGCCAGCTGGTCGACCTCGACGGCCAGCTCGTTCCAGCTGACCCGGCGCGGGTCGAGGTCGACCAGATCCCGCTTGTTCGGCGCGTCGACCACGGCCGGGTCGTCGCCGAACTCGGCCACCCGGTCCAGGAACAACTGCTGCACCGTTTCATCGGTCCAGGCTCCGCGTCCGACCCATTCGTCGATCCGGTCCTGCGGGTGCATCTTCCTGGCAGGCATGGGCAACTCCTTTCACGCTGTCGAGCTGTTCGGTGTCGGATCGTTCGGTGTCGAGTCGTTCGGTGTACCGCGGTCGGAGCGGATCACTTGCCGCTGACGTCGATCAATCCGCCGTCGGCCTTGAACGTCTTGGTCGCCGCGCTCCAGATGAACGTCTGGAAGGCACTGAAACCAGTCAGCTCGGTGGGGGTGCTGACCTATTTGATGCCGTTGATCAGCATCGGTGATGCGTAGGACTGGTCACGTGCGGCCTGGATGACGCCGACGTGCGTCAGACCGCTGGACGACGCGGCGGCCTGCTTCAGGGTGTTGATGGTCAGGTCCGCCTCTAGCCAGCCGGCCACCGTGATGGTGTTGGTCCGGTCGGCCGTGGTGACCTCCGAGAGGTACTGCTCGACACCGGCGTCGGCGGCCAGTGCCGGGTCGCCCGGATCCTTCAGGTACTTGGGGATCACGTTGCCGTCCGCCGCCGCGCCGGCCGCGACGTAGGCCGTGCCGTCGGCGCAGTTGCTCGGGTTCACGACGAGCTTGGGGGTGAACCCGATGCGGGCCAGGGCCTGCACCACCGGTCCGCAGTCGGTGGTGATGCCTGCCGTGTAGACCACGTCGACGCGGGCGGCCTTGAGAGCGGTGGCGGCAGCGTTGGGATCGGTCGACGGCGCGATGGCGGAGATGGTCAGGTTCGTACCCTTGGCGGCCGCCTGGAACGCCTCGGACTCGCCCTTGCCGGACGCGGTCTGGTTCTCGGCGATACCGACCTTCGCCCCGTTCGGGAACTTCGCCTTGATCACACCGATGTCGTATTTCGCCTCGGCGTTGCCGGCCGGCAGGAACTGCACCGTCCATGGGTACTGCGAGATGTCGCGATACTGCTGGACCGAAGAACTGGCGTACAGCAGCGGAATGCAGGCGGCGTTCTGGTCGTCGGCCATCGCCCCGACCGGACCGCTGCCGAAGGTCACCAGCGAATCGACGTGATCGCTCTGGATGAACTGCACCTCGTTGGCCTTGGCCTTGTCCGGGGCGTACGCATCGTCCTTGAACTGGACGTCGATCTTCACCCCGTTGATGCCGCCCTTGGCGTTCTCGGCGGCGATCCGCGCCTTGTAGCCGTCCAGCGCGTAGGTGACCACCCCGGCGACGGGCCCGGAAAGCGGTGCGCTGTAACCGATCTTGTAGGTCCCGGTGATCACCTTGGTGGCCGAGGCCGGATCGTCGCACTTGGAGGTGTCGACCTTGAATCCGCCGGCCGTCGCGCCGGGGGAGGACGCGGCGGAACCACTGGACGCGGCCGGGGCGGAGGACGCCGACGAGCCGGACGCGGCGGCCGGGCTCCCGGCCGCGGCGGGTACGGAGCTGGCGGCGGCGGCGGCGGCCGTCGAGGCCGAGGATGACGGGGACGAGCCGGCAGCACCGGACGAGCTCGACGAGCAACCCGAAAGAGCAAGGGCTGCAACCGTGAGACATGCGAACGGGGCAACCAGGTACGACCGTGGACCTGATGATCTGAGCACGAGAGGCCTTTCTGAGAGGGCGGGCAGGTGTGGGTCAAGGACGTTGGTGGGTCAGGGACGTGCGTGGGTCGGGGGGTTCTCCGTCGGGGGGTTCCCGGTCGGATCGTGGGGTTCGCGTTGGTCGGGTGCGACCGGCGTGCGCAGACCCGGAACCACCTGCAGCACCTTGCGGGTGAGGCGGAAGAAGGCGCCGGTGAGTCCCTCCGGGGCGACGAACACGATCAGGATCAGTGCGGCCCCGAACAGCACCGCGGCCGCCTGCCCCTGCCCGATGTCCGAGGTGTAGTAGGGGATGTAGACGACGGCGATGGCACCGATGATCGGCCCGAATCTGGTCGCCTCACCGCCGATCACGAGACCGGTCAGCAGGGCGATCGCATTCAGAAGGGTGAACGAGTCGTTGGCGACCAGGCTCCCGAGATACATCGCGAACAGCCCGCCGGCGACTCCGGTGAGGGCACCGGACAGGCCGAAGGAGATGGTCTTCACCGCCGCCAGGTTGACTCCGGAGGCGGCGGCGGCGATCTCGTTGTCCCTGGCCGCCATCATGGCCAGCCCGTACCGGCTGCGCACGATGTTGTGCACCAGCACCATCACGATCACCAGGATCACGACGCAGAGCCAGTACAGCCACTTTCCTCGGTCCGACAGGGTGAACCCGGAAAAGGCGGGCGGGCGGAGCATGGCCCGTCTGATGGTCAGGCCCTGCGCGCCCCCGGTGAGGTCGCTGAACCGCGCGATCACCTCCGGGAAGGCCACCCCGAACGCCAGCGTGACCATCGCCAGGTACAGACCCCGGATGCGAAGGGCGGGCAGACCGATCACCAGACCGACCAGGAAGCAGACGATGAACGCGATCGGCAGGGTGTACTCGGCGCGCCAGCCGTATTTCACCACCAGGATCCCGGTGGTGTACGCGCTGATTCCGAAGAAGGCGGAATGGCCGACGTAGACCAGCCCGGTGTAGCCGGTCGCGATGTTCAGCCCGGCGATGGCGATCGCGTAGATCATCACCCTGGTCAGCTGGCCCTGGTTGAACTCGCCGAGACCGCCGCCCCACACGACGATCACGGCCGCGAGGATCACGCCGAGCGTCAACAGCGCGAGGTGCGGTGTCGAGTTGCGCCGGATCGACCACGGCAGGCGGCGTCCCGCCTCACGGATCGGCGGCGCCGACTGGCGGGAGGCAACCAGTTCGCCATCGGGCGGTGGTGGCGTCAGGTCGGCGGCCGGCCCGTCGGGGTTGACGGATTGGGTTGTCACACGCGCTCCACTCGTCTGGCACCGAACAGGCCGGTGGGCTTGGCGACCAGCACCAGCACGATGATCACCAGAGCCAGCGTGAGCTGCAGTGATCCGCCGAGGAAGGTGGCGTAGCCGTTGATCATCGATTCCGCGATACCGAGCCCGAGTCCTCCGACGACGGCTCCCTTGGCGCTGTCGAGGCCACCGAACAGGGCGGCCGCCGAGGCGAAGATGAGAATCGAGAAGAAGGAACTCAGATCCAGTTCCTGAGGCGGCAGCACGGGTACGAGCAGAATCCCGGCGAGTGCGCTGATGGCCGCGGAGATCCCCCAGCTCATGCTCAGCACGGTGCCGACCTTCACACCGGCCAGCGACGCGGATTCGGCGTTGGTCGCCACAGCGCGCATCTTGAGCCCGAGCCCGGTGCGGTGGAACAGCAACGACAGCAGGCCGACCACCACCAGCATGATCAGGAAGATCAGGATGGTGTCGTAGTGCAGCCGTGCACCGCCGACCAGGAAGTAATCGGACTCCCCGCTGGGGAGCAGGTCCGGGAACTGCTTGTTGGCCGGTCCCCAGATCCAGCCGTCGAGCCCGTTGAGCCCGGTGAACAGGCCCAGACCCACGATGAGGACGGCGGTTTCGCTACGTCGTCGCACCGGGCGGATCAGTGTCCGTTCGGTCACCACCCCCATCACGAAGCCGACGGCCATGGCCGGTACCAGGGCAACCCAGATCGGCAGGCCCTTGGTGGTCAGCCACCAGGCGATGAAGCAGCAGAACAGGGCGAACTCGCCCTGGGCGAAATTGATCGTCGACGAACTCCGGAACACCACCACCAGGGACAGCGCGATGAGCGTGTAGAGCGAGCCCGCGGTCACCCCGGAGAACAGTCGGTCGAGGAAGATGTCCACTGGAGGTGATGCTCCCGTTCTCGTTGGGGGGTGGGCGATTCGGACCGAGGGCCTGGAGTGGGGCCCGGGAAGGTCAGTAGCCGAGATAGGCGCGGCGGATGGAGTCGTTGCTGCGGAAGGCCTCCGCCTCACCGGTGGCGGCGACGGATCCGACCTCCAGCAGGTACACCCTGGACGCGACCCGCAGCGCCAGTTCCGCGTTCTGCTCCACCAGCAGCAGGGCGGTGCCCGATTCCGCGTTCACCGTGCGGAGCACCTCGAACAGCTCCTGGACCACGATCGGGGCCAGGCCGAGGCTGACCTCGTCGCACAACAGCAATCGCGGCCGGGACATCATCGCGCGCGCGATGGCCAGCATCTGCTGTTCGCCGCCGGAGAGGGTGCCCGCCACCTGGTCGCGGCGTCCGTCCAGCCGCGGGAAGATCGTGCACCACTTGTCGATGTCCTGCGCCACTTCGGCTTTGGACTTCCGGCTGACCGCACCGACCCGCAGGTTGTCGCGGACCGTCATGTCGGTCAACGTCCCACGTCCCTGCGGCACCAGGCCGATCCCCCGCGCCAGCATCAGGTCGGGCCGACTGCGCCCGACCGACCTTCCGTCGACGAGGATGTCGCCGGTGTGGGGGATCAGGCCGGCGACCGCCCGCATCAGCGTTGTCTTGCCCGCCCCGTTCGCCCCGAGCACCACCACGACCTCCGCGGTGCCCACGGTGAGATCGATGCCGTGCAGGACGTTGGCGGCGCCGTAGCCGGCGTGCAGATCCCGGACATCCAGGAGGGGTTGTGCACGAGCATCACCGATCGTTGCCCCGGCGCTCGACGGGTCGGTGGTCGTCATGCCGTGCGACCCAGGTAGGAGGCGACGACCTCGGGCGCGCGCTGCACGTCGGCAGGTAGCCCGTCCGCGATGGTGCGGCCGAAATCCATCGCCACCACGTGGTCGGAGATCCCCATCACCAGACCCATGTGGTGCTCGACCAGCAGTGCGCTGAAACGGAATTCGCTCTTCAGGCGGACGATCAGCCCGCCGAGATCGTGGACCTCCGAATGGGTCAGGCCACCAGCCGGTTCGTCCAGCAGCAGCAGGGTCGGGCGGGACATCAGGGCCCGCGCGAGTTCGACGCGCTTCAGCGTTCCGAAGGGCAGACCCCTGGCCGGCCGGAATGCGACGTCGGTGAGGTCGAGGGCACGCAGCAGGTAGGCGGCCTCGGACTCGAGCCGGCTCCGGATCCGCCGCCCCGCCGGCCAGCTCACGGCGGACGGGAGCAGGTGCGGACTCGAGCGGGAATGGGCGCCGACCATGGTGTTGTCCATGACCGTGAGAGACGGGAAGAGGGCCAGGTTCTGGAAGGTCCTGGCCACTCCCTTGCGGACGATCTGGTGGCGGCGCATCGACAGCAGGTCGATGCCGTCGAAGTCGATGGTGCCCTCGGTGGGTCGGTAGAGCCGGGTGACGCAGTTGAACAGCGAGGTCTTGCCGGCGCCGTTGGGACCGATCAGTCCGCAGATCTCGTCGTCCGCCACGGTGAAACTGATGTGGTCCAACGCGGTGATACCGCCGAACCGCAGCACGAGATCTTTCACTCGGAGCACCGTCGCGCCTCCCTGTTTCCAGTCATCGGGCACGGCTTCTCGCCGACAGCCGCCGTGGGTGTGATCTGACACACTTCAGTTAACAGTGTGATTGTTACTGCATGAACGGACATTGGTCAACGGGTGGAGGCACTTTTGCTCCTGTGAGTACATTCGTCTGGTCAAGTCACGCTCTTAGTTGTAGCGTGACTACATGGGCGACGATGCTGATGAACTGCAGATGCTGGTGGACAAGAGCCGGATCACCGAGCTGCTGACCCGGTATCTCCGAGCGATCGATCGTGCTGATGTCGCTACTTTGCGAGCCTGTTACCTACCGGGAGCCACCGAGGAGCACGGCGGGATGTACAGGGGTCCCGCCCAGGGCTACATCGATCTCATCCAGGAAGCGCTCTGCCATCCGCGATCGGTCGGCACCCACGCGCTGAGCAACGTCGTGATCGACCTGGCCGGCGACCGCGCCGTCAGCGAGCACTACGTGCTCGCGCTGACCCGGGTGAAGGTGGACGGCGTCGTGACCGACCATCTGGTCTCCACCAGGATCGTCGACGACCTGCAACGGCGGGACGGCCGATGGCTGATCGGCCGCCGCCGGTTGCGGTTCGACTGGTCCCGGGAGCTGGGGCCCCGGCCCACGCTCTGGTTGGGCGGACGCCTCGATCCGTCGAAGCTGCTGCACAGCGGCAAGTTTCCGGATGATCCGATCTACGACACGCCCGATGCCGGTGTGGTCGGCGTGGGCTCTGCCCCGGGCGGTTCGCGGCAGATCGGGGTCGATGCGTGAGCGCGACCGTCATGGGTTGTGTCGCCGTGGTCACCGGTGGCAACCGCGGGATCGGCCGCGCGTTCGTGCAGGAACTCCTGGCCGGCGGAGCGCGGAAGGTCTACTGCGGTGCCCGCGACACCGGCGACATCCCGGCCGAGCTCCTGGACGCCGGCGCCGTGCCCCTGCGGCTGGACGTCACCGCCGAGAACTCGGTGGCGGCGGCCGCCGCCGCGGCCAGCGATGTCACGGTGGTCGTCAACAACGCCGGCCTGCACGGAAAGGACAGGCTGGTCCTCGCGGCCGACCCGACCATGGCGCGGCAGGAGATGGAGGTCAACTACTTCGGGCCGCTCAACATGATCCGGGCCTTCGGTCCGGTCCTCGCGGCCAATGGCGGCGGTGCGATCGTCAATGTGCTCTCGGTGGCCGGCGCCATTCCGACCGCTTTCATGGGTGACTATTCACCGGCCAAATCGGCGGCGCTCTTCCTGTCCATCATCGCCCGGGCCGAGCTCGAGCCGCAGGGCACCAGCGTGACGGCTCTGGTCGTCGGCTCGGTCGACACCAGGATGGCCGATCATGTCGAGGGCATCAAGGAGGACCCGCGGGACATCGCGATCACCGGGTTGAAGGCGATGGCCAGGGGAGAGCGCGTCTTCGATACCGATGCGATGGCGGTGCAGGCCAGAGCCAAGTACTCCCTGGACCCGGTGCGGTGGGAGAAGGGCATGGCCAAGGTGATGAACAACGGCGTCATGTCGACCCGTCGGTCGACCTGAGTACGTGGACCGTCGAACCCCGGAGTCGCTCACGACACTCGCTGCAGATCAGTCGCGGGTGGAAGGTGCGGTGGCAGTGGAGGTGCTCCATTCTCAGCGGCGGACCGTCGGGTGAGTGGAACCACCTCTGTGCCCACTCGATCTGGACGGCGATGACCGGGTAGAAGGCCCGCCCTTTGTCGGTGAGGCGGTAGACCACCCAGTCCGGCCTCTGCGGATTGGGACTCTGGACCAGCACACCGATCTCGCAGAAGGTACGCAATCGTTCCGCGACGATGGTGGGTGGCGCTCCGCTGCGTTGTTCGAACTCGCCGAATCGATTGGATCCCAGGAAGGCGGCACCGATGAGTGCGGCCGACCACCGGTTCCCGACGATGGCCATCGTCTGGGTGACGACCTCGTCCGGCCGGGTACCCGAGTGGGCCCGCCGCCGGGTGGCGGCCGACGGGACGCTCCTCGACCAGTGACCGCTGGGCCCGAGGCGCCCCTGCACATCGCGGGCCGCCACCTCCAGCTCGCAGGCCTCGCAGATCAGGATCGGGTGGAAGACGGCTCCGCACCTGGTGTGCTGCATCTGCGGAAGGTGTTCGCTCGGGTCGTTGACCCACCGCTGCTCCCAGGCCCACATGGTGAGCAGGATCGGCCACATCTGCCGACCACGGTAGGTCAGGCGGTAGTCGTGCCGTGGAGGACGCGAGTGGTACCGGACCCGCTCCATGATGTCCGCGTCGACCAGGCGGGCCAGGCGTGCCGTGAGCACCGAACTCGAGATCGGCCCGGCCCGAAGCCATTCGTTGTACTGGGTGATGCCGTTGAGGGCCATCTCGACGATCCACAGGGTCCATTCATCGCCGACGATTCCGTTGGCCATGGCGATCGCGTTCGGTCCGCCCTCCTCGAGGAGGGTGATCTGCTTGGCGGCCGACTGCTTGTCCGGATCCATCTCACCTCCCGATCGCCGGGTCGGCCCCGCAGGTCCCGTTCACCCGAGGGGGTGGACGCCCGATGTCATCGGCCAACCTAACTTCCGGGCCGACATCTGCCAAAGCGGGCGGCCTGACGGGTCGCTCACTCCGGGTCCCGCCGCGGTGGCCCGCCTGGTGGATCACGAGCCGGTGAACCGGGCCGGCCGCTTCTCCAGGAACGCCATCACACCCTCCCGGTGATCGGCCGACAACTGGCACTGGGTCAACACATCCAGGTGAGTGCTCAGGTGTTCGTCGCGGGTCTGCGAGGCGCCCATGTTGAGCAGCCGCTTGGCCCTGGTGACGGCGAACGGTGAGCCGAGAGCGATCTGGGCGGCCAGCGCGCGGGCTCGTGCGGCGAGGTCCTCGGGCTCCACGACGTCCAGGACGAACCCGATCTCCTTGGCGTGGGCGGCGTCGATGAACTCCGCGGAGAGCACCAGGTGCATGGCGTGCTGCCGACCGACGATCCTGGGGAGCGCCCAGGTGCCCGCCCCGGTATCGGGCACCAGCCCCCGGCGCACGAAGATCCAGGAGAAGCGCGCCCTGGTGGAGGCGATCCTGATGTCGGCGAGCGTGGCGAGTTCGACCCCGAGACCGGCGGCGGGACCGTCGATGGCGGCGATCACCGGCTTGCTGCAGTCGCTCAGGTACCACTGCTTGCCGTTCCGGAACTCCTCCCGGTCGCCGCCGGGGTCGTCGATGTCGACGTCCCGGAGTTCGGTCAGGTCGGTCCCGGCGCAGAACTGGCCCGGCACCGCGGTCAGGATGACGACCCGGACGTCGGGATCGGCGTCCGCCTCGGCGGTGCGGTCGATCAAGGCGTTGTACATGGCGTACGACAGTGCATTCCGCTTCTCCGGCCGGTCGATGGTCATCGTGGCGATGCCGTCACGGACCTCGTAGTGGATGTTCTCGGTCATCTCGGTCATCTCGGTCATCTCGATTCCTGCTCGGTGATCGTCAGGCGGACGCCGCAGATGGTGGTGCTCCGCCCGGTGCGGTCGGGCTCTGAGTTGCGGTCGGGGCGCCCGGTGCGGTCGGGGTCTGCTGTGCTGCGTGCGAACTCCGCTGACGCCAGACCACGGCCACCGCCGGTCATGTCGATGAATCGAAGCTCTCCGACGGCCAGCGGCACCGTGGTGGCACCGTCGGGGATGGACGTGCCCAGCAGGGCGGCCCAGCGCGCGGCGGTCGCGGCCGGGTCCTTCACCGCCACATCGGCCCCGACGATGTTGGACACCACTGCGGTACTGCCGGTGTCCGACAGTTCCGGGCAGAAGTGCCAACCGCGGTCGTCGTCGATCTGATCGATCTCGGCGAGCGTGCCGAGGTCCCGCGGATGCCATTGACTGATCGGGTTCCCATCCAGGCGCTCCCGCATGACCGGCGAGATGCCCAGCTGCCGGCCGCGTTCGACGACGCCGTCCAGATCGTCGACCTGCACCACCACCATGTAGCCGGATTCACCCTGCCTGGCCAGCATTCGGCCCGGGCTGGAATCCGGGATCAGCGGCGCCACGATCTCCACGAAGGTCCGATCGATGGCGAGTACCTCGTGCTCGAAACCGAGGACGGCCATCCCCTCCTCCTCGCTGAACCCCCGGTGGAGCCCGAGGAAGTCCCTCGTCGTGGCGATGGCCGCCGGAAGGTCTGCGGCGAGCTGCACGACCTGGCGTAACGCCGGTACCGGAATCATGTCCACGTCCCGGTGACGAGGGCTGGCTCGGCCGTCCCGGGTGGGGCGTCGCTCCCGGCCGACACCAGGCGGAGTTCCTCGCGCAGCTGGCGTTTGAGCACTTTACCGACCGGGTTCCGGGGGAGCGCCCCGACGATCTCGAGGCGCTCCGGCCACTTGAACCTGGCGACCTGTTCCAGAGCGAGCAGCTCCAGCAGCTCCCGCAGCACCGGCGGGTCCCCGACTACCCGGGGGGCGACGAAGACGCAGATGCGTTCCCCCAGCAATTGATCCGGCATGCCGACCACCGCAGCCTCTGCGACCTTCGGGTGGGCCAGCAACAGGGATTCGATCTCGACCGCGGACACCTTGTAGCCGCCGCGGCTGATCAGATCCTTGGCGCGATCGACGTACACCAGCAGGTGGGCGCCCGCTCCGTCGAACTCGAAGATGTCGCCGGTGCGGTAGTAACCCTGTTCGTCGAACGGGCTGGCGACGGGGTCCCCGGTGGCCCAGTAGCCCGCGAACACGGTGGGCGAGCTGACGCGCAGTTCGCCGGGCCGGCCGGGCTCGCTGATGTCGAGGCCGGTCTGCAGATCGACGAGTCGGGAGAGCGTCTCACGTCCCGCGCGGGCCCGCCACCGATGCGTGGGGTCACCGGGGCGCGGGAACAGACGGCCGCGATCGGCCGGGTCGGGAATGGTGTCCGGGCAACCGAACAGACACAGGCCCTCGTTCGAGCCGAACAGGTTGAGCACCTCGACCCCGCGGTCACGCTCCCAACCCTGGATCATCCAGGCGGACAACGGGGCCGAACCGGAACCGACGGCTCGCAGCGTGCCGAGGTCGTGCCTGGCCATCAGTTCCGGGTGGGCGATCAGGTTGTTCAGCACGGCCGGCGGCGCGCAGGTGTAGGTGACGCGCTCCGTCTCGATCTGGGTCAGCAGCACCTCCAGATCGAACAGATGATGCTGCACCAGGGTGGCCCCGAGCATCAGCCACGGTAGGTACATGCCGGCCATCCCGCCGGCATTCACCATCGGGAAAGGATTCAGCAGGATGTCCTGCACGGTGAGTCCCGGTGTCGAGATCGTTCCAAGGGCCACGGCCTGCCAGTCACCATGGGTGCGCGGTACGCCCTTGGGGGCGCCTTCGGTGCCGGAGGTCCAGCAGAGCGTCACGCAGTCGTTGGGATGGAGATCCAGACCGCTGCGGTAGGCGCGGTACTCGGCGTCCCGCCCCGTCTTCGCCAGGTCGTCGTCCAGCCGGACCACCGCGCCCGGCAGGTCACGGCCCCAGGCCAGCACCGTCCGCAGGGTCGGGATGCGGCCGAGCAGGCGCAGGGCCTGCTCGGCCGGGCGGACCCGGTTCACCCTGGCGGTGGTGACGAACGCCGTCAGCCCGGCCATGGTGCCCATCTGGGCCAGCTCGTGCTGGGCGTACTGCACCGGGAACGGACAGGTGATCGCGCCGAGACCCGCGACGGCCAGGTAGATCAGCGCGAGCTCGACGCCGTTGGGAAGTTGCACCCCCACGACGTCGTCCTTCCGGACGCCGGCCCGGTAGAGCGAGCGGGACAACCGGTCGACCTCGTCGTCGACCTGCGTCCAGGTCAGCCAGCGGGGCGGCCCGTCGGTGATGGATTCGCGGTTGGCCGGGTCCACCAGCGACAGGGCCTGGGGTCGTTCGCGGACGTGAACGGCGAGCAGGTCGAGCCAGGTCCGACCCGACCACCAGCCGTCAGCGATGAATCCGGCGACCTGCTCGTCCGGGTAGAGGCGCATCGGGATCCTTTCCAGATCCTCTTCACAGCTGCCGGCCGGCCCTCGTTGGCAGGACGGGTACCTCTCGGGTCGAGCGGCCCGACGGTGGCGTCTCGTCAGGGTGCGGCTCGTCCGACACCTTCAGGCGCATCCAGGATCAGCCCTTCCTGGGCCACCGACGCGACCATCGATCCATCGGGGGCGAAGACCTGGGCCCTGGTGAAGGCCCGGCCGTCCTGTGCGGCCGGGGACAGTTGCTCGAACAACATCCACTCGTCGGCGCGGACCGGCCCGTGGAACCACACCGCATGATCGACCGACACACCGTCCCAGGCTTGACCGCCCACGATCTGCTCGCAACCCACGGATACGCCGTGCGGCACCAGAGCGGCGGCCAGGATGGTGACATCGCTGGCGTAGACCAGCAGCGCCTGGTGGAGTAGCTGATCCGGAGGCAGCGGAAACGGGACACGCTGCCAGACCCGATCGGTGGTCTGCTCCGCTCCGATCCGTCGTGAGCTGACCGGCGGGTCGACGGTCAGCGGATTGATCCTGATCTCCAGCGCCTCGAAGCCCCGCCAGGCCGGCCCGAGACCGCCCCAGCGGACCGCGGCCTCCTCCAGAGTGGGAACCTGTTCCGGGGAAATCGATCTCGGCGGGTGCAGCTGGTGGCAGACGCCGCCGCCGGTGGCAGCGAACGAGGTCGTCATGGTGGCGATCGGCCGGCCGTGCTGCTCGGCGGTGACCTGGCGCGAGGACAGCCGCCGACCATCACGCACCCGCTCGACCCGGTAGTGGATGGGCTCGGCGGGATCTCCGGCGCGCAGGAAGTAGGCGTGCAGCGAATGGGCGGTCTTGGCGTCGGTCACCGTGCGCCCGGCCGCCATCAGGCCCTGGGCCAGAACCTGTCCGCCGAACACCCGGCTCATGCCCATCGAGACCTGCGGGCCCAGGAAGGTGTCCGGGCCCGTCCGCGAGAGGTCGAGCACGGCCGGCACACGCGGGGCCGGCGAGAAATGTTGCTGCGCCGTCGGATGCCGGTTCACCGATCGCACCCGGACCGATCGCACCGGTCGGCGAGCGTCTCGGTCACGATCGCGGCGAAGTCACCGAAGGCGGCCTGTGCGGTCTCGAAGGCTCGTCCCGGTGCGTCGCGGCTCTCCCGGACGAGTGCGGCCAGTCCCGCCCCGGTGAGACCCGGAGGGACGGCCACCATTCCGAATTCGACGGCCGCGGCCGCCCGCATCGCGCCGCCGCCGCAGACCAGGACCTGGCCGTTGACCGTCGAGGTGGGGTCCACCAGCGCGGTGACGACCGGTGCCACCGATTCGGCGGTCATCAGGTCGCGGTGGTGGGGATCCATTCCGGCGTCGGTCATCTGGGTGGTGGCATAGGGAAGGACGACGTTCGTCAGGACGTCGCGGCGTGCACCCTCGACGGCGATGCACCGACCGAGGGCGATGACGGCGCCCTTGCTGGCCGAGTAGGCGCCGGCGGTCGGCTCCCCGTGGAGGCCGGCCGTCGAGGCGATCAGGACGATGCGACCGAAACCGGCCTGCCGCATCAGCGCCGAACACGCGGCGGCCAGATGGGCGGTGCCCCCGATGTTGATGGCGGTCACCGCGTCGAAGCGTGCGGGGCTGGTCTTGTGGAACATCTCGGGGTTGCTGACGGCGGCGCTGGTGACCAGGAAGTCGACCCGTCCGTAGTGCTCGAGGGCGGTACCGATCACCGCGTCGACCGAGCCGGGATCGGCCACGTCCCCGTGGTCGGCGACCGCCGTGCCGCCGGCATCCCGGATCTCCTTCACGACGTGGTCGGCCGGGCCGAGCCCGGCCGCGTCGATCTCCCGGTTCCGATTGTTGACCACCACGGCCGCTCCGGCGGAGGACAGCGAGAGGGCGAAGGCCCGGCCCAGTCCCTTCCCGCCGCCGGTGACGATGCCCGCCCGGCCGGCCAGGGGACCACTCGTCCGAACGTCCGCGCCGCCCGCTCGACCGTCCGGCCACGAAACGGCAGGACCACCGCCGGCGGGAGATTGCGACACCGATGTCATCCGCCTGGTCACTCTGTCAGTTGTAGTACGCGAGCCGGCGATTCACAAGGGGTTCGGCCGGTCCGGGTGTCGGGCGGTGTCGAGTTGGCGGCGGCGATTGACGAGAAGCACTGTTTGTTGTAGTACTGGATGAACAGCCCGCGACGTCGGCACCGATGGCGCTGCGCAATGCCGGAAGGGTCTCGAGGATGAGCGTCAGCTCCAGCTGGGTCATCGGTGGTCACCAGACCGATTTCGCCCGCAATACCGTGCGCGAGGGCTCGACCTTCGCGGATCTGTTCACCGAGACCGTCGCGTCGACGCTGGTCTGCGCCCACCTCGCGCCGGCCGACGTCGATGTCATCCATGTCGGCAACGCCTTCGGTCAGCTGTTCACCGGCCAGGGTCAGCTCGGCGGCATGCCGGCCACCGTGGAGCCGGCGCTGTGGGGTGTGCCCGCCGTCCGTCACGAGGCCGCCTGCGCGTCCGGATCGATGGCGCTGCTGGGCGCGATGGCCGAGATCGAAGCCGGTCGTTACGACGTCGCTCTGGTGGTGGGGGCCGAGATCGAGAAGACGGTCGACGGCGATCTGGCTGCGCAGTACCTGGGAGCGGCCGCCTACATCGGCCACGAGGGTCAGGACGCCTCGTTCATGTGGCCGCACATGTTCGACAGACTGGCCGACGAGTACGACCGGCGTTACGGTCTCGACGACCGGTACGTGCACGCGATCGCGGAGCTGAACGTGCGCAACGCGCGGGTGAACCCGAACGCGCAGACCCGCAACTGGACGTACACGGCGGACAGCTTCAGCGACGACGACCTGGCCAATCCGCGGGTGGAGGGGCGGGTGCGCCGGACGGACTGCAGCGCGATGACCGACGGTGCCGCCGGCGTGGTCGTGGTCTCGGATCGATACCTGGCCGCCCATCCGGACATCGCGGCCCGGCCCAGGGCGCAGATCCTCGGCTGGGGTCACCGCACCGTCGGGCTGTCGCTGCAGCAGAAGCTGGACCACTCGGCGAACGACGCCTACACCCTGCCCCACCTGCGGCAGACGATCACCGACGCCTTTCGCCGGGCCGGTATCGCAGACGTCGACCAGCTGGACGCGATCGAGACCCACGACTGCTTCTCGATGAGCGAGTACGCCGCCATCGACCATTTCGGCATCACCGGGCCCGGTGACAGCTGGAAGGCCGTCGACAGCGGCGACATCGAGATCGGCGGCCGGATCCCGATCAACCCCGGCGGGGGCCTGATCGGCGGCGGTCATCCGGTCGGGGCCACCGGCGTGCGCATGATGTTGGACGCCTTCAAGCAGGTCACCGGCCAGGCCGGGGCCTACCAGGTGGAGAACGCGAAAACCGTTGCCACCCTGAACATCGGCGGCAGCACGACCACGTGTGCCAGTTTCGTCGTCGGTTCCGGCGACGAGTAGGAGGACCTCTGCGATGGACATCGAAATTCTGGGCCGTGCACTGACCACGCTGCCGGCCGACGACGACCACCCCTACCGGACCGGCCCCTGGCGGCCGCAGACGGTGGAACGCAAGGCCGACGATCTTCCGGTGATCGGCGAGATCCCGGCCGATCTGGACGGCACCTACCTGCGAAACACCGAGAACCCGGTCCACCCGGCCATGGAGATCTATCACCCGTTCGACGGGGACGGAATGGTCCACGTGGTGGGTTTCCGTGACGGGAAAGCGTTCTACCGCAACCGTTTCGTCCAGACCGACGGATTCCGGGCCGAGCAGGAGGCGGGGCGGCCGCTGTGGGCCGGCCTGGCCGAGAACCCGGCCAAGTCGCCGACCCAGACCGGTTGGGGGGCAAGGGGTCGGATGAAGGACGCGTCCAGTACGGACGTCGTCATGCACAATGGCGTCGCGCTGACCAGCTTCTACCAGTGCGGCGACCTCTACCGGCTCAACCCGACCACCCTGGAGACCCTCGGCAAGGCGACCTGGAACGGTGCGTTCCCCTCCGACGTCGGGGTGTCGGCCCATCCCAAGCTGGACGAGCGCACCGGCGAGCTGCTGTTCTTCAACTACGGTACCGACGCTCCCTACATGCACTACGGCGTGGTCGACCAGCAGGACAACCTGGTCCACTACGTGGATGTCCCGCTGCCCGGCCCGCGGTTGCCCCACGACATGGCGTTCACCGAGCACTACTCGATCCTGAACGACCTGCCGCTGTTCTGGGAGCCCGCGGCGCTGGCCGGCGGCAAGTACGCGGCCACGTTCCACCCGGACCTGCCGACCAGGATCGCCGTCATCCCGCGCCGCGGGCAGACCTCCGACATCAGGTGGTTCGAGGCCGACCCGACGTACGTGCTGCACTGGGTCAACGCCTACGAGGACGGCGACGAGATCGTCCTCGACGGCTTCTTCCAGCAGGACCCGGAGCCCCCGGCCGGCAACGGAACGCTCTACCAGCGCATGTTCCGGTTCCTGGACAACGAGCTGATGGGACCCCAACTGCACCGGTGGCGGCTGAACCTGGTGACGGGTCTGAGCAAGGAGGAGCCGCTGACCGAGAGCAAGAGCGAATTCGGGATGATCAACCAGCAGTACGCCGGGCGGCGGCACCGCTACAGCTACTCGGCCACGACGCTCCCCGGCTGGTTCCTGTTCAACGGCCTGATCAAGCACGACGCCGACACCGGAAAGGAGGAGCGGTATCTGTTCGGGGACGGGGTGTTCGGCAGCGAGACCGCGATGGCCCCCCGGCTCGGCTCGACCGGCGAGGACGACGGTTACCTGGTCACCATCGTGTCGGACATGAATCACGACGTCTCCGAATGCCTGGTGTTCGACGCCGCCGACCTCACTGCCGGACCGCTGGCCAGGGTCCAGCTGCCGGAACGGGTGTCCAGTGGTACCCACTCCACCTGGGCCCCGGGGTCGATGATTCCTGATTGGCGCAGCCACGACGACCCGGCGAGTGCTCTCCATCTGTAGGGCTTCTCGCGTGTCCCCGACATTTCACCGATGAAGGAGTGTTCGATGAGTGCACCTACCACCAGCTGGGCCAAGCTGCGCCAGGTGGTCATCGCGACCGCTCACCACGGCGCCGACACTGCCGCCGTCCGGAAGGCTTTCGGTCTGGGGGAGGGTTTCGCCGACCCGGAGCTGGCGAGGATCTCGCTGGTGGACGCGACGCTGCCGGTCTCCGCCGGGCGCTATCTCGAGTTGGTGGGATCGACCGACGGCGTCGGTCCGGTCGGCCGGTGGCTCTCGAAGATCGGTGGCCGCGGCGGATTCGTGCTCTCCGTCCAGCATCCCGATCCCGACGCCGTCCGCGAGCGGTGCCGGACCCTCGGCGTCCGGGTCCCGATCGACGAGTTGGCCTTCGGTCGGACGGTGCTGCAACTCCATCCGAAGGATGTCGGTCTGGTACTGGAGATCGACGGTATCGCCGACCGGGATGAATGGTTCTGGGACGACATCGACCCCGGCCCGGAGGCAGGTGCCCGCGTCGACGAGATCGTCGGGGTCGAGGTGCCGGTGGCCGATCCGGCGGCGATGAACGTCCTCTGGCACCGACTGCTGGATCTGGGTGAGCCGGCTGTGCCGGATCAGATCGAGCTGGGCGGCGCGTTCGTGAAGTTCGTGCCGGGTGGACCGTCCGCGGACTGGACGGTGGTGCTGCGCACCGCGTCGGCCGCGGCCGTCGACCCCGGACTGCCCGGCATCAGTTTCCGGCTGGTCTGACGCCGTCCTGCCTGCCCGGACGTCCTGCCTGCCCGGACGTCCTGCAAAGTGATCGCTATCGCGATCACTCTGCAGGACGTCCGGGGAGCCGGCCCGGCTCAACCCCGGTACTGCTCCCGGAGTCGGTTCTTCAGGAGTTTGCCGCTGGCGTTGCGCGGCAACGACGCCACGAATTCGACCCCCACCGGACACTTGAAGTGGGCGAGGCGCTCACGCGCGAAATCGATCAACTCCTGCTCGCGGAGCAGGTGGCCCGGCCGCCGGACGACGATCGCGTACGGCGACTCGCCCCAGGTCGGCGAAGCGATGCCGATGACGGCGATCTCGGCGACCGCGGGATGCGCGGTGAGCGCGCTCTCCACCTCGGCCGGGAAGACGTTCTCCCCGCCGCTGACGATCATGTCCTTCAACCGGTCGTGCAGATAGAGGTAGCCCTGGTCGTCGAAGCTGCCGCCGTCGCCGGTCCGCAGCCAGCCGTCCGGGGTGATGGCGGCAGCGGTGGCCGCCGGGTTGTCCCAGTATCCCAGCATGACGTGACCGCCCCGGATCAGTACCTCGCCCTTCACGCCCACCGGAACTCGTTGCAGCGTCACCGGATCGACCACCACCAGCTCGACGCCCGACATCACGCGCCCGACCGAACGCAGCTGCTGTTCGCGGCCCGCTTCGGGGAAATGGTCCTCCGGCCGGAGAATCGTGACGCCGCCGTTGGACTCCGTCAACCCGTAGCTGGACAGAAATCTGCACCCGAAGATCGCGGTGGCACGTTGGATGACCGGCAGCGGCATCGGTGCCGATCCGTAGATCAGGTACTTCAACGAAGACCAGTCGGCGGTCGACGCAGCCGGCACGTCGACCATCCGCTGCACCAGCGTCGGGACCACGGCGGCGTGCGACACCCTGCGCCCCACCAGGAGTTCGACGAGGGCGTGCGGTTCGGTCTCGGTCTCCAGCAGCAGCGCCGATCCGTTCAGGGTGGCCACCACGGCGATGCCGAAGCCGGAGATGTGGAAGAACGGGATCGGGGCCATCGCCACCGAGGTCGAGTCGAACCCGGCGTCGTGGTGCAGGACGGCCAGGGCCTGGCTCATGTTGTCGCCGGTCAGCATGATGCCCTTGGGCAGGCCGGTGGTGCCCGAGGTGTAGAAGACGACGGCCGGGTCGTGCGGTGCTGCCTCGAAGCCGGGGTCCGCTGCGGGATGCGGCCCCATCCAGCCGATGTAGTCATCGGAGGTGACGACCCGGCGCAACCATGGATGCGCATCCGGACGCACGGCCGGCTCGCCGACCCCCTGCACGAGGACCGCCGGCCGGGCATCGCGCAGGATGCCGTCGAGCTCGGTCGGCGCCAGGCGATTGTTCAGCGCGGTGGCGATGGCGCCGATCTTCGCCGCGCCGTAGAGCACCTCGAGGAAGGACGGTGCGTTCACCCCGACGTAGGCCACCCGGTCACCGGGCGCGACACCATCTGCGATCAGGGCACGGCCCACCTGCGAGGAACGAGCGTCCAGCTCCCCGTAGGTGGTGGTGTCCGCGCCCTGCAGGATGGCCGGTGCATCTGGCGTTGCTCCGGCCCGTGACCGGAGGATTCCGGCGATGTTGAGCACGCGGGTGCCGTCGGGGTGATAACTCCAGTTCTGCTCCGGTGCAGCGTTTCCCGACTGATCTGGGTTGCCCGCGACACCGGTGTCTGACACCCGTCGAGGCTACAGCTAACGGTGTTAACCGCGCCAGTGCCGGGCGCCGTCCATCGTCCGGGTGAGCTCCGACTTGCTTCATTGGTGGAACAGTCGGGCACGGCATGTGCGAACATCGGCGTGCGTGCTGTGCTGCGCCCTTCGGTGCCCTCTCGCCGCGGGACCCATCGACCCGGCATCGTCGAAACCGGCGGTGCCGGCCTGCCGGAGGTCTGCCATCGTGATCACGACCCGACGAGTTGCCGTCCTGCTACTGGCGACCGTCCTGCCGTTCGTCGGGCTGGCTGTGGTGCCGGCGGCAGCTACTGCTCCTGCGGTGGCGGCGGTTCCTGCGGTGGCTGCATCAGTACCTGAGGTGGCTGCGTCCGGACCCGCGGTCGCTGCGGCGGCGGCCGTCCCGAATCCGGCTCCCGCCACCCGGCCGGTCCCGGCAACCGAAAGGATGTCGGACGGCCCGGTCGACTACACGAGCAACTGCCCGGCCGAGCCCGCTCCGGGCACCTACACGTGCTTCTCGCTGCGGCGCACCGGCAACTTCGCGCATCTGGCGGCCAACGTGCCGCCCAGCGGGTTCGGTCCAGCGGACCTGCAGTCGGCCTACGCCCTGCCGTCCTCGTCGGCCGGTGCCGGCCAGGTCGTCTACGTCATCGATGCTTTCGGCTACCCCGATGCCGCAGCCGATCTCGCGCACTACCGGTCGACCTACCAGTTGCCCCCCCTGGATTGTCAGGGCGGTCACGGCTGCTTCAAGAAGTTGAACCAGGCCGGACAGACCAGCCCGCTGCCGACGTACGACGCGGGCTGGGCCGGCGAGACGGCGCTGGATCTGGCCATGGTGTCGGCGATCTGCCCGAACTGCAGCATCACCCTGATCGAGGCCATGGACAACAGCAACAACCTGTTCACCGCGGTGGACCGGGCGAACAGGCTCGGCGCGAAGTTCGTCTCGATGAGCTGGGGCGGACCGGAAACCGGTCAGGAGGGCCGGTTCGACTCCAGCTACTTCGGGCGGACCGGCGTCGTCTACGCCGCATCCTCCGGTGACGGCGGCTACCAGGAGGGCAGCAACTATCCCTCGACGTCGGGCAACGCAGTCGCCGTCGGGGGCACCACGCTGGCGATGCAGGCCGGAACGACGCGGGGATGGTCGGAGTTCACCTGGGGCAACGACATCGCGCACGGCACCGGGTCCGGTTGCTCCAGCGACGAGACGAAGCCCGCCTGGCAGGCGATCATCGCCGCGTCGGTGTGCACGAGGCGGGCGGGAAACGACGTCGCCGCCGTCGCGGACCCCAACACCGGCGTGGCCGTC
Source organism: Nakamurella sp. PAMC28650 (assembly GCF_014303395.1). Taxonomy (GTDB): domain Bacteria; phylum Actinomycetota; class Actinomycetes; order Mycobacteriales; family Nakamurellaceae; genus Nakamurella. The sequence goes on from NZ_CP060298.1 coordinate 3,214,740, forward strand.
TACCAGACCGGGCTCGGCCTGCCGACCCAGGGCTGGTCCATCGTGGGCGGGACCAGCGCAAGTGCCCCGATCATCACCTCGGTCTACGCGCTCGCCGGTGCGCCTCGCTCCGATGATCGCCCGGCCTCCTACCCGTACGCCCGCAGCGGTTCGCTGAACGACATCAACCAGGGCATCAACGGTTACTGCTCGCCCGATCTGCTCTGCGGGGCGGCCACCGGATGGGACGGGCCGACGGGTCTCGGCACGCCCGATGGTGTCGCAGCCTTCGCCCCACCGGCACAGGCGATCACCGTCGCGAATCCCGACAACCAGGCGTCCCCGGTCGGGGTCCCGGTCGGCCTGACCGTGGCGGCGACCGACGTGCCCTCGCGGGCGCTGACCTTCACGGCCACGAATCTGCCTGCCGGGCTGAGCATCTCCGCTGCCGGCGTGATCTCAGGGACACCGACCGTGCTGTTCGCGTTCGTCGCCACGGTGACCGCGACGGACAGCACCGGAGCCACCGGTTCGGTCGTCTTCCCGTGGACGATCGCCAAGGCCGGCACCTTCCTGCCACTTCCCTCGAACCGGTTGCTGGACACCAGGTACGGGGTCGGCGCGCCGAAGGCCGCGGTGGCCACCAAGGGGGCAGTGGTCCTGCAGGTGCTCGGTCGCGGCGGCGTGCCCCCGTCCGGGGTGTCCTCCGTCGTGCTCAACGTGACGGTGACGGCGCCGACCGCAGCGGGGTACGTCACCGTGTATCCGCACGGCAGTGCGCAGCCGTTCACGTCGAACATCAGCTTCGTCAAGGGCCAGACGGTGCCCGATCTGGTGATCGCCCCGGTGGGTGCAGACGGCAAGGTCACGCTGTTCACCTCCGCCGGTACCCACCTGATCGCCGACGTGTCCGGCTTCTACCTGAACGGCGCCGCCGCGGCACTGGCTGCTGTCCCCGGTTCGTTCGGTCCGCTGGCCCCCCGGCGGATCCTGGACACCCGTTACGGGCTCGGCGCACCGGCCGGAGCCGTCCCGGCCGGACAGTCCATCGCCCTGGCGGTCCTCGGCAACGGTGGGGTGCCGGCCAGCGGCGTGTCGGCCGTGGTGCTCAGCGTCACGGTGACCGCACCGACCGCCGCGGGTTACGTCACGGTCTATCCGAACCTGGTGGCCCGTCCGGCTTCGTCGAATGTGAACTTCGTCAAGGGTCAGACGGTCTCGAACCTGGTGGTGGCCCCGATCGGTGCCGACGGCAAGGTCCGGCTGTTCGCCCTGGCCGGTGCCCAGCTGATCGCGGACGTGGCGGGCTACTTCACCACCAAACCGGGGCCCGCAGCGGCATCTGGGGGCACGTTGACCACCGTCGGCCCGGCACGACTGCTCGACACCAGGACGAACACCGGCGACAACCAGGGCCCCGTCGGCAATCTCCAGACGGTGTTCCTCAAGGTCATTGGTGTCGGCGGAGTCGCACCGGCCGGGGTCACGGCGGTCGTGCTGGACGTCGTGGTGGTCGGCCCGACGGGCGCGGGATACCTGACCGCCTATTCGGCCGGGTCGGGTCAGCCCGCCACCTCGAATCTGAACTACGTCGCGGGCCGGACGGTGGCGAACCTGGTCGTCGTGCCGGTGAGCCCGGACGGTTTCATCGCCCTGACCGTCGACGGAGCCGGGACCGTGGATCTGGTGGCGGATGTGTTCGGGTACTACAACGCCCAGCCTTCCTGACGATGACAGTCGGCGGCCGACGGGGGCGACGGCAGGTGCGCCCGTTCGGTGGAGGGACGAACGGGGTATGAATCCAGGTATGGAAGGCGGATTCAACTGGTCGTCGCAACACTCCCGAGAGTGGAGGTCTTGCAATGGGTCCAGCTTCGGATCGGATGATGTCGATGACCGGGCGGCCGGCGATGCGGTCGCCCGGGCGGCCGCCGGCCCGCCGGGATGTCGAACGGGTATTTTGGCGCAACATCGCGAAAGGGATGACCAGCGAAGACGCCGCGACGGCGTGCGGCGTGTCGGGGCCCGTCGGGACGCGTTGGTTCCGCGACAGTGGCGGCATGCCGCTGATTGAACTGCAGCCCCCGTCGGGCAGATATCTCTCGTTTGTTGAGCGAGAGGACATCGCTCTGCTGACAGCGCAGGGCAACGGAGTGCGTGAGGTCGCCCGCCGCCTGGGTCGGTCGCCATCGACGATCTCGCGGGAGCTGCGCCGCAATGCCGCAACTCGTGGCGGCCAGTTGGAGTATCGAGCGTCGACTGCCCAGTGGAAGGCCGAGCTGATGGCCCGCCGTCCCAAGACGGCCAAGTTGGTGACGAACGATCGGCTTCGTGGCCATGTCCAGGACCGCCTGGCCGGGGTCATCCGCGCCGCGGACGGCACTGTCGTACCGGGACCAGTCGTTGCAAAATGGAAGGGGCGTAACAAGCCTCACCGCCAGGACCGGCGGTGGGTGACAGCGTGGAGCCCGGAGCAGATCGCCCACCGCCTGCCGATCGACTTCCCCGACGACCCGACGATGCGCATCTCCCACGAGGCGATCTATCAGGCCCTGTACATCAAGGACCGCGGCGCCTTGGAGCGCGATTTGGTGCCGTGTCTGCGGACCGGACGGGCGTTGCGGGTCCCCCGGGCGAGAGCCCGAAAGCGAGCTACGGGCCACGTGACTCCGGAGGTGACGATCGATAAGCGGCCCGCCGAGGCCGACGATCGGAAGACCGCCGGCCACTGGGAGGGCGACCTCATCATCGGCACCGGCCGGTCAGCGATCGGCACCGTCGTGGAACGGATGACCAGGTTCACGATCCTGCTGCACCTGCCGCGAATGGAAGGCTACGGACTTGAGCCGCCGGTGAAGAACGGTCCCGCATTGAGCGGTTACGGCGCGACCGCAACCAAGGACAGTATTGTCGCGAAAATGGTTGCAGTGCAGCGGGAGTTGCGTCAGTCGTTGACCTGGGACCGTGGCAAGGAACTGGCCGCGCATGTCTCTCTAAAGGCCGAGACTGGTATGGCGGTGTTCTTCGCCGATCCGCACAGCCCTTGGCAGCGGGGTACGAACGAAAACACGAACGGCCTGCTACGTCAGTACTTCCCGAAAGGAACCGACCTATCCCGCTGGTGCGCCGCAGAAATTGACTCCGTCGCTGATGCATTGAACGACCGACCCCGCAAAACGCTCGGCTGGAAGACACCGGCGGAAGCGATGGCCGAGCAGCTACTATTACTGCAGGAGCCGAGTGTTGCTACCACCGGTTGAGTCTGGTGAATACACCCACCTCGGCCGCACCGGCCTGACCGTCAGCCGCCTGTGCCTCGGCACGATGAACTTCGGACCACAGACCAGCGAGCCGGATTCGCACGCCATCATGGACTCGGCCCACGAACGCGGCATCAACTTCTTCGACACGGCCAACGGCTACGGCGGTGAGCTGGGCCGGGGGGCAACCGAACAGATCGTCGGTCGTTGGTTCGCCACCGGCGGCGGCCGCCGCGAGAAGACCGTCCTGGCGACCAAGCTCTACGCCGACATGGACCCGTGGCCCAACGGTGGCAAGCTCTCGGCGCTCAACATCCGGCGTGCGCTCGATGCGAGTCTCCAGCGTCTGCAGACCGACTACATCGACTTGTACCAGTTCCACCACATCGATCGCTCGACGCCGTGGGAGGAGATCTGGCAGGCGATGGAAGTGGCCGTCTCCCAGGGCAAGGTGCTCTATGCCGGCAGCAGCAACTTCGCCGGCTGGCACATCGCCCAGGCCCAGGCCGCGGCGAGCTCCCGGCACTTCATGGGCCTGGTCAGCGAGCAGTCGATCTACAACCTGATGACCAGGGACATCGAACTCGAGGTCATCCCGGCCGCCCAGCACTACGGTCTCGGCATCCTGCCGTGGTCTCCGCTGCACGGCGGCCTGCTGGGGGGAGTACTGCGCAAGGAACGGGACGGCAAGCGCCGCAACGAAGGTCGCGCCGCTCAGGCGATCGAAGAGCACCGCGAGCAGATCGAGAAGTTCGAGGATTTCGCCGAGGAGCGCGGCCTCGAGCCGGGTGACGTCGCACTGTCCTGGCTGCTGCACCAGAGCGCCGTGACCGCGCCGATCGTTGGACCGCGGACGATGGAGCAGCTCGACTCGGCCGTGCGCGCCCTCGACGTGGTGCTCGACGACGCATCCCTGGCCAAGCTCGACGACATCTTCCCCGGCCACAAGACCGCGCCGGAGGACTACGCCTGGTGAGCCGGGACGGCCTCTTCGCGTCGGATGTGACACGGACCGGTGTGTTCAGGCACCGGTTCGTGGGAGGCTGGGGCGGTGCAGGACACCCGACCCGACCCGGCCGTTCGCGTCGAGCCCCTCGACGTCTTCATGCAGGGGACCACCTTCTTCGACATGGTGCTGACCGGTTTGCCGTCACAACCATTGCCCGGCACCGAGATTCACGCAGAGGGGATGGGATCGTGCCCGGGCGGGATCGCCAATCTCGCGATCGCGGCCAGCCGGCTCGGCCTGCGCACCGGGTTGGCGTCCACGTTCGGCGACGACGTCTACGGTGATTTTCTCTGGCGGACGCTGGAGCAGGAGGGTGTCGACCTCGGACAATCGCGCCGGGTCGCGGACTGGCATTCACCCGTCACGGTTTCTCTTGCGGTGCATCGTGATCGGGCGATGGTCACGCATGCCCACGACTCGCCCATCCCACTCTCGGAGCTGGTCGCCGAGCCGCCTCCGACCAGGGTCGGTGTGGTGAGCCTCGGTGGGGAAGAGGGCCCGTGGGTGGCCAAGGCGAAAGCCAACGGCGCCAGGCTTTTCGGTGACGTCGGCTGGGATGCCAGCGGTGCCTGGCGACCGGAGGAGTTGGTCGGGCTCGGCGATCTCTTCGCCTTCATGCCGAACAGCACGGAGGCGATGGCCTACACGCGCACCGAGGACCCGCGGGCCGCGCTGCTGAGCCTGGCCGAACTGGTTCCCCTCGTGGTGGTCACCTGCGGTGGTCAGGGGTCCATCGGGATCGACTCGATCACCAACGAGGAGGAGTGGGTCCCGTCGCTGCCGGTGAATGCGGTCGACGCGACCGGGGCCGGCGACGTCTTCGATGCGGCGTTCATCCTCGGAACCCTGCGGGAGTGGCCGCTGCGCAATCGGATGGCGTTCGCCAATCTCTGTGCAGCGCTGTCGGTCCAGCGCGTCGGGGGGTCCCTCGCGGCGCCGGGCTGGGGGGATCTGGCCGACTGGTTGGCCGGGGTTCGTCAGGCGGCCGCATCGGGTTCGCGATCGGCTTCGGTACTGGCCAACAGCTACGGATTCCTGGCCGAGGAGGTCCCCGGCCACCCGTCGATCTCGCTCCGGCGGGCCGTGGCCACCATCGCGCGGCTGTCGGACGCCTAGCTCGCATTCGACGCCTGGTTCTCACTCGCTACGACCGGGCGCCGGGCCATCGTCATCGTGGCCGGTGCCCGTCCGCCATCGACCGGAATGAGAACCCGCGTCAATGGCCCCCGGACTGCGGATCTCATTCCGGTCGATGGACGACAAAGGTTTGCAACACAGCCAACGAATCGACGATGCGGGCTCTAGCTGCCTCGGTTTCCGGCGCGGGGCGGCCGGAACAGGGCCGCCACGGAGGGCTCGTCGCGGATGATCGAGTCGACGAGGGTGGCCGCGATGCGTCGTGATCCGATCAGCGGGTGGATCGAGAAACCGTGAACGGCAGCGTCTATCGAGGAGTCGGTGACGGATTCGATGATCGCTTCCTCCGCTGCTCGTACCGAAGAGATCAGCCCCAGTTGGTGCAGGGGAAGATCCGGTCCGGTGATCGGGCGGGCGCCGGACCTGTCGACCGCGCAACGGGTCTCGACCACCATGTCCGGGGGAAGCTGGTGGAAGGCAGAGTCGTTGCGTCCGTTGACGATCATCTCGGTCTGCTTTCCACTCGTGAGGGCCTGGACCAGGTCGAGTGCGACCCGCTCGTACCCGCCTCCGGACAGGTCCTGCTCGTCACGCTCCCCGGTGCGTGCCTCGGCCAGGTAGGTCTGCTCCCGATGGGTCCTGGTCTGCTCCCACAGCTGTGCGGCTCGATCACTGCGATCGCCGGCCGCCTCGTAGAAGCCGGTCTGCTCATCGAGGACGACCTCGCCCCGGGTCCGTGACTTCTGCAGATCGTGGGCGATTTCCCTTGCAACGTAGTAGAAGTACAGGTACTCGTTCGGGATGGCGCCCAGGGCACGAAGGAGTTCCGGCCCGAAGAGCCTGCCTTCTTCGGTCGAGGCCAGGCGTCGATCGTCGTGGAGCAGTTCCGGTAGTACCTCGCGCCCGCCGTGGCGCAACGACGTCAGCCACCCGAGATGGTTGATGCCGGAGTAGTCGAACTCGACCTCGCCCGCCGGGAGATCCAGGGCCCGGCAGGCCCTTCGGACAAGTCCGACCGGGGAGTCACAGATACCGATCACCCGGTGCCCCATGGTGTTCGAGAGAGCCTGGGTGATCATCCCGGCCGGGTTGGTGAAGTTGATCAACCACGCGTCCGGTGCCAATTCGGCCTGGACCCGGGCGGCCTGCAGGGCGACCGGAAGCGTGCGAAGCCCGTAGCTCAGACCGCCGGCTCCCACCGTCTCCTGGCCGAGAACGCCGGCGTCCAGGGCCCTTCGCTCGTCACGTACCCGGCCGGCCGCCCCCCCGACGCGGATGGCGGAGAAGACGATGTCGGCGCCCGTCATCGCCTCCGGGAGCGAGGTGGTCAGGCTCAGCCGGACGCCGGGGGACGGTTCCAGGACTGCGGCGATCACCGCGAGCCGGGCCGGGTCGACGTCGTGGAGCACCACGTCGTCGATCCCGAGTTCGGGGCGCCGCAGCAGGGCCCGGTGGACGAGCGGGACCCGAAACCCGCCGCCGCCCAGGATCACCAGTCGCATGGGGACGAGGTTATCCGACGGTCCCGCCCCTGCCGGGTACCCCGCCTGCCGTCCGCGTGACGTCCGCCGGGCGTCGGGGTGGTGGCCGCGTGGCTTTGTGGTGCCGGCCGCCTCCCGGGGGCTGCATGGATCAACTTCCCCCTTTTGGGACGGGAGGGACAGAAGTCATCACTTTCGGCCATGCCTGCGAAGTTGATCCACGCCAAAGGGGGTGGGCGGCTACGGGGCGACCCCAAGGCGCCGGGTCAGGACGGTGGCGGCGGCACCGAGCAGTCCGGCGTCCTGGTCGAGGGCGGAATACTCCACCCGGACGTCCCCGGCGAGTGCGGGCAGGCAGCGCGCCACGACCTTGGACTGGAGTTCGGCCCGGAATTCCTCCCCGGCGTGGACCACGTCGCCGTGGATGATGAACAGCTGCAGGGAGAGCAGTTGGACCAGGTTGGCCATTCCGATCGCCAGGTTGTCGCCGTAGGCCGCGAGGAGCCCGGCCGCCGCCTCGTCGCCGGCCGCCTTCCGGCCGGCCAACCGCTTCGGAGTGGTGTCGCGGCCCCCTGGGACACCACGTCGGACGGCCTCGTTGCGCAGCCATCGGTGCCCGGCCAGGGTCTCCCAGCAGCCCCGCAGACCGCACGAGCAGGCAATACCGTCCGGGTCGACGCAGGTGTGACCCAGTTGCACGCTGTGGCCGCCCCGTCCGGACATCAGGTGCCCGGTCAGCACGATGCCGGCACCGACTCCGACGCCGAACTGGAGAGCGGCGAAGTCAGGGATCCCGCGGCCGAGCCCGAACCATTTCTCCCCGACGGCGAAGGCGCGCACGTCCTGTTCCAGCACGCAGGGCACGCCGAAGGCCTCGGACAGCAGCGGTGGCAGCCGGGTGCCGACCAGGCTGGGAATCGGAGTGCAGGCCAGAACCTGCATCGAGTCGGTGTGGCACAGGGCGGGCACCGTCAGACCGATCCCCGTCAGCCGCCCACGAAAGGCCCATAGGACCGATGACGCGGCGGCGACGATCTCGTCGTCGAGCGCTCCGGTCGCGCCGTCCGCACTGATCTGGCTCCGCCCCCGGGCGAGGATCTCCCCCCTGGCGTTGATGACCGCGGTATCGACCGAGCCGCGACTGACCGAGATCGCCCCGCACAAAAGGGCGTCGGGGGCGAACCACAGCGGCCGCGGCGGCTTTCCGATGCCGTCGAGCGGTGGCTGGGGTGGATCCTCCTGCAGCACACCGGCTTCCAGGAGACCGGTCACGATGGTACTGATCGTCGCCCTCGGCACGTTGATGCGGCGAGCCAGGTCGGCGCGGGAGGTCGGCCCGTCGTCCACCAGCGCCTGCAGCAACCGGGCCCGGTTGGCGCTGCCCACATCGGTGGAGGACAGGAGCCCTCCGCGCAGCGTCGCTGCGTCGTCGAGGACGGCTCCGACGCCGGCCGACGCGGGGGGTCCGACACCGGCCGACACGGGCCGGGTCGCCGGCCCGCGCCGGTCCAGCGCTTGGAGGGTCCGTCCGGTTCTGGCCACGCCGGAACCGTATGTCAATGACGGCAACATTCCAATGCCTGCGCGCCGTACGGTTGAACGTTCATTAAGTCAGACTCCCTACCTTTATCTCTTGACAGCAGTTCTCGAGGCTGATTGGGTCAGCCAGGACGCTCCAGCCCGTTGACCGCAGTTCGCCCGCAGTTCACCAGCAGTGGAGAGGAAGTCCCCCATGGGCTCATTCCGTCGGCGAGAGTGGCGGGCCGGGCGTCGCCTGGCCCTGCTCGGTGCCGCCTGCTCACTGGCACTGGTGGCGTGCAGCTCGTTGACTCCCGGAAGCAACGCCTCCACTGCAGGTTCGAGTTCGGCGCCGGTCGCGGTCGCCGGGTCCGGCAGTTCCGGCAGCAGCGCCGCCGGGTCCCCGGGAGCGGCGGTGAGCAGCGCGGCGGTGGCCACCGCGGTGCCCGCCGACAAGGTCGAGTTGAAGTTGGCCTTCACCGACAGCCCGGACATGACCAAGGCGCTGATCGCCGCGTTCCAGAAGAAGCATCCGCAGGTCACCATCGTCAGCCAATACACCCAGTTCAACGACTACGTGAAGTCGTTGAAGCTGTCGATGAGTTCTGACACCGCACCGGATCTGGCCCAGTACAACGCCGCGTTCGACACGTTCGTCCCGGCCGGGCTGATCCGAGATCTGACGCCCTACGAGCAGGCCTACGGGTGGGACAAATCGTTCCCCAAGTCCGCGTTGGACGAGTTGCGGGTCGATCCCACCGGCAAGATCCTGGGGACCGGTTCATTGATCGCCGTCCCGGGTGGGCTGTCCCTGGTGGGGCTCTACTACAACAAGCAGCTGATGACGAAGGCCGGGATCACCTCGACGCCCGCTACGCTCGCCGCGTTCGAAGCAGACCTGGCAAAGGCAAAAGCTGCTGCCATCACACCGATCTCGGTCGGGTCCCTGGATACCGGTGGGCTCCACGTCTGGTCGTCCGTGATGAACGTGAGCACCGACGTGACGGCCCAGAAGAACTGGATCGACGGCAAGGCGGGCAGCAACATCGTCACGCCCAGCGCGGTCGCCGCCACCCAGACGTTTGCCGACTGGGCCAGGAAGGGGTACTTCCCGGCCTCGGCGAACGGCACCAGTGAGAACGATTCCGCGACCGCGTTCGCCAAGGGCGCCAGCGTGTTCCTGATCAACGGCAACTGGGCGGCCGCGCAGCTGGACAAGGCCATGGGCAGCAACGTCGGGTTCATGGTCATGCCGCCGGCGAAGGCCGGCGGCCAGTCCGTCGGCAACGGGTTCAGCGTCTCCTACTCCATCTCGGCGAAGTCCAAGCACCCCGAAGCCGCTGCCGCCTTCCTGAACTTCCTGCAGAGTCCGGAGGCGTCGGTCATCGAGGATGCGGGCGGGTTCCTGCCGCCCAACGCCTCCGCCGCGCCGGCCGCCTCCGGCGTCAAGGGAGATCTGAAGAAGGCCAACCAGGCGGTGGTGGCGGCCGACGGCCTGATCCCGTTCCCGGATTTCGCGGCGCCGGCCATGCTGGACTCCCTGGAGTCGGGACTGCAGTCGGTGATCGCCGGACGGATGCAGCCGACGGACTTCCTGCAATCACTGCAGACGGTCTGGACCTCCTACCACGGCAAGTGATGACGCCGGTCCGCCCGCCCGCCGGGATCGAATCCCTGGACCGGCAGTCGTCCGTCGGTCAGGTCTCGGGAGGCCCGCCGTACTCCGGCGGCCGGGTCCCGGCCGGGCGCCGGAGTACGGGGCGCCGGTCCCGTCAGGCCCGCTCCCAGTGGTCGGCCCTGGCCTACATCGCGCCGGCGTTCGTGCTCTACGGATCGTTCGTCATCCTGCCTGCGCTGCACACGGTCTACCTCTCGCTCTTCAACTGGGACGGCATCACGCTCGCCACCTGGTCGGGCCTGCAGAACTACGCCGCGGTGTTCACCAGCACCGCCCTTCGCGGTGCGGTCGAGCATGCACTGGTGCTCGTTCTCTTCTTCGCAGGGCTCCCGATCCTGCTCGGATTGATCCTCACGGCGGTCCTGTCCCGCTTCCGGCGGCCGGGGATGTCGCTGTTCCGGGTGATCTTCTTCCTTCCGCAGATCGTGCCGCTGGTGGCCGTCGGCATCACCTGGCGCTGGATGTACACCGACGACGGGGCCGTCAACCAGATCCTTCGGGCAGTCGGTCTCGGCGGGATCACCCGTGCCTGGCTCGGCGACTTCAACCTCGCACTGTTCGCGGTGGGGTTGATCGGTACCTGGGCGCTGACCGGGCTGTGCACCATGCTCTTCGTCAGCGGTGCGCAGAAGGTCGAACCCAACCTCTACGAAGCCGCTCGGCTGGATGGTGCCGGCGCCGTCAAGGAGTTCAGGGCGGTGACCCTACCCGCGCTGCGCGGTGAGATCGCGGTCGCCCTGACGGTCACCACCATCGCCGCGCTGGCCAGTTTCGACGTCATCTACGTCACCACCAACGGCGCCCCCGGCAACACCACGACCGTGCCGGGACTGCTGGTGTACCGACTGGCCTTCACCGACGGGCAGGTGGGACAGGCGTCCGCCCTTGCCGTCACGCTGACCGTCATCATCCTGATCGTCGTACTGATCATCAATCGATTGATCGCCGAGCGGGACGAGCGGTGAAGGCGACCAGGACGGAATCGGTGGCCGGGTATGTGCTGCTGGTCGGCATGGCGGTCGCCACCCTGTTGCCCTTCCTGAGCATCGTGCTGGCGGCCCTCCAGCCCTCGGGTGCTCTGGTGGCGGGTATCGGTTGGCCTGCACAGCTGAGCTTCAGCAGCTTCCGGGAAGCCTGGACCACGGCCGGGTTCGGCCACCTTCTGATCAACAGCCTGATCATTGCCGTTGCGGTGGTGCCGATCTCGGTCGTGCTGTCCACTCTGGCCGGCTATGCGCTCGGTGTGCTGCGGGTACCGGCCGGAAGGGCGATCTTCTCGTTCTTCCTGCTCGGTCTGACGCTGCCGGTGGAACTGATCGTCATCCCGCTGTACTTCGATCTCCGCGGTGTGGGTCTCACCGACTCGTACTGGGGCGTCATTCTTGCCGAGTCGGCTCTGTTCATGCCGTTCGGCATCTTCTGGATGCGCACCCATTTCCGCACCACGCCGAAGGAATTGATCGAGGCCGCCGAACTGGACGGCGCGTCCCCGCGGCGAATTCTGCTGAGCGTGCTGCTGCCGTTGGCCGGGCCGTCGCTCTCGACGATGGCGGTGTTGTTCTTCATGTGGTCCTGGAACCAGTTCCTCCTGGTGCTGATTCTCATCCAGGATCCCCAGAAGCGCACCGCTCCCGCCGGTCTGGGCTTCTTCGTCGGCCAGTACTCGAGCAACATCCCGGTTCTGTGCGCCGGAACGATCATCGTGCTGCTGCCGATCTTCCTGGTCTATCTCGCGTTCCAGCGCAAATTCATCGGAGGGATGTTGCAGGGTGCGCTGAAGGGTTGAGGGCGAGGTGGTGAAAGCAAGCGTCGAGGACGAAGGGCTGATGACGAACGTGACGATCGCGAGTGCGACGATGACTGACGTGACGAAGACGGCGACGGTCGGCGTGGTCGGTGCCGGCGGTATCGCCCACCCCCATCTGCAGGCCTGGCGCGAACTGGGTTTTCGGGCGTTGGTCTACTCCACGGACGGCCAGGCACCCGCGGTCGCGTCCCGTCACGGCGCCAGGGCCTGCGACACCCTGCAGGAATTGATCGACGGATGCGACATCGTCGACGTCTGCACCCCGACCTTCGTGCACGAGAGCATCGTGCTGGCGGCTGCGGCGGCGGGCCGTCACGTCATCTGCGAGAAACCCCTGTCCGTGAACCATGCTTCGGCCGCACGGATGATCGCGGCGTGCCGGGTGGCGGACGTGCAGATCTACCCCGGTCAGGTGGTGCGGTACTTCCCGGCCTACGCCGCGGCCCGGGCGGCGGTCGACTCAGGGCGGATCGGCCGTCCCGCCGTGCTGCGACTGACCCGCCGCGGGGCAACACCGGTGCAGCAGTGGTTCTCCGACCCCGTTCTGTCCGGGGGGCTGTTGGTGGATCAGATGATCCACGACTTCGACTTCGCAAGATGGGTGGCCGGGGAGGTGGCGTCTGTGTACGCGAAGCTGGTCGGCGGCAATGGTTCTCCATTGATCGGGCTGGCGGTGCTGACGCACACGAGTGGGGCGCTGTCCCATCTGGTCGGGGGGTGGGGTCGCCCGGACGAGCGGTTCCGGACGTCGTTCTCGCTCGCCGGGGACGGCGGGTTGATCCGGCACTCGAGCACCGACCGTCCAGCCCTGACTTTCGACGGGTTCGGACCCGTCGCAGGGGAGGGAGCCTTGCTGCCGGACACCGGGGCGCATTCGCCCTACCAGAGCGAACTGGCGGAGTTCGCGGCCGCGTTCGCCGGTGGGCGGACGCCGAGGGTGACGGCGCAGGACAGCCTCGCTGCGTTGGACATCGCCCTTGCGGCAACACAATCCATACGTACCGGCCGGCCCGTCGCGCCCGCGGAGATGACCCGATGACGCGGGCCGGATCCCCGCTGAAGATCGGGCTGATGTCGTTCGCGCACGTCCACGCGGCCGGCTATGCGAATCTGCTGAAGAGTTGGTCCGGAATCGAACTGCTCGCCGCAGATCCCGATGCGGCCACCGCCCCGCCCGGGGAACTTCGCGGCGCGCGGTTGGCGGAGCAGTTGGGTGTGGGACTGGTGGACGACTACGACGACCTGTTCGCCTGGGGCCCGGATGCCGTGGTGGTGTGCGCCGAAACCTCCCGTCATCGACCACTTGTCGAACAGGCGGCAGCCCGCGGGATCCACGTGCTCTGCGAGAAGCCCCTGGCCACAGGTCTTCCAGATGCTCGCGCCATGATCGAGGCCTGCGCCAGGGCCGGCGTGCAGTTGATGACGGCCTACCCGGTGCGGTTCCACCCGGCCTTCGCCGACCTCCGCCGGCGGGTGCATTCCGGCGCACTCGGCCGGGTCTTGATCGCGAACGGCACCAACAACGGACGAGCCCCGATCAGCAGCCGGCGTTGGTTCGTCGACGAGGAACTGGCCGGCGGGGGAGCACTGATGGACCACACCGTGCATCTCACGGATCTGCTGGACGACCTGCTGGACAGCCCGGCCGTCGAGGTCTACGCCCAGGTGAACCGGATCATCCATGCAGACTCGGTGGAGGTCGAGACCGGCGGTCTGGTGGTGGTCACCTATCAGGACGGTACCGTCGCGAGCATCGACTGCAGTTGGAGTGCGCCCAGGACCTACCCGGCCTGGGGTGGGCTCACCCTCACGGTCGAGGGCGAGTCCGCATCGGGTTCCTTCGATGCCTTCGCCGACCGGTTCGACGTGTTCGACGACGCGGCCGGCGGATTGTCGTGGTTGGACTACGGTCCCGATCTGGACGCGCTGATGCTGGGAGAGTTCCTACGTTGCGTCCGGACCGGTGAGAAGTGTGAGCCGGACGGTGAGGTCGGCTACCGGACCCTTCAGATCGTGCGCGCCGCCTACGATTCCGTCCGCACCGGCACTCCGGTCCGCCTCGGCCGCTCGGTCTCCACCGGCGCAGCACCGACCGGCTGAGCGCGGTCAGACACGGGGACGCTCGGGGGTGATGACCCGCACCGGGGTGCCGGCCGCGAACCGGGCGATGTCCTCGACGGCGTCGGTGTAGAAGATCCGGTACTGCTCGTCGATCACGTAGCCGATGTGCGGTGTCAGCACGACCGTCGGAAGGCTGCGGAATGGATGGTCGGCGGGTAGCGGCTCGACGTCGAAGACATCCAGGGCGGCGCCGGCGATGACCCCGTCGCGCAGCGCCTGGATGAGGTCCGTCTCGTCGACGATCGGCCCGCGGGAGGAGTTCACCAGGATCGCGGACGGTTTCATCGCGCGTAGTTCGGAGGCGCCGATCAGACCGCGGGTGCGGCCGCTGAGCACCAGCAGCACCGACAGTACGTCCGACTGGGCCAGCAGTTCGGCCTTCGAGACGGCCCGCACGCCGATCTCGGCGGCCCGTTCGGGGGTGAGGTGCTGGCTCCACGCGATCACGTCCATGTCGAACGCGAGACCGACCTTCGCGACCGCGGATCCCAGCCGCCCCAGCCCCATCAGGCCGAGGGTCCGGCCGGCGAGGCCGATCCCGACGGTGCGTTGCCAGCCGCCGGCGGCCACCGAGGCGAACTCGGCGGGCAGGTGACGGGCTGCGGCCAGGATCATCGCCCAGGTGTGTTCGGACGCCGCGTTCGACAGGTAGCCGGTCGCGCACACGGTGATATCAAGCGCTGCAGCGGCTTTCAGATCGATCGCGGCGTTGCCGGACCCGGTCGTGACCAGCAGACGAAGATCGGTCAGCCTCGTCAGGAGTTCGGCGGGGAACGGAGTCCGTTCGCGCATCGCCACGATCACGTCGTATCCGGCCAGCGTGGTCACCAGATCGTCGTCATCGGCGAGGTGACGGTCGAAGAAGGTGACCTCCGCGTCGAGCGACCCCCAATCGGCGAAACCCGCTGCCGCGTGCTGGTAGTCGTCCAGCACCGCGACCCTCATCGGGACAACCGCCCGGGGCCTGACTGCTGATCAGACGGCATGCAGGGCCGCCTGGACGATCGAGAGGGCGTCCGCGTCCTTGAGCCCCAGGCCCCGGATGGTGCCGGCGTATTCACGGGCGGCCGCCGCGGCCCGCTCGCGGGCCTGATCGCCAGAGGCGCTGACGGTGGTACCTGCCCGTCCCCTGGTGTTGACCAGACCGGCGTGTTCGAGTTCCCCGTAGGCGCGGGCCACCGTGTTGGCGGCGAGTTCGAGCTGGATGGCCAGGCCGCGAACGGTGGGCAGGCGGGCCCCGACCGGCAGCTGACCGGACTGGATCTGGGCGGCGATCTGCGACCGCACCTGTTCGAAGGGCGGGATCGTGGACGCGACATCGATGTTGATCACGGGCATGCTCCCATTGTCGGCCAACTTCGCCGGATCGGCTCGACCAACACCGCCGCCGATCTTCGTCATTTCCGCGCCGGGCAGCCGGGAACCTCTGGATGGAGGCGGTCGTTCGCGTGCTCCGCAGCCCGGAGCGGTCAGTCCCGGAGCGGCCAGTCCCGGAGCGGTCAGTCCAGGCGCACTCGACCGGAACAACTGACCGCCCCGTGCACGGCGCGTCCAAGGACGGGTGGCCGGGCGAAGTCCCCGACCGGGCCAAGGGCCCCGTACCTGCGATGACGTCATCGTCCGGCACAGACGGCCCCGGCACGCCCACCGGGGTCGGTCGGCGGTCTGACCCGGGGCCGTCCGCGTCGACACCCGATGAATGCCTAGGGTGGACGGGGAGCCACCACAGCCGAAGGAGCGTCATCGTGTCGACAGCGCAGTCAACTTCCACCCCGCTACGGGTGGGGGTGGTCGGTCTGGGATGGGCCGGCCGGCAACACCTGCAGGCCTACCAGGCGATCGAGGGAGTCGAGGTGATCGGCCTGGCCGGGAAGGAAACCGGGCTGCTGGCCGAGCTCGGTGCCGAGCATGGGATCGACGGTCTGTTCGAAGGCTGGGAGGAGTTGATCGCGCAGCCGGGGCTTGACGCCGTCAGCGTCGCCGTTCCGACTTTCCTGCACGCGCCGATCGCGGTCGCGGCATTGGACCGGGGCCTGCATGTGCTCAGCGAGAAGCCCATCGCCAGGAATGCGGTGGAGGGCCGTCAGATGGTCGAGGCCGCGCGGCGCGCCGGGCGTGTTCTGGACGTGGCGTTCAATCATCGCCGTCGTGGTGACATCAGGGAGCTGAAGAAGATCATCGAGGCCGGTGAGTTGGGCCGGCCGTACTACGCAAAGGCGTCCTGGCTGCGGCGTTCGGGCATCCCCGGTCTCGGTAGCTGGTTCACCAGCCGGGAACTGGCCGGTGGCGGGCCGTTGGCCGACATCGGGGTGCACGTCCTGGACTACGCTCTCCACCTCCTCGGCGAGCCGAAAGTCCTGGCGGTGTCAGCCGCGACCTACGCAGAACTCGGCCCCCGTGGTCGGGGTGGATCCGGCCGGGCGGCGGCCGACGCGGCGCGTTCAGCTTTCGAGGTGGAGGATTTCGCCTCCGCGTTCCTGCGCCTGGAAGGCGGAGGAACGCTGCTGATCGAGGCGGGATGGGCCAGCTACCGCAACCCGGACGACCTGATCGACTTCACCGTCTACGGTACCGACGGCGGTGCCGAGTTGCGGGTCGAGGGTGCCTCGGACACGCCGGTCGGCACGTTGAAGGTGTTCACCGAGACCGACGGTGCGAACGCCGACCGGGTAGTGCGGGCCGAACCGGGCCGTGCGCACCGACACGTGGTCGAGGACTTCGTCGACGTGGTCCGCGGCGATCCGGCCGGTTGGACCGCGCACGACGGGTCACTGGCCCTGACGAGAGCCGAGATCATCGACGCCGCCTATCTTTCGGCGGAGCAGAACAGGGAGGTCCAGCTATGAGCAACGGATTGCGCATCACCGTGTGGAACGAGGGCGTCCACGAAGCCGGCGGCCATCCGGCGAGCATGGCCACGGACTATCCGGATGGCATGCACGGCGCGATCGCTGACGGCCTGGCGCAACTGATTCCGGACGCCACCATCCGCACGGCCGTGCTGGCCGACCCCGAACACGGCCTGACCGAACAGGTGCTGGCCGAGACCGATGTGCTGCTGTGGTGGGGACACATCGCGCACGAGCGGGTCGCGGACGAGGTGGTCGAGCGCGTCCAACGGCACGTGCTGGGCGGAATGGGGCTGTTGGTCCTGCATTCCGGGCACTTCTCCAAGATCTTCATCCGGCTGATGGGGACGACCTGTTCGCTGAAGTGGCGGAACGAGGGGGAGCGGGAACTTGTCTGGACCGTCGATCCGACACACCCCATTGCGCACGGCATCCCGCACCCGCTCGTGATCCCGCACCAGGAGATGTACGGAGAATTCTTCGACATCCCGGACCCTGACGACCTCGTCTTCATCTCCTCGTTCACCGGTGGTGAGGTCTTCCGATCCGGGGTGACCTTCCATCGCGGACGGGGCCGGATCTTCTACTTCTCGCCCGGCGACCAGGAGTACCCGGTCTACCAGCAGGACGGGATCCGTCAGGTGCTCGCCAATGGTGTGAAGTGGGCCGCCCAGCCGGACCTGCCGCGCGTCGCGCCCGCGGTCGAACACCCGGCGCGTGATTGGTTCGCGAGCTGAGCCGTTCGGGGCGCCAGAACCTCCTGCATGGATCAACTTCGCTCATTTGGGACTGGGGTGACAGAAGTCGTCATTTTCATCCATGCCTGCGAAGTTGATCCACGCCGCAGCCCGGGCCACGCCGCAGCCCGGGCCACGCCGCAGCCGACGTGAGATGGTTCGTGGAGACAGGGATCTGACCCATCTAGTCGAGGAGGCGCACCATGTGTCCTGAACCACCAGGAGCACCGGTGGCAGCTGTCGGGCTGGACGTCACCGGACACGCCCAGTACGACGCCTGGTGGTCCAAGAGCTGGCCGCCGGTGGAGCAGGTCAGGCCGGACGTGTGGTCGATCCCGGTCCCGGTGCCGGACAGCCCCATCCGATATACCCTGTGCTATCTCATGTTCGGGGCTGACGGTCTGGTCGTCGTCGATCCCGGTTGGGACACCGAGGCCGGCTGGACTGCGCTGCTGGAGGGCCTGGCGGCCGCAGGCACCACGGTCGGTGCCGTCGCCGGCATCGCGATCACGCACGTCCATCCCGACCATCACGGGATGAGCGCCCGCCTGGCCGATGCAGCGGGCGGGGCCTGGATCGCCATGCATCCGGTCGAGCGCGATTCGCTGCCGCGGCATGCCTACCCCTTCGGAACCGTCCAGGCGAGCGATGCCCGCTGGGTCGCCCAGCAGGGGGTTCCGGACGAGATGGCTGTCTCCTTGTCGATGTCGGACGAGGGGCTCGAGATCTTCCGCCTGATGGTCGAACCCGGGGTGCTGCTGGCCGACGGCGACTACCTACCGCTGGCCGGACGGCGGATCCGGGCCGTCTGGACCCCCGGACACACGCCCGGACACCTTTGTTTCCACGACGGGGACAACGACGTCCTGCTGACCGGGGATCACGTCCTGCCCCGGATCAGCCCCAACGTCGGCCTCCAGCCCCATTCGGCCGCCTCACCGCTCGGCCCGTATCTGGACTCGCTGCGGCGGCTGTCCGATCTTGACGGAGCGGAGATCCTGCCGGCGCACGAGTGGCGGTTCCGCGGGTTGGCTGTGCGGACCCAGCAGCTCCTGGCACACCACGAAGAGCGTTGCGAGGAGATCCGCACCGTCATGTCGGTTCTCGGGCCGTGCAGCTCCTGGCAGGTGACGGAGCGGCTGACCTGGTCGAGAGGCTGGGCCGCGGTGAAGGGCTTCCAACGCCGGGCTGCGCTCTCCGAAACGATCGCCCATCTGGCGTACCTCGCGGAGCAGGAGCAGATCTCGAGCACGTCGTCGGTCGGCGAGTATCCGGACCGAGCCGCCGCGGAGCCCACGATCTACACCTTGATCGACTGACGCCGGCGCGATGCTCCAGTCAGTCCTGGCTCGAGAAGGCCGCATCGAACGAGGTGGCCGGTGGCGAGAACAGTTGCGATCGAACGAATTCGATGGCTTCGGGGGCTCCGTGGAGGCGATCCATGCCGGCGTCCTCCCACTCGATGGAGATGGGGCCCTCGTAGCCGATCGTGGTCAGCATCCGGAAGCAGTCCTCCCAGTCGACGTCGCCGCGACCGGTGGACACGAAGTCCCAGCGCCGCCTCGGGTCGGCCCAGCCCAGGTGCGAGCCGAGGATCCCGCGGCGTCCGTCAGGGGTGCGGACCTTGGTGTCCTTGCAGTCGACGTGGTAGATCCGGTCCTTGAAGTCCCAGATGAACTGCACCGGATCGATGCCCTGCCACACCATGTGCGACGGGTCCCAGTTGATGCCGAAGGCTTCCCGGTGTCCGATCGCCTCCAGAGCGCGTTGGGTGGAGTAGTAGTCGTAGGCGATCTCGGATGGGTGGACCTCGTGGGCGAATCGGACGCCGACCTCGTCGAAGACGTCCAGGATCGGGTTCCAGCGATCGGCGAAGTCCTGGTAGCCGGCGTCGATCATGGCCTGCGATGCGGGCGGGAACATCGCGATGTACTTCCAGATGGACGATCCGGTGAACCCGATGACGGTCTTGACCCCCAGCCGGGCTGCGGTTCTCGCGCCGTTCTTGACGGCTTCGGCGGCCCGCTGCCGTACGCCCCCGGGGTCGCCGTCGCCCCAGACCCCTTTGGACAGGATGCCCTGGTGCCGTTGGTCGATGGGATCGTCGCACACCGCCTGGCCCTGGAGGTGCACCGAGATGGCGAACACCTGGAGCCCGTATCTGTCCAGGATCTCTCGTCGGGAGGCGATGTAGTCGTCGTCGACTGCGCCGCGTTCGACGTCGAGATGATCACCCGAGCAGGCGATCTCCAGGCCGTCGTAGCCCCATTCCGAGGCCAACCGAGCGACTTCCTCGAACGGCAGATCGGCCCACTGGCCGGTGAACAGGGTGACGGGATGCGTGGTCATGCCAGAAGACGGTACTCCGCGAAAGGCGAGGCATATCCAGCGGTATCAGCACCGCGGTGACCGGACGTCCGACACCGTACCGACTTCAGGGTTCTGCCCGGGGGGTGTTAGTCGGGCGTGTCGATCAGGGTGTGTTGATCAGAGTGCGGCCGGTGGCCAGCCAGGCGTACATGCCGCCGTGCAGTTCGACGACGTTCGTGTAACCCAGCGAGGCCAGGGTCTTGGCGGCGATCGCACTCATCACGCCGGTCCGGCAGTAGATCGCCAGTTCGGTGTGATGATCGGCGGGGAGCTTCGAGGCCTGCTGGGCGATGTCGGTGTAGGCGATGATCAGGTTGGTGCCGGCGATCTTGCCCTCGAACGGGACGTGCACATCGATCGTCACGGTGCCGCTGGTCGCGATGGCAGTGGCGAAGGCAGCCGGATCGACCAGCCGGCTGACGGGGCGCCCGGAGGTGGTCACCGTCCCGGGCGGCATGGCCATGCTCATCGGGGACGTGGAAGTCGGTACTGCCGGTGCGGCCGTGACGGACGAGGAACACCCCGCGATCAGCACCACCGCGGCGACGGCGAGATAACGGACAGGGTGAGGCATCACCCCAAAGTACTCGTCGGCGCGTGATGCACCACCGAGCCTCCTCGCCGTGCGTTTCCACGAGGTCGGGGTCTGGGGCAGGATGGGAGCGGTGGAACTGGTCATCGCGAAGAACCCGGATCCCGACAGCACGCTGCCGTACCTGGTGCGGCTGCCGATGGCCGGTGGGCTCGTATTCCGGACCAAAGGAACGTGGCCGCGAACCACCGCCCTCTACTGCCACCCGGTCAGCCTGCAGGAGTGGCCCGCAGAACCGGAGATCGTCGAGATCGTTCCACTGCGTTCCTGCGAGAGGCGTGGCGCAGCCATCGATGTGGTGGCCGACCGTGGGCGGGAGCAACGATCGCAGATCGTCTTCACCAAGGCGCGGGGCCGGGACATGGTGTTCTGGCAGGCGCCACGCACCCGTCGACAGGCCCGGCCGGACGTGCAGGTCCCGACCGCACGGGCCGCCGGGATCAGGAACCTGGAGATCCTGATCGACACGCGGGAGCGGTACGCCTACCAATTCGGCGCCCAGCAGGTGTCGACCACCAAGCGCACGCTGCCCAGCGGCGACTACGCCGTCACCGTCGACGGCAGCGTGGTCGCCGCGGTGGAGCGAAAGTCGTTGGAGGATCTGGTGTCCAGCCTGATCAACGGGAAATTGCGGTTTGCGTTGGGCGAGCTGTCCCTGCTGCCGAGAGCGGCCCTGGTGGTCGAGGAGCGCTACTCCAAGGTCTTCGCCCTGGGCCACGTCCGTCCGGCGGTCGTCGCCGACGGTCTCGCCGAGCTGCAGGTGCGGTGGCCGAACATCCCGATCGTGTTCTGCGAGACCCGAAAGCTCGCCGAGGAGTGGACCTACCGGTATCTGGCGGCGGCTCATCACTGGGCGGCCGCCGAGGCTGCGACCGTGGCCCGGATCGGCGTGGGTGAGAGCGGCGCCGTCGGTGGTCCGGCCCGACCGGACCCGTCGACCGCAGAGGTACGCGCCTGGGCCAGATCCAACGGTCTGGACGTGCCGGCCGGTGGGCGACTTCGGCCGGAGGTCTTCCAGGCCTGGCGTGATGCCGATCTGGGCTGAGATGCCGGCTCTGGCAGGATCGGGTTCGTGAGGACGAGCGCCGGGCTGCTGCTGTACCGGACGGGCTCCGACGGTATCGAGGTGTTGCTGGTCCACATGGGCGGGCCGTTCTGGGCGAAGAAGGATGCGGCAGGGTGGTCGATCCCGAAAGGCGAGTACGAGTCCGGCGAGGATCCGCACGACGCCGCGACCCGCGAGTTCACCGAGGAACTCGGAGCACCTCCGCCTCCGCCTGCGGGCGACGATCCTGATCTCGACCTCGGGACGCTGAAGCAGTCGTCGTCCAAATTGGTCACCGTCTTCGCCCGCTCGGGGAACTTCGACGCGGACTCGATCAGCAGCAACCTCATCGAGATCCAGTGGCCGCCGCGCTCGGGACGGACCATCGTGATCCCCGAGGTGGACCGGGCCCAGTGGTGTGACCTGGGTTCCGCGGCCGTCAAGCTCGTCAAGGGCCAGGTGCCGTTCCTGGACCGGCTGGTAGCCCGGCTGTCCTGACCCGTTCGACCCGCCCCCGCATGGATCAACCGCCCCCGCATGGATCAACTTCGCGATTTTGGGACGGGAGGGACAGGAGTCGTCATTTTCGTCCATGCGTGCGAAGTTGATCCACGCAGCACGGGGAGCCACGCAGCACGGGGAGCCACGCAGCACGGGGAGCCACGCAGGACGGGGAGCCCCGCAGCACGGGGAGCCACGCAGCGACGGGGAGCCACGGAGGACGGGGAGCCCCGCAGCAGGGAGGGGTCAGGCTTTGCTGGCGAACAGCGGGAGGTTGGCGAGGCCGTTGAAAGCCTTGGCGGCTGCATGCCTCTCGGGGTCGACCGGGCCGTAGACGGTGGTCCGCTGGACGACCGGACGACCGATCCCGTCGGTGATCTCCTCGATGTCGGCGACCGTCTTGTACGAGCCGAACTCCGAGCCGGCCATCCGCGAGATCGTCTCCTCCATCAGCGTTCCGCCGAGATCGTTGGCGCCACCCCGCAACATCGCCCGGGTGCCTTCGATACCGAGCTTCACCCAGGAGGTCTGCACGTTGTCGATCGATCTGTGCAGCATCAGCCTGGCCATCGCGTGCACGGCCCTGTTCTCGTCGTAGGTCGCTCCCGCCCTGGCCAGGCCGGCCAGGTAGATCGGCGAGTTGGTGTGGATGAATGGCAGCGGCACGAATTCGGTGAACCCGCCCGTCTCCCCCTGCAGCTTCCGCAGCAGGGCCAGGTGTGCCACCCAGTGTTCGGGTGTGTCGACGTGGCCGTACATCATCGTCGAGGACGAGGGGATGCCCAGCCGGTGGGCGGTGGTGACGACCTCGATCCAAGCCGCGGTCGGCAGTTTGCCCTTGGTCAGCACCCACCGGACGTCGTCGTCCAGGATCTCGGCCGCGGTACCCGGGATGCTGCTCAGGCCGGCCTCCTTCGCGGCGCTCAACCACTCCGAGATCGACAGGTTCGCGCGGGTCGCGCCGTTGACCACCTCCATCGGGGAGAAGGCGTGGATGTGCATCTCCGGCACGGCGCCGCGGATCGCGCGCACCAGGTCGAAGTACGCCGTACCCGGCAGTTCGGGATCGATCCCGCCCTGCATGCAGACCTCGGTGGCCCCGAGATCCCAGGCCACCCTGGCCCGCTGGGCCACCTCGTCGGTGGACAGCGAATATGCGTCAGCATCGGTGCGGCGCTGCGCGAAGGCACAGAACCGGCAGCCGGTGTAGCAGACGTTGGTGAAGTTGATGTTCCGGTTGACGACGTAGGTCACGTCGTCGCCGTTGACGTCCGCCCGCACGGAATCGGCCAGCGCGCAGACGGCGTCCAGTTCGGCGCCGGTCGCCGTCATCAGCGACAGGGCGGCCGAACCGTCCAGCGAACCGGGGTTGCGCTCGGCGATCCGCAGGGCCGCCATCACGTCGGACTCGAACTTCCGCGGGGCCCGGATCCGGGACCGCAACGAGTCCCAGTCGCCGTAGACGTCCAGGAAGTCCGACCGGCGGTCGGCGGTGCGTCCCTCGGTGTCGATCGAGGTGGCCAGATCGGTGCGGCCGGACGAGGTGAGCCCGCCGGGACCGTTCGGCCCCGACGCAGGCTCCTCGGGCTCCTGCCAGGGTCGGCCCACCGGGAGGGCGTCGGGCCGCGCCAGACCGGTGACCGGGTCCGCCAGGGCGTCGACGTGGGCGCGCAGGCGAGGGTCGAGCCAGGGTTCGCCGGCCCTGACGAACTCCGGGTAGATGGTCAGCCGCTCGGCCAGGGTGAACCCGGCCTCGGCGGTGCGCGCGGTGAGCTCGTCGATCTGCGGCCAGGGGCGCTCGGGGTTGACGTGGTCCGGCGTGAGGGGCGAGACCCCACCCCAGTCGTCGATCCCGGCGGCCAGCACCCGGGAGAACTGATCGTCGATCAGGTTCGGCGGTGCCTGCAGCCGAACAGCGGGCCCCAGCACCAGTCTCGCCACCGCGACGGTGGCGATCAGCTCGTCCATCTCCGCATCGGGCCGGCGGGCCATCGCGGTGTCCGGCTTGGCCCGGAAGTTCTGCACGATCACTTCCTGGATCCCCCGGTAGGCCCTCGACGTCCGCCGGATGGCGAACAGGGACTCCACCCGATCGGCCGGACTTTCCCCGATGCCGATCAGAATGCCGGTGGTGAAGGGGATCGACGAGCGGCCGGCGTCCTCGAGCACCCGCAGTCGAACCTCGGGATCCTTGTCCGGCGAACCGAAGTGGGCACCGGACCGGTTCTCGAAGATCTCCCGGGAGGTGGTCTCCAGCATCATCCCCATCGACGGCGAGACCGGCTTGAGCCGGGCCATCTCCTGCCAGCTCATCACCCCGGGATTGAGGTGGGGGAGAAGCCCGGTCGCCTCGAGCACCCGGATCGACACGGCGCGGACGTAGTCGAGGGTGGAGTCGTAGCCCGCCTCCTCCAGCCACTGCTTCGCCGCGTCCCACCGGTCCTCGGGCCGGTCCCCGAGCGTGAAGAGTGCCTCCTTGCAGCCCAGAGCCCTTCCAGCCTCGGCGATCTCGAGGACCTCGTCGATCGACAGGAACGGGGCCGGCACCCGACCGGGCGTGGTGGCGAACGTGCAGTAGTGGCAGCGGTCCCGGCAGAGGCGGGTCAGCGGGATGAACACCTTCTTGGAGTAGGTGATCACGCCCGGCCGGCCGGCCGCGACGAGCCCCTGGTCGCGCACCCGCGCCGCACTTGCGCACAGATCGACCAGATCGGTCCCACGGGCCTGCAACAGCACGCCGGCCTCCACCTCGTCCAGGGCCACACCGTCCCTGGCCCGGCGCAGCGCGCGGCGCATCGCACTCGGCGAGGGGGCGGTCGCGCCGGGCCGAGGAGCGGGAGCCTGCGTCGTCGCCGGAGGAACTTCGGCGGGCGGGGTCCGGAGGGCGGGAACAGCCGGGTGCGGAAGATCGGTCACGTGAAAGATCCTTTGCGGCAGGAGTTCTGATGCTGATGCAGGTTCTGCCGAACTCCTCGGCCAACGGCTGGTCGTTCACGACCGCCACCTACTCGACTCGTGGACCCGCAGGCCCACTGGAGGAAGCTTCGAAGAACACCGTTGCTGGCCTCTGCCCTGCCGGGAGACCTCCCGGACCGCATCGTCGTTCCTCGTCGTACCCCGCACCGCGGGGGACCGATCTACGATAGCCCTCGATCGTCCAGGGATCGACGGCGGCCGTTCACCGGTAGGAGCGTTCGCTCTCCCGCCACCACAGAACGGTGACCAGCAGCAGCAGCGTGACCACGTGCACTCCCGTGCACCAGAGGCAGATGGCGTCCACCTCGAAGATCTCCACGTAGACGAGCCACAGCACCATGATCATGCCGGCCACCACCCCGACGAGCCTGGGCAGAGCCGCGTCGCGTGCCCACCGGGTCGGGGCGCACAGCATCGTCATGGCCAGGAAGAAGGCCAGACCGGCCACGGCCACCGGTACCCCGGCGATCACCGACCACTGGCTGGTGGTCACCTTGAGGCAGTTGACCGTGCCGTTGCCGGAGCAGGCCAGCGTCGAGGAGCCGGTGAAGTGCTCGTACGTCAGGTACGCCGAGATCAGCACCCCGACGATGCAGAGGCCGAAGGCGACCCATGCCGGGGCCGACGGCCGCGCCGGCGTCCGGGTGCTCATCGGAGCCCCGTCATGACGGCAGGGTCTGCGACGTCACAGCCGTCGAGGTGCAGACCGCGGCCGGCTGGCCGTTCGTCAACCTGCACAGGACCGCGCTGATCATGTTGGCCGCGCCCAGCACGTTCTTCGCCACCGCCGAGTCGGGCTTCAGCATCTCGGCGGCGATCTGGCTCTGGGTCAGGCCTTTGAGCGAATCGGGCAGGTAGGACGACCCGACGATCATGTACCGGTTCCCGAAATCGACGAACGGGATGCTCTGCTGGGTGTCGTACTTCGTCAGCAGTGCGCCGTCGGCAGGGGCCACGGTATCCAGGGCGGTGTAGTTGCCGCTGCCGTCGGGGATGTTGGTGGTCTGCTCCACACCGGTGAACGACAGCACGTTGCTGGTGTAGGTGGATCCGTGGAACGAGAGGGTCGCGGTGCTCGGGTAGACGTCCGTCGAGGACGAGGAGGTGACCCCGAGGTGGGCGAAGGTGCCGAACCTGGACAACGCGGTGACCATCGCCCACCGTTCGGCGGCGCAGTACGGGCAGTACTCCGCGCCGATGTAGAGCACACGCGGTTTGCCGTCGGCGGTCAGCGCATCGCCCTTGATCAACGTCGGTGGACTGACTCCGGTGCCCTTGCCGACGGTGTCGAAGGTCGCGGCCGGGATGCTCTTGATCGAGTTCTCCAGTGCGCCGGCGGCCGGCACAGAGGGAGCGCCGGTCGCCACGGGCGGCTTCTGGTTGGCCTTGATCACCAGAAACGCCCCGACCACGAGAACGATCACCAGGACCGGGGCACCGATCGTGAGCAGCATGCGCCGCCGCCGGTCCCGCCGGAGGCCGGCCTCCCGGAGTTGCCGGGCGTGCTCACGAGCGGCGACCTGGCTGGCCGATCGCGCCTTGCCCTCGGGCGCCTTCCTCGACTTGTTGCTCACTGTTGGTGCCACACCCTGTCGTTGTCGACTGCTCTCGTTTCAGCTGCTCACCGGCCGTGCGGCCGCCCATCAGGCACATCCAACCCACGGTGGTGCGGTGACGTCGATTCCGGCGGACGGCCCGATCATGACGGTAGCGCCTGCGAGACCCCTCGGGACGAGCTGGGAAACGTCCATGACACCCGTCCCCGAAGCAGTCCTCGGGCGGCCGCACTATCGCCGCGCAGCACGGCCCCACACGCGCTGGCAGAAGCGGAAAAATTGTTGTGCTCAGTGCGCCAAGTTCTTGAGGACGACGACCAGCAGGCCGAGCAGGAGCAGCGCCGCGATCAGGAGCGTCCTGGCCCGCCGGCTCAGCGAGGTGCCACGGACGGCGAGAAACGCGAAGACGCCCATCTCGGCGACCAGCACCCAAACCCCCGCCCAGACCGCACTGTGCAGGGGGATCACGGTGAGCGCGGCAAGCAGCAGCAGGACGAGCGGAATCGTGGACGCTGCCACGATCTGCCCGGAAACCCAGAAGATGTGGCGCATCTCCCGCGGGCCCGGTGCCTTCTGATGGGCGCCCAGATGGGAGATGACCTCGGCCAGGACGCTGGCCGTCCACAGACCTCCGGTGGCGATCATGACGTCGAAGAGCTTGCTCCACGGGTGATCCAGCGGCTGGTAGCCGGTGATCACCAGCAGTGTCGAGAGGCAGGTGATGGATCCGTAGACCCGTTCGCGCAGGGCTGCCGCCGCGATCTCCAACGTCACGCCCTCGGGCGCGTTGTCCATCAGGTACGACGGACCTCCGGCGACGGCCGGTTCCGTCACGACCGGGCGCTCGATCTCGGCGTTCCCGGCGTCGGCCACGTCAGGAGTCAATCAGTACCTGCGTCGGGGCGGCAAGGTTCGAACCCTCGCCGTCACTGCACCGCGAGCGCGACGAGCGGGTCTGCGTGCAACGGGCTGTCGCCGCCGAACGCAGGTCCGGGGAGGTCGACCGGCAGACCGACGCCCTCCACGACTCGTTCCTCGCGGTCGTAGGTCGGCGCGGTGCTGATGCGGAGGTCGATGTCCGGGGTGAGCCTGACGGATCGGGGTCGTCCGGATCGTGAAGTCGTCGCTGGCCGGTCTACCGACTTGGTCAAGCGACCAAGTCGGACGCAACATGATGAAGCCGCACGACCTAGAGATTGGTCGCTTGACTTGGTCGAATGACCAAGTTACCGTCGGTCATCTTGTTCGTCCGAGTTCGACTGACAACTCCGGAGGTCCGGCTCATGAGTGGTGTGGAACTCGGCGACCCGACGTCGCAGGCGTTTCGATCGCGCTCGTCCAGCTGGGTCGACGCGGCGTGGATCATCGGAGGCAGCCTGCTCCTGGGTGGTCTGACGTCCGTTGCTCAGGGCGTCTTGCCGGACTCGCTACGACCGTTCGCGAATTCGCCGTCGGGCTGGGCGCTGCTGACCGTCGTCATGATCGCCATCCGGCGCCCACCGTTGTTGCCGGCGTTGTTCCTGGGGGCGTTCAGCTTTATGGGCCTGGTGATGGGCTACACCATTGTTTCCGAACTTCGCGGCCTGACCTACCACCCGCTGCTGTGGGCTGCTGTCGCACTGATCGCCGGTCCGGCAATCGGCTGGTCAACGTCGGCCACGTTCGATGCACGACTGCCTTTCGCCGTGACTGGCTCCTCCCTCATCGCCGGTGTCGCGATCACCGATGCGATCTACGGGCTGACGGCTGTTGCGGACACGACCAGTCCTGCCTACTGGGTGATCGCAGGAACAGCCGGAGTCGTCTTCCTTGGTTGCGCGGGTCTGCGACGGCCAGTCCGATGGTGGGTTGTCGCCCTGCGGGTGGGTCTGACCATCGGGTGGGTCTCCCTCGGATCGGCGGGCTACGCCGCGTTGAACACCGCGTAGGGCACATGACCGGACTGCAGCTTCTCACCGACATCCGGCTCGGCGGCGTCGAGCACCGAACCACGCAAAGGAGTAGATGTGGCGCGAATTCCAGTCGATCAGCGGCGAAAAGATCTGGTGGATGCGGCATTCCGCGTCATGGCACAGACCGGAATCGCGCAGGCAACCACTCGGGCGATCTGCGCTGAAGCCGGCGTACATCAAAGCGTTTTCCACTACTGCTTCAAGTCCAAGAAGGAACTGCTGCAGGAACTCATCCGGGTCGTCGTGGCCGACATGACAGACGCAGCAATCCTCGTCGCCGCGGTGGACTCCGACGCACTTGCCTCCCTCAGGTCGGCTTTCACGCTCCTCTGGGAGCAGGTCAAAGCCCACCCGGACCGTCAGTTGGTGTCCTACGAACTCACCGCCTACGTGCTGCGGGATGCGGAACTGGCGGACCTCGCGAAATGGCAGTACGAACACTACTTCGCACAATCAGTTCGTTTGTTGACCGCCATCGAGGCATCGGCCGACATCGCGTGGAGCCTGCCGACGCCTACGTTGAGCAGGATGATCGCCACCGTCATCGACGGTCTCGTGCTCGGTTGGCTGGCCGATCGGGACGACACCCTGACCGAAGCGGCGCTCGATGAATTTGCCACCATCTTCGCTGGTCTGGCCGGACGGCGACCAGAGGGCCACGGGGGATAGCCCAGCCCTGAAGTCATCATCGCTCGAACCTGCGCACCGTTGGGATGACACACATGAAAGCTACCTACACCCATATTCGAGCAGGGCTCCCAACAATCGGCGTCTGCCTCCAGCATCGGTCCCTTCGTCGCCGGCGCAACTCCTGGATTCGTGTGGATCCACCTTGATCAGCCGGACGCCGCCCAGATTTCGGAGGTAGCCGGCCACCTGAAGATTCCGGCCGAGGTTGCCCGCGTCATTTCCGGTCCGCACCAGCGCCCGACACTTCTGATGCTGGACTCGATCGCAGTCGTCGGGCTCAAGGTGAGCCGACCCGGAGGCGAAAGCTCGTCGACGGCCTTCGACGACGTCTTCATCGTCCTGGGCCATCGCTTCGTGCTGACCATGATGTGGTCGCCGAGCACCGTGATGCTGGAGGTCGAGCGGAGGGTGAAAGCCGAGGTCGAGACCGTTTCGCTCGGCTCGGTCGGAGTGCTGGTCACCATCGCCAGTTGCGTGATCAACGGGTACGAGGAGAGGATCAGCGCCATCAACAGCGAGGTGGACGTCCTGGAGGCGCATGTCTTCGGCTCAGGAGATGCGGACCACTCGGAGCAGATCTACCTGTTGAAAAGGAGGACCGCCGAATTCCGCCGATCGGTGGTCCCGCTCGCGCGCGGCCTGGAGCGACTGGCCAGGACCGACCTGCCGTGGCTGCTGGCCATGCCGGGCCCCGTACTCCAGGGAGTGCTCGCCGATGCCCTCAGTGCTTCGGAGGACATCGAGGGATTGGACCTACTGCTCAACGACGTGCTGCAGGCGAACGTAGCGAGAGTGACGGCAGGCCAGAACCGCACGGGACTGCAACAGAACGAAGACACCCGCAAGATTTCTACGTGGGCCGCGATCGCCCTCATACCCACCATGGTGACAGGCGTCTACGGCATGAATTTCACCAATATGCCGGAGTTGCAATGGAAGTACGGCTACCTGCTCGCGTTGGTCGCCATCGTGATCCTGTGCTTGATCGTGCATCGACTGTTTCGCCGCAACGACTGGCTCTAGCAGGTTCAGCGCGGCGAAGAGGCCGATCGCATCGCCTGCAGACGACTGCAGCACCCGGTGCACGCCCTCCCACTGGAGTCGGGGGTGATCGACGGATCGCAGGCTCATCAGCCACCGCGGCCCGGTGTGCGGATCCTCGTCGGTCAGGCGCACGTGGGCGCCGAGGGCGGTCTCGAATTCCCCGACCTCGGCCCGTAACAGGGGCCCGGCGTGCGCCGGTTCGGGCGGCACGACGACCGTCAGGCAGTCGTCAGGTCTCAGGCCGGGGAGCATCGGCTACCAGACCTGGCCGATGGCGTAGCCCAGCACGGCTGCACCCAACCCGGCCACCAGGGTGCCCAGCAGGTTGGCCACCGCGAAGAACCTGGCGCGCTGTTCGAACAGCCGGACGGTTTCGAAGGAGAACGTCGAGTAGGTGGTCAGCGTTCCGCAGAATCCGGTGCCGACCAGTAGGTGCAGGTTCGAGGCGCTGCTGCCGGCAAGCGTCAGACCGGTCATGATGCCCAGGATCAGGCTGCCCGCCACGTTCACGCTCAGGGTGCCCCACGGGAACAGGCTGTCGTGACGGGACTGCACCGCGCGGTCGGTGAGATATCGCAGGGGTGCACCGACTGCGGCCCCGGCGGCCACCAGTAGGTATCCGATCATCGGAGCGGCCCTCCGGCGTCGGTGCCGTCGGCACGCGGGAACAGACGTCGGCCGAGGTACAGGCCGAGGCCGACGGCCGCGACGGCGCCCGCTGCCGTTGCGAACAGGTAGGCCAGTGCGATGCCGGCGTCGCCGTGTCGCAACAGCGTCTGGATGTCCACCGCGTAGGTCGAGAAGGTGGTGAAACCTCCGAGCACCCCGGTACCCAGGAATGGCCTGAGCAGCGGCGGCGGCGAACTCATCTCGCCGATCACACCCAACAGGACGCCGATGGCCAGGCAGCCGGTGAGATTGATGGTCAGGGTTGCGGACGGGAAGTGATCCGTCGGAGTCGGCCACCAGCGCCCGATCTGGTATCGCAGGAGCGCCCCGATGACACCGCCGACGGCGATCACGCCCAACACCGCCGGATGACGGGCGCCGTACTCCCGACGTTGCGACACGTCACGCAGATCGACGTCGGGATCCGTCGACGCGGGTTCGTTACCCGGTGGCCGGGGGTCTGACATGACTCTCCTAGACGTAGGTCCACACCTCAGGCGGGTCGGCGTGGATCAGGCGGGTCGGCGTGGATCAGCCGGGTCGGCGTGGATCAACTTCGCAGGCATGGATGAAAGTTGCCCGTTTGGTGCGCGTGGGACAGAAATCGACAACTTGATCCATGCGGCCCGGCGACAACTTGATCCGTGCGGCCCGGCGACGACTTGATCCATGCGGCCCGGTGACGCCTTGATCCAAACGCCTATCTTGTCCGTATGCCAACCCTCGCCGTGACGGGCTCGACCGGCAAGGTCGGCGGGATGGTCGCTGCGCGGATCGCCACGGCCGGCCGCCGACAGCGACTGATCGTCCGGGATGCCTCACGGGCCCCGGACCTCCCGGGCGACGTGGCGGTCGCCGACTACCTGGATCGCCGGGCGGGTACGGCCGCACTTCGGGGCATCCGGACGCTGTTCATGGTGTCGGCCGCGGAGAAACCGGACCGCGTGCAGGACCATCTGACGTTCATCGACGCAGCCAGGGAGGCCGGGGTCGAGCAGTTGGTCTACCTGTCCTTTTTCGGCGCCGCGCCGGACGCCACCTTCACCCTCGGCCGCGACCACTGGGCCACCGAGGAACACCTCCGCGCCAGCGGGATCGATCACGTCATCCTCCGGGACAACCTCTACCTCGACTTCCTCCCCGGGCTGGTCGGTGACGACGGGGCGATCCGCGGTCCGGCCGGCGCCGGAAAGGTGGCGGCCGTCGCCCAGTGCGATGTCGCCGAGGTGGCGGCGAACGTCCTGCTCGACCCGGAGCCGCACCTGGGAAAGACGTATTCATTGACCGGCCCGGAGGACGTCTCGCTGGCCCGGGTCGCCGAGATCATCACCAGCCGTCGGGGACGGCAGGTCCGGTACGTCGACGAGACGCTGGACGAGGCCTACGCCTCGCGGGAGGTGTACGGCGCGCCGGCCTGGCAGGTCGAGGCCTGGGTCAGCACCTACACGGCGATCGCGGCGGGCGAGATGGCCGGGGCCGGCGGGGATGTCCAGTCCCTGACCGGTCACCGGGCGACCAGCCTGGAGGATCTGCTGGTCGGTCCGCCGAGCGGGGAATTCTCCGTTGATCGCCGCGACTAGCATCGAAGCACCAGATCCACCCGGAAAATCAGGTCCGTACCGAAAGAGGAGTTCCCCTCGTGTCCGTCGTCGCTCATCCCCCCGCTGCTGCGCGCGTGAGGGTTCCGGCGGGCACGACCGCCTCCCAGGCGATCGGGGAGGCCGGGCTTCCCCGCAACGGGGCAGACGCCGTCGTCGTGGTCCGCGATGACACGGGCCAGCTGCGAGACCTTGCCTGGTCGCCGCCCCAGGACACCGAGGTCGAGGCGGTCGCGGCCAACACCGAGGACGGCAGGTCGGTCATCCGTCACTCGGCCGCCCACGTCCTGGCGCAGGCCGTCCAGCAGCAGTTCCCGGACGCCAAGCTCGGGATCGGCCCGCCGATCCGGGACGGCTTCTACTACGACTTCAGCGTCGAGAAGCCCTTCACTCCAGAAGATCTGACTGCTCTGGAAAAGCGGATGAAGCAGATCGTCAAGGCCGGCCAGCGGTTCTCGCGTCGTGTCTATCCTTCGGTCGAGCAGGCGCGGGTCGAGCTGGCGGACGAGCCGTTCAAGCTCGAACTCGTCGACCTCAAATCCGACCACAGCGTCGACACCACCGAGATCATGGAGCTCGGAACCGGTGAGCTGACCGCCTACGACAACCTGCACGCGCACACGGGCGATCGGATCTGGGGCGACCTGTGCCGCGGACCGCACCTGCCGACCACCAAGGGAATTCCGGCGTTCAAGCTGACCAAGTCCTCTGCCGCCTACTGGCGGGGCGATCAGAAGAACGCCGGCATGCAGCGCATCTACGGCACCGCGTGGGAGGACCAGGAGGCGTTGGATGCCTACCTCCTCGCCCAGGCCGAGGCCGAACGCCGGGATCACCGCAAGCTCGGCAACGAGTTGGATCTGTTCAGCTTCCCCGAGCAGCTGGGTTCGGGGTTGGCGGTATTCCACCCGCGGGGCGGCATCATCCGGAACGAGATGGAGCAGTACTCGCGTCTGCGTCACATCCAGGCCGGCTACGAGTTCGTGAACACCCCGCACATCACCAAGGGCCAGCTGTACGAGACCTCCGGGCACCTCGACTGGTACCGCGAGGGCATGTTCCCGGCGATGCACCTGGACGCGGAGCTCAACGACGACGGAACCGTTCGCAAGCCGGGTCAGGACTACTACCTGAAGCCGATGAACTGCCCGATGCACAACCTGATCTTCGACGCTCGCGGGCGTTCGTACCGGGAACTCCCCTTGCGGCTCTTCGAGTTCGGCACCGTCTATCGCAACGAGCCGTCCGGTGTCATCCACGGCCTGACCAGGGCACGCGGCTTCACCCAGGACGACGCCCACATCTACTGCACCCGCGACCAGATGCGTGACGAGCTGGCGAGCCTGCTCACCTTCGTCCTCGATCTGCTCAAGGACTACGGCCTGGACGATTTCTACCTCGAGCTGTCCACCCGGAACCCGGAGAAGTCGATCGGGGACGACGAGACCTGGGACGTCGCCACCAGCACCCTGGCCGAGGTGGCCATCGCCTCCGGTCTCGAACTCGTCCCGGATCCCGAGGGCGCGGCGTTCTACGGACCGAAGATCTCGGTGCAGGCGAGGGACGCGATCGGCCGGACCTGGCAGATGTCGACCATCCAACTCGATTTCATGCTGCCGGAACGGTTCGAGCTCGAATACTCGGCGGCCGATGGCACCCGCCAGCGGCCGGTGATGATCCACCGGGCCCTGTTCGGGTCGATCGAACGGTTCTTCGCCGTGCTCACCGAGCACTACGCCGGTGCCTTCCCGGCCTGGCTCTCGCCCGTGCAGGTCGTCGGCATCCCGGTGGCCGAAGCCTTCGGCGACCATCTGGAGAAGGTCGCGGCGGTGGCGAGAGCTCGCGGCCTCAGGTTCCAGGTCGACCATTCCGACGACCGGATGCAGAAGAAGATCCGCAATCACACCACCGGCAAGGTGCCGTTCATGCTGCTGGCCGGCGCGAACGACGTCGAGAACGAGGCCGTGTCGTTCCGGTTCCGCGACGGGTCGCAGATCAACGGGGTCCCCGTCCAGGAGGCGGTCGGCGCCATCGACCGCTGGATCACCGGGCGGAACAACCTCTCACCTTCGGCGGAGAACTTCGCCGTTGGAGTCACGGTCAAGACAGTCGAGGTGTGAGTCGGTGACCGGCGCGCCGGACGCTCCCGCCACTCCGGCCGCCGGGCTGCCGGATGGCGTCGAACTGGTGCGGCAGGACGGAATCGGCATCCCTGACCGCTGGGCCAGGCTCTGGACGCCACACCGGATGGCGTATGTCACAGCGGAGGACCGGGGGAGCCCCGACGGTGCCGTTGACTGCCCGTTCGACCGCATCCCGACCCTGGAGGACGCCGCCGGGCTGGTCGTCGCGCGGGGTGCCACGGTCTACGCGGTGCTCAATCTGTTCCCGTACAACCCAGGCCATCTCATGGTGGTGCCCTACCGGCACGTCGCCGACTACACCGAACTCGACCCGGCCGAGATGGGTGAGTTGGGCGAGTTCACCAGCCATGCGATGACGGTGCTGCGCAGGGTGTCCGCTCCGCACGGATTCAACATCGGGATCAACGCGGGGGAGTCGGCCGGTGCCGGCATTGCCGCCCACCTCCATCAGCACGTGGTGCCCCGGTGGGGCGGCGACGCCAACTTCATGCCGGTCATCGGCGCGACGAAGGTCCTGCCGCAGCTTCTGGGCGAGACCAGGGCGCTGATCGCCGCCGCCTGGTGACCGCCCGTCGCCCACCGGGCCGGTGGTCCGCTCGCGGGTGAGCAGAGGCGGATGCGCCGGACCGGGTTGTTCGCCGACTATCGTGAACGCTTGCACTGACGTTTCCGCAGGCCCCGTTCCAGCCCCGCCCGACACCGTTCCAGCCCCGCCAGCCCGCCCGCCGACCCGAGGGGACCGACATGCTCAACTCGATTGCGCGCGGCTCGGTATCCAAGGTCACCGATCCGGTGGGACGGACGCTGCTGCGCTGGGGTCTGAGCCCTGACCTGGTCACCGTCATCGGCACGGTCGGTGCAGTGGCCGCCTCGATCTCGCTGTTCGGTACCGGGCACCTCTTCTGGGGCACGATGGCCGTCACCGCGTTCGTGTTCTTCGATCTCTTCGACGGCGCGATGGCCAGGGCCCGCGGATTCGGCACCGACTTCGGCCTCGTCCTGGATGCCTCCTGCGATCGAATCGCCGACGGCGCGCTCTTCGGCGCGCTGACGTACTACAGCTTCGTGCTCAAGCACGACCCGTGGCTGGGTGCGGCCTGTCTGATCATCCTGGTGGCCGGTCAGGTGATCTCCTACGTCAAGGCGCGCGCCGACTCGGTCGATCTCCGGATCGGCGGCGCGTTGGCCGAACGCGCCGAACGCAACGTGCTCGGGCTGGTCGGAGCCGGGCTGGCCGGTCTGGGACTCAAGATCGCTCTTCCCATCTGCCTGTGGCTGCTCGCCGCGGCCTGTCTGGTGACCGTGGTGCAACGCCTCGTCCAGGTCCGCAACGCCGCCAAGGCCAAGGGGCAGTTCGGCCCGACCCAGCCGTCCGGCACTCCCGGGCACGGTCCGGCCACCGGCCGGCAGCGGTGAGCCCCGCTGTCGACGAACTGATCGCCCTTGGTTACAGCGCCGCGTGGTCGGCGGCGCGCACCGTGCCCGGCCGACCGGCGTACCGCATCGCCAGATCCGCCGCCGATCTGGCCATGTCCCGGCAGGGGCCGTCGGTCGTGCAGTACGCCCGGAACCTGCGCAGGGTGCTGGGGGAGCGGGCCACCCCGTCCACGCTGCACGACACCACCGCCGCCGGCCTGAGGTCGTATGCGCGGTACTGGCTCGAGACCTTCCGCCTCCCCTCGATGGATCGCGAAGAGGTGTTGGCCAGGGCGATGTCGGACACCGACGGCATGGAACACATCGCGGACGCGGTCGCCGCGGGCCGGGGAGTCGTTCTGGCCCTGCCGCATTCGGGCAACTGGGATGTCGCAGGGCTGATGCTGGCCCATCAGTACGGCTCGCTGACCAGCGTGGCCGAGCGACTGGAACCGGAGAGTCTGTACCGCAGATTCGTGCAGTTCCGGGAGTCCCTGGGCATGGAGATCCTCCCGCTGACCGGCGGCGCCACCTCGACATCCTCGATCCTGAAGGAACGACTCAGGGCCGGTGGCATCGTC
Source organism: Nakamurella sp. PAMC28650 (assembly GCF_014303395.1). GTDB lineage: Bacteria > Actinomycetota > Actinomycetes > Mycobacteriales > Nakamurellaceae > Nakamurella. The sequence goes on from NZ_CP060298.1 coordinate 3,251,450, forward strand.
TGCCTGCTCGGCGACCGCGACCTCACGGCCAGCGGTGTGCCGGTCGAGTTCTTCGGCGAACAGACCCGGATGCCGGCCGGTCCGGCCATGTTGGCCGCGCTGACCGGGGCTGATCTGTGCGTGGCCCATCTCGGCTTCACGCAGCAAGGGCACGAGTACGGATGGAAGACCCACGTCTCGCCGCCGGTGGAACTTCCCGGGACCAGACTGGCGGAGCGGGTGCGGGTCGGTACCCAGCGGGTCGCGAACCTGTTCCAGAGCACCATCTCGGAGCGACCGCAGGACTGGCACATGCTCCAGCCGCTGTGGCTGGCCGATCTCCGGGCCGGTCACGAGGCGCTGGGTGAACCCGCCGACACCGGTGGCCGGCGAACGCGGTCGGGCCCGTGATGAGGGTCGGACTCGTGTGTCCCTACTCGTTCGACATCCCGGGTGGGGTGCAGGGTCACGTCGCGGACCTGGCCCAGACCCTGATCGGGCTCGGACACGACGTGTCGGTGCTGGCCCCGGGCGATGACGACGGCGACTTCCCGGACTTCGTCGTCCCGGCCGGCCGCAGCGTCGGCATCCCGTACAACGGGTCGGTCGCCCGCCTGTCCTTCGGTCCGGTGTCCTACTCGCGGGTGCGACGGTGGATGCGGGCCGGGCAGTTCGACGTGCTGCACCTGCACGAGCCGGTCGCCCCCAGCCTGTCGATGCTGGCCCTGATGGTCGCAGACGGCCCGATCGTGGCGACGTTCCACACGGCGAATCCGCGCTCCAAGATGTTGGCCACCTTCCAGGGCCTCCTCCAGCCCTTCCTGGAGAAGATCACCGGGCGGATCGCCGTCAGCGATCTTGCGCGGCAGGTGCAGGTCGAGCATCTGGGGGGCGACGCCGTCGTCATCCCCAACGGTGTGGACGTGCAGCTGTACGCGGCGGCCGAGCCGCTGCCCGGGTACCCGCGGGCCGGCGGCACGGTCGGGTTCATCGGCCGCTTCGAGGAGCCCCGCAAGGGGATGGCGACCCTGCTGGACGCGCTCCGCATCCTGGTCGTGGATCGGCCCGACCTGCAGTTGCTGGTCGCCGGGAGCGGTGACGAGAAGGAGCTGATGGAGCTGGCCGGCGATTTTGCCGGCGGCATCCGGTCCCTGGGGCTGATCTCGACGCAGGACAAGGCTTCCCTGCTGCACTCCGTCGACCTCTACTGCGCCCCGAACACCGGCGGCGAGAGCTTCGGGATGATCCTCACCGAGGCGATGAGCGCCGGTTGCCCGGTGATCGCCAGTGATCTCGACGCCTTCTCGCGGGTCCTGGACGGCGGTGCGGCCGGAGTGCTGAGCCCGGTCGGGGACCCGGTCGCGCTCGCAGCCTCCATCGCCGCCCTGCTGGACGACCCGGCTCGCCGGACCGCCCTGGCGACCGCCGCGAGGGCGACCGTGGCCGGCTACGACTGGCCCGTGGTGGCGGCCAGGGTGGTCCAGGTCTACGAGACCGTGGTGGCGGCCGACCCGCGGTCGGTCGTCGTCGAAGCGGACTAGGCGCCCACCGTGAGCACCCTCGTGATCGTCATCGTGCTGGTGGTGTTGTTGCTGGCCGCCCTCCGCCTGTGGCTGACCGCCAGCCGGCTCGATCGCCTGCACGTGCGCACCGAGGCGGCGTGGGCCGCGCTGGAGGGGGCGCTGTCCCGGCGGATCGTCGCTACCAGGGCAGCCGCGGCCGCCGGTGCGTTCGCCGAACGCGATGCCGATCTGCTCCGGCGACTGACCAGCGCCGCCGACCGAGCGCCCCGCCGGGCCCGCGCGGACGCGGAGAACGACCTGTCCAGAGCGTTGGCCACCCAGCCGCCGGTGATAGCGCGCGAGTTGGCCGCCGAACTGCTCGATGCGGGCGAGCGGGTGGCGCTCGCGCGGCGCTTCTACAACGACGCGGTCCGCGACACCAGGGCGTTGCGGGCCGTCTGGTTCACCAGGTTGTTCCGGTTGGCCGGGCGGGCCGCCCTGCCGGACTACTTCGAGATCGCGGACCAGGTGCCGACCGGCCCGGCCCAGCGGACAGCAGCACGGGTGGTGCTGCTGGACGAGTCGGAGCGGGTGCTGATGTTCTCCAGTGCCGAGCACGGCCGGGCCGTCTGGTTCCCGACCGGCGGCGGCGTGGAGGCCGGCGAGGATCTGCGCACCACCGCGCTGCGCGAGTTGCGGGAGGAGACCGGGCTCGTTCTGGAGTCCGCGGATCTGACGGGGCCGATCTGGCGCCGTTCGGCGCGCTTCGTCTTCACCGGCGTGCTGTACGAGCAGACGGAGTTCTATTTCCTTGCGTCCGCCCCGCCCGGATTCCAGGTCGACGTCAGCGGATTCACCGACGTGGAGAAGGACAACATCACCGGTCATCGATGGTTCTCCGAGGAGGAACTGCGGCACTCCTCCGAGACCTTCTATCCGACCGAGCTCGCCGATCGGATGACCGAGGGGCGCAGCGTGATGGGGCGTGCGGAGGCGATCCCGGCCGTGGTGGAAATCTTCTGACGGTCCGTTCGCGGCGGGTCTGACCGTATCCACACAGGTCCCACGCCTACGGTGGGTCATGCGTTCTCACCGAGTCCTCGTTGCCGCCCTTGCCGTCCCGGTCCTGGTCCTGTCCGCCTGCTCGTCGAGCACGAAGGCGACGCCGTCCAGCAGCGCAGTGGTCAGCAGCCAGGCCGTGGTCAGCAGCCAAGCCGTGGTCAGCAGCCCGGCGGTCAGTCCGACCGCCGGCGCGGCAGCCACCACCCCCGGCACCACGACCAAGGCGTCGACGACGACCAGGTCCGTCAGTACACCCGCTCCGCGGCCCGCGGCTCCCGTCGACCCCCTGACGGGTGGTCCGGTCAGCAAGAACCCCGTGATCGCCGTCAAGGTCGACAACACCTACTTCGACGTGCCCCAGTTCGGTGTCTCGGACGCCGACGTGGTGTTCGTCGAACAGGTCGAAGGCGGGCTGACCAGGATCATCGCGGTGTTCCACAGCACGCTCCCGACCGAGGTCGGCCCCGTCCGGAGCGTCCGCTCGACCGACGCCCAGCTCCTACCGGCCTTCGGCACACCGGGGCTGGTGTTCTCCGGTGGAGCAGGCGGACCGTTGGCCGACCTCGCCAAGACCTCCATCGTGGACACCTCCGCGATGGGCGACGCCTACTTCCGCTCCGATGCGGCGACCGGCACCTACAACCTGCACGCCGACCTGACGAAGATCGCCGCGGAGGCGAAGGGCCTCGGGCCGGTGCGCTCGATCGGGTTCGCCTTCGTCGCCAGGTCCGCCGAAGTGGACAAGGGCAGATCGGTCTCGGCCATCCACGTGGTGATGGAGCAGGGCCAGACCGACTTCGCCTACACCGGAGGACGTTTCGTGAGAATGCGCGACAACGCACCGGTCTCGGACTACCAGGGCAAGCTGGAGGCCGCCGACAACGTCGTGGTCCTGGACGTCAAGGACACACCCGACGGCACGGTCGACACCAACGGTCAGCCGTCGTACCTCACCCAGACCGTGGGATCAGGATTCATGACGCTGTTCCGCGATGGTCACCAGGTCACCGGACGATGGTCGCGGTCGGCCGCCGACAAGCCGTTCGCGTTCGTCGGCTCGGACGGGAAACCGATGCCGTTCAAAGCGGGCAGGACCTGGGTGATGCTGGCACCGCAGACCGCCCTGCTGACGGTCGGCTGACGCCCGTCTGAAGGTCGGCTGACTCCCTGCTGAGGGTCGAGACCCGACGGGCGGCCCGGCGCTGCTGCGCCTGCATCACGGAGGGCCTTGGCGCGGCCTTCGTATCGCAGCGCACTGCGCTCAGGTGAGCCAGCCGGGCACGTCCGACAGGCGGCCGGCCGTCGCCGCGGCCCGATCGGCGATGGCCGAGAGTCGGCGGACGCCTGTGACCAGCCGGTCGGCCGGTTCGGTGAACGGCAGCCGCAGATAGGACTCCATGGTGCCGTCCGGTCCGAACCGCGGTCCCGGTGTGATCAGGACGCCGACCGCGTGGGCCGCCCGAGCCAGCTCGGTGGCGAACGGTCCGGGCAGGGCCACCCACAGAAAAGCTCCGCCCTGCGGACGACTCACCTGCCACTCGGGCCGGATGTCGGCCAACTCGGCGGTGAGCAGAGCGGCTCCGTCGGCCATCCGCCGGCTCTGCTGATCAAGCACGGCCACCGGGTCGGCCAGGAGGTGGGCGGCCATCAACTGTTCCAGGACCGGCCCGGACATGTCGGCCAGGGATCGTGCCGCAGCCAACCGGTTGATCACTGCGGGGGCACCCCGCACCCAGCCGATCCGGAGTCCGCCCCAGACCGACTTGGACAGCGAGCCGAGCGTCAGGACCCGCTGGCCGTCGTCGAACGAGCCCATCCGCGGTGGCAGCGCCGGGTGTCCGGGGAACGGCACGTCGCGGAACGTCTCGTCGACCAGCAGGATGGTGTTGCTCGCCCGCGCGGCATCGACGATCCGTCGCCGGGTGGCCTCGTCCATCAGTGCGCCCGTCGGATTCTGGAAGTCCGGGATCAGATACGCGAGGCGCGGTGCGGTCTGCCGCATCGTCGCGGCGATCAGGTCGGCATCCCACGGCGCGGTCGTGTCCCCGATCTGCCCGGGACCCGGCAGGCCGACCGGACCCGGGATCCGGCGCGCCGCCCTGATCGCGTCCAGCGCCACCGGATAGGTCGGGCATTCGATCATCACCCGATCACCCGGAACCGAGAGTTCCTGCAGCGCAAGGGTGAAGGCGTGTTGTCCGCCGCTCGTCACCAGGATCTGGTCTGCCTTGGTGGGCAGGCCGGCCGCGCTGTAGTGGTCAGCGATCGCCTGCCGCAACACCGGTAGCCCGAACGGTGCGTATCCGCCGCCGGCCGCATAGGCGGGGAGGTCTTCGACGGCCAGCGCGGCCAGCTGCTCGATCAGCCCGGCCGGTGCGGGCAGGGACGCCACGCTCAGGTCGATCTCGTCCCCGGTCGATCCCGGATACCCGAGCAGGCCGGCCGGACCGAGCCCGATGGATGCACCCGAAGTGCCGGAAGCGCCGGATGCGCCGCGCGAGTCCGGCAGCCGCAGGCGGCTGCCGGAACCCCGGCGCGAGTCGAGCCAGCCCTCGTCCCGCAGCAGGCTGTAGGCCGCAGCGACGGTGGTCCGCGAGATCCGCAGGCCGACGGCCAGATCGCGTTCGCTCGGCAGGCCGGACGTGACGGCCAGCCGCCCGTCGAGCACAGCGCTGCGAATGCGGTGGGCCAGCTGCCGATAGGCCGGACCGGTGCCGGCGGGGGATTCCGGGCCGAGCCGGCGGGCCAGGGTGGCTGCTGAGATCCGAGCGGTGGACTTTTGCATCATCAGGCCACTTTCCCGCAATTGGCTATAGAAGTCCAGGCCACTCACCCGTGACAATCGTCAGGTGTCCAGATCTCTGAAGTCCACCCGTCGAACGAGCCGACGACGAGGCCCGATGTCGCTCCTGACGCCGATCCCGGCCGATCGGCGAATCCGGCGGTTCGGGCAGCTCGTCGTCGGGCTGCTGCTCTACGGCTTCACCATGGGCCTGATGGTCAGGGCCGTGTTCGGGCTCGACCCCTGGGACGTGTTCCACCAGGGCGTCACCAAGGTCCTCGGGCACTGGGTCGACATCTCCTACGGCACGGTGATCACCGTGGTGTCGGTGATCGTGCTGCTGGCCTGGATCCCGCTGCGTCAGCGACCGGGCGTCGGGACCATCCTGAACGCGGCCATCATCGGATGGACCACGGATGCCACGCTCTCGGTCGTTCCGGCCACCGGGATCCTGACCGTCCGGATCCTCATGCTGGTGATCGCAGTGCTGGGCAACGCCGTGGCCGGCGGCCTCTACATCGGGGCCGGCCTCGGCCCCGGACCGAGGGACGGGCTGATGACGGGCCTGGTCGCCCGCGGGGTCGGTTCCGTCCGGGTGGTCCGCACCGGAATCGAATTGACCGTATTGCTGATCGGCGCGGCGATGGGCGGGAGCATCGGCTTCGCGACCGTCGTCTACGCGCTCGCCATCGGTCCCCTCCTGCAGGTGTTCCTTCCGCGACTGAGCGTGCGATCACGCGGAGCCGACGGCGATCGGGAGATGTTCGGATCCGGCGCGGCCGTTGCGGTCGAAGGCGTCGAGGGCCGATAGCCTGGCAGCTATGAATACTGTCCTGGTGAGCCTGCACGTGGTGGCGGCGGTGTTCATCGTCGGCCCGATGGCGATCCTGCCGCAGACGGCGCTGCGGGCGGTCCGTGCGCAACAGGCCGGCACCGTCAAGACCCTGGCGCGCTCGACCATGGTCTTCAGCCTGCTCTCGCTGTTGGTGGCGATCCTCGGGTTCGGCGCGCTGGCCACGTCGGACAAGAAGGACGGTCTGACCGTCACCACGCCGTGGGTGCTGATCTCGCTGGTCCTCTACGTGGTGGCGATCGCCCTCAGCCTGCTGGCGGTCGTGCCGGCCCTGCGCAGCGCCGGCGAGCACCTGTCCGATCCTTCCACGCCTATACTGCAGAACCACGACTACAAGCGCATCGCGATGGCCTCGGGGGTGGTGTCGTTGCTGCTCGTCGCCATCGTCGTGCTGATGGTCTGGAAACCCTGAGGCCGGGTCCGGTGGCCGGTCGCGCCGGACTGGCCGGGTGATTGCGGACGGAGACGTAAGATTTTGGGGTTCGGCCGAGCCTGAGCTTCCGGCGGCCGGCGTCCATGACCAAGTCAGGGCGATCGCACGCAGGTCGCCCGTACCGATGCACAAGGGGTACTTCGCAGATGAGCGGCCACTCCAAATGGGCTACCACCAAGCACCAGAAGGCGGCCAAGGACGCCAAGCGGAGCAAGGCGTTCGCCAAGCTGATCAAGAACATCGAGGTCGCGGCCCGGATGGGCGGCGGTGACGTCGACGGCAATCCGACGCTGTTCGACGCCATCCAGAAGGCGAAGAAGACGTCGGTCCCCATCGACAACATCAACCGGGCCGTCAAGCGAGGGTCCGGTGCCGAGGCGGGTGGCGCCGTCTACATCGGCATCACCTACGAGGGCTACGGCCCCAACGGCGTCGCCATGATGATCGAGTGCCTGACCGACAACAAGAACCGCGCGGCGAGCGAGGTCCGGGTCGCCGTGACCCGCAACGGTGGCAACATGGCTGACCCCGGTTCGGTGGCATACCTGTTCTCGCGCAAGGGACTTGTCGTCGTGCCGAAGGCCAAGGACCTGACCGAGGACGACCTTCTGCTGGCCGTGCTCGACGCCGGAGCCGAGGAGGTGCTGGACTCCGGGGACGTGTTCGACGTCATCTCCGAGGCCACCGACCTGGTCGCGGTCCGGACGGCCGTCCAGGACGCCGGCATGGAGTATGACTCCGCGGACCCGACTTTCATCCCCTCGCTGAACGTCCCGCTGGACGCCGAGGGCGCCCGCAAGGTGATGAAGCTGATCGACGCCATCGAAGATCTGGACGACGTCCAGAACGTCTACACCAACGCCGAGATCCCGGACGAGGTGCTCGCCGAACTCGACGAGGAATGACCGCCCCGGGCCGCGCTGATCAACTTCGTCCGCGCTCATGATCGGGTCGATTTCTGTCCCATGAGTCGCAGATCCGCCAACTTCGTCAGCGCTGGCGATGTTGATCAGCGCGAGCCCGGGCTCGGCGTGGCGATCACGGGTGGGAGTGGTCCCGCCGGGTAGCGTTCCTCGGACAAGTGTTCGGTAGGTCGAGGCGCTCCGCCGCAGACCGTCCGGAGTCGGAAGGTGTGAGCTGTGCGCGTGCTCGGGGTCGATCCAGGGCTGACCCGCTGCGGGGTGGGCGTGGTCGACGGGGGACCGGGCCGGAAACCGACTCTGGTCGAGGTGCTGGTGGTGCGCACCCCGGCCGATGACGACCTGGCCTATCGGCTCCTGGCGGTGGCCGAGCGGGTCGAGGCCATGCTGGATCTCCACCGGCCGGACACCGTGGCCATCGAGCGGGTGTTCAGCCAGTCGAACGTGCGGACCGTGATGGGGACGGCGCAGGCCGCCGGTGTCGTGGCGCTGGCCGCGGCCAGGCGGGGAATTCCGGTGGCCTGGCACACTCCGAGCGAGGTCAAGGCTGCGGTGTCCGGCAACGGCAATGCGGACAAGGCGCAGGTCACGGCCATGGTGACGCGCCTGCTCCGGTTGGACGCCGCTCCCCGGCCGGCCGACGCCGCCGACGCTCTCGCCCTGGCCATCTGCCACCTCTGGCGCTCGCCGATGCAGAGCAGGCTGGCCGCGGCACTGTCCCGGCCCGCCCTCGGCGCAGGGCCGGCGGTGCCGGCACGCACCAGCCGACTGTCGGGGCCGACCGGGATGATGAGCCGATGATCGCCTCCGTGCGCGGCACCGTCACCGCCATCACGCTGGACCACGTGGTGATCGAGGTGGGTGGGATCGGCCTGGCCATCCGCACCACGCCGACGACCCTTGCCGGTCTGCGCCGGGGCGAGCCGGCCCGGCTGTCCACCACCCTGGTCGTCAGAGAGGACTCGCTGACGCTGTTCGGCTTCGCATCCGACGAGGCCAAGGAACTGTTCGAGCTGGTGCAGTCGGTGTCCGGTGTCGGTCCCAAGATCGCCCTCGCGCTGATCGCCGTGCTCGAACCGGACGAACTCCGCCGCGCCCTGGCCTCCGGCGACTACGCCACCCTGACTCGTGCACCCGGTATCGGGCGCAAGGGTGCGGAGCGACTGGTCCTCGAGCTGCGCGACAAGGTCGGTGTGGTCAGCACGGCGACGCCCTCCGGTGGTGGGGCGGCGGCCGCCGCCTGGCGGCCGAAGCTGTCCGAAGCGCTGGTGGGGCTCGGCTTCACCGTCAAACAGGCCGATGACGCGATGGCCACCCTCGCCTCCGACGTCGACGACCCCGCCGTCGTCGACGGCGACGTCGGGTTGCTGCTGCGACGGGCTCTGGGCCTCCTCGGGCGGCACCGGTGAGCATTCCCGACCACACCCAGGGCGGCGCGCGCCCCTTTGATCCCCAGAGCAGTGCCCAGAACGATGCGAACGCCGAGGACCAGCTGGACCCGAGCCGGCTGCCCGGTGACGCCGACATCGAGGCCTCCCTCCGGCCCCGCACCCTGGCCGAATTCGTTGGTCAGGTCCGGGTCCGCGAACAGCTGGAACTCGTGCTCTCGGCCGCGAAGCTGCGCGGGGCCGTGCCCGATCACATCCTGCTGGCCGGTCCGCCCGGTCTGGGCAAGACCTCGCTGGCCATGATCATCGCCGCGGAACTCGGGGCGGCCATCCGTCTGACGTCCGGTCCGGCCCTGGAACGCGCCGGCGATCTGGCCGCGATGCTGTCCAACCTGGTCGAGGGCGATGTCCTGTTCATCGACGAGATCCATCGGATCGCCAGGCCGGCGGAGGAGATGCTCTACCTGGCGATGGAGGACTACCGGGTCGACGTGATGGTCGGAAAGGGTCCCGGAGCCACCTCGATCCCACTGGACATCGCTCCCTTCACCCTGGTGGGCGCCACCACCCGGTCCGGTCAGCTGACCTCGCCACTGCGCGATCGGTTCGGCTTCACCGCCCACATGGAGTTCTACTCACCGGCCGAGTTGCTCAGGGTGATCACCAGATCAGCGGGCATCCTCGGTATCGAACTCCCGAAGGATGCCGGAGCGGAGATTGCGAAGCGGTCGCGCGGGACACCGAGGATCGCCAACCGGCTCTTGCGTCGTGTGCGCGACTTTGCGCAGGTCAGGGCGGGTGGCGTGGCAAACCTGGCGGTGGCCCGCGCCGCCCTCAAGGTCTATGACGTCGACGAACTCGGCCTCGATCGCCTGGATCGGGCCGTGCTGACCGCACTGTGCCGGTCGTTCGGCGGGGGACCGGTGGGGCTCACCACGCTCGCGGTCGCGGTGGGGGAGGAGCCGACCACGGTCGAGGAGGTGTGCGAGCCGTTCCTCGTCCGCCTCGGCATGCTGGCCCGCACCCCCCGGGGCCGCGTCGCCACGTCGCTGGCCTGGTCCCATCTGGGTCTCAAGCCCCCGGCCGGCATCGGATCCGCGGTCACGCTGTTCGACGATCAGGACTGAACTGCGCGGGCTGATCTGCACAGGTCAGAACGGTGCCGGTCGTCGGCGGACACTGCGCGTCGGCCGCCGCGGTGGGGGGCCGTGGCGATCTCCATCGGCTACCCTGAAGTCATCTGTCGCAGGCGTCAGCGGCGAGGGGTCGAGATTGCTGCGGGGTCCGTGCATCAGGGCCGACAGGAACTTCGGTCGCCCACCGGTCGTTGCCCGCGTAGTTCCTGGCATTCCCCGGGCTGGTGGCCGAACGGTCCCCGCCCCCGCAATCCTTCGAGGAGAAGCATGCAGAATCTTGCGCTCATGGTCCTGATGTTCGGCGCGATCGGCGTGATGATGGTCTTCAGCTCGCGCAACAAGAAGAAGCAGGCCATCAGGGCGAAGGAACTGCAGGAGTCGATCGTCCCCGGCACCCGCGTGATGACGACCTCCGGTATGCACGCCACCGTCACTGCGGTCGCCGACGACACCATCGAACTGGAGATCTCCCCCGGCATCTACACGACCTGGGTCCGCGCCGCCGTCCGTGAGATCGTGGTCCCGGTCGCGGTCGACGAGGAGTTCGCCGCCACCGACTTCGACGATGCCGACTACGCCGAGCTCTCCGGTCAGGGCCAGGAGATCGAAGCCATCCACGACGACCGGCCGTCGCTGGAGAAGCGCAGCAACGACGTCAACTAGGCTCGTTGACCGTGCCGGATGTGCCGTCAGGGCATCCGGTGGTGAACGCATGGGCGCAATCGCCCCGGCGTGTTGACGATTTTCGGCGTCCTGATCGCCTGTCGTCTGGAACGTATTGAGGAGATAGGCGCGACGTGGCAAGCCCTGTTGGTCAGTTCCGACCCTGGCGGTTGATCACCGTTTTCGGGATCCTGGTGGTCGTTCTCTACGGACTGGTGTTCGGCACCTCGGGGTCGAATGCCCCCAAGTTGGGGATCGATCTCCAGGGCGGGACCCAGATCACCCTGACGGCCGAGACCCTGGACAAAAAGGCACCCTCTTCCTCCGCGATGCAGCAGGCGCAGGAGATCATGACCCGCCGGGTCAATGGTTCCGGCGTCGTCGGAGCCCAGGTCGCGATCGAGGGCAGCTCGAACCTCGTGGTCACCGTGCCGGGCAACGACGCGCTCACCGGCCTCACCGCCCCGGCCCGGCTGAACATCCGGCCGAACATCGCCCAGGGTTACGACTACGACCTGATCAGTGCTGCTCAGTCGACGGCGAAGACCACTGGGTCATCGACCACTGCGTCATCGGGCGCAGCAACCTCTGGCGCGTCCACGTCCGCGGGGGCGACCACCAAGGCGACGCCGGCGGCGGTCGTCGGTCAGCCGGGTGCCACCACCACCGCCTCGCCCCAGGGCGTCCGAGCGGCCGTGGCCGTCACGCCGCCGGTCATCACCACGCCCAAGGCCGCCGCGAACAAGACCACCACCGGCAAGACCGCCGCAGCCAAGACCACGGCCGCCACGAAGGCGGTAGCCGCACCGGCGGCTCCTGCATCGGCGGCTCCTGCGTCGTCGGCTGCCGCGTCGTCGGCTGCAGCGACCCCCGCGGCGGCGACCACGGCCGCAGCGGTCACGAAGACCGCATGGCCGTTGGCCGGAAGCAATCCGAGCAACCCCAACCAACCGGCCAGTGCTGCCACGTCCACCGCCTGGGTCGCAGCCGCGACGGCGGCCGTGAACGCCGGCGGGATCAGCTGCAAGAACATCGCCGTGACCAGGGGCCTGGACGTGCCCGGTCTCCCCCTGCTGGCCTGCGGGAGCGCGCCCTACACGGCCGGGGCCAACCCCTGCTCGCCCGACACGACCACCGCGTGCGTGTCGCTGGTCGACAAGACCCTGATCCCGGGCGACCAGATCTCCACTGCCGCCGCGGGTCTGAACCAGCAGGGCGCAGGCTGGATCATCAACGTGACTTTCGACAGCACCGGATACCGGACCTGGTCGAGCTACACCGCCAACAACATCCAGAAGCAGACGGCGTTCACGTTGGACGGCGTGGTCATCTCCGACCCGGCCATCCAGCAGGCGATCACCACGACGACCACCCAGATCAGCGGGAGCTTCACCCAGTCCAGCGCCACCGACCTGGCCAACTCGCTGAACTTCGGCGCGCTGCCGTTGAACTTCAGCCAGGGCACCGCGACCAGCATCAGTGCCCAACTCGGCTCGCAGTACCTGAATGCCGGCCTGATCGCCGGCGGCATCGGACTGCTCCTGGTCATCGTGTACTGCCTGATCTACTACCGGCTGCTGGGCCTGATCACCATCGGTTCGCTGGTCCTGTCCGGCGGTCTGGTCTACGGGATCATGGTGCTGCTCGGACGCTGGATCAACCTGAGCCTGGACCTGGCCGGCGTGGCCGGTCTGATCGTGGCGATCGGTATCACCGCCGACTCGTTCGTCATCTATTTCGAACGATTGAAGGACGAGGTACGGGAGGGTCGGACCTTCCGGTCCGCCGTCCCGCGGGGGTGGGAACGGGCCAAGCGGACCATCCTGTCCGCGGACGCCGTGTCGTTCCTGTCCGCGGTGATCCTCTATCTGGTGGCGATCGGTGACGTGAAGGGTTTCGCCTTCACCCTCGGGCTCTCGACCATCCTCGACCTGGTGGTCGTCTACCTCGTGACGCATCCGTTGGTCGCCCTGGCATCCGGCAGCAAGATCTTCAATTCGGCGCGGTTCTCCGGGCTGGGATCGGTGGCCGCCGCCGGTGCGCGGCAACGGGCCGCGACCGCACGTCTGACTGCGAAGGAGGCCTGAGATGGCAACGGACACCACCGAACTCGTCAGCCACGACGAGGCCGTCAGGCTGAGCCGGGCGCTGCACACCGGAAGCTTCGTCTCGCGCCTGGCCACCGGTACCGGGGCGTTCGACGTCATCGGACGCCGCCGCTACTACTACATGTTCTCCAGCTTTCTGCTGGTTTCTTCGATCCTGCTGATCCTGATCAAGGGTTTCCACCTCGGCACGGACTTCGCCGGTGGATCGACGCTCACCTTCACGCCGGCCAACGGCGGCAGTGTGTCGACCTCCAGCGTCAACCAGGTCCTGACCACGGCGTTGGGCAGCGGCAAGGTCGAAGCCGTCCAGACCCTGGGTGGCAAGACCATCCAGGCCACCCTGGTCGCGCTGAACGAAACGCAGGTGGCGACCGGCAAAGCGGCCCTGGCCAAGGCGTTCTCGCTGGGCGCGGGCTCGGTGTCCGGTTCTGACGTCTCGTCGTCCTGGGGTGCGCAGATCTCCCAGCGGGCCATCCTCGCCGTCATCATCTTCCTCGTCGCGGTCGGCCTGTTCATCTGGATCCGCTACGAGAAGCGGGTGGCCATCGGAGCAGTGCTCTCGGTCATCCACGACGTGATCGTCACGGCCGGCATCTACTCGCTGGCCGGTTTCGAGGTCACCCCGGCCACCGTGATCGGGCTGCTGACGATCCTCGGATTCTCGCTCTACGACACCGTGGTGGTCTACGACAAGGTCCAGGAGAACGCCAGGGGTCTGACGTCGCTGCTGCGGCGCACCTATCCGGAGACCGCGAATCTCGCCGTCAACCAGACGCTGATGAGATCCCTCAACACCTCGCTCATCGCGCTGCTCCCGGTGGCCGGCCTGCTGGTCGCAGGTGTCGCGGTGCTCGGTGGTGGCACGCTCAAGGATCTCGCGCTGGTGCTGCTCGTCGGCATGCTCATCGGTGCCTACTCGTCGATCTTCGTGGCCGTGCCCATCGCGGTCGACCTGAAGATGCGGGAGACCACCATCATCAATCACACGGCACGCGTGCTGGCCAAGCGCAAGGCCGACGGGCTGATCGTCGACGCGGACGGGGACCCGGTCGGGGTCAAGTCGTCGACCGGGATCGACCGACCCAGAACGGCCCCCGCCGTGAACCCGCTGGCGGCGGGCCTGAAGCCCAGCGCAGCCCCGAAGCCCGGCGTGAAGCCGCAGCGCCCCGGCCGTCCGGCGGCCGGCAAGGTCGTCGCGGGAAGATCGGTTCCCGCCGGCAGGCCGGTGTCCACCACCAAGGCGCCCGTGAAGACGGCCGCCTCTCCCGTCGACGAACCTGCCGCCGCCGTGCCTTTCACCCAGGCCGGTCCGGCCGAGTCGCAGCCGACGGCGGCCGAGACGGTCGCGATGTTGGCCAACGAGGCGGTCAATGCTTCCCCGGCACCGGCGTCGAAGGCGCGACCCAGTGGCAAGGTGGCCCGACCGACGGGCAAGCGTGGGCGCTGACCTCGGCGCCGTCGGGCGCGCAGGGCGGGCCATCGACCGGCTGACCCGGGTCCAGCAGGACTTCCCGGCACCCGGAGTGTTGTTCCGTGACCTGACGCCGGTGCTGGCCGATGCCGATGCTCTGCACGCCATCGCTGCCGCCCTGGCCGGCGGGCTCGGCGACTTCGACGTGGTGGCCGGTCTGGAATCCAGAGGCTTCCTGCTGGGTGCGGCCGTCGCCATGACGGCCGGCACCGGCGTGCTCGCCATCCGCAAGCCCGGGAAACTGCCCGGCGAAATCCTGTCGGAGGACTACGCCCTGGAGTACGGAACGGCCGGTCTGGAGCTCAACCCCGATGACGTCTCCCAGGGGCCCCGGGTCCTGGTCGTCGACGATGTCCTGGCGACCGGGGGCACTGCTGCCGCGGCCTGCCGGCTGCTCCGCCGGGCCGGCGCCACCGTCGTCGGAGTCGCCGTCTGCATCGAGCTGGTCGCCCTCGGCGGCCGTGGGCAGCTCGCCGACACCCCGTGCACGGCGATCAGGGAGTACTGAGCGCGGGTCGTTCGGTGGTCGGCGGCGGGCATCCCGGTCGGGAAGGTCGCGCAGCCCCCCGGCGTTATGCTCGGAAGGGAGCGGAGATTCGGTGGCGGCTGCGGATGAGGTGTTGATGAGTTCAGAACTGACCGGCGAACTGGCCGGACCCACCGTGACCGATCGGGCTTCGGCCGTCGGCCCTGCCGCTCCGTCTGCCGCCGCTCCGTCTGCCGCCGCTCCGTCTGCCGCCGCCCCGTCTGCCGCCGGCCGCCCTGCCGCAACGGTCCACGCCGAGCCGGTAATGCCGTCGGCGTCCCGCCCGGGGCCCCCGCTTCCATTCGCGGCCCGCCCGGCACCCGCCCTGAAGGCGCTCGCAGTGGCATCCGCAGCGCCCACTGCGTCCCCCGCTCCCACTGTGTCCGCAGCGCCCCCTGCTCCCACTGCGTCCCCTGCTCCCACCGTGTCCCCTGCTCCCACTGTGTCCCCAGCGTCCCCAGCGCCTACTGCGCCCCCTCGTCCGGTCGTGCCGCCCGCCCCACCCGCGTCCGAACCCGTCGATGTCGAGCCGGATGCACCCGCCCCCGCAATGTCCGCCACGCGCCGCATGCGTTCCAGGCTCACCCGTCGGATGAGTGGCCAGCGCACGCCCGCGGCCGCCGGCCGGACCGTGCTGGAACCGTTGTTCGCCGTCCACCGGGCACTGCATCCCAAGGCCGACGTCAAGGTCATGCAGTTCGCGTACGAGATCGCCGAGAACGCCCATCGCGGTCAGTTCCGCAAGTCCGGCGACCCGTACATCACCCACCCGCTGGCGGTCGCCACCATTCTGGCCGACCTGGGAATGGACACCACCACCCTGGTCGCGGCGCTGCTGCACGACACGGTGGAGGACACCGAGTACACGCTGGACATGGTGCGCAGGGACTTCTCCGAGGAGGTCGCACACCTGGTCGACGGGGTCACCAAGCTCGACAAGGTGCACTTCGGCGATGCGGCAGAGGCCGAGACCATCCGCAAGATGATCATCGCGATGGCGCAGGACCCGAGGGTGCTCGTCATCAAGCTGGCCGACCGGCTGCACAACATGCGGACCATGCGGTTCCTCGCCCCGGACAAGCAGGCCCGCAAGGCGAAGGAGACCCTCGAGGTGCTGGCGCCGCTGGCCCACCGCCTCGGCATGGCCACCGTCAAGTGGGAGCTGGAGGACCTCGCGTTCGCCATCCTGCACTCCAAGCGGTACGACGAGATCGTCCGCCTGGTGGCGGACCGGGCGCCGTCACGCGACACCTACCTGGCCGCCGTCACCGCGGAGCTGAACGCCGAGCTGAGTGCGGCCAAGATCCCGGCCGAGGTCGTCGGGCGCGGCAAGCACTACTACTCGATCTACCAGAAGATGCAGGTCAGAGGCCGCGAGTTCGACGAGATCCACGACCTCGTCGCGGTCCGGATCCTGGTGGGTACGGTGCGCGAGTGCTACGCCGTGATGGGCGTCGTGCATGCCATGTGGGCACCGATGCCTGGCCGGTTCAAGGACTACATCGCGCAGCCCCGCTACGGGGTCTACCAATCGCTGCACACCACGGTGATCGGGCCGCAGGGCAAGCCTCTGGAGGTGCAGATCCGCACCAACGAGATGCACCACACCGCCGAGTACGGGATCGCGTCGCACTGGCGCTACAAGGAGACCAAGGGCACCCACGCCGGTGCCGGCGCCTCGGTCGACGAGATGGCGTGGATGCGTCAACTGCTGGACTGGCAGCGGGAGGCCGGCGACGCCGGTGAATTCCTGGACAACCTGCGGTACGAGATCGCGTCCAACGACATCTTCGTGTTCACCCCCAAGGGCGACATCCACACGCTGCCGGCCGGTTCGACGCCGGTGGACTTCGCCTATTCGGTGCACACCGAAGTCGGCAACCGTTGTATCGGGGCCAAGGTCGACGGTCGATTGGTGGCGTTGGAACGAACCCTCACCAATGGGCAGATCATCGAGATCTTCACCTCCAAAGCGCCCGGTGCCGGGCCCAGCCGGGATTGGCTCGGATTCGTCGCCTCCTCCCGCGCGAAGACAAAGATCCGACAGCATTTCGCGAAGGAAAATCGTCAGGAAGCCGTTGATCTCGGCAAGGAGGCCATTACCAAGGCCGCCAGACGGGAAGGTCTGCCCGTCCAACGGCTGATTTCCCACGACGCATTGGCCGCGGCCGGTCACGATCTCGGTTTCAAGGACATCGCCGCGCTGTACGCAGCGGTCGGCGAGAATCATGTGTCGGCGAAAACCGTTGTCGGCAAGGTTGTTTCGATTCTCGGCGGCGCCGAGGAGGCCGGCGACGCGATTGCCGAACGTTCCGTCCCCTCGGTGGCCAGACGTCCACGGCCGACTGCGGATGCGGGCGTCCTGGTCAAGGGCATCACCGACGTCCAGGTGAAACTGGCCCGATGTTGTACCCCGGTTCCCGGCGATACCATTCTCGGATTCATCACCAAGGGCGGTGCGGTCTCGGTGCACCGTGTCGACTGCACCAATGCCGATGCGCTGCGGGCCGAATCAGCGCGTCTGGTGGACGTCAGCTGGGATCCGAATTCGGCATCGGTCTTCCTGGTCACGGTTCAGGTCGAGGCGCTGGACCGGTCCCGATTGTTGTCCGACATCACCAAGACGCTCGCCGACGAAAAGGTCAACATCCTGTCGGCCAACCTGTCGATGACGAAGGACAGAATGGCGATCTCCCGGTTCTCGTTCGAGATGGCTGACCCGAAACACCTGGGGCATCTCCTGCGCACGGTCCGCGGCGTCGAGGGCGTGTACGACGTCTATCGGGTGACCAGCGCCTGATCCGCTGGGCCCTGTCGCGTCACCCGCGCGGCCGGTTGCGACTACTTGCTCGACGCCGCGGTCGGCTTGACGGTGGCGCCACCGGTGGGCACGACTGCAGCGGAGGCCGCGGCCGAGGACGCCGTCGCGTAGGTGCCGGTGGCGCTCAGTGCGTCGGACGGGACGGTCACCGAGTCGATGACGGCCTTGGCCACCGGGGCACCGTCCTGGGAGTTGTTCCTGGACCCCTTCGCGGCGATGTCCTGGATGACGGCCATGCCGGCGTCTGAGACCTTGCCGAACACCGTGTACGTCGGTGACAGCGTCGAGTCCTTGTAGACGATGAAGAACTGGGAACCGTTGGTCCCGGACCCCGAGTTGGCCATCGCGATGGTGCCCCTGGGGTAGGTTTTCGTCTTCCCGAGTTCATCGGCGAAGGAGTAACCGGGCCCGCCGTTGCCGACGCCCGTCGGGTCGCCGCACTGCAGGATGTTCAGCGCGGAGTTGCCGGTCAGACGCCAGCAGGGGGAGTTGTCGTAGAACTTCTGCGACGCCAGCGACACGAACGAGTTGACCGTGCAGGGAGCCGCAGCCCGGTCCAGGGTGATGTCGACCTTCTGGCCGTTGAGCGTGATGGTCGACGCGACGGTTCCGGTGTTGGCGGGGGAGAGGTTCGACGGCTTGTCCACCTTCTTCGCCGCCTTGCCGGCGGTGGTGTAGGTGCACGGTGTCTTGGGTGCGGCCGGGCTGGTGGCCGCCGTTTCGGTACCCGTCCCGCTGGCGGTGGAGGCCGCCCCGGAGCCGCTGCCCCGGGTGGTCGCGAACCAGATGCCGCCGCCGATGACCAGGACGGTCGCGACCACTCCGACGATGACGAGCCGCTGACGGCGGCCGCGTTCCCGCTCCTCGCGGCGGACGAGCTGGCGCTCAAGCTTCCGCTTGGCTGCTTCGCGTCGCTGCTGGTTGCTGGGCACTGTCATCCTCCATGCAAGGTTCAACGAAGGGCCGGTCGTGTGACAAGGGCCCCGGCGGGTGAGTCTAGGTGACGCGCGGACCGGCCTCTGGCGCAAACCGATGTGAACGGCCTGTGGGTGGTCCGCCCGGGTGCCCGTGGGTGGTCGCCGCCGGGTCCCCCGAGTGGTCGCTGCCGCTGGCGGCGTGCGGTGACGGTGGGCGGTCTGCGCGGGCCGGGGGTGGGCGGTCTGCTCGGGTAGAAGGCGCAGGGGGCGGCAGCGTTAGGGTTGTGGGGTGTTCATCGCAGGTTTCCCCGCTGGCTCGTTCCAGGCCAACTGCTACGTGATCGGCGGCGAGCGCGGTGGCGACGCGCTGGTCGTCGACCCCGGCCAGGACGCCTCCGAGCGACTGTCGAGCGTGCTGGCCGAGCATCGGATGCGTCCCGTCGCCGTGCTGCTCACCCACGGGCACCTGGATCACGTCGCATCGGCCGCCGCGGTCGCCGATGCCGCGGGCATTCCGGCCTACCTCCACGGAGCCGACGACTACATGCTCGACGATCCGCTGGCGGCCCTGTCCCCGGGAGCCGGGGTGATGCTGGCCGGCATGGACCTGACCGGTCTGCGTCCGGACACCGTCCTGACGCTGACCGACGTCGAAGAACTTCGATTGGCCGGGCTGACGCTCCAGATCGATCACACCCCCGGCCATACCGGCGGTGGTGTCGTCTACCGGATCGGCGCGGACGGCGACCGGCCCGAGGTGCTGCTGACCGGGGACACGCTGTTCGCCGGCTCGATCGGGCGGACCGATCTGCCCGGGGGTTCCACCGAACAGCTGATGGCCTCGATCGCCACCCACCTGCTCACCCGCGGCGACGAGGCGGTCGTGCTGCCCGGTCATGGGCCGACCAGCACCATCGGCGACGAGCGTCGCAGCAACCCGTTCCTGACCTGAGGTCCCGCGTTCCGCAGGATCACCGATCGCCACCGAGAAAAGACGGATCGAGCAGATGGCCGGCAAGACCACGATCAGCGCGCCCAAGGGCGTACCCGACTACATCCCCCCGGCCTCCCGGACGTTCGTCGCCGTCCGGGACATGCTGGTCGCAGCCGCCGACCGGGCCGGCTACTCCCCGATCGAGCTCCCGGTGTTCGAGGACACCGCGCTGTTCACCCGCGGGGTCGGGGAATCGACCGACGTGGTCTCCAAGGAGATGTACACCTTCACCGACCGGGGCGACCGTTCGATCACGTTGCGGCCGGAAGGGACCGCCGGCGTCATGCGGGCCGTCATCGAGCACGGCCTCGACCGCGGCGCCCTGCCCGTCAAGCTCGTCTACGAGGGCCCGTTCTTCCGCTCCGAGGCTCCGCAGGCCGGGCGCTACCGTCAGTTCCACCAGGTGGGCATCGAGGCGATCGGTTCCGACGACCCCGCGTTGGACGCAGAGGTGATCGCCGTCGGGCACGAGGCCTACCGGGCCATCGGCCTGACCGGGTACCGGTTGGAGCTCACGTCGCTGGGCGATGCCGTCGACCGCCCCGCCTACCGGGAGAAGCTGCAGGCATTCCTGGCCGGTCTCCCGCTGGACGAGGCGACCAGGGAGCGGGCGAAGCTCAACCCCCTGCGGGTGCTGGACGACAAGCGCCCGGCCGTGCAGGCCCTGCTGTCCGATGCGCCGCTGATGCTGGACCACCTGTCGTCGGGGTCCGGAGAGCACTTCAGGCAGGTGCTGGCGATCCTGGACCGGCTGGCCGTGCCGTACGTCGTCAACCCGCGGATGGTGCGCGGGCTGGACTACTACACGCGGACCACGTTCGAATTCGTGCACCCGTTGCTGGGCGCGCAGTCCGGCCTCGGCGGCGGCGGGCGGTACGACGGCCTGATGGCCGAGCTCGGTGGACAACCGTTGTCCGGCATCGGGTTCGGGCTCGGTGTCGACCGCACGGTGCTCGCGGCCGCTGCGGAGGGTCTCACCGTGGGGCAGAGCGCCCGGTGCGAGGTCTACGGCGTGCCGATGGGCGAAGGCGCCTCCCGGGAACTCGCGGTGATCGCCGGGCGCCTGAGGGCCGCCGGCATCAGGGTCGACCGTTCCTACGGTGGTCGCGGCCTCAAGGCCGCGATGAAGTCGGCCGACGCGTCCGGGGCCAGGATCGCGCTGGTGCTCGGCGACCGCGACCTCGAGCAGGGCACGGTGATGGTCAAGGATCTGTTGTCCGGCGATCAGCACCCGGTCGCGCTCGACCGGGTGGAGTCTGCGGTGCGGGACATCCTCGGCGATCCGACCCCGACCGTGCCGGCGCATCGACCGGAATGACATCCGCGGTTTTGGCGCTGTGGACGCGGGATCTCATTCCGGTCGATGAGGCGGGGCGGCGGCGTGGGACTGCGGGGGTGGGCGGGAGTTGCCGGCTGGTCAAACATGTGTTCGAATGAGGGATGCGCTGGGAGAAGCAGACCGTCGAAGCAGAGGACGTGACGGCACTTCCGGGAATGGGCCGGATGGCCGGTCTGGTGCGGACCGTGCGAACCCCTGAGTTCGCCGGCGTGACGTTCCACGAGGTCAACGCGAAGTCCGCGCTGAACCACATCGCCGGCACTTCACCGGTGCCGTTCCCCTGGTCGGTCAACCCCTACCGGGGGTGCACGCACGGGTGCGTGTACTGCTTCGCGCGAGGCACCCACTCCTATCTGGAGTTCGACACCGGCCACGACTTCGACACCCAGATCGTCGTCAAGATCAACGTCGCCGACGTGTTGCGTCGAGAGCTCGGCCGTCGCAGCTGGCAGCGGGAACACGTCGCGATGGGGACCAACACCGATCCCTACCAGCGGGCCGAGGGGCGCTACCGGCTGATGCCGGGGGTGATCAAGGCGCTGGCGGACAGCGGAACGCCGTTCTCCATCCTGACGAAGGGCACCGTGCTCTCCCGCGACCTCCCGCTGCTGACGTCCGCCCAGCGGCAGGTTCCCGTCGGGATGGGGGTGTCGCTGGCTCTGCTGGACCCTGATCTGCAGGCGCTGCTCGAACCGGGCACCCCGTCTCCGAGAGCGCGACTGGACCTGGTCCGCAGGATCACCGCCGCCGGACTCCCGTGCGGGGTGCTGATCGCTCCGCTGCTACCGCACCTGACGGACGGCGAGGATCAGCTGAGGCAGTTGGTGGGCGAGCTGGTGGAGGCGGGCGTCACCGGCGTCAGCGCGATCGCGCTGCACCTGCGTCCGGGAGCACGGGAATGGTTCTTCGGCTGGTTGCGCCGCACGAGACCGGACCTGGTGGCGGTCTACGAGCGCCTCTACGCCCGGGGGTCCAACGCTGCACCGGAATACCGTCGGTTGCTGTCGGAGAGGTTCCGGGCGGTCCGCTCCGAGTTCGGGCTCGACGCGGCCGACCCGCCCTCGAACCGGGGCGTGCCCGGCGAGACCGGCGCGTCGTTCCCGGCCGGAAGTCTTCCCCGGCAGCATGTCCCGGCTGTCGAGCAGGAAACACTGTTCTGAGCCACAGCCGAAGAAGACCGCCGAGGAAGACCGCCGGGGCGAGGTCCCTGGGACCGCCGTCAGGTCAGGGGTCAGAGGTCGAACTCGGTCGGTGCGATACCGACCGCGAAACAGGCCTCCTTGACCGCGGCCCGCTCGTGCTCGTCGAAGTTGCCGTCGGCGCCGCCGATGATGATCCCGATCTGCAGCACCGCACGGGCCTGGTCCGGCTTGGACTTCAGCTTGCCGATCCGTGAGATGGCCTCGACCTTGCCGAAGTCGTAGTCCTTGGTCAGCTTGTCGCAGTAGAAGTTGAACTGCTCCTGCAGGTCGGCGGGCGGGAAGATGCCCAGGACGTCGTTGCTCATGATCAGGGCCGCGGTCTTCTGGCGCTCGCTGGGATCGATGGTGCCGTCCGCAGCGGCGATCAGCGCACACATGGCCATCGAACCGGCGGCGAACTCCTTGTTCTTGAACTGGCTGGCCTTGAGTTTGAGACCGTCGTTCATCTCCTTCGACTTGGACTTCAGCTGATCCCAGAAAGCCATCGTGTTTCCTCCATTGCAGAGAACTGCTCGCGTGCACCCGCCGGTCCGGCGGTGCCCTCCCTGAACGGTCGGCCTGGCGGAACAGTTCCTGAACCCGTCCTGCCGACCAACGGGATGGACCGACCGCGCCCGCGAGCGGTCAGTAGAACTCGCCGGGCGTCACCACGTTCGTCATCCGCCGGCCGGCCAGGAACATCGTCATGTTGCCCGCGAACAGCTCGGCGATGCGTTGGTCCTCCTTGGCATTCAGGGCCGCGGTGTGCGGCGCGATGACCACATTGGGGAGATCCCACAGCGGTGATTCGGCCGGCAGCGGCTCCACCGCCGTCACGTCGAGATACGCCGACCCCAGAGGCCCTGTGGTCAGGCCGTGGATCAGTGCCGGTTCGTCGATCACGGTGCCCCGCCCGACGTTGACGATCACGGCGCCAGGTTTCGTCGCGGCGATCAGCTCGGCGTCGTACAGGCCGGCGGTCGCGGCGGTGCCGGGAAGGGTGAAGATGATCGCGTCGGCGCGGCCGACCAGCTCGGGCAGGGCCGACAGCGGATGTACCTCGTCGACATGGTCCACCGGGCCAGCGGTCCGCTTGACGCCGAGCACGGTCGCGCCGAAACACTTGAGCAGGCGAGCGGTCTCGCCGCCGATGCCACCCAGGCCGACCACCAGGACGGTCTGCTCGCCGACCTGACCCATCGCCCAGCGTTCCGGCCATTCATGCGCGCGCTGCAGGCGTTGGAGCCGCGGCAGATCCTTGGCCGCGGCGAGGACGCCGAAGAGTGCGAACTCGGCGAGGGTGCCGCCATGGACCCCGGCCGAGGTGGTGAACACGACCCGGGCGAGATCCTCCTCGGACAGGTTCGCGGCCTGCACCGTCGCGCCTCCGCCGGCGGCCATCGTCTGCACCCAGCGCAGCCCCGGGTTGGTGGTCACGGTGCGGGCCAGCATGGTGGGGTCCACGTCCGGAATCCCGTACAGCACATCGGCTCTGGCCAGCAGGGCCTCGAAGGCCGCCTGCTGTCCCGGCGTCCGCCGGTAGGCCGGATCACCGGAGTGATCGCCCGGAAACCGCTGCGGTGGAAGGAGTTCGTCGTCGACCAACAAAGCCACCCGGGGGTCGACATCGGTGATCAGATGCCGCAGGTCGGGGGCCAGCGGAGTGGCCAGCACGACGGTGACCGGGTCGGACGACGCCGGCGGGGGAGCGGTGGAGGGAAGGTTCACTGGACGACCATACGAAATGTCGGCCTACTGCGGACGTTCGGCTGCGGAAGGCCCACCGCGGACGTCCTGCAGAGTGATGGCTATTGCCATCACTCTGCAGGACGTCGGGCGGTCGGAGGGTCAGTGTCCGGCGCGGGATCCGGTACGGGCCGGGCGTTCGTGGCCGGGGCCGGAGCGGCGCGGACCCGAGCTGGCGCCCCCCGCGGTGTGCGGCGTCGTAGTGTCCAGCTGGATCTTGAGCGACTGCCCGCTCACCTTGGCCGCGGAGATGCGACCGAAGGCGGCGGGGGAGATGTGGCCGCCGATCTCGACCAGCGAGTAGGTGTCGAAGATGTCGATCCGGCCGAGGTCGCGGCCGGTCAGGCCGCCTTCCGCGGTGATCGCACCGACGATACCGGCCGGACGGACGCCGTGGGCGTGACCCACCGCGACTCGGTAGCGGGGGCCGGCCGGGACGGCGTCGCGCTTGCGCGGACGATCCGGGCGGTTGGTCTCGGCGCGCGAGTTGGTGAAGTCGTCACGACCGCCGTCGCGGCTGCCACGGGAGAAGCGATCGTCGCCACGCCGTGAGGCGTACTCGCCGCCGCGCTCCGGTCGCTCCGAGGCGAAGGAGGCGGTCGACTGCTTCGGCGCGACCACACCGTCGTCACCGGCGGCCAGCGCCAGCAGGGTGGCGGCCAGCTCGGCGGCCGTCAGGTCCTGCTGCGACAGATACGTGGCGACGGCCTGGCGGTAGTGTTCCAGCCGACCGACGGCCAGACGATTCGTCGCATCTTCGAGCACCTTGGCCGCCTTGTGCGCAGCGACGTCCGCCCGGGTCGGCGGGGTGATCTGCTCGAGGGTGGTCTTGGTGTAGCGCTCGATCAGCCGGAGGCGGCTCATCTCGCGAGGCGTGAAGAAGGTCAGGGCTTCACCACTGCGTCCCGCGCGCCCGGTCCGGCCGATGCGGTGCGTGTACGACTCGACCTCGCCCGGAGCATCGAAGTTGACGACCAGGTCGATCCGGTCGACGTCGAGCCCGCGGGCGGCGACGTCGGTGGCGACCAGGACGTCGAGCTTGCCGGAGCGGAGGCGCTCGATGATGCGCTCGCGCTCCTTCTGCGGGACGTCGCCGTTGATGGCGGCGGCGGAGACGCCGCGCGCGATCAGTTCGGCACCGACCTCGTCACAGGCGCCCTTGGTGCGGACGAACACGATGGTGGCGTCGCCGGCGCTGACCTGGAGGATGCGTGCCAACGCGTCGACCTTCTCGCGGAACGGGACGACGGCGTAGGTCTGGCGGATGCTGACCGTGTTGCCGGCCTTCTTGGCGACGGTGATGTCGATCGGCTTGTTCATGTGCCGGTTCGCGACGTTACGGATCGCCGACGGCATGGTGGCCGAGAACAGGGCCGTCTGACGGTCCTTCGGCGCGTCCTGCAGAATGCGGTCCACGTCTTCGGCGAAGCCCATCCGCAGCATCTCGTCGGCCTCGTCCAGGACGAGGAAGCGGATGCCGGTCAGGTCGAGCGTCCCGCGCTCGAGGTGATCGATGATCCGGCCGGGGGTGCCGACGACGACCTGGGCACCGTTCTTCAGCGCCATCTTCTGCGGGAGGAAACTGGATCCACCGTAGACGGGCACCACGGTCAGCTTGGGCATGAATTCGGCGAACGAGCCGATGGCCTCGGCCACCTGCATGGCGAGCTCGCGGGTCGGCGTCAGGACCAGGGCCTGGACCTGACGGAGCGAGGGATCGATGGACGCCAGCAGCGGGAGGCCGAAGGCGGCCGTCTTGCCGGTGCCCGTCTGTGCGACACCGGTGATGTCACGGCCGGACAGCAGCGCCGGGATGGCCTGCTCCTGGATCTCGGAGGGCACCGTGAAGCCGAGAGCCTTGACGCCCTTCAGCAGCGCAGCGGGGAGATTGAGATCTTCGAAGCCGAAAGCAGCCTCTTCGACGAGAACGTCGTCGAAGTCGGCTTCTTCGGTGCTGTCCTGGGTGAGGAGAGCGTCGGTGGAGAGATCGTCCGCATCGGTGGTGTCGACGTCGTCGATCTCCAGCTCGAAACCTTCGTTGAGCTCGGAGTCGAGCTCCAGAATCGATTCAGTAGTCTGGGCAGGGGCAGCAAGGGGCGCCATTTTGGCCAATCGCTTCGAGGCAGGAGCTCGAGAACCCGCCCGGTTGGCAGGGATTCCGGTCGCAGCCTTCGATTGATAGGACATCCCGGCGAAACTTCCACCGTCGAAAACGCGCGACACACTCCAAGAACGTCGTCAGCTTATCAGGAAACCTCCCGGAAACCTGCGGTGAGCTGCCGCACACCGCCACGAACTACCCTCCCCCGGCCGGTCGGATCTCGCGCTGCAGGAACTCCGGATGTGTTGTCGAATTCAGCTGAGGTTGCTCGTCTTTGCTTGCAGGGAGCCGGCACACCGCCCGTACCCACTGACCGCCAAGGAGCACGACATGCCCAAGTACTTCCTCTCGATCGTCGAGGCCGAGGCAGCGTAGGCCGGGACGGCGAATTTCGACGAGATCATGCAGGCCCACAGCGAATTCGGCCAGGCGGTCAAGGACGCCGGGGCCAGTGTCCTGTCGGGTGAGGCGCTCCAGCCCACCCCCACCGCCGTGTTCCTCCGCGGCACCAGGACCGCCGGCGTCAGCGCCGTGGACAACCCGCTGCCCGAGGCCAGAGAGGTGATCGGGGGCTACTACCTGATCGAGGCGGCCGACGACGAGCAGGCGCTGGCCCTGGCCAAGCTCTGCCCCGCACCGTTCGGCTACATCGAGATGCGGCCGATCTGGGAATTCAGCTGAGCGAACATCTGTCGGCCGCGGTAGGTGCGGCGGCGGCGGCGGCCCGACGGGAACTGTCGGGCCGGGTGCTCGCCGCCACCCTGCGCACCGTTCGCGACCTCGACATCGCCGAGGAATCGACGGCGGACGCCTTTCTGCTGGCGTTGCAGAGTTGGCCCACTACTGGCATTCCGGCGTCCATCGAGGCCTGGTTGGTGACGGCGGCCAGGCGTCGGGCGGTGGATCGCATCCGCCGTGCACAGGTGGCCCGGCGCTCGCTGGTGAAGCTCGCCGGGGGATGGTCAGGCGTCACCGGTGTCTCCGATGTGGTGGCCGAGGCCGCGATCGTCGGCGACGACGAGCTCCGGATGGTGGTCCTGTGCTGCGATCCGCGGCTGGCCGTCGGTGATCAGGTCGCACTGACCCTCCGGCTCGCGTGCGGGGTCAGCACCGCTGGAATAGCTGCCGTGCAGGGTGTTTCGACGCCGACGATGGCAGCCCGCCTGACCAGGGCCAAGGCGAAGCTGGCTGCCGCCGGTCCCAGGCTGGAGCTGCCGGACGACGCCACGGTGGATGCGCGGCTCCCGGCGGTGGCCACCGTGGTGTACCTCGCTTTCACCCTCGGCCACACCGCAGCCGACGGGAAGGCCCTCACCGACGACGATCTCGCCGACCGGGCCCAGTACCTGGCCGGTGTCCTGCATGCCCTGCGCCCCGCCAGCGCGACCTTCACCGCGCTGCTGGCGCTGATCCTGCTGACCAGGGCGCGGTCGGCCGGACGGTTCGATCCGGCGGGGTAACAGGTCCTGCTGGCTGCCGCCGACCGCACCAGCTGGGACCAGGCTCTGATCCGGACCGGGACCTCGCTGCTGGCAACGGCCTCGGCACGCGCTCCGATGGACCCGATGGTCCTGCAGGCCGCCATTGCCGCAGAGCACTGCAGCGCAACGGATTTCACGGGTACCGACTTCCACCGCGTGGTCGATCTCTATTCCAGACTGCTGTCGGTCGATCCATCGCCCGGGTTCGCGCTCGGCCGGTGCGTGGCGCTGTCCTACGCGGCCGGGCCGGCGGCCGGCCTGGCAGATCTAAACGAGGTACTGGCCCTGCGGGTGCTCGATGCCTACCCCTACGCGGCGGCCGCCCGCGCCCAGATGCTGCAGCGACTGGACCGGACGGCCGACGCCGATCTGGAATGGACACGTGCCGCCCGTCTGGCCCGCACCACCGCTGAACGGAGCTTCTTCCTCGCGCAGGTGCAACTCAGTCCTTGAGGGCCATCCGGTGCTTGTGGTTGCGGACGTGTCCGGCGATCTCGCCGAGCCGCTGGGCCCGGGTCTGCTGGCCCGGTTTGCCCAGCCAGTGGACGTACTCCAGCTGATCGGTGGCCCAGAGGGCCCCGAAGGCCGTCAAGGTTTCCGGATCTTCGGCGAGCGCGGCAGCCATGTCCTCGGGGACGGCGATTCCGGTGGTGGTGATCATCTACGGTGACTCCTTCACATCATCGGGAAGACGTCCGTCCATTGTGCGCTATGCCGGCTCTTCGAACTTGGTAGACATCCCATGTCGAGTCGTGTCAAGCAGCTGAGGTCATCGGTTCCCGCGTGTTGATGGGTTCGGCCGGCCACGCTACTGTCTCGTCATAGAGGGTGCCAGAGTCTAGGCACCCGTGGAGGATGCCGACCAGGCGGTTGGCAACCTGGCGGAGAGCGGCGTGGTGGTTGGTTCCCCTTGCTCGGATGGTGTCGTAGTACGCGCGGGTACCTGGTGATCCGTTGAGGGCGCCGTATGCCTGCAGGTGCAGGGCCACTCCGAGTCGGCGGTTCGTGGCGTAGCGGGCCATCACCGTGGTCTTCTTCCCCGATGCGCGGGTAATCGGGCTTTGGCCAGAGTAGTTCTTCCTGGCGCGGGAGTTAATGAATCGCGTGTCGTCGTCCCCGAA
Organism: Nakamurella sp. PAMC28650; assembly: GCF_014303395.1. Taxonomy (GTDB): domain Bacteria; phylum Actinomycetota; class Actinomycetes; order Mycobacteriales; family Nakamurellaceae; genus Nakamurella. The sequence goes on from NZ_CP060298.1 coordinate 3,279,974, forward strand.
TTCGCCCAGTACCCGGGCGGCCAGGATTGGTCCGAGGCCCGGCTGGCTCAGGTAGATCTGGGCGGCCGGGTGTCGATCAAAATTTTGTGTCATCACAGCCTGCAGTGCAGTGATCTGCTCGTTCAGTGCTGTGAGCACCTTGACCTGGCTGGCGACCACGGCGGCGTAGGCCGCCTCGAGGGTGGGAGGTTGCCGCAGAGCTGGTTGCCGCAGCAGTGCTCGCAGTGGTTCGACCCGATCGTCCACGTGGTGTCGGCGAGCTGCGGTCAAGGCCGACACCACCTGGCCACGGGTCAGTTTTGCGGCTCGGTCAGGGTCAGGTGCGCGACCGAGCAGGATCAGCGCATCGGCGGCAGCCAGATCCGGGAATGCCTGCACCGCAACGGGAAAGAATTCCAACAGCGCTGACCGCATCCGTAAGGTGTGACGAACTCGTTCCCAGATGAGGTTCTGGTGGGCGCGGGCCAGCAGCTTCACTGCATCGGCCAGATCGGTGTCACCGGCGATCTCGCGGTGGTGATCTCGGTCGACGCGGACTATTTCTGCCAAGACGTGAGCATCACCGGCGTCGCTCTTAGCACCGGAAGTGCTGTGCCGCTCCCGGTAGCGGGCCGAAGACATCGGGTTGATCGCGAACACGTGATAGCCGGCTGCCCGCAATGCCACCACCCACGGACCGCGGTCGGTCTCGGTGCCGACGAAGACCAGGTCCGCGGCCAGCTCTGGCGTGAGGTCCGTCCAGTCGCTCGGGGCGTGCTGAGCGATCAGCTCATGGAGCCTGGAGATCCCGGGCAATCCCTCCGGGAGCCTGGCTTTGCACAAGCGCCGCCCGGTCTCATCCTCGATTTCGATGTCGTGGTGATCTTCGGCCCAGTCGTCGCCGATCATCAACCGCATTGGCCCAGTCCTTCCGTTGTCCACAGCCTTGATGGAACACACGGCAGCATGCGGTGGCTTCTGCGACCTAATGAACCAGTGCTCACGTCAACCGCCCGGGCACGACATCTCATCAGCAGTTCGAGCCGCCGGCAACCGGTGGGCGCACGGTCTACCAATAGGCATCCCCGAAGTGGCGGTGCCCGGGGCTAGAGGAGTGCTGACCCACCGGCTGCTGTCGCAACCAAGCCTCGCAGATGTGAGACCCGATTGCTCTCATTAGGGCTGGGGTGGCCTGACGGGCGGCGGCGCGTCGGCGGGGTTGAGGGCTGGTAGTCCTTGCAAACTGGTTGTTCTCACGCATCCAGACCGAAGGACCACCAGCCATGGATCAGGGTAGTTCACTGCTGTTAGGAATCGAAGGATTGCAGGTCATCGACGTCCGGTTGGACGCGGACGGCCGGCGGGTCGCCCAGTGTGTGACGGACCCGGAATTGGCGGGGTGGTGCCCGCAGTGCGGTGAGCAGTCCAGCTCGCCGAAAGGCTGGGTCACGACGCGGCCGAGGGACGTGACGATCGGACCGGATGTCCCGATCCTGTTGTGGCGCAAACAGAAGTGGCACTGCAAAGTCGTCTGGTGTGAACGGAAGTCGTTCACCGAATCGCTGCCGGGCATCCCCGCCCGGTCCCGGTTGACGACCCGGCTGCGGCAACGGGCCGCCGAGGCGATCGGCGAACACACCCGGTCGGTGTCCGACGTCGCCGGCGAGTACGGCATGACCTGGCCGATCGCGCACCGCGCGTTCGTCGCGTACGCCGAGCTGATGATCCCCGTTGCCGGGCCACCGCCGGCCGTGACAGTGCTGGGCATCGACGAGACCCGCCGCGGCAAGGGCCGCTACGAGATCGCGACCGACACCGGGGTGAAGGTATGGATCGACCGGTTCGACACCGGGCTGGTCGACATCAGCGGCCCTGGTGGGCTGTTCGCGCAGGTCAACGGCCGCAGCTCCAAGACGGTCATCGAATGGATCGAGGCTCAGACCGATGCGTGGCGGGCCGGCATCACGCACGTCGCGATCGACACCTCGGCGACCTACGCCAAGGTCGTCCGGGAAGCGCTGCCCCACGCGATCGTCATCCTGGACCGCTTCCACCTGGTCGCCTTGGCCAACCGGGCCGTCACCGACTACCGGCGGGAACTGGCCTGGACCAACCGCGGCCGCCGGGGCCGCAAGATCGACCCCGAGTGGGCGCGGGCGCAACTCCTCTGCTGCGCGCCGGCGAGACGCTGACCGCCGCGGAACGGGTCAAGATGTTCCAGGCAATGAAGGCCGCCGACCCCACCGGCGGGTTGCACAACTGTTGGCGAGCAAAGGAACTGCTCCGTCACCTGCTGAAGCTGGCCGGCACCGAACCAGACTGGGCGCTGGTCTGGCAGCGACTCACCGACTTCCAGATGTTCTGCGCCGACCACATCGACATCGGCGCAGATCCGCCGCCTCGCGCAGACCGTCGACGACTGGCGATCCTCCATCATCGAAGGGATCTTCACCGGCATCAGCAACGGCCGGTCCGAAGGCTACAACCGGATCGTCAAGCACATCGGCCGCATCGCGTTCGGGTTCCGTAACCCCACCAACCAGAAACGCCGGATACGATTCGCCTGCACCCGCGCATCACGCCGGGCGGCAACCACGCTCAAGCCCTAATGAGAGCTATCAAGCCTGAACTCTGGAAGGCTTGATGACGACAGCAGCCGGTGGGTCAGCACTCCTTTAGCCCCGGGCACCGCCTCTTCGGGGATGCCTATTAGCAGACCGTGCGCCCACCGGTTGCCGGCGGCTGGAAACTGCTGATGAGATGTCGTGCCCGGGCGGTTGGACGTGAGCACTTGTTCATTAGGTCGCAGAAGCCTCCGCATGCTGCCCGCCCGTTCCACCAGGCCAGACACGGACAAGGGAAGAGCTGGGGCCAATGCTGTTGATGATCGGCGACGACTGGGCCGAGGACCACCACGACATCGAGATCGAGGACGACACCGGGCGGCGGCTCAGCCGCGCCAGACTGCCCGAGGGACTGGACGGAATCGCGAAGCTGCACGCGCTGGTCGCCGAGCATGCCCCCGCCGACTGGGTCGACCTCACCCCTGAGCAGACCGCCGACCGGGTCTTCGTCGGCATCGAAACCGACCGCGGCTCCTGGGTGGTCGCCCTACGAGCATCGGGCTACCACGTCTACGCGATCAACCCGATGTCCTCGGCCCGCTACCGCGACCGGTACTCCACCTCGGGGGCCAAAAGCGACGCCGGCGACGCCCACGTCCTAGCCGAGATCGTCCGGCTAGACCGAGCCCATCACCGCGAGATCGCCGGGGACACCAACCTGGCCGACGCGGTGAAGCTACTGGGCCGTGCTCATCAAAACTTGATCTGGGAACGTGTCCGGCACGTGCTGCGCCTCCGATCGGCACTACTTGACTTCTTTCCCGTTGCGGTGCAGGCATTTTCGGATTTAGCCGCCACGGACGCCCTCATCCTGCTCAGCCGCGCGCCGGACCCGGCCCGCTCCGCCCGGCTCACCCGCAGCCAGGTGGTGTCGGCGTTGGCCGCGGCGCGGCGGCACCACATCCAGGACAAAGCCGGACCACTGCTCACGCTGCTGCACACGCCGGGCCTTCGGCAACCCGCCGCCGTGGAGGCGGCCTACGCCGCGATCGTGCTCGGCCAGGTCAAGATCCTGACCGCTATCAACGAACAGATCACCGCGATGCAGTCGGTGATGGCAGAAAATTTTGACCGACACCCGGCCGCGCAGATCTACCGGAGCCAGCCGGGCCTGGGACCGGTCCTGGCCGCCCGCGTCCTGGGCGAATTCGGCGACGACCCGCAACGGTTCGCCAACTCCCGCGCCCGAAAAAACTACTCCGGACAGAGCCCGATCACGAGGGCATCGGGGAAAAAATCCGTCGTCCTAGCCCGGCACGCCACCAACCGCCGGCTCGGCGTCGCCCTGCACCTGCAGGCCTACGGCTCCCTCAACGGATCGCCCGGCACCCGCGCCTACTATGACGCCATCCGAGCCCGCGGAACCGGCCACCACGCAGCCCTCCGCCAAGTCGCCAACCGACTCGTCGGCATCCTGCACGGCTGCCTCGAGAGCGGAACCCTCTACGACGAAACCGTCGCCTGGAACTCCTCAGCCAGCGTCACGCAAACTGCAATGGCACCCGCCGCTTGACACCAATCGACATGGGATGTCTGCTAAATATGAAGACCCGCTATGCCCACCCCGGGGGGCCGGGAAGACCCCGTCACACGGTGGGGCTCCGGTCAGAACTGCTCGGGATCGGCGTCAACCTTCTGCCCGAGTCGCCGTCAGGATAGGCAGGGCCGACGGATCGCACAGCCCTTCGGTGAACAGGAGAGGGCGGCAGTGGTTGTGATAGAGGCGGGGACCGACCTCGAACAGCTCTACCAGGACAGCTTTCACACGCTGCTGCGCCTGGCGGTGCTGCTGACCGGCGACCGCGGCGCGGCCGAGGATGCCGTCCAGGATGCCTTCGTCGGCTTCTGGCGCCGGGTGGAGGCGCTGGACAACCCACAGGCGGCCAAGGGCTACCTGCGCACCGCGGTGGTCAACAATTCCCGATCGGTGCTGCGCCGTCGCCGGACTGCGACCCAACATCTGCGGGAATTGCGGCAACCCGATCCGCCGGGAGCAGACAGTGCGCTGCTGGCCGATGCCCATGACGAGGAACTACGCCTGGCGGTCGGGCGACTACCTCGAAGGCAACGTGAGGTCGTCGTGCTGCGGTACTGGTCCGAGCTGTCCCTGGCCGAGGTCGCCGAGACGCTCGGGGTATCGGTCGGCACCGTCAAGTCTTCGGCCAGCCGCGCGCTGGACACCCTGGAACAGAGTTTGGGAGGCACGAGATGACCAAGCCCGTCGAGGACCGGCTGCGCAGCGTGCTGCGTGCCACCGCACTACGGGAAGTGCCGGACTCCCTGGTGATCCCGCCGCGGCGGACCGCTACCGGACCCGCCCGCATGCGCACCCGAGGGCTACGGCCGTGGCTTTTCCCGGCGGTCGCCGCACTGGCGGCGGCGGTCATCGCGCTGGTCACCACGGTGGTCGTCGTCCGCCATTCGAGCACCCAGCACGATGCCGCACCGAACCCGGTGGTGGCGGGAACCGTGACGACAACCCCGTCCGGACGGGTGCTGATCCCGCCGCCCGTCACCGCTCTGCCGGGTGCCACCGCGCTGGCCGGTGTACCCGCGCTGCCTGGTGTCACCGGGTCGTTGAAAGTCGGGGTGGGGCCCGAGGTCACGGTGCCCAGGGACCTGATCGGCATGAGCCTCGACCGGGCCTCCGCGGAACTGGCGCGTCTGGGCCTGAAGACCACCCGGCAGGCGGTCGACGGAACTGCGCCGTTGGACATCGTCGTCGGGCTTTTGGGCGTGGCTGCCGGACGCCGGACGGGTACCGGTTCCACCATCACCCTGCAGGTCTCCAACAACGCGTTGTTCGTCGTTCCCGACCTTTCGAACCTGACCCCGGCCGCCGCGGCCGGGCGGCTGAATGCCGTCGGGTGGAAGGGTGACGTCGCTTCGATCAACCAGCGCATCAGTCCGACGCTGGACCCCCGCTCGTACGGCCGGATCGCGTCCGGTCCGGTCCTGGTGGTCGGTCGGACCGGCGATCCGGTGCAAATCCCGTCCCAGACACCCGCTGCGGGTCGGCCGGCCAACAAGGCCGTCGGAATCACCGTGGCCGTCTACGGCCGGAAACTCATCACCGTGCCCAGCTTCACGCCCGGGGTCGCGCGCCTGGCCGACATCCAGAACCAGATCATCACTGTTGGATTCATCGACGTCACCTTCGCGATCGTCGGCCCGGCGGTACCGCCGCACGTGCCGCACAGTTTCATCTCGATCAGCGGAGCCTCGCCGGGGGACCAGATCCCCTTCGACACACCCATCACGATCACGGTCTGGGGTGATGCTCCGGCCTCCGGCGCGCCGCCGTCGGCGACCAGGTGAGACGGACCGGGGATCAGGCGGTCAGGTCAGTGCAGTGCAGTGCAGTGCCGTGCCGTGCCGTGGCGTGGCGACCGCCGCCCTACTTCGCCAGGTGACCTGCCACGGTCAGCTGCGAGAGCAGTGCAGGGTCCGTCAGGCCGCCGACGGCGCGGCGCACCGCTGCCGGGTCCAGCACGGTGCTGTCGAAGCTCGCGCTGATCTCCATGTGACCCCGCAACCTGATCGCGAACACGCTGATCCCGAGCCGCCCGACCGGATATCCGACACCGCAGTATCGCCTGGCCCCTTCACCGAGCCACGGAACCTCGGCCAGCCCGGGCAGCGTCGGCATCGAGACGAACGACAGCGTGACGGGTCCGTCCGGCACCGGCGGCCCGTCGTGGGTCGTCCGGCGGATCCCGGTGGTCAGCGCGCCCATCACCAGACCCGGGAGCGCCCAGCCGGATTCGATGACCTGCTCCATCGCAGTGCCGATGGAGAACGGATCGGTCATGTCCGCGTCGAGGAAGACGCTCTTGGCCAGATTGCCGAACTTTTTCGCCGCGTCCCGGGAATTTGCCGGTACGTACCGGCGAATGTCGAACAGGCTGTAGTAGCCCGCCGGATTCATCGGAATACCCTCGATCATCGTGGCCCGGTAGGTGGCGGCAATCAGGACCGAGGTCAGGGAGACGCCGCGGCAGTTCTGGTTGCGCCAGCGGGTGAGATCGCGCAGTTGCGCATTGGTCAGGATCGAATCGGCGAAGGCCGTCTTCCCCTGGATTGCCGGCACGTGCGCCGTGGCCGCCGGCACAGCTGTTGGCCACGCGGCATTCTCGGCCGTCGTCGAGGAGCGTATCGGCACCCTGGACGTAGTTCTACGATTGATGATTCTCTTCACCGGGCGCAGTCCCAGTTTCCCCCATTCGCGGTAGCTCGATCCCGGTTGGCGTATCAGCGTGCGAAGGGCCACCGCGAGCCCGGCTCTGGGTTCCAGGCCCGAAAGACCTTCCTGATGACCCAGGGCCAACTGCACCACCAATTGCGAGAAGGACGACGCATCACCATACATATGGCTGTGATAGAGACAGATGGAATGTTGGCCGAGGACGATCCGCGGAGAGTTGGAATCCGCGTCCGGCCGATAGCGGTCGATGTGCTCGGACATCTTCTCCAGATCGGGATCATCGCCGCTGACGATCGCCCGGCGCAGGAAATCCTGGCGCTCTGCGACCGGTACGGCATTCCACCGACGGGATTTGGCATCGATGGTCGCCGCCAGTGGTGACGCCGGATCTGCTGCCAGGAACCGCATCAGCAGGTCGGTGAGTTCCGCCGGCGTCGGGACGCTGACGGGCGCGATGGCGATCGCGGTCCAGTGCCCCTCCCAGGGGATGTCGAGCAGTCCGATCCGGCTGTGCGTGGCGTTCATCTGATGCCGTCCTTCTCCATCGACGAGGAATTGACACGGTGGTCGCGATCCGGTCGTCGGAGATAGACCTCGACGGTTCGTCGCGCCACCTCCGACCAGTCCGGCAGTTCGGCATGGACACGGCCCGGTTGCCAGAGCTGCTCCTGGATGGCCTTGGCGAGCGCATCGGCGTCGCCGGATGGCAGGCAGATCGCGGCCGGGCCGAGAAAATCGCGGACGATCTCCCGGTGGGCCGGGATGTCGCTGAGCACCACCCGTGCGCCGGCGCAGACAGCTTCCGGCGGCACCATGCCGAAGGCCTCGTGATCGGACAGCGAGACCAGTAAGGCGGCGGTGCTGCCCCCGGACGGCGATGACCCCCGGCGCGGGGTCGCACTGGTGCACAAGGTGGTCCGTCCGTCCGTGGTGCTGCGGGTGGATCCAGCCGACTGGGGGTCCGAGCCGCCACGGGTCAAGCGAAACCTCCAGGAATCGTTGCGGCGCTGCAGGAACCGGATGCCGGCGGTCGAGGTGCCGGTGCGGATCAGTTGGGACGGCGCGATCAGCTGTGGCTGTCGATCTCCGGCATGGACGCGACGGGTGCCGAGTTGTCCGCGGTGACGTGGCTGCAGTCGGAGGCGATCCGGCGGGCGAGTGCGGCCGGCGTCACCGAGGCGGCCTTCTCGATCGGGGTCGACACGGCGAAACTGCGGTGGAGCGAGCAGGTGCGCAGCCACCACGAGTTCTTCCTCGTCAGCCGCACGCCGTTCGCCCTCGCCACCTTCGCCCTCTACCAGGTGGCCAGGACGGTGCGCACGGTCCTGGGTCACCGCCGCGGGTCTGGATCGTCCAGGTAAACCGGCAGCAGGCGGCCAGTAGGATCGGTGAGCCTGATCCGCCTGGTTCAGCGCGGTCACCAGACCCCCGACCCAAAGGATTCCCCTGTGCTTCGCGACCGTCTTGCCGGCTCACTCCGTCCCGCCGACGCCGCCGGGGCGGGGACGCCGGACGAGCGAGGCAACGGCACCGTGACGCTGGCCGGGTGGGTGGCCCGGCGTCGGGATCACGGTGGGGTCATCTTCATCGACCTCCGGGACTCCTCCGGGGTGGTGCAGGTGGTCTTCCGGGAAGGGGCGATCCTCGAACAGGCCCATCGGCTGCGCAGCGAGTACTGCATCCAGGTCACCGGCGTCGTCGAGGTGCGTCCAGAGGGCATGCAGAACGCCGAGCTGACCACCGGTGCGGTGGAGGTCGACGCCTCGGTCCTGACGGTCCTCAGCGAGGCGGCCGCCCTGCCGTTCCAGATCGAGACCGACGCCGAGATCGGCGAGGAGACCCGGCTCAAGTACCGCTACCTCGACCTCCGACGGTCCGGTCCCGCGGCGGCGCTGCGGTTGCGCTCGGCCGTCAACAAGGCCGCCCGCACGGTGCTGGAGGGTCACGACTTCGTCGAGATCGAGACGCCGACGCTCACGCGGTCCACGCCCGAGGGAGCCCGCGACTTCCTGGTTCCCGCGCGGTTGCGGCCGGGATCCTGGTACGCCCTGCCGCAGTCTCCGCAGTTGTTCAAGCAGCTGCTGATGGTCGCGGGGATGGAGCGCTACTACCAGATCGCCCGCTGCTACCGCGACGAGGATTTCCGCGCCGACCGACAGCCGGAGTTCACCCAGCTGGACATCGAGATGTCCTTCGTCGACCAGGACGACATCATCGCGCTGGCCGAGCAGGTCGTCGGTGCGCTCTGGCAGCTGATCGGTCACGAGATCCCCACGCCCATCCCAAGGATGACCTTCCGCGATGCGATGGATCGCTACGGATCGGACAAGCCGGACCTGCGTTACCGCGGCGAGCTGACCGAGCTGACCGGCTACTTCTCCGACACCCCGTTCCGCGTCTTCCAGGCCGCCTACGTCGGCGCGGTCGTGCAACCCGGCGGCGCTTCCACCCCGCGGCGCGGCTTCGACGCGTGGCAGGACTGGGCCAAGCAGCGCGGGGCCAAGGGCCTCGCGTACGTCACGGTGGCGGAGGACGGAACCCTCGGGGGCCCGGTCGCCAAGAACATCTCCGAGGCCGAGCGCGACGGTCTGGTGGACGCCGTGGGTGCCCGCCCGGGCGACGCCATCTTCTTCGGAGCCGGTACTCGCCGCGGCGCGCAGGAACTGCTCGGGGCCGCACGTCTGGAGATCGCCCGCCGCGGCGGTCTGATCGACGAGAAGGCCTGGGAATTCGTCTGGATCGTCGACGCACCGCTGTTCGAACTGGTCGCAGAGTCCTCGGACGACGCCGCGACCGCCGTCGGTGGCGCGAACAGCACCTGGACCGCGGTGCACCACGCGTTCACCTCGCCGAAGCCGGAGTTCGAGGGCACCTTCGACAGCGACCCCGGCAGTGCCCTGGCCTACGCCTACGACATCGTCTGCAACGGCAACGAGATCGGCGGCGGGTCCATCCGGATCCACCGTCAGGACGTTCAGGAGCGGGTCTTCGCGATCATGGGTCTGACCCAGGCCGATGCACGTGAGAAGTTCGGATTCCTGTTGGACGCCTTCACCTTCGGCGCCCCGCCGCACGGTGGGATCGCCTTCGGCTGGGACCGGATCGTGATGCTGCTGGCCGGGATGGACTCGATCCGCGAGGTCATCGCGTTCCCGAAGTCCGGCGGCGGTTACGACCCGCTGACCGCGGCCCCCGCGCCGATCACGCAGGCCCAACGTCGCGAGGCGGGCGTCGACGCGGTCCCGGTCAAGAAGAGCGAAACGTCGCAGGCCGCCGGCTGACCTGCACCCGCGCCGCCGCTTCCGGACCTGTCGAGGAGCGTTGCTCCGGTCACCGGTTCTCCGGACGGTGCTCTTCGCACGCTGCCCTGCGGACGGCCTCGACGGAGCGGAGGATGTCCTGGTCGTCGGTCACCCAGTTGCTCACCGAGATGCGGAGCACCACCCGGCCCCGCCATCGGGATCCGGACATCCACACGGTCCCTTCCGCGAGCAGCCTCGCGGTCACCGCCGCGGTGCGGAGGTCGTCTCCGAACGCGACGCAGACCTGCGTGTAGACCACCTCGTTGAGGACCTCGGCCCCCTCGATGCCCCCGATACCGTCGGCGAGCGCCCGCGCCCCGGTGCAGAGCCGATCCACCAGAGCACCGACGCCGGTACGGCCCAGCGACCGGAGCACGGCCCAGACCGGGACGCCCCGTGCCCGACGGGACAGTTCGGGCACCCGCTCGAACGGGTTCCCCGGGCCGTCGGCGTCCGTGGGCAGATAACTGGCCTGCACGCCGAAGGCCGCCCGCATGGCCCGTGGGTCGCGCACCACGGCCACGCCGCAGTCGTAGGGGACGTTGAGGGTCTTGTGGGCATCGGTGGCCCACGAGTCCGCTCCGTCCAGACCCTCGGCCAGGTCACGCCTTCGGGGTGATGCTGCGGCCCACAGCCCGAAGGCTCCGTCCACGTGGACCCAGGCGCCGTGTCGGTGGGCGGCCGGCACCGCCTCGGCGAAGGGGTCGAAGGCTCCGGAATGCAGGTTGCCCGCCTGCAGGCACACGATGGCGGGCTCGCCGTCCGGTATCCGGTCCAGCGCCGCGGTCAGCGCGGTGATCAGGATCCGCCCCTGGTCGTCGGCTGCCACCGGGGTCGGGCGGCCCAGACCCAGGTAACGAAGGGCGGCGTCGATGGTGTCGTGGCGTTCCGCGCCGACCAGCACGTGAATCCTCGGGGCGCCGGACAGTCCCTGCGTTCCGACGTCCCACCCGATGCGGTCGAGAACGGAGAAGCGCGCTGCGGCGAGCCCGGTGAAATTCGCCATCGTCGCGCCGGTGACGAACCCGACGTCGGCGCCGCCGGGAAGCCCGAGCAGGTCCAGCAGCCACTGCGCGGCGCACTCCTCGATGGCCGACGTCGCGGGCGTGGGGGCGCGCATTCCGGCGTTCTGGTCCCAGGCGCTCACCAGCCAGTCCGCGGCCAGCCCGGCCGGCAGTGTTCCACCCATCACCCAGCCGAAGAAGCGTCCGGAGCCGATCGCCATCAGGCCGGGCTCTGCGCCGATGGCCAGGGCATCGATGACGTCGGCCGGGTCGCAGCCCTCCTCCGGGAGGGGCCCGCCGAAGGTGCGACCCAACTCGTCGATCCCCAGTCGGGGCCCTACCTGACGGCTGTCGAGCCGGGTCAGCCAGTCCCTGGCGTGATGCCAGGCGCGTTCGAGTGCCCGCGTGTAGTCAGCACCGTGGTCGGTCATCATCGTCCTTCATCTGTCGGTGGTCCCTCGGTCACTCGGGCGAGATGTCTGTGCAGCGCCGGATTGTCGATCCCGCGTGCGATTTCGACGGCGGCCGGGAGGCCGGTGCGATCGCCGACCCCGGCGCGGTACACGGAGGCCCAGGCCTGGAATTCGGGGAGGTCGTACCGCACCGCCTCGGTGTGCAGGCGCTCGGCCAGCGCCCCGACCAGCGTCGGTTCTGCCTGCACCGCGAGCTCCATCTGCGCCAGGCCCACGTAGGCCGAGACCCACACGTAGCGGTCGGACACCCGGTCGCTGCGCCGCCGCGCGTCCACGATCCACTGCCAGGCCGAGGGGGCGTCGCCGCCCTGGTGCGCCGTCAGGCTGAGCACTCTGGCCGCCATGCCCTCCCAGCACGGATCGCCCAGTTCGCACCCGAGGGCGAACGCGTGCTCGGCCTGGGTCCTGGCCTGCTGCCATCGACCCTGTCGGGCAAGACATTCGGCGCGCAGGGACTGCGGCCAGGGCAGGAACGCGTTCCAGCGGAGCTGCTGGGACCGGTCGATGCTGGCCTCGGCAGCGGCGACGGCCTCGGCGGTCCGCCCGGAGAGCATGAGCGACCGGGCCAGGACGCCGAGCGACCAGACGCCCTGCCGGGGCCGATCGTTCTGATCGGCGATCCGGACCGAGCGGGTCAGCAGGTCGACGGCTGCCCCGTGGCGTCCCTGGTCCGCCTCGTTCATGCCGCGCAGCGCCAGGGTGCCGGCACCTGGTCCGGTGTCGTGGTCGCCCGGGACCTCCCGCAGGGCTTCGTCGAGAGCCAGACCGGCCGACGCATGCCGGCCGGCCTGGATGTCGACGAAGGCGAGTTCCCCCAGGACGTCGACGGCCAGCGCCGATCGGCCGGCCGCGCGTGCGGCACGCAAGGCCCGGTGCAGGACGACGGCGCCCTCGCCGTCGAATCCCCGCACCGAGTGGACCAGGGCCGATCCCAGGGCGTGGAGGACCTCGGCCAGCAGCCCGGGGTCCCGGGCGCGCTCGGCGTCCGCGGCTGCGCGGCGCAGCGTCTCGACGCCACCGTCCGCGGCGCCCGCGTCCAGCGCCGCCTGCCCGGCCTGCAGCAGGGCGGCGGCGACCACCCCGGACCTGACCCCGACAGGGGGTGGCAGGCCCGGATCCTGCGCTGCCGCACGCAGGGACGGCGACACGATCAGGCCCTCGCGGGCGAACATCCCCTCGCAGGCCGCCAGATGCGATGCGGCCACACCGCTCCGGCCGTCGGCCACCAGCGCCCGCAGCAGGAGTTCCTGCGCCGGTTCGTCGAATGGTTCGAGCCGGACGGCCGCCTCCGCCGCCGTCACCGCCGCTGATGCCCGGCCCGCGGCGAGGAGCCGCAGGACGGTGGTCCGCAGCTGCTGCCTGCCGGTGGCCGCGCAGTGCACCCTGGCCAGCAGCAGCCAGGTGTCGAAGGCGGGGGAGTCCCGCAGGTCGACGCCCTCGAGCAGGTCGCCGCCGACCTCGGAGGCGTCCAACTCGCCCGCGTCCAGCTGCCACACATCGACCTCCAGGGGCCCGCGCGGCAGCGAAACGGGATCACCCCGCAGGAGCTCGGCGCGGCCCAGCGCGCGCCGCAGATCGGCCAGCGCCCACCGCAGAGCGGCGGCCGGATCGTCGGCCTCGGTGAAGAGCTCGGCCATCAGCTCGCTCCGGCGCAGCGGCCGATCGGCCAGCGCGATCCTGGCGAACACCGCCTAAGATTTCCGTCCTCGGGCGGGCGGGCGCGGCGCCTCGTCGGTGAACTCCGGACGAGGTCGTCCCAGCAGCCGCACCCGCACCGTCATGGAGCGGGCCGCTCAGCCGTTCGCCGGCGCCAGGTCGGCCCGTCCCTGCAGGCCCCGGATGTCGGCGGTGCCCAGTCCCTGGCCACCGATGCCCCAATCACCACTGCGGACCTCCTCCACGACGACCCAGGTGATGCCGCGAAGGTTCTCGCCCTCGACCGCCACCATGGCGTCGGTGATACCGGCGATCATTTCCTGCTTCTGGCCGGATGTGAAGACACCCTCGATGACCTTGACGTTGACAAATGGCACGGTGTGCTCCCTGCGTCGTGGTGAACTGCTGACGGAGAGCACCATCGCCGCCGACCGTGTGAGGATGCGTGTGAGGCGGCAGCGCCTGTTCCACAACGGAAACACGCGGTCCATAGAGTTCTCCGAGGTGGCGGGTCGTCGACGCTGCACCGCACGGTACTGAGCGCTTCATCGAGAGGAAACACGTGGGCATCAAGGTCGCGCTGGAGCACCGGACCACCTACAAGTTCGATCGGCTGGTCACCATCAACCCGCACGTCGTACGGCTGCGTCCGGCGCCGCACTCGCGGACCAAGATCGAGTCGTACTCCTTCAAGGTGACGCCGCAGGACCACTTCCTGAACTGGCAGCAGGATCCGTTCGGCAACTTCCTGGCCCGGCTGGTCTTCCCGGAGCGGGCCACCGAGATGTCCATCACCGTCGGGATCGTGGCTGATCTGCAGGTGTTCAACCCCTTCGACTTCTTCATCGAGGACTACGCACAGCACTACGGATTCCTCTACCCGCCCGAGCTGGCCGCCGATCTGGAGCCCTATCTGCACCAGGTGGACGAGGGTGCGCCCGGCAGCGGCCCAGGTGCGGTGGTCACCGACTGGGTCAAGCAGCTGGTGATCGCTCCGAACACCCCGATGATCGACTTCCTGGTGCAGGTCAACGCCGCCGTTCGCGGCGACGTCGGCTACTCCGTCCGGATGGAGCCCGGCGTGCAGACGCCGGATCACACGCTGACCACCGCGATCGGTTCGTGCCGGGACTCCGCCTGGCTGCTGGTCTCGGTACTGCGGCAGCTCGGACTGGCCGCCCGGTTCGTCTCCGGCTACCTGGTGCAGCTGTCCTCGGACATCCCGTCCCTGGACGGCCCGTCCGGTCCGGTCACCGACTTCACCGACCTGCACGCCTGGTGCGAGGTCTACGTCCCCGGGGCCGGGTGGATCGGACTGGATGCGACCTCCGGACTGTTCGCCGGTGAGGGCCACATCCCGCTCTCGGCCACACCCCATCCGGCCAGCGCAGCCGCGATCACCGGCACGACCGGTATCACCCAGACCACCCTGGAGTACTCCAACACCGTCATCCGGGTGCACGAGGACCCGCGCGTGACGCTGCCGTACTCGCCGCAGCAGTGGGCGGCGATCCAACAGCTGGGGACCGCGGTCGACCGGCGGCTCGTCGACGGGGACGTCAGGTTGACGATGGGCGGCGAGCCCACCTTCGTCTCGATCGACGACTTCGTGGCACCGGAGTGGACCATCGCCGCAGACGGACCGGCCAAGCGTGAGCGGGCCGGCGTGCTGGCCAACCGGTTGGCCGACATCTATGCGCGCGGCGGCCTGGTCCAGCGCAGCCAGGGCAAGTGGTATCCGGGAGAGCCGTTGCCCCGCTGGGCGATCTCGCTGCTCTGGCGGACCGACGGTGTGCCCCTGTGGCGCCAGCCCGCACTGCTCGCCGACCCGTGGGCGCTGCCGGGCGGGGCCAGGGCGGTCGACCCATTGGCTCCCAGGGTGAAGTGGGCGCCGCCGAAGGCCGGGCAGGTGTCCATCGCCCAGAAGTTCGCCACCGCCGTGGCCGCGAGCTTCGGGCTGCCGGACACCCAGGTCCGCCCGGCCTACGAGGATGCCGTCGCACGGCTCGCCCAGCAGGTCCGGCTGCCCGAGGGCGAGCCCCCTGCCGACCTGGACCCCGGGTCCGATGCGCCGTATGCCCGCGCCGACCTGGTCGCTGCGCTGGAGCAGACGGTGAACGAGCCGACGGCGTTCGTCCTGCCCCTGGTGCGCCTCACGCTGCCCGAGGCGAAGGAGGCGAAGGAGGCGGGTGAGGTCTGGGGGAGTCCGAACTGGAGTCTGCGCCGGGCCCGGATCGTGCTGCTGTCCGGGGACTCGCCGGCCGGTCTGCGGCTGCCGCTTGACTCCATCTCCTGGGTGCCGCCGCAACCACAGGTCGAGCCGGATCCGTTGCACGCCAAGGCTCCGCTGGATCCCGAGCCGACCCGCGCGGTCGTCCTGGACGACCCGGGGGGGCTGCCGACGACCGCTCTGGTGGTCGAACAGCGCGGCGATCACCTGTACGTCTTCCTACCGCCGCTGGAGGAACTGGACCCGTTCGTCGAGCTGATCGGCCGGATCGAGGACGCGGCCAGAACCCTGCGGACGGCCGTCGTCATCGAGGGCTACGGCCCGCCTTCCGACCCACGCCTGACCAGCATGTCGGTGACGCCCGACCCGGGTGTGATCGAGGTGAACGTCCAGCCGACGTCGTCCTGGGCGCAGCAGGTGGAGCTGTCCACCACGCTGTACGAGCAGGCCAGGCAGACCCGCCTCGGCACCGAGACGTTCGCCGTCGACGGCCTGCACGGCGGCACCGGGGGCGGCAACCACATCACCCTCGGGGGGCTGACCCCGGCCGAGTCGCCGATGCTGCGCAAACCGGACCTGCTGGTCTCCCTGCTCACCTACTGGCAGCGTCATCCGAGCCTGTCGTATCTCTTCTCGGGCCGATTCATCGGCCCGACCTCGCAGGCGCCGCGGGTCGACGAGGGTCGTCCCGAGGCCGTCTACGAACTGGAGATCGCCTTCGCAGAAATACAGCGACTGACCGAGAAGGACGGCAGCGCACCGCCGTGGGTGGTCGACCGGGCGCTGCGTCACCTGCTGACCGACCTGACCGGCAACACCCACCGCGCCGAGTTCTGCATCGACAAGCTCTACTCGCCGGACTCGGCCCGCGGCCGGCTCGGGCTTTTGGAACTGCGCGGGTTCGAGATGCCTCCGCACGCCCAGATGGGTCTGGTGCAGGCCCTCCTGGTCCGCTCGCTGGTGGCCAGGTTCTGGGAATCCCCCTTGCGGGCCAGGCTGATCCGGCACGGTGAGAACCTGCACGGGCGGCACCTGTTGCCGCACTTCGTGATCGCCGACATCGCCTCGGTGGCCGCGGATCTGCGGGACCACGGCATCGAGTTCGCGACCAGCTGGCTGGATCCGTTCTGCGAGTTCCGGTTTCCCCGGATCGGGACGGTCAGCGTCAGCGGGGTCGGGATGGAGTTCCGGTCGGCCATCGAACCCTGGAACGTGCTCGGCGAGGAGGCGACCGCCGGTGGAATGGCCCGGTACGTCGATTCCTCGGTCGAACGGATGCAGGTGCTCGTCGACGGCGCGGACAACGGTCGACATGTACTGACGTGCAACGGCTATCCGGTACCGCTGATGAACACCGAGACGCCGGGTCGTCAGGTCGCCGGCATCCGCTACCGGGCGTGGCAGCCGCCCAGCGCCCTGCACCCGAGCATCGAGCCGCACTCCCCGCTGGTGTTCGACCTGATCGACACCGACACCGGTGTGTCGCTGGGTGGCGCGACCTACCACGTGGTCCATCCCGGTGGCCGGTCCTACGATGCCCCGCCGGTCAACGCGCTCGAGGCCGAGTCCCGCCGGACCAACCGGTTCGAGGCGTCCGGCCACACCAGCGGCCGGGTCGACGTCGCGGAGATCCGTGAGCGGATCGCCCGGCTTGCCGTCGACGCCGCACCGACCGGCATCCTCGATCTCCGTCGTGCCACGGCCGTCTGCAGATGAGCCCCAAGCCCGGCGTGCGGCCGCGATCAGGTGTTCTTGACCCGTTCGGGGTAGCGCCGGGGTCCGTTCCCGGGCGATCGTGCGTCACAATCGAGAGCGTGAACTGGACGGGCGCGTGAAGTGGACGGGGCGCCGATGACGACCGGTCTGGCGCGCGGTGCCGAGTCGCTGGTGGAGAGCTACCTCGGTCGGTACGGGATGTTCCCGCCGGCCGACTCGGCGGCGCACCGCCGCTACGACGAGATGACCGGCACCACCGGAAACATGCTGCCCGGCTGGGCGGAGATCGCCGGAGCACTGGACTCCATCGGAGCGACCGGCCTGAGCGGCCTGACCGGTCTGGTCGACCGACTGCTCGAGGACGACGGCGTCACCTACACGCCGGTCAACGCGGGCTGGCAGGCATCTGCGGAGCCGGCGGCCGGGGCGGTGCGGGCGCAGCGGTGGCAGCTGGACCCGGTGCCGCTGCTGGTCGATGCCGGCGACTGGGGTCGGCTGGAGGCCGGACTCCTGCAGCGTTCGCAGCTGATGGACGCCCTGCTGACCGACATCTATTCCGCGCGCAGCGTTCTGACCGGTGGGCTGCTCCCCCCCGAACTGATCTTCGAGCACGAGGACTACCTGCGTCAGGCGCACGGCATCACGATCCCCGGGTCGCACCAGTTGTTCTTCCATGCGGTCGACGTGTGCCGTGGTCCCGACGGCGCCTTCCAGGCGTTGGGCGACCGGACGCAGGCGCCGTCGGGGGCGGGCTACGCGATGGCCGACCGGCGGGTGGTGTCGCGGGTGCTGCCGGAGTTGTTCCGCCGCAGCGCACCTCGTGGTCTCGGCAACTTCTTCCACAGCATCCTCGGGTCGCTGCAGGCGGTTGCGCCGACCGGTGCGGAAAATCCGAGAATCGTCGTGCTCAGTCCCGGCACGCACTCCGAGACCGCCTTCGACCAGGCCTTCCTGGCCTCCATGCTGGGTCTCCCACTGGTCGAGAGCGCCGACCTGACGGTGCGCGGCGGCCGGCTGCTGATGCGCGCGCTCGGTCGCTACGAGCCGGTCGACGTCGTACTGCGCCGGGTCGACGCGGCGTGGTCGGATCCGCTGGAACTGCGTTCGGAATCCCAGCTCGGGGTGGTCGGCCTCACCGAGGCGTGCCGCCGCGGAACGGTGACCGTGGTCAACAGCCTCGGGAGCGGCGTCCTGGAGAACCCGGGACTGCTGCCCTACCTGCCGGTCCTGTCAAGAGAGTTGCTGGGTGAGGAGCTGAGACTGCAGTCGGTGCCGACCTTCTGGTGCGGTTCGGACATCGGCCGCTCCCACGTGCTGGCCCATTTCGACGAGATGGTGCTGCGGCCGACCGGGCCAGGACCCTCGGTCACGCCGGCCCTGATGAGTTCGGCGGACCGGGAGAAGTGGCGTCGGCGCATCCTGGCCCGTCCCACCCGGTGGGTCGGGCAGCAGCAGGCCGCCTTCTCCGAGGCGCCGGCGATCGGCGTCGACGGGCTGGCGGCCCAACGGGTCGGGATGCGTGTGTTCACCGTCGCGCAGCAGTCGGGGTACCTGGCGATGCCCGGCGGCCTCGGGCGGCTGATCAGCGACGCGGCGGTGCCCGGTTCGATCACGGTGCGATCGGGCCACTCCGCGGCTCCCTCGGTGGCCAAGGACATCTGGGTCCGATCCGTGCGGGCCGACCCGAGTGCGTCGACCGAATTGGTCAGCGTGCTGGATTCCGGACCGTTGGTCGAGCCGGTGGAGATGGCGGCCGCGGCGTCCCCCCGCGTGCTGGAGGACCTGTTCTGGCTGGGTCGTTATGCCGAGCGCACCGAGGACCTGACCCGCCTGCTGATCATCGCGCGCGGCCTGGCCGACACGTTCCGGTTCCGGCCGTACGACGTCGGAGCCGGCTCGGTGCCGGTGTTGCTCTCCGCCGTCGCCGCCGTCTCGGCTGCCTACCCTGCGCTGCCGCCGTGGGTGGATCCGGCCGACCGGATGCGTCAGCTGGTCCTCGATGCCTCGACACCCGGGACCGTCGCACAGTCCCTGGCGGGTTTGCAGGAGACGGCCCGTGCGGTGCGCGACCAGCTCTCGGGCGACACCTGGATGGTGCTGGCGGGTGTCGACCGGGCGATCGCCGAACTGGCGGCCGCAACCGACGACACCGGCGCCGTGCTGCAGTCCACGCACGCCGCGATCCTGTGCGGCATGCTGGCGCTGTCGGGTCTGGCCAGCGAGAACATGGTGCGCGACCCGGGCTGGCGTCTGATGGATCTCGGCCGGAGGCTCGAGCGGGGACAACAACTCGCGGCCCTCCTCCGGGCCACCCTGGCGACGGCTCATCCCGCCGACGTGGAGACGATCGTCATTGAGTCCGTACTGGCCGTCGCCGAGTCAGGGCTGACCTACCGACGCCGTTACCGCGGCCACACCCAGGTGGGCACCGTGCTGGAGCTGCTGCTGCTGGACGCCGGCAACCCCCGGTCGCTGGCCTACCAGGTCAACGCCATCGCGGAGGATCTGCGGATGCTCCCTGATGCATCCGGTACCAGCCGGCCGGAGCGGTTGACCGAGGAGCTCGCGATCACCCTGCGTCGGGCCCGGCCGGCGCGGATGGACGACATCGACGCCGGTGGCGACCGTCCGGAGTTGGCCGCCTTCCTCGGTGACGTCCATGACGCACTGCGTCATCTGGCCGATGCCGTTGCCACGTCGCACTTCTGGCGGTCGCGGCCGATGTTGCCGCTGGGTCAGCACGTGCGGGGGGGTGCGACGCTGTGACGGCCGAGCAGCGGAGGTACCGGATCGAGCACCGCACCGCGTACCGGTATTCCGACAGTGTCTCGGCGTCCTACGGTCGCGGCTACCTCCGGCCACGCGAGCTGCCCTGGCAGGACTGCCAGGAGTACACGCTGCTGATCGAGCCGGCGCCCTCGGACGCCGCCGAGTCCACCGATGTCTACGGCAACGTCGACAGCTACTTCCACGTGACCAGCAGCCACACCGAACTGGTGGTGACCGGCGTGTCGATCGTGCAGGTGCGGCGCCCGGAGTTCGACCGTGCCGCGGCCGACCGTCCGTGGGAGGGCGCCCGCACCACCGAGGGTGATGCCGAGGGCGTCGAGTTCCTGCTCGCATCGCCGTACGTCCAGATCACCGACGGCGTACGTGAATACGCCTCGGTGAGCTTCCGGCCGGGCCGCCCGGCGCTGGAGACCCTGTTGGAACTGACCGGGCGCATCCACGCGGACTTCAAGTACACCTCGGGCGCCACCACGATCGGCACGCCGATCGACGAGATCCTGGTCGAACGCGAGGGTGTCTGCCAGGATTTCGCGCACCTCGCCGTGGCGTGCGCCCGATCGCAGGGTGTGCCGGCCAGGTACGTCTCGGGCTACCTGGCGACCACCCCACCACCGGGCCGGGCGCGGATGGTCGGCGTGGACGCGAGTCACGCCTGGGCTGCGGTCCGGCTGCCGGGCGGGCACTGGCTGGCCATCGATCCGACCAACGATCAACTCGCCGACGAGCGCTACACGACGGTGGCCTGGGGTCGCGACTACGGCGATGTCCCGCCGTTGCGTGGGGTGATCTTCACCGATGCCGAGACGAGCACGATGAAGGTGGCCGTCGACGTCGCACCGCTCTGAGCGGCCTATGTGTTTTCTGGCTCGTGGGCGACGGTCTCTGTTTGGGCCTCTGCCGGCCGGGTATCACCTCTGTGGCGTCGTCGACGACGCGATCGGGCCGATAGGGTTCGTCCGGGCCTGTGCTTCGCCGTGGCCCGCACCGAACAGTGGGCGCACGATCAGCGGCGCCGGAGACGAAATGGACTTTTTACGATGCGTGACTTCCTGTGCCCGAACTGCGGGCAGCGGCTGGCCTTCGAGAATTCGGTCTGTCTGAGCTGTGGCAGCAACCTGGGATTCGACCTGGTCGCCCGCGATTTCGTGCAGGTCGGACTCGACGGCCTGACCGGCGAGCAGCTGCCGAGGGTGATGTGCGCCAACCTCAACATCGCCTCTTGCAACTGGCTGGTGTCGACCGGGAGCCCGGTGGGGTTGTGCTCGGCGTGCTCGCTCACCAGGACCAGGCCTTCCGATCAGGATCTGGTCGCTCTCCCCGAGTTCGCCGCGGCCGAGGCCGCCAAGCGCCGTCTGGTGATGGAGCTGACCGAGCTGGGTCTGCCGATCACCGGTCGGGATGTCGACCCGGAATCCGGTCTGTGCTTCGATCTGCTGTCAAGTCAGCACGCGCCGGTGATCACCGGGCACGACGACGGGGTGATCACCCTCGACCTGGCCGAGAGCGATGACGTGCACCGGGAGCAGCTCCGCGTCTCGATGGCCGAGCCCTACCGGACCCTGCTCGGACACTTCCGGCACGAGACCGGCCACTACTACTTCTCGGTGCTGGCCGAGAATTCTCCGGCCAGGGGCGAGTTCCAGGTGCTGTTCGGCGATCCCGACCTGGATTACCAGCAGGCTCTGGACCGTCACTACTCGCAAGGTGCACCGATCGGCTGGGAGGAGACCTACGTGTCGTCCTACGCCACCATGCACCCGGCCGAAGACTGGGCCGAAACCTTCGCCCACTACCTCCACATCCGCGACACCATCGACACGGCAGCAGCTTTCGGGATCGCGCCGGCCGGTGCCACGCTCGATCGCCCGATGGCGGGCGATGCCGGTTTCGATCGGATGATCGAGATCTGGCTGCCGCTGTCCTGGTCCCTGAACATGCTCAACCGGTCCATGGGGCACCCGGACCTGTACCCGTTCGTCCTGGCACCGGCCGTCCTGGAAAAGATGCGGCTCGTCCACAAACTCGTTGCCGCTGCCTAGTTCTGATCGCTGCTGAGCAGCTTGCTCGGTGTGCTGGCCGGTTCACTCGGCTGGTCGGACGGCGAGCTGCTTCTGGCGGTGTCCGCCCTGATTGCCTTCACCTCGGGGATCATTATCTGGGTCGATGACGCCGGCGCGGCCACCCTCTGGGTCGATGACGCCGGCGCGTACAACGGGTGGGCGCCGCTCGCCGGCCCGGGCCGGTCGACTCGTTGCGATCGGCCCGCGTCCACTCCGACCACGTCGGTCCTATGCAGCGGGGTGGCTCTGGCTGTTGCACCCCAGCGGCGGTACCGGGGTGATCATTTGCTCTGGTCCAGGAATGGTCGTTCAGAAGATGACGGCAAACACTGTCTGGGTCGTCAGTGCCTGTGGTGTCGGTGCCGGTGCCGGTGCCGGTGCCTGCGCCGGTGCTGTCGTTGTCGATCTCGGTTTTGGTGTCCTTGTTTGGGTCGAAGGGCAGGGTTGACGGGCGCTTGCCCCGCCAGGCCAGTGCCTCACGGACAGGGATATGACAAGCCTTCGCTGCACCAGTTCATTCAGAAGGGTGGTTCGTCGCTGCTCGGCTGCACCGCGGGAGGGCGGCACGTAGCATCATCCGGCTCTACCTCCATCTGCGGCAACGCTTTCCTGCGTCGTCGGGATCGTTCGAGTAGGGCGGCGATCTGGAAGGTTTCGGTGAGGTCGGCTTTTTCGCGGGTGGCGGCGTCGAAGTCGGCCGGGTCGAATTGGTGGCCGTCGGTGTCGAACTGTTTGCCGGCGATGAAGTCCCGTTTGCGTTGCTCGACGGGGTCCAGCGCGGTGCGCAGGGTGGCCAGCCTGCGCAGGGAATGTTCCCGGGACTGTCGGCGCAGGATCCGGTAGGTGGTGATCTCGACGCTGCCGGGGTGCGGGATGGTGGCGGGGTCCTCCAGTTCGGTGTTCGGCTCGATCCAGTCGGCGCCGGCCGGGACGACCGGGATCGTCGGTCCGAAGACGGTCGGGCCGATGATCACCCTCGTCTCGTCCGGTTCGGTGTCCGCCGGGCCTGCTACCCGGTCCGGGGCAGTCTTCTCTCCTGAAGACTGGACACCCGGCTCAGCCAACGCCGATGGTGGTGGTCGGAGCCACTCGCCGGGCAGGGTGAACTCCCGCGGATGGGAGATGGCGTGGTGGCCGGTGTTGGTGGTCCACCGGATCGACAGGTCCGGTTGCAGCTGCGGCGTCCAATCCGTGTGGTGCTTCAACAGATGATGCCACGTGCACAACGAAATACTGTTGCACAACAACGTCTTCCCACCTCGGGTGGGATCCTGGTGGTCGAACGGGTCCAGGTGGTCGATGTCGCACTTCCACGCCGGCATCGCACACCCGGCCATCCGGCACGTCCCGGACAACACCACCACCTGATCGCACAGTTGCTGCCCGGGCCGATAGGTCAACGCCCCGACCGCAGTGGCCGTCCCGGTCACCGGATCCACCCCGACGGCGGTCAACGTCCCCCACGACACGGCGATCTGGCGCAGCAGCTGCGCGGTGATCACCCCATGCCCATCCAGCTGCCCGGGCAGATCATCCCACCCGATCACCGTGGACCACGCCCCCGTCACATTCAGGTGCGGCCGGCGGCCGTGCCGTGACAACGCCCGCGCCCACCGCCCCGCCCGATCAGCGAGATCCACCCCGCCGGAGACAGACCCGACCGGGCGACCCGCGGGAGCTGCGTCGTGGGGAGCAGCGTCGTGGGGAGCAGCGTCGTCCGGGTCGGTCCGTTCACCCATGTCGGGCTCAGCCGTGCCAGCCGGAGCAGCAGGCCCGGCAGGCCCGGCAGGCCCGGTGTGCGCAGTGTCGGTGGCGGTGGCGTGTTCGGCGCGGGCGATCAGGCCGTGCAGATCCACGAACCCGAACGTCAACAACTCCTGGGCGATGTCGGCGACCGCATCAGCGCGACGCTGATCCACGCTCCGGGCATCAAGTCCCTTGTTCGCATCGGCGATCAGATCGATCAACGTGAACACCATCACCGCCGCCTCCGCCGGCACCAGGGCGTTGATGATCCCCATCCCGTCCCGGTCCGGCCGGTGCGTCACACCCCGGTCGGCCACCGCTTTGACCCGCCGGTGCTCCGCCGCCGCCGGGTCGGCCAGGATCACCTCCCGGTCCACGATCGTCTCCAACCGCGCCTTGGACCGGCCCTTCACACACCGCAAAATCCGCCGCTCCACCTGGCGGCACACCTGCGGCGACAGCACCGCGGTCCGGTCCACGATCATCCGGACCCGCCCCACATCCACCCGCCCCGCCCACAACGCATCCAACGTCCGGGGCAGCGCCGTTTCCAGCCGCATCGACTGCCCGATCCGGATCTTCGCCGTCACCGGCGACCAGTCCAACACCGCCGCCACCTCCGTGGCGGCCACCCCGATGCTGCGGTCGCAGGTCAACTCCGCCACCACTACCGGATCCACCAGCCCGTCCGGTCCGCGGCCCTGCCCGGCCTTGTCCACCAGAGCGGCCACCAACGCGGTGACATCCCCGCAGCGGTGCGGGCGCCCCAACTCCGCCAACAACCGGGTCTGCAACGCATTCACATACGCCAACAACCGTTCAGCGGTGATCACCGCATCGACCAGATCAGAAGGGGACAACGCAGCCGGATCAACAGCAGCCAACACCGCCAACGACCCGACCCCGGGCAGGCCGGCTGCAGCGACCGCCACCGCAGAACCACCGCCCGCAGCCCCCAGACTGGATCGAACCTATGTACCGGGTAGCTGCTTGAGTCAAGTAGTATTTGGCCATGTCAGAGCCAGTGTGTGCCTACCCGGTCGGTGGTGTCGATTACCCCCGGACCTTTCAGGAGTTGCTGGAGTGGTTCCCGGATGACTCGTCGTGTCTGGCGTATCTGGAGCGTCTGCGGTGGCCCCAGGGGTTTGTGTGTCCGGTGTGCGGGGCGCCCGGCGGTTGGCGTACGGCGAAGGCGAAATGGATGTGCACCAGGTGTGGCCGGCAGACGTCGGTGACCGCCGGCACGATCTTCCACCGGCTCCGGACGCCGCTGTCGACGTGGTTCGCGGCGATCTGGTTCATCACCTCGCAGAAGAACGGGATGTCCGCGCAAGGTCTGCAGCGGGTGCTGGGTTTCGGATCCTACGAAACAGCGTGGGCGTGGCTGCAGAAGCTACGCCGGGCGATGGTCCGCCCCGAGCGGGAGTTGCTCTCCGGTGTGGTGGAGTTAGATGAAGTGTTCATCGGCAACGAGTCTCGCGGCCGCGCAGGCGGCGTGAAGGACCACACCGCGGCGATGATCGCAGTGGAATCGATCCCCGGCCGCAAGCTGGGCAGGGTCCGCATCGAGCTGGCCGAGACAGCCCGATCGGTCAGCATGCTCGGCTTCGCCGACCGCGTCATCGCCAAAGGATCAACGGTCAGAACCGATGACGCCAACTACCTGAAGAAGCTGACCGCGGCCGGCTACGAGCACGTCGCGTTCGTCGGGACCGACAGCGCCGAGCCCGCCCACATCAACCTCCCCGGCGTCCACATGGTCGCCTCGCTGCTCAAACGCTGGCTGACCGGCACCCTGCATTACGCGGTCTCCCAGGAGCACCTGGCCTACTACCTGGACGAATACACATTCCGGTTCAACCGACGCACCTCGAAGAGTCGCGGGCTTTTGTTCTACCGACTGTTGCAGCAGGCCGTGAACACAGACCCACACCCGCTCGCTGAACTGCGCAATCCTGTTGCAGCAGTGGACGTCCCGTTCTGAACTTTACTCAAGCAGCTACCCAGTACATCTGTTCTCATTCTATCGCCGGTCTGGGGTAAAGCAAGTGCAAAAACCGGAAACTTCATCCATGCAGAGGCACCAGAGAGGCTGCTGGGACAAGGGTTCACTGACGTGACGTGACGGGCCGACATGAAGCCAGGCACTACCGAAAGCAAAAGGTGCCGAAGCCCGGTGATGCCGGTCGCACCCGAGGACAGTGCACCACTCTTTAGGGCATCCCTCTTTCGATCAGTACGTGCGGATGAGTAGGTGCGGATGAGTACGTGTTGATGAGTACTTGTCGGCGAGTACGCGACACGGTGGGTCGAGAGCTTCGCCCGGACTCCCCGCTCCGAGCTCAACCCCGCGGCCAACATCTCGGCCCAGGCTGACCCGACGCGTGACCCGACGCCGACCCCGACGCCCGACCAGACACCGACGCCCGACCAGACGCCTGACTCCACGGGACGCCGCCGGCGCCGCCGGGGCGGGAGCGGCCGGTAGCCTGCCCTCGTGACCGATACCGAGCCCGGGCTGTTCGGGCACGACGCCGAGGACGGGGGGGCCGGACCCGATCCAGCGGGTCCGACAGGCCCGGTCCACCAGCAGCCCCGGTTCGATACTCAGGCCCCGCTCGCGGTGCGGATGCGCCCGCGCACCCTGGACGAGGTGGTGGGCCAGAAGCATCTGCTGGGGCCCGGGGCACCTCTGCGGCGTCTGGTCGAGGGTGGTTCGCCGTCGTCGATGTTGCTCTACGGTCCGCCCGGCACCGGCAAGACCACGCTGGCCACGCTGGTGGCGGGCGCCACCGGGCGTCGCTTCGCCCAGCTCTCAGCCCTGTCCGCCGGTGTCAAGGAGGTACGGGCAGTCATCACCGACGCCTCGAACGCGCTCAGGCGGACCGGCGAGCAGACCGTGCTGTTCATCGACGAGGTGCACCGCTTCTCCAAGACGCAGCAGGATTCGCTGCTGGGCGCGGTGGAGAACCGCACCGTCATCCTGATCGCGGCGACCACCGAGAACCCCTTCTTCGCAGTGGTGTCGCCGCTGCTCTCCCGGTCTCTGGTCCTCCAGCTCCAACCTCTCGCCGACGACGAGGTGGGCGACCTGCTGGATCGCGCGATGACGGACGAGCGCGGCCTGGACGATCGCCTCACCCTCGAGCCGGAGGCCCGCACCCACATTTTGGCGCTGGCCGGCGGCGACGCCAGGAGAGCGCTGACCGCGCTGGAGGCGGCGGCCGACAGCGTCGAGAACGAGAACGGCGAGGTCATCGACCTGACGGCGGTGGAGCGGGCGGTCAACCGGGCGGCAGTGAGGTACGACCGCGACGGGGACCAGCACTACGACGTCACCAGTGCGTTCATCAAGTCGATCCGCGGCAGCGACGTGGACGCCGCTCTGCACTACCTGGCCCGGATGCTGGAGGCGGGGGAGGATCCCCGATTCATCGCCCGCCGCTTGATGATCCACGCCTCGGAGGACATCGGCATGGCCGATCCGACGGCCCTCCCGGTCTGCGTCGCGGCCGCCCAGGTGGTGCAGCTCGTCGGCCTGCCCGAGGCCCGGATCGGTCTGGCCCAGGCCACCATCCACCTGGCCACCGCACCCAAGTCGAACGCCGTCGTGATGGCGATCGACGCCGCGATGGCCGACGTCCGGTCCGGCCGGATCGGATCGGTACCGCCATCGCTCCGGGACGGGCACTACCCGGGCGCGGCCAAGTTGGGCAACGCCCAGCGCTACCTGTACCCGCCTGACGTCCCCGGAGGCGTCGCCGAGCAGCAGTACCCGCCCGACGAGTTGGTCGGCCGCGACTACTACACCCCGGTCGGGCGCGGCGCCGAGCGCCCGGTCGCCGAGCGGCTGCCGCTGATCCGTCGCACCATCAGGGGTACCAAGGATCGAGTGGACCAGCACGACACCAGGGAGAAACCGTGACAAGAGCGATCAGCATTGCGCACGCAGGCGGACCCGAGGTACTGGTCGAGTCCGAGATCACGCTTCCTGCACCAGGTCCCGGGCAAGCGCTTCTCGCGATCACCGGTGCGGGGATCAACTTCATCGACATCTACCGCCGTAGTGGTGTGTATCCGATGGCGCACCCCTACACCCCCGGGACAGAGGGTGCCGGATCGGTGCTCGCGGTGGGCGACGGCGTCACCGAGGTGTCGGTCGGAGACCGGGTGGCCTGGTCGGACATCCCCGGCTCGTACGCGGCCGCCACCGTCGGCGCGGTCGAGCGGCTGATCCCGGTCCCGGACGGGGTCGACGATTTGCAGGCCGCCGCATTCCCGTTGCAGGGCCTCACCGCGCACTACCTGGCTGCCGACTCCCACCCGATCGTGCCCGGCGACACGGTGCTGATCCACGCCGGGGCCGGAGGCGTCGGGTTGCTGCTCACCCAGATCGCGAAGATCAAGGGCGCCACCGTGATCACCACCGTATCGACCGCGGCCAAGGGTGAACTCTCCAAGGGCGCCGGTGCGGACCACGTGCTCATCGGCTACGAGGGTTTCACCGGCAAGGTCAGAGAACTGACCGGCGGCGCGGGCGTGCAGGCGGTGTACGACGGGGTCGGCAAGGACACCTTCGACGGGTCGCTGGACGCGCTGGCCCGTCGCGGGATGTTGGTGCTGTTCGGCGGGTCGAGCGGTCAGGTGCCCCCGTTCGACCCGCAAAGGCTCAATCGCGGTGGGTCTCTGAGCCTGACCCGCCCGACCCTCGTCGACTTCACCGTCACGCGGGCGGAGATGCTGGGCCGGGCCACGGAGTTGCTCGGTTGGATCGCCGACGGCCGGCTGGAGGTGACCGTCGGCGCGACCTACCCCCTGGCCGATGCGGCGAAGGCACACGAGGACCTCGCCGCCCGCCGGACCACCGGCAAGCTGGTACTGCTGCCGTAGTGGCTCAGGCCGCCGGACAGCTGGTTCCCACGGCGATCTCGACCTTGCAGAAATTGCTCGACCAGGCGGCCTTGGCCCCGGCGTCGCCGATCCGATAGACCTGGATCACCGCCACCACCGCGATGGCGAGGGCCAGCACCCCGACCGCGATCTTCGTCGCCGACGACCCGAGCACGGCCGGACCCTTCTCCCGACCGAGAAGGTGCGGGATGCCCCAGGCCGCCAGCGCCAGGACGAACAACCCGATGGCCCACGGGGTCAGCCCGTCACCGATGCGGATGTGCGTCAGGATCAGCTGGCCGTTGGCCGTTTTCGGATCGATGTAGACGTGATGCTGCAACCACTGTCCGGCGTTGGTGGTGATCGGGACGCAGATCAGGGCCAGCAGTGCGATCACGGGGGTGGCGATCCCGAGGCGCACGCGCGCCGCGGGCCACACCGCGGACAGCACGGTCAGCAGGGCCGCCACCGGGATTCCGACGACGACGAGGTGGATCAGCAGGATGTGGGCCGGAAGTCCGTTGAACTCGGTCATCGGTACAGCATGGCGGATGAAGCGCGATCTGCCCGTGGAAACGGGCGACGGATCGCGGCGGGTGGCCGGGTACGCTGGCCAGGCAGTGTCATGCGGACCTTCGAAGGGACATCGCCGACCGTGAAGCGCATCTACTACTTCTCCGCAGGGGTCGCCCTGGGTGCAGTCGCCACCCGGCGTACCCGGCGGGCGAAGGAAGCCGCCCGCGCCGCACTCGCTGCGAAGTTGACGCCGTCGGCCATCGCGGCGGACGTGGCGGACGCGATCGCCGAGCTCGGCAATGCGGTCGGCTCGTTCGCCGCCGACATCCGTCAGGGGGCCGCCAATCGCCGCGCCACCTATCGCCCGATGATCGACAACATGACCGGATCGATCGCCATGATGGCCCCTGATCAGGTCGGCCCCGCCCATCCTCTGGATGCGATCGTGGCCGGCGGACCCGAGGTCTCCGCCGAACCCGGCCGTCGCTCCGCCTGAGCCATCACCCGCCCGGCTGGTCCTTGGTCCTGCCGCGCCCATCCGAAGAAGGACACCTTGCAGACCCACGAGATCCGACGTCGATTCCTGGAGCACTTCGAGCGGGCGGGGCACACCTACGTCCCGTCGGCCTCGCTGGTGTCCGATGATCCGACGCTGCTGTTCACGGTGGCCGGCATGCAGCAGTTCAAGCCCTACTTCCTCGGACAGAGCACGCCGCCGTTCTCCCGGGCGACCAGCGTGCAGAAGTGCGTCAGGACCCTGGACATCGACAACGTCGGCATCACCACGCGTCACAACACGTTCTTCCAGATGGCCGGCAACTTCTCCTTCGGCGACTACTTCAAGTCCGGCGCCATCAAGCACGCCT
This sequence comes from Nakamurella sp. PAMC28650, assembly GCF_014303395.1. Lineage (GTDB taxonomy): Bacteria > Actinomycetota > Actinomycetes > Mycobacteriales > Nakamurellaceae > Nakamurella. Next base: position 3,310,030 of record NZ_CP060298.1, read on the forward strand.
GGGAGCTCGTCACCAACTCCCAGGACGACGGCGGGTACGGCTTCGACCCCGAGAAGATCTGGGTGACGGTCTACGAGACCGACGACGAGGCGATCAGGCTCTGGCAGGAGATCGCCGGCCTGCCCGCCGAGCGCATCCAGCGGCTCGGGATGGCTGACAACTTCTGGTCGATGGGTACGCCGGGCCCGTGCGGCCCGTGCTCGGAGATCTACTACGACCGCGGACCGGAGTTCGGGCCCGACGGCGGCCCCGCGGTCTCGGACAGCCGATACCTGGAGATCTGGAACCTGGTCTTCATGCAGGACATCCGCGGCGAGTCGGCGGGTGGTGGCAAGGATGACTTCCCGATCCTCGGGCCGCTCCCGCAGCAGAACATCGACACCGGTCTCGGCATCGAGCGGGTCGCCTTCCTGCTCCAGGACGTCGACAACGTCTACGACACCGATCTGTGCCGTCCGATCATCACCGCGATGGAGGACGCGTCGGGAGTCAAGTACGGGGCGTCCAGCGAAACGTCGGACGACGACGTGAAGATGCGCATCATCGCCGACCACAGCCGGTCGGCGGTGATGCTGATCTCCGACGGCGTGACCCCTGGTAACGAGGGCGGCGGGTACGTCCTGCGCCGGCTGATCCGCCGGGCCGTGCGGTCCGCCCGTCTGCTCGGCGTCACCGATCCGGTGATGAGCAAGCTGGTGACGGTCGTCTCCGGCCTGATGAGCGACTCCTACCCGGAGATCGCCGACGACCTCGTCCGCATCGAGCGGGTGGCCGTCGCCGAGGAGAACGCCTTCCTCAAGACGATCGCCTCCGGGTCGAAGCTGTTCGAGACCGCCGCGGCGCAGACCAGGGCCGCCGGGCGCAGCCAGGTCGACGGTTCCACCGCCTTCGTCCTGCACGACACCCAGGGCTTCCCGCTGGACCTGACGCTCGAGATGGCGGCGGAGGCGGGTCTGACCGTCGACACCGTGGAGTTCGACCGACTCATGCAGGAGCAGCGCAGCCGGGCGCGCGCGGACTCCAAGGCACGCAAGGGCGGGCTGGAGGATCTGACGGTCTACCGGCAGCTGCTGGATGCCGGTCCGACCGAGTTCACCGGCTACGACGAGCTCGAATCCGAGGGCACCATCCGCGGCGTGATCTCCGACGGCGAGCGGGTCGGCTCGGCCGGCGAGGGTCGGGTCGTCGAGGTGGTGCTGGACCGGACGGCGCTGTACGCCGAGTCCGGTGGTCAGGACTCCGACGCCGGAACCATTGTCGGCGAAGGCTTCTCGGCCGAGGTACTGGACGTGCAGAAGGTCGATCGCAAGTTGTGGGTGCACAAGGTGCGGATCCTGCACGGTGAGCTGACCGAGGGCGCCGGCGTGCTGAGCAAGGTCGATCCGGACTGGCGACTCGGCGCGCGCCAGGCGCACAGCGGCACCCACGTGGTCCATGCGGCGCTGCGTGAGGTGCTCGGACCGGAAGCCCTGCAGGCCGGTTCCTACAACAAGCCGGGCTACCTGCGGCTGGACTTCTCCTGGTCGAGTTCGCTGTCGCCGGAAACCAGGAGCGAGATCGAGGAGGTCTCCAACCGGGCGGTCCGCAGCGATCTCGGCGTGCGGGTCCTCTACGGCACCCAGCAGGAGGCCCAGCGGATGGGCGCGATCGCGTTGTTCGGCGAGACCTACGACGACACCGTCCGGATCGTCGAGATCGGCGGCCCCTGGTCGGTCGAGCTCTGCGGTGGCACCCACGTGCAGCACTCGAGCCAGATCGGTCCGATCGCGCTGACCGCCGAGTCCTCGATCGGCTCCGGGGTCCGCCGGGTCGAGGCGGCCGTCGGGATCGAGGCCTTCCACCGGCTCGCGGCCGAGCGCACGCTGCTGAATGCCGTCGCGGGTTCGCTCAAGGTCCAGCCGGCCGATCTGCCGGCGCGCGTCGAGACGCTGGTCGAGCGTCTGCGGGTGGCCGAGAAGGAGCTGGAGAAGTTCCGGGCCGCAGCGGCTCTCGCGTCGGCGGGAACGTTGGCCGATGCCGCCGCACCGGTCGGCGATGTGTTCCTCGTCGCAGCCTCGGCTCCGGAGGGCACCTCGGCGAACGATCTGCGGACGCTGGCCACCGATGTGCGCGGCCGGCTGAACGGCCGCCCCGGGGTGGTCGCGTTGTTCGCGCCGTCCGGTGACACCGTGGCCTTCGTGCTGGCGCTGACCCCCGAATCCACCGGTGCTCACGGTCTCAGGGCCGGTGATCTGGTGAAATCGTTCCTGCCGGCCATCGGCGGGCGAGGCGGTGGGCGGCCGGACCTCGCGCAGGGCGGCGGGACGAATCCGGCCGGCATCGCTGACGCGATCGCCGCGCTGAAGAAGGACCTGGGCGGCACTGCGCGGTGAGGTCCACGTCAGGCGGCGACGCCGCATCCGACGACACGCCCGGACCACTACCGCGCCAGGGTGTACGTCTGGGTGTCGACGTCGGTAGCGTGCGGGTGGGGGTCGCGCGAAGCGATCCCCACGGCATTCTGGCCACCCCGGTGGTGACCCTGGCCCGTGACGAGACGGGCGGGTCCGACCTGGACTCGTTGCGCGACCTCGTCGCCGAACTGGAAGTGGTGGAGGTGGTGGTGGGTCTGCCCAGGACTCTGCGAGGTGCGATCGGATCGGCGGCCACGTCGACCCGGTCCTACGGGGCGCTTCTCTCCGCGCGGATCGCACCGGTCCCCGTCGTGTTCGTCGACGAACGGCTGACGAGCGTCACCGCGAACCGGATGCTCGCCGAGCAGGGTATCCGGGAGAAGTCGCGTCGCGCGGTGATCGACCAGGCCGCGGCCGTCGCCATCCTCCAGGTCCGGCTCGACACGTTGTCGGCCGACCGGCGGCAGGCGGACCGGCGGCAGGCGGACCGGCGGCAGGCCGACCGGGGCCGCGGATGAGCGACCAACTCGGCCTGTTCGACCGGCACGGTGAGGACGACACCGGCGAACTCGATCTGGACGACCTGCGCGCCGCGCTGACCAGGACCGCCGCAGCGGCCCCGACCCAGCGCCGTCCTCCTGGTGTTCCGCGCCGGGAACAGCGAGCGGCCCGGCTGGCCGCCGCCCGGCGCCGGAAGCGCCGCACCCGCCAGACGGTGCTGGCCGTGGTCGTCCTGCTGCTGCTGATCGCCGGTGGTGTGGTCGCCTTCAAGTGGTGGCGCACCGATTCGACGGCGATCCCGGATTTCCAGGGCACCGGAACGACCGAGACGGTGGTGCGGGTGTCGGGCGGGGACTCGCTCACCGACATCGCCGACACGCTGGCCACCGACAACGTGGTGGCCTCCTCGAAGGCGTTCGTCGCTGCTGCGTCCAACAACGCGGACGTCGCGAAGATCAAGACCGGTTTCTACAAGGTCCGGCTCCATGCCTCCGCGGCCGCGGCGGTCACCGCGTTGACGGCGTCGACCGCCCGGGTGGGGGAGTTGCGCTTGATCCCGGGTCAGCAACTGGCCGACGTCACGGCGAAGAACGGCAAGGTCACCGACGGCTACATCTCTCAGATCACCAAGGCCGCCTGCGTACCGCTGAACGGGGTGAGCAACTGCTTCGATGCCGCTGCGCTCTGGCAGGTCGAGCAGACCGCCGACCCCAAGGACCTCCGGGTGGTCAGCTGGGCCTGGAATGCGATCGCCAAGGCTCCGGATCCCAAGAAGAGGCTCGAAGGCATGTTGGTGCCGGGCGACTACGACATCCAGCCGGGTTCCACCCCGCTGGAGGCCCTCCAGCAGGTCATGCAGGCCTCGGCCGCGAACTGGAACGCCACCGACATCGTCGCCGACGCCGCCGCGGTCTCGCGGTCCCCCTACGACGTCGCGATCGTGGCTTCGTTGATCGAGCGGGAAGGCAACTCCACCAGCATGACGAAGGTCGCGAGGGTGACCTACAACAGGCTCGCGATCAGCATGAGACTGCAGTTCGACTCGACGGTGGACTACGCGCTGGGCAAGTCCCAGGTGTCCACCACCAGCGCCGAGCGCGAGAACCCGTCTCCGTACAACACCTACCTCAGGGCCGGGTTGCCGCCCACGCCGATCACGTCGCCCGGTCCCGCGGCGCTGGACGCAGCCCTCAATCCGGACGACGGCAACTGGCTGTTCTTCGTCAAGATCGCGCAGGGGCAGAACGGAGCTTTCTGCTTCTCGCAGACCTTCGCCCAGCACACCAAGTGCGTCGCGCAGGCCAGGGCGGCCGGCGTGTTCGGCGGATGATCGCTGCGCTCCCCGGAACGTCCGCGCATCGCGCGGCCGTGCTGGGATCGCCCGTCGCCCATTCCCTCTCCCCGGCCCTGCATCTGGCCGGTTTCGCGGCCGCCGGCCTGACCGGATGGACCTACTCCAGGATCGAGTGCGATGCGGTGGCCCTGCCCGGCCTGGTGGCCGCGGCCGGGCCGGAGTGGGCCGGCTTCTCGGTGACGATGCCCGGCAAGGAGGCGGCGGCGGCGGCGGCCGACGTCCGGAGCGCGCGCGTCGACCTCCTGGGGGTCGCCAACACGTTGTGGCACGGGCCGAAGGGTTGGCACGCCGAGAACACCGACGTGGACGGCGTCTGCGGCGCCCTTGGCGCGGCCGGGGTCGCGCCGCACCGGGTCCTGGTCCTCGGCGGCGGGGGCACCGCCCGATCGGTCGTCGCGGCCCTGGCCGAACTGCACGTCGAGGAACTGGTCCTGGCCGGCCGCCGGCCGCAGAGCACGTGGGCCTGCGTCGAACTGGCCCGCCGGGTCGGTCTGCCGGTGACGGCGTCCGACCTCGAACCGGCGAACGTCGCGCGGGTGGCCGCCGAGGTGGATCTGGTGGTCTCCACCGTTCCGGCCGGCGCGGCCGATCACCTGGCCGCGGTGCTGGCCGGGGTACCGGCCCTGCTCGATGTGCTCTACCACCCGTGGCCGACTCCGCTGGCGGCCGCCTCGGTGCCGGGGCGCACGACGGTGACGGGGCTGGACATGTTGCTGCACCAGTCCTTTCGCCAGTTCGAGCTGTTCACCGGGCGCCCGGCGCCCATGGTCGAGATGCGGGCCGGGCTCCAACTGGCGAGCGGGGCCGGACTACCCCTGCCGATCGGTGCGAGATGACGTGGAACTGAAAACCCTCCGGCTGATCGTGGCGCTCGGCGCTGTGCTCGCATCGGCGGGCTGCATGATCGCGTCGCTGCTGACCTGGATCTCGCTGTCCGACGGAACCGGTGGCACCACGTCGATCTCGGGTTGGGGCGGCATCACCGGCGGTCAGATCGACGGGCAGAACATCAACGATGCGATGGCCGGTTTCGCCACCTACCGGCCCGGTGCGCTCTCCGTCGTGATCGGCGGGCTCGCCCTGCTGGCCGCCTTCGGCATCGCCCTGGTCGCCAGGGGGGACAAGCCACACCGCATCCCGGCGGCGGTGCTCTCCCTGTGCGGACTGGGTGGTCTGGCCTGGGGCATCTTCCGGGGGGTTTCGCCGGGTGACCTGGCCGGCGTGCTCGGTTCCGGAGAGGGATCCAGTGGTCCCGGTCCGTGGCTGACCGCGGGTTGCTCGCTGTTCCTGCTCGCCGGAGCGGTGGCGGTCTTCACCGGTGTGCTCGACCCGCCGCCGCCGGTCCGTCGCCGGGGGATCCAACCGCGCTGAGGTTGTGGACAGTTCCGCCGGGCCGGCCGCCGATCGTGCGAAGGTGGGTGGATGCGGGGGGTCGAGGTTCTGGTGACAGCGCTGACGGTGTCGGGCGGCGCGGTGGCCGGCGCCCTGGTGCGCCGACTGCTGGGACGGTTGCGGCGCGGGGTGGTCCTGCCAGCGGGCCCCACCGAGGTCGCCGCTGCCCTGGTCGCCGGACTGTCGGTCGTGATGGCCTGGGGCAGACCGACCCTGGCGCTGGTCCTGCTGGCCGGGCTGCTGCTGGTCGCGCTCTCCGGCGTCGACCTGGTGCACCACCGACTGCCCGACGCGATCACCCGGCCCGCCCTGCCGGTGGCGGCGCTGACCGTGGTCCTCACCCATCTCCTCGCGCCGTACTCGGGATCTGCGCTGCGGTCCTTGGTGTCCGGCGCACTGCTGTGGATGCTGTTCGCGGCGCTGGCGCGCCTCTCGTCGGCGTGGATGGGGCGCGGCGACGTCAAGCTGATCCCCACCCTGGGACTGCTGCTGGGCTACGTGTCGGCATCCTCGGTGGTGCTGGGCCTCGCGGTGGCGTTCGGGCTCGGATCGGTCCTGTCGCTGGCGGCGGTGGTGGCCGGCCGGCTGCGGATGAGGTCGGCGATCCCCCTCGGGCCCTACCTGCTGTTCGGGACGTGGGCCGTACTACTGGTGGGAGTGTAGATCGGATGGGCGGCAATCACTGCGGCGCAGCCGGTTTCATCCAGGTGGAAGATCTCCGGTGTGTCGTCCACCGGAACGACCGAGACGCTCACCGTGCCGTCCGGGAACAGTCGCACCAGGTTGAACCCGGCCGCACCGTAGGTGCGTTCGTGGCCGGGCGGGGCCAGCGGATCGGTCCGGATCGCGGTGGACGGGGCGATGGCGACCGGAACGCCGCCGACGAGGCCGGAGCCGGCCAGGTGGTGGTGGCCCGCCAGGATGATCCGGGTGTCGCTACCGGCGACGGCCTCGGCCAGTGCGGCCCGGGACCGGCGGTCCAGTGCGAAATACGTCAGCAGCGGTGACGGAGGTGGCAGGGGCGCATGATGCAGCACCACCATCGAGCCGCCCGGGTAGGGCTGGTCCAGCTCGGCGGCCAGTTCGGCCAGGTGCCCGGGTTCCAGCACGCCGTGACCGGCCCCCACCACCGTGGAGTCCAGCACCAGGATGCGGACGCCGGCCAGTCGGTGCACCTGCAGGATGGGTCCCTCCCGCCCCGGCTCGCCGAGCAACTCCGCGTGGAAGACGGCCCTGACGTCGTGGTTGCCGGTGGCGTAGACCACCTGTGGCGCCAGCGGTGCCAGCACGGCGCGCAGGTGGCGGTAGGCATCCGGATCGCCGGAATCGGTGAGATCACCGGACACCACGATGATGTCGGGTGCCCGTCCCTGCGCGCGGGCCCTGGCCAGGGCGTCGGTGACCCTGGCCAGCGCGGCCGCCGGGTCGATGACGCCGTTGTACAGCACGCCGGTACTGGTCAGATGGGTGTCCGACAGGTGGGCGACGACCAGGTCGGGCACCTCGGCGGGCAGACCGTCCGGCGTGGGAAGTGCTGCGGCGTCGAACGAGTGGCTCATCGCGCTCCTCCGTAGCGATCCGCCCAGTTCCTGATGCCGGGAACGAGCGAGGCGAGATCTGCGGCGCGCAGGGTCGGCGTACCGTCGCCTCGACCGAAGCGGTCGACCAGAGCGGTCTCCGCCCCCCGTCGGTGCGCATCGGCGAGATCGGAGCGCCAGCGGTCGCCGACCACCATCATCCGCCGGGGGTCCTGGCCCGCGCCGATCCGGTGCAGGGTGGCGTCGATGATGGCCGGCATGGCGGCGGGCTTGTCGACCGCGGTGATGACCTGGTGGATCCGGCCGGCCACCCCGATCGCCTCGAGCACCTCCGCGACACCCACCTCGGCGTTCGTCACGACCATCACATGGGTCGTGTGCAGGCTCTCCAGGAGTCCCAGAAGTCCGTCCGGCGCTTCCAGTGCGAAGGCGGATCCGGCCAGGTCAGCGCGCGCCGCCCGATGTGCGGCTGCCACCCGGTCCGGGGTGAGACCAGCGGCGGCGGCAAGGATTTCGACTGCGTCGTCGCCGTCCTGGGCGGCGCCGAGGTCGACCAGGCGATCACCGGCCGACTTGCCCTCCAGGAAATACCGGACGTTGTCGATCAGGTGGGTGGCGCCGCGGTCGGAGAGCTGCTCTGCGCAATGCCGGGCGAACGCAAGAATCGGCAGGTCACCCACGTACAGCGTCCCGTCGAGATCGAACAGCAGCGCCGTGGAGGCCACTCGTCCGGACGGGGCAGTGGGCACCTGCCGATCGTAGAGCGTGTGGATCAGACCCTGGAGCGGGACCTGCTGCCGAACCTGATCCACAGCAGCAGCACGATGATGGCGCCGATGATGGATCCGATGATGCCGGACGGCTGGAAGAAGCCGTTCTGGGCATCCTTGTGGAAGAGCAGGTAGCCGAGGAAGCCACCGACGAACGATCCGACGATGCCGATCACGATGGTCGCCGGGATGGACAGGTTCTGCTTGCCCGGTACGACCAGACGGGCGATGGCGCCGGCGATCAGGCCGATCACGATCAGGCTGATGATGAGTCCGAGCATTGGTGTGATTCTCCCTGGGTGGGTCGGTGCAGAGTATTTCTCCGAGCGACAGGTGCCCGACCCGGACCTCGCCAAACATTCCAGGCGGCGGCCTGTCGCCGAAATGGTCTTTCCATCCCGTTTTACCGTCTCTTTCACCTGATCGGTGCATTCCGATGGCTCAGTCCAGGTACTGCCCGTCCACGAGCATCTCGGCGATCCGGTCCAGGACGGTCTCGTCGCCGGCAAAGGTCTTCGTCGACCGCGGCCAGTGGATGACCAGGTCGGTGAAGCCCAGGGCCCTGGCGCGGACCGCCGCCGCGGTGAACGAACCCGGATCGGTGAACGAGTAGCCCGGGGCGGCGTCCAACGAGAGGTACCGGCTGATCAGTGCGGGGTCGCGACCGATCTCCACCGCCGCAGCCTCGAAGGTCGTCACCAGGGACGCGAGCCGTTCCCACCACGCGTCGGCCGTGAGGTCGCCGTCGGGTCCGGTGGTGGCCCACCCGTCATGGCCGGCCGCCAACCGGACGGATCTCGGTCCGCTCCCGGCCATCACCAACGGGATGCGCGCCCGTGATCCCGACGGGACCATGCGCGCCCGCTCGGCCGTGAAGTACTTGCCCTTCCAGCTGGTCTCGGGCTGCCGGAGCAGCAGGTCGGTGAGCGCGAGGAATTCCGTCAGACGGTCGACCCGCTCCTTCGGTGGCAGGTTCTCCCGGCCGAGCACGGCGGAGTCCCAGCCGAGGCCGCCCGCTCCGATGGCCGCGATCAACCGGCCGTCACCGCCCGCGATGTCGTCGAGGGACATCAGTTCCTTGGCGAAGGTCACGGGATGACGGAAGTTCGGCGAGATCACCCAGGTTCCGAGTTTCAGCGTCGAGGTGGCGCCGGCGGCGACCGCCAGGGTCGTGACGGTCGCGTACCAGGGCTCGTCGGCGAGGTCCCGCCAGGCCAGATGGTCGTACGTCCAGCCATGGGCGAACCCCCGGTCCTCGAGTGATTTCCAGCGTCTCCTCGTTTCGACGGCCGGGAACTGGGGCAACACAACAACGCCTACTCGCATGGGACAAGAACCTACCCGGCGGGCCGGGCCCGTTCAGTACGATGGACATACAAAACTGGACCCACCGAGGAGATCAAAGATGGTTGCAGTACCGAACGTGCTTCTGAACAACGGCGTGGAGATCCCGCAGCTGGGGTTCGGTGTCTTCCAGATCGACCCGTCGGAGACCGCCGACGCCGTGTCCAAGGCCTTCGAGATCGGCTACCGGCACATCGACACCGCCCAGATGTACGGGAACGAGAAGGGGGTCGGGCAGGCCTTCGCGAAGTCCGGTCTCGATCGCTCCGAGGTGTTCATCACCAGCAAGCTGAACAACAACCAGCTCGGCCACGACGCAGCGCTGACCGCCTTCGACAAGACCCTGGCCGATCTCGGCCTCGAGAAGGTCGACCTGTTCCTGATCCACTGGCCACTGCCCACCAAGCGCGACTTCGTCGAGACCTGGAAGGCGTTCGAGGAGATCTACCGCGACGGGCGTGCGCGCTCGATCGGCGTCTCCAACTTCCAGCCGCACCACCTGCGCCGCCTGCACGAGGAGACGACCATCCCGCCGGCCGTCAACCAGATCGAGGTGCATCCCTACCTGACGCAGGAGGAACTGCGTGCCTTCGACGACGAGCACGGGATCGCCACCGAGGCCTGGTCGCCCATCGCCCAGGGCAAGGTGCTGGACGACCCGACCATCGTTGCGATCGCGAAGGAACACGGCAAGACGCCCGCCCAGGTCGTGCTCCGCTGGCACATCCAGCACGGCAGCATCGTCTTCCCGAAGTCGGTGACCGAGTCCCGGATGAAGGAGAACTTCGAGATCTTCGACTTCGAGCTCCCGGTGTCGGACATGGGCTCCATCTCGGCACTCAACAAGGACGAGCGCACCGGTCCAGACCCGGACGTCTTCGACTACATCCCGGCGTAGTCTCCGGAACCAGGAAGGGCCCGCTGCCTCGGCAGCGGGCCCTTCCTCGTCCGGTCGTCCTGATTGCCTAGAAACCCAGTGCCACCCGTGCGTCCTGCGGTGTCGGACCGGCCCACCGGGTCAGGTACTCCTGCGTACCGGCCAGTGACCTGGTGAAGGCCTTGTCGAGGTAGAGGATCCCGGCCAGGTGGTCGGTCTCGTGGGCGACGATGCGGGCCGCCCAGCCGGTGACCACCTCGTCGATGGCCGTCCTGCTCTCGTCGAGAGCCCGTAACCGGACGGCACTCGGCCGTTCCACCACCGCCTGGTAACCCGGCACCGAAAGGCAGCCCTCGTAGAACGCGGCCACCCCGTCGTCGACGGGCGTGTACGACGGATTGACCAGCACCCGGAACGGCACCGGCACCCGGTCACGGATCTGCGCCACCTCGGCGGGCAGACCCGCCAGATCCTCGATGACGGCCAGCTGGACCCCCAGGCCGATCTGGGGCGATGCGAGGCCGACACCCGGTGCAGCCAGCATGCTCTCGCGCATCGCGACGATCAGTTCGGCGAACAGGTCCGACGGGAGGCTGAAGTCGTAGGGCTCGGCCCGGTGGCGCAGCACGGGGTGGCCGGCCGAGACGATGGGCAGGGGACGTGGTCCGGCCAGGAGCTTCTGGACCTGATCGATGAGCAGCACACCGGACACGTTAGTCGGCCCGCTCCAGCAGCGCGGCCGCCTCGAGCAGCATCCATCCCGAGAGTTGTACGGACAGATCACATTCGGGCCGGGACGAGGCTCCCGGCCCGGTACGCCCCGGCCGCTGCGCCGGCCTGGTCCAGTCGGCTCCGAACAGCGGGCCGTGCTGAGCATCGACCCGGTGTTCCCAGGCCGCGGCGGCCGAGCCCGTGACGAGTGCGCCCGCCGTGGATCTGGCCCGGCGGTCGGCGCGGTCGGCGCCCGGCAGCCGGGTGGACACCAGGGCCAGATAGCGGGCCAGGATCCCGGTGAACAGCCCGCCATCACCCCCGCCGTGACCGATCAGTACTCCGCCGGAGGTCATCTCGGCGGCCACCGCCGCCACGAGCCGATGGACCCTGGCCCGGTCGCCGCCCGACACGGCGAGCTCCACCTCGAGTCCGAGGACAGCCCCCTGGTTGTACGTGTAGAAGACGGGCTTCAGATCCTCACCGGGATGGAAGCCATCGGCGATCAGGTCGCTGCCGGGGGTGCGCAGGTGGCTATCGATCCAGTCGGCCATCTGCCGGGCTCGCCGGGTGAAACCGCTGCGGGCCAACAGGATCGCCGCCGGGGCATTGGCGGGGGAGTTGTAGAACTCGTCCCCGCGGCGCCAGGGGATGCCCCCCACCGGCGGGTTCCACGCGTCCAGGATGGCGGTCACGGGTGCCCGGACGCTCCGCGGGTCGACGCCCAGCGGGACGGCGCGCTGCAGGGCCAGACCGATCCAGGCCATGTCGTCGTAGTAGTCGTTGGTGTACCGGCCGAGATTGCGCAGCCGGATGGCCCGCGCGAGGCCGGCCACCCTCCGGGTGCGCACCTCACCCGGGGAACGCATCCAGGCGTCCACGGCACAGTCCAGCAGGTGCGCCTGCCACCAGAGGTGCCACGTCAGGAACAGGCGGTGCCCGGGATCGAACGGCCAGCCGACCACGCCGAGCGCCGTCCCGGGAAGACCCAGGAGCCGCCGAGCGTGCCGGCCCCACACCGCCTCTTCGGCGGCGGTGGCGCGCTCCTGCCAGATCTGCGGCCCGGCCAACGGTCAGTCGAAGAGCTGCGTGCGGTCGAAGCCGTCCCTGGACGCGCGTCTGGACCTGGACTTCCGGCCGTGCGATCCGGTTTCCGTCGGTGCGGTCCCTGCCATTTCCTCCGGCGATGCACCCGTCCGCTCGGGATAGGGGACGTTGCGCTCGTCCGGGCCGCGTGGGTCGGTGGCCTCGCGGAAGATGAAGTAGCAGATGGCCAGGAGGGACATCGCGCCGAACGCCGACCACTGCAGGGCGTAGGAGAAGTAGGGACCGACCGAGGTCTGCGGCATCCCGATCTCCTGCAGCACACCGGGAGTACCCGCGACCAACTGGATGTACCCCTGCAGGACGTCGCCGCCGGCCCCGGTGGTGCCGTCGATTCCGGCGAGGTCGTCGGCGTTCACCGCCCAGGCCTGGTCGAGACCGTCCGTGAACCTGGGCTTGCGGTTCTTCGGGTCGGTCTGGTCCTGCTGGACACGTCCGGTCACCGTCACCTGGCCGGTGGGCGGCGGCGGCAGCGGGACACCGGCCTTGATGTCCCCGAACGACCGGTACCCGCGGTCGACCAGCAGGATCCGGCCGTCGGTCATCTTCAGGGGGAGCACCACCTCGGACACCGGATTGCCGCTGCTGTCCTGCCGCAGCCGGACGTAGTGCACGTTGCCGGTGTCGAAGACGCCGGTGGCCGTGGCCAACTGGTAGACGTCCTTGCCGGCCGGCTGCCGGTCGGTGGAGAGGTACTGGCTCACCGGGACGGGGTCGCTCTTGAGGGCGGCGTCGACCTGCGCGTTGGAGGCGTCGTTCTGCGCACTGCGGCTGAACTGCCAGGGGGCCAGGACCAACCAGCAGGCAGCCGTGAAGGCCAGCGCCGCGACGATGGCGCCGAGCCAGCCGGGCTTGAGCAGAAATCCGAAGCGTGGTCGTCGTGCCGGGGCCGAGGGGTCCTTCTCCAGCGTCGCGGTCATCCGAGCCGCCGCCTGATCTCCCGGATGACGCCCGGAAGCGCGGCGGCCGTCATGGCGACCACCTCGTCGAACTCGGAGTCCGGGCCCTGGTAGGGGTCGGGGACGTCCTCGCCGTCCGCGGTGGGATCGAAGCTCCGCAGGAGTCTCACCTTGTCCTGGACCGGGGTGAGCGTTCGCAGGATCCGCTCGTGGCCACGATCGGCCGCGAGGGCCAGGTCGACGGTCGCGAGCTCCTCTGCGGTGATCTGGTGGGCACGGTGCTCGGTGGCGAAGCCGGCGCGCCGCAGGGCGGCCTGGGCCTGGCGATCTGCGGGGTACCCGACGTGCCAGCTGCCGGTGCCGGCGCTGGTCACCCGGACCGCATCTTCCAGACCGGCGTCGGCGATCGCAGCCCGCAGCATCTGCTCACCGATCGGCGAGCGGCAGATGTTGCCGGTGCAGATCACGCTCACGTGCAGCCGCGGATCGGCCGGGAGACCCGGTTGATCGACCTCCGTCCGGCCCTGGTGTCGACTCGCGGCAAGGTTCACCTGATCATTGTCACCCGAAATGACAGACTGACCACCCCGCCACCGCCGAAGGGAGCAACCGATGAGCACCACCGTGGGTGAGGTGATCGCTGTGCTGGAGGCTGCCTACCCACCCCGGCTGGCCCAGGACTGGGACACCGGGATCGGCCTGACCTGCGGCGATCCTACGGGGGACGTCGACATGGTGTTGCTCGCCGTCGACATCGACGATGCCGTGGTCGCCGAGGCTCTTCAGATCGGCGCGCAGCTGGTGGTGACCCACCACCCACTGCTGTTCCGGCCGGTGCAGACGGTCAGCACCGAGACGGCCAAGGGCCGGGTGATCGACCGGCTGATCCGGTCGGGCATCGCGCACTTCGCGGCGCACACCAACGCGGACAAGGCGGTCGGCGGCGTCAACGATGCGTTGGCGTCCGCGCTCGGCCTGCAGCGGGTGCGGCCGCTGGTGCCTGACGTCGATGTCCTCGCGCCCGGTCATCCCCAGGCCGGGTCGACCGGGATGGGCCGGATCGGGGAGTTGCCGTCATCGATGTCACTGCGGGACTTCGCCGAGCTGGCGTCGGCTTCGCTGCCCGGCACCGTCGGCGGGGTCCGGGCCGCCGGTGATCCCGGCCGTCAGGTCCGGACGGTCGCCGTGTGCGGCGGGGCCGGGGACTCCGAACTCGGCGCCGCCGGCGCGGCCGGCGCGGATGTCTACCTGACGTCCGACCTACGTCATCACGTGGTGGCCGAGCATCTTGCGCGGCCGGGGTCGGCCGCCGTGGTCGAGGTGGCGCACTGGTCCGGCGAGTGGCCGTGGCTGGCCAGTGCCGCCGGCGTGATCGCGGCCGGTATGGCGCGGGCGGGATCGGCGGGTAGCGTCAGCACCACCGTTTCTGCTCTGCGTACCGATCCGTGGACGATCCATCGTCCGTCGCGGCCCTCTGCCGGTGCCGCGAACGGGCCCCCACTCCAGAAGGGCCACGACACCTGTGCCGAAGGCTGACCCGTTCGTCCAACGCCGATTGCTCGATCTGGCCGGGTTCGACCAGACGATCAACGCTGCCGAGCACCGCAGGGCCACGCTGCCCCAGCTGGCCGTGATCGCCTCCGGGACCGAGAAACTGGTGGAGTTGCGGAACGCGAAGGTGCTGGCCGAGACCGAGGTCGGGGACCTCGAACGGGCCACCCGCAAGTTGGACAACGAGATCGACCAGGTCCGGACCAGGGCCGCCCGGGACGCACAGCGTCTGACGGCGGGCGCGGGCAACGCCAAGGACCTCGAGAACCTCCAGCACGAGATCACCTCGCTGTCCCGCCGTCAGGGTGTGCTCGAGGACGAGGCGCTGGAACTGATGGAGCAGAAGGAGACCGCGGACAGTGTGCTGTCCGGGATCCAGGCCGAGTTCGACCGCAGCCGGGCGGAGGTCGCGGCCGCCGAGTCGGCCCGCGACGACCTGTTCGCCGACATCGACGCCGAACTCGGTCATCAGCGCAAGGGACGGATCGAACTCGCGGCGGACCTGCCCGCCGAACTCGTCGGCCTGTACGAGCGGATCCACAAGTCCGGCAGGGTTGCGGCGGCAAAGCTCAACGGCGGTCGCTGCGATGCCTGCCGGATGGATCTCGACCGGGTCGAGCTGTCCTCCATCGCCGCCGCTCCCTCCGACGAGATCGTGCGCTGCCCCGAGTGCGGTGCCATCCTCGTCCGGTGGTGAGGATTCGGTGGTGAGACCCGTCAGGTCGGTGGTCCTCTACGCGGACGGCGGTTCCCGGGGGAATCCCGGACCGGCCGGATTCGGGGCGGTGGTCCTGGATGCCGACGGCACCACGGTGCTCGCCGAGCGGGCCGCCCATCTCGGGCGGGCCACCAACAACGTCGCCGAGTACTCCGGCCTGATCGCAGGTCTGGAAGCGGCCCGCGAACTCGGCGCCGGCCACGTCGAGGTCCGGATGGACTCGAAGCTCGTCGTCGAGCAGATGTCCGGCCGCTGGCAGATCAAGCGTCCGGACATGAAGCCGTTGGCCGCCAGGGCCTCGAGCCTGGTCTCCGGGTTCGACGCGGTCACCTTCCAGTGGGTGCCGCGGGCGCAGAACGGCCACGCCGACCGGCTGGCCAACCAGGCGATGGACGCGGCGGACGACGACGCGGTCGACCCGGCGGCCGTCCTGCCGGGGCCGCTGCCGACCGGTGCGACCAGGGTGCTCGTCGTCCGGCACGGCGAGACGACGTGGGGCGCGGACGGCCGGTTCGCCGGGCGCGAGGACGTGCCGCTGACCGGTCGGGGCCGGCGGCAGGCATCCTCGGTCGCGGAGAAGATCAAGAATCTGCGTCCCAGCATCGTGCTGACCTCGCCCCTGCAGCGCTGCCGGTTGACGGCGAAGTCGATCGGAAGCGGGTCCGGCGCCCCGGTCGTCGTGCACGAGGCGCTGCTGGACGGACTACTGGGCGAGTGGACCGGCCTCCGCCCCGCCGAGATCGAAAGTGGCTGGCCGCAGGAGTTCTCGACCTGGCGGTCTGACCCGGACGTGGCGCCGCCGGGGGGCGAGTCGTTCCACCAGATACGCGATCGGATCGCCCCGCTGCTGGCCGAGGTGGTGCGGCTCTACCGCGGCCACACCGTCGTGCTGGTCACCCACGCCGCCGTCACCAAGATGATCCTGACGACCGCACTGGAGGTTCCGTCCGCGGCCGCCTACCGCTTCCGGATCGACACCGCCTCGCTGTCCGGGCTCACCATCGACGACGACGGCGCCGTGATGGTCTGGGCCGTCAACGAGACCGGGCATCTCGACGGCTAGAGGAGCGTGCCGAGCCAGAGCACCACGGTCGCGGCCACCAGGGTCGTCGGGACGGTCAGCAGTCCGAGCCGGGTGAAGCGGGACAGCGACGGCGACGTGGAGTGGCTCAGCAGCACCCGCCGCCACAGCAGCGTGGCCAGCGAACCGGTGTAGGTCAGGTTGGGCCCGATGTTGACGCCGATCAGCACGGCCAGCACGGGCGCGGCCTGCGGGTGGGCGCCGAGGGCGGCCAGCAGCACCAGCGTCGCGGGCAGGTTGTTGACCAGATTGGACAGCACCGCGGCGATCCCGGCCAGCGCCAGGAGGTCGACCAGTCCGTGGCCGGTCGGCAGGATGCCGGCCAACGCGGACTGCAGTCCGTGACCGGTGGCCGCGTCGACCACGATGCCCAGTGCCGCGACGAAGGCCAGGAAGACCGGATTGGCCGCCCTGATCACCGACCAGAGGTCGACCTGCCCGCGGATGACCGCCCTGGTCGCCATCACCACTGCACCGATCGCGGCGACCACGACCGGCTGCGCGTTCAGCAACGGTCCGGCGGCGAAACCGGCCAGGATCAGCGCCAGCAGGATCAGGGTGACCCTCGGCAGCTCGACGCTGCGGACCTCGGCCGGCGGTCGATCCGGTTTCTGCAGATCGGCGGCGAAGAACTTCCTGAAGACCACGTACTCGACGCCGATCGCGACCAGCCACGGACCGGCCATCAGCCCGGCGAACCCGACGAAGCTCAGCCCGGACGCCTGGAACGCCAGCAGATTGGTGAGGTTGGAGACCGGCAGCACCAGGGAGGCGGTGTTCGACAGGTGCGCGGTGGCGTAGACGTGCGGGGCGGGCCTGACGTGCAGACGCTTGATGGTGGCCAGCACCGCCGGGGTCAGCAGGATGACGGTGGCGTCCAGGCTCAGGGCGGCCGTGGTCAGCGAGGCGACGACGAAGACCAGCACGAGCAGGCGCGCCGGGTCGGCCCGGCTGCGGGCCGCCATCACGGCGCCGAGCCACCGGAAGACGCCGTCGACGTCGCAGAGGTGGGCGATCACCAGGACGGCGCCGAGGAACCCGATGGTCGAGCCGAGCCGGTCGACCGTCTCCCCGGCGCCGTGCCAGCTGATCAGACCGAGCGCCAGCGCAAGGCCCGCCGCGGGCACCGCGGCGACGGCCTCGGGGAGTCCCCTCGGCCGGATGATGGCGAAGGCCAGGGTGGCCAGCAGCAGGACCACGCCGATGATGCTGGCCACAACCGCGTTCACGGGACCGGACGATACCGTCAGGCCCGGGTTCCCGTGGCCGGTAGAGTTCACCAGCGGACGAGTTGGTCGGGCGACCGCGTCGAACCGGGAGGTCTCCACCGTCCGGTCCGCCGAGGAAAGTCCGGGCTCCACAGGGCAGGGTGGTTGTCAACGGCAACCCGGCGCGAGCCGCGGGAAAGTGCCACAGAGAACAGACCGCCACGAGTGGTCCGGTCTTCGGACCGGAGCGCCACGGGTAAGGGTGAAACGGCGGTGTAAGAGACCACCAGCGTGCCGGGTGACCGGTGCGGCTCGGTAAACCCCACCCGGAGCAAGGTTGAAAGCGCCTGCGGTGCTTCGGTACCGTTGAGCGTGCGCAGGCGTTCGAGGGCGGCCCGCCCGAGCTTGCGGGTGAACCGCTGGAGCGTGTCGGCAACGGCACGCCGAGATGGATGGTCGCCGAACGGGATCGCCGAGAGGCCCCCGGGAACAGGACCCGGCTTACAGACCAACTCGTCCACCCAGACGTCAGGAATTCGCAGGGTCGGCTCGATCAGATGGCCCACGCCGTCCACTCCGGGTGGTGGATGCAGGGCGGCCAGACCCAGACCGAGTCGACCCGCCCCGAGTCGCAGGTCCAGCAGCGCCAGGTGCGATGCGGTCGATGGGCGCACAGGCAGGGGTAGGAGCCGACCAGCACGGTGTCGGGTCCCAGCGGGTGGCCCCGCGGGCAGATCGTCGGGAAGCGTTCGGCCATGCCGTTCTCGCCGAGGGGGGTGAAGTACCGACCGTTCAGCCGATACCTCGACCATTCGATCACCTGTCCATGTTAGACGGCCGGGCGACCGGTGTGGCAGGCTGCGTCCATGGGTGACGACATCGGCCGGAACACGGCCTTCTACTACAACATCAAGACGCATCAGGTCGAGGAGGAGGGCCAGAGCAAGGCCAAGGACCTGCTCGGCCCCTACCCGGACCGGGAGTCCGCCGCCAACGCGCTGCAGGGGGTCCACGACCGCGAGGCCCAGAAGTCGGAGGAGGATCGGGAATGGCGGGGCGGCGACGGGCGCTGAAGCCGGGGTGATCATCTCCTCGCGTGCCCGGGACCTCACGTGGCTGGTGGCGCTCGGCGCCGCGCTGTGGGGGACCGACGCGTTCTTCCGGCAGTCGCTCGCCCGGCAGGTGTCGGCGCCGACCCTGGTCTTCGCCGAGCACCGGGTGCTGGTGCTGCTGCTGCTGCCCTTCCTGCCGCGCGCCCTCCGCGCGTTCGCCCGTACCGGTGCCCGCGGACGTTGGGCCGTCATCGGCATCGGTGCCGGAGCCTCGGCCGTCGCGACCACCCTGTTCACGATCGCGTTCCGGATCTCCAGCCAGCACGGCGACTACGTGACACCCGTGGTGGTGCAACACCTGCAGCCCCTGTTCGCCATCGCCGGGGCGGTGACCGTATTGGGCGAGAAGGTGCGGACCCGGTTCGCCCTGTTCGCCGTGCCGGCCGTGGTCGGCGTCTGGCTGTTGGCCTTCCCGAATCCGCTGGACGTCACGGTGTCCCGCCTCGGGGTGGTGATGCTGGCGCTCGGAGCAGCGGTGCTGTGGGCCGGCGGCACCGTGCTCGGACGCCTGGTCGCCACCGAAATCGACCCGCTCGAGCTGACCACGCTCCGGTTCGCCTTCGGCTTGCCGACGGCCGCTGTCATCGTGCTGCTCGCCGGCGACCGCTTCTGGCTGCCTGACCTGCGCAGTACCGGATCGGTGATCGGGCTCGCCCTGGTCCCCGGCCTGCTGGCGATGATGCTGTACTACGTCGGGCTGCGCCAGACGGCGGCGTCGCGGGCGACCCTGGCCGAGTTGGCCTATCCGGTCACCGGTGCGATCGTCGGGCTGGCCATCGGCGGTTCGCTGACCTGGTCACAGGCCCTGGGCGCGCTGGTGATCGTGCTCGCGGTCACTGCCCTGTCGTGGCACGAGAGCGCCGCGAAGCTCCAGGCGATCACCGACCGCTCGGCGCGCGCCGACGACCCGCCCACAGACCGCGGTGTCATGATCGAAGGATGCACTCCCCGCGACGTCGGTCGCTCCGCACCCGCCCAGCCTTCCGTCATGCCGCACTCCTGAGCGCATTCGTCCTGCTCGCAGCCTGCTCCAGCATCTCCGGCTCTGCGCTGCGACCGGTGGTCGGCACGGCGACGACCCCGCCGACCACGACGGGCTCCGCGGCCGGCCAGATCACCGAGCCCAGCGTCCTGCCCGGTGGGTCCGGTACGGCGACCACCTCCGGCGCGCCCGTCCCGACGCCCGCGGGGACGACGAGCACCGGTCCGGTGCCGACCGGGGCCGGTGCAGTGCCCGCCGGGCTGCAGAAGTTCTACGGCCAGACACTGGCGTGGGGTCCGTGCGCCAGTTACGCGACGGACGCCGCTGCCACCAGCCTGTACGGGGATCCGAACATCCAGTGCGCCCGGTTGACCGTTCCGCTGGCGTACAGCAACCCGACCGGACAAACGGTCTCGATGGGGGTGCTCCGCAAGGTCGCCACCGACCGATCCGCCCGCATCGGTTCACTGGTGACCGACCCGGGCGGCCCCGGTTCCTCCGGGATGGAATGGCTGGCGTCCTATGTGGTCGGGGACACGGCCGCCGATGCCGGCGCAGCGCAGAAAACGGTGGCCGGGCTGAACCAGAAGTTCGACCTGGTGGGTATCGATCCGAGGGGCATCGGCTCCTCGTTGCCCGCCGTGCAATGTCAGACGGATGCCGAGAAGGACAAGACCTTCGCCACGGACACACGCTCGCGCAACCAGGCTGACGTCGATGCGGCGAATGCCCTGACGAAACAGATCGTCTCGGAATGTCTGGCCAACACCGGCAAGGCTCAGGGGATCGACAGCAAGACATTCTTTGCGAATATCGGAACCCGTGACGTAGCACAGGATCTGGATGTGCTGAGGGCGGTCCTGGGTGATTCGAAGCTCTCCTACCTCGGGTTCTCCTACGGCACGCAGATCGGCTGGGAGTATGCCGAACAATTCCCCAAGAACGTTCGCGCCATATTGTTCGACGGCGTCGAGGCTCCCAACGTCGATCCGGCCAGCAGTGCCCTGGGCCAGCAGAAGGGATTCGAGACCGCGTTCCAGAATTTCGCGGCCTACTGCGCCACGAGTTCACCGGGTTGTGCCCTGGGCACGGATCCGTCGAAGGCGCTGGCCATCTTCCAGGGGCTGGTCCGGCCACTGCTGGACAAGCCGCTGGCCCTCGCGGGCGGTCGAACGCTCACCTTCGCAAGCGCGATCACCGGAGTCACGTGGGGCCTGTACTTCACCCAGTTCCAGACCGCCCTGGCGCAGGGACTGCTGGCGCTGAAGGCCGGTGACGGACGAATTCTCATGCAGCTGGCCGACAGCTACAACGGGCGCGATGCGCAAGGGCACTACTCCAACGAGCAGGAAGCGTTCAACGCGGTGCGCTGCGTCGACGGTCCGCGGAAGACTGATCCGGCCGAGGTCACCAAGTTCAACGCCGCCGTCGCCGCGGCCGGGCCGTTCGGCGCGACCGGCGACCCGGCCGGCGCGATCTTCGACATCTGCGCGCTGTGGCCGGTTCCTCCGACCACCTTGCCGCACACGCTCCACATCTCGGGATTGCCCAAGACCCTGGTCGTCTCGACCACCGGGGACCCGGCGACCCCCTACCAGGACGGTGTCGACCTCGCCCAGCAGATCAATGCCACCCTGCTCACCGTCAAGGGCGTCAGGCATACCTCCTACCTGAGCAACGGGCTGAGCTGCGTGGATGACATCGGCAATGCCTACCTCGAGTCGCTGACCCTACCGACGGCCGCCCCGACCTGCTCCTAGCCCTGGTCGTCGACCCAGAGCGTCATCAGCCCGCGGAAGTGGGCGATGAACCGGTCGTGCTCGGCGGCCGGGTAGCCCTTGCGGACCGTCTCGACCAGCAGCGCGTCGAACTCGGGTGAGTCGACCCAGTCGCGCACCATGGCCGGCAGCGAGGCGAGCGAGGTCGAGCAGAACTCCCGGTACTCGTCGGCCTGGAAGTACTGGTCGGCGAGAAGTCCGTAGCGGCCGAGCTTGTCGTTCCACGACAGGTCCGGATCGTCGGCGACGTCGAACCACTCCCTGGACGTGGTGTCCACCCGCGGCCGACGATGGGTGACTGCGCAGAACACCGACCAGGAGATCAGCTGGGTGATCGCCCACGGGAAGTAGTAGTGCAGCGAGGTGATCGCGATGTCCGGGCACGCGTTCGCGTGGTCGATCGGCTGGACCCTGGTCCCGGTCACCAAGGCCTCGCACGAGTTGAACTCCCAGCGGAAGAACGCGTTGACGGTGCGGGAGAGCGTCAGGATCTCCATCCCCGCCTCCGGCGGCAGGAAGGAGTGGGCGACCTCGTACCGGTCGTGCATCGGCAGCTCCGGGCGGAACTTCATGATCTTCGTCTCCGGGCCGATGGTCAGCGACCGGGCGAAGGCGTCGAAGGGGGAGACCGCGGCCTGCAGGTGCATCAGCATCTGGCCGGACTCGTCGTAGGCCCGGTGCAGCGCCTGGACGTCGTCGACGCGGGAGACCCCCCGCCAGGCGCCGCCGTCGAAGGGCTTCATGTACATCGGGTACCCGACCCGCTCGGCGACCTCGTCCAGGTCGAACGGCAGGTTGTAGGTACCGGCGGTGTACGCCCACTTCTCGTGGTCCAGGGGGTTCTTGTAGGGCACCAGCATGGTGCTGGGGATGTCGAAGCCGAGCCGGATCATCGCGCAGTAGGCGGAGTGCTTCTCCATGGCCTGGAAGGTGAACGGGTTGTTCAGGAGGTAGGTGTCGTTGACCAGCGCGGCCTTCTTGAGCCACTCCCGCGGGTGGAAGTACCACCAGGCCAGCCGGTCGATGACGAGGTCGTGCCGGACGGGGTCGCGAAGGTCGAACGGCTCGATGGTCAGCCGTTCGGTGCTGATCTGGTGCTCACGTCCCTGGTGACCGACCGGGCCGAGCCGGCGGGTCAGGGTCTCGAACGCCCTCGGCCAGTCGTCCTCCGTCCCCAGCAGCAGACCGATGAGGTGATGGGTCGAGTCTCGGCGGGCGGGCGTCATCGGCTGATCATTTCAGCCCAGCGGAGGGAGATGGACGGCGGCCTGGGCCCGCCAGCTGGACCAGTCGTGCGGCCATTCCGGGCCCCAGACGTGCAGCTCGTGGGGGATCTGCCGGTCGGAGAGGATGTCGGCCAGCTGCCGGGTGGAGGCGTTCGCGCCGGTGCTGTCCTCCCACTGACCACTGCCGACGACCAGCGTCAGGTGGAGCTGGGCCCGCAGGTGATCCAGGTGCCCGCCGAAGGTGCGCGGCAGGAACTGGATCGGGTCGGTCAGGTAGGTGTCGGCGTCGGAATCGCCCCAGCCGTGCCAGCTCCACGGGTCGTAGGACCCGGAGAACGCCACTGCGTGATGGAAGACGTGCGCGTGACGAAGAGCGAACAGCACCGCGTGGAACGCCCCCAGCGACGGGCCGGCGGTGACGATGTCCTCACGGCCAC
Source organism: Nakamurella sp. PAMC28650 (assembly GCF_014303395.1). Taxonomy (GTDB): domain Bacteria; phylum Actinomycetota; class Actinomycetes; order Mycobacteriales; family Nakamurellaceae; genus Nakamurella. Next base: position 3,333,006 of record NZ_CP060298.1, read on the forward strand.
CGCAGTTCTCGCGGATGAAAGGCACCACCTGCCAGATGATCCAGTCCTCGAACCGCCGGTGCGCCCTGGCCCGGTCGCCCTGGCAGATGTCCCGGTCCGACCAGGAGGCCCCGTCGTAGGACGGCACGCAGAAGATCTTCACCAGGCCCGCGTCCAGGGCCGGCCCCAGCGCGTCGAGCATGCCCTTCTGCTCGAACTCCCGGGCCTGTCCGCCCTCGGTCGGGAACCAGAGCACCGGTCGCCCCCAGTGGCCGTGGACCGCGATCTCGCCGGTGCCGCCCGTCGACGGAGCGTCCAGGTGGTGGTATTCGGTGCGCGTCACGGCCGCGTCCTCAGCAGTTGTTCCAGGCCGGGCGACCAGGCGTCCCGCCACCCGATCATGGTGTGTGCGTCGCGGACCAGATGCAGCTGGACCCGGAAGCCCTGCCGGGACAGCGCGGCGGCCATCATCTCGTTGTTGGCCAGGTTCTCCTCGACCGCACCGCAGGTGATCAGGACCCGCCCCCCGGTCCCGGCAGAACTGTCGGCCAGGTCGGAGACCACTGCGCAGATCCGGGCGAAGAACTCGAAGCCGCTCTCCTGTGCGTCCAGAGCGGTGGTGAAGTACGAGCCGGACTGCAGGGCCAGGGCATCGAGCAGCGCCGGATGACGGTGCGCCGCCAGCAACATCGACAGCGCGCCGAGGCTGGCGCCGAGCCCGACGGTGTGGCCGATCGCCACCTGCTGCCCGATGGCCGGCAGCAGCACCGCGGCCAGGTGGTCGGCGTAGGTCGTGGACGCGGCATACCAGTCGTTGCGCAGGCCGGGCGCCGGGTCCAGCAGGGCGACCCGGAACGGCCGTCTGGCGACAGCCGCGCTCGCCCACCTCAGGAGCGCGCCGCGGGTGGCCATGTCCGATCCGTCGTGGGCCAGCAGCAGCGGGGCCGGCGTCGCCGGGTCCAGGTCCGGTGGCGTCCAGAGCGTGACCGGGACCGGCGCCGCCAGTCGCATGGCGGGTGTGGCGATATGGATTGTCCTGCCGACAATCTCGGTCGTGAGCCACTGCGGCGGGACGTATTCCGGGAAGCGGATCTCGGACTTGTCGCCGAACGGATTGGCGACCCGGTCCGGGTTGCCGGGGTCGGTGACCCAGGAGGTGCCGTCGGCCGACCTGACCGAGAGCTGGTACTCCATCCGGTCGACAGCCGGTCGGGGCAGGTGCAGCCGCCACCGGTCGCCGGTCCTGACGAACTCGGTGCTCGCCGTGCCGAGCGACCAATCGACCTCCAGACCGATCCCGGTCACCCCCGGACGGTGGGGCATCTCGAAGTCGACACCCTGCGAGTCGATCGTGGTACCGATCATCGGGTCACCGTACTTCAGCGCACCCGGGCAACACGCCCGAAATACTCCGTACATAGGGTGGGGGCCATGGACCGTCAGCAGCAGTTCGTCCTGCGCACCCTTGAAGAGCGGGACATCCGCTTCGTCCGACTGTGGTTCACCGACGTCCTCGGCTACCTGAAGTCCGTCGCGGTGGCACCCGCCGAGTTGGAAGGTGCCTTCAGCGAGGGCATCGGCTTCGACGGCTCCGCGGTGGAGGGCTACGCGCGGGTCTACGAATCGGACATGATCGCCAAGCCGGATCCCTCCACGTTCCAGGTCCTCCCGTGGGAGACCGAGGAGGGCAAGGTCTACTCGGCCCGGATGTTCTGCGACATCACGATGCCCGACGGCAGCCCCAGTTGGGCCGATCCGCGCCACGTGCTGCGCCGGGTGATGGGCGAGGCCGCCTCGATGGGGTTCACCTGCTACGTCCACCCCGAGATCGAATTCTTCCTGATGAAGGATCTGCCCAGTGACGGCAGCTCACCGGAGCCCGCCGACCAGGGGGGCTTCTTCGACCAGTCCTCGCACGACGTGGCCCCGCACTTCCGCCGTCGGGCGATCGAGACCCTGGAGGCGATGGGCATCTCGGTCGAGTTCTCCCATCACGAGGGTGCCCCCGGCCAGCAGGAGATCGACCTCCGGTACGCCGACGCCCTGACGATGGCCGACAACATCATGTCCTTCCGCTACGTGGTGAAGGAGGTCGCCATCACCCAGGGGGTGCGTGCGTCCTTCATGCCCAAACCCTTCCCGGATCACCCCGGATCGGCGATGCACACCCACTTCTCGTTGTTCGAAGGCGAGAAGAACGCCTTCTACGACGCCGATGACGAGTACCAGATGTCCCCGACGGGCAAGGCGTTCCTGGCCGGCGTGCTGAAGCACGCCGCCGAGATCACCGCGGTGTCCTGCCAGTGGGTGAACTCCTACAAGCGACTGGTCCTGGGCGACGAAGCGCCGACGACCGCATCCTGGGGCCAGGCCAACCGTTCCGCGCTGATCCGGGTGCCCAACTACTCACCCGGCAAGTCCTCCAGCCAGCGGATGGAGTTCCGCCTTCCGGACTCGGCCTGCAACCCGTACCTGATGTTCGCGGTCGTGCTCGCGGCGGGCCTGCGGGGCATCCGCGAGGGCTACGAACTACCGGCCCCGGCCGAGGACGATGTGTGGTCGTTGAGCGAGACCGAGCGCCGCGCGCTCGGCTACGTCCGGCTGCCGGCCTCGCTCGAATCGGCGCTCGCCGTCATGGAACGCTCGGAATTCGTTCCGGAAGCTCTGGGGGAACACGTCTTCGACTTCTTCCTGCGCAACAAGCGGGCCGAGTTCGAGGCCTACCGCCGGCAGGTCACGCCGTTCGAGTTGCAGCGCTACCTGTCGCTCTGACGGCCGCCCGGATGTGCCGCCCTAGGCTCGTGCCATGGACTACAGAATCGAACTGATCATCATCCCGGTTTCCGACGTCGACCGCGCCAAGCAGTTCTACGTCGAGAAGATGGGTTTCCACCTCGATCACGACCAGCGGGTCAGCGACGAACTCCGGTTCGTGCAGATCACCCCGCCGGGTTCGGCCTGCTCGATCGCGTTCGGCGAAGGGCTGACGGAGGCCGAGCCGGGGTCGGTGAAGGGGATCCAGGTCGTCATCGCCGATGCCGATCAGGCGCACGCCGAGCTGTCCGCGCGGGGTGTCACGGTCACCGGGGTGCAGGAGATGGCGTGGGGGCGGTTCGTCTTCCTGTCCGACCCCGACGGCAATGCCTGGTCCCTGCAACAGATTCCGGCGTAGCTGACATGGAGCCCCGGATTTCTGCCCACCGGTGAGGGCCGATTGTGGGTGATCAGACACCCGCGATTGTCTGGCCCCGGTCCGGGTAGGGAACAGTGGTCGTCGTCTTCGTCTGCTCGAGCTCACTCCAAGGGGTCGTTACATGCCGTCATCCCAGCCCACCGTCTTCGTCCTGTTCGGAGCCACCGGCGACCTGGCCAAGCGAATGGTCCTGCCCGCCTTCTACCAACTGGCCCAGCACGGTCTGATGCCGGAATCCTGGTTGCTGATCGGCAACGGCCGCGGCGACGTGTCCCACGAGGACTTCAAGGGCAGTGTGCGCGAGTCGCTGGACGAGTTCGGCGGCATCACCATCGACGAGAAGGTGTGGTCCGACTTCGCCGAGCGTCTCCGGTTCGCGGGTGGGGGATTCGACCAGGACGATCCGGGCTCGCTGCTGGACGTGCTGGCCGAGGGACACCAGCTGCTCGGCGACGACGCCGACTACATCCACTACCTGGCCATCCCGCCGGTCGCTTTCGAGGGCATCACCAAGGGTCTGTCCGCCCATCAACTGCTCGACGGCTCGCGCGTCGTGTACGAGAAGCCCTACGGGACCAGCCCCGAATCCTTCAGCCGGCTCGACGAGCTGGTCCTGTCGGTGATGAAGGAGGAGCAGGTCTACCGGATCGATCACTTCCTGGGCAAGGAGGCCACCCAGAACCTGCACGTGCTGCGCTTCGCGAACGCGATGATCAGCCAGATCTGGAGTCGTGAGCACGTCGAGCAGATTCAGATCGACGTGCCCGAGGTCCTCGACGTGGCCGATCGGGCCGCCTTCTACGACGCCACCGGTGCACTGCGCGACATGGTGGTCACCCACCTGTTCCAGGTGGCCGCCGAGATCGCGATGGAGCCGCCGATCGACTTCTCCGCCGAGAACCTGCAGGACGCCAGGGAGTCGGTCCTGTCGGCCTTCCGGCCACTGGCCCCCGAGGACGTGGTCCTGGGTCAGGCCGATGGCTACCTCGACCTCCCGGAAGTGGCGAAGGGGTCGACGACCGACACCTACGCCGCCGTTCGTCTGTGGGTGGACACCGACCGCTGGCACGGGGTGCCGTTCCTGCTGCGCAGCGGCAAGTACCTGGCCGAGAGTGCCCAGCGAGTGTCGCTGCTGATGAAGAAGCCGGACGGCCCGATGTCCGGCATCCCCGGTGACGGGACCGTGCTGAGTTTCTCGCTCGCCGGGTCCGGATCGGTGTCGATGTCCGTCGTGGTGAAGAACCCGGGACCGGGTCTGGACCTGGTCGAGCAGAAGATCGACCTCTCGCTCGATGACGTGGCCGGCGGGGATCCGCTGCCGCCGTACGTCTCGCTCATCCATGACGTGACGATCGGGGACCGGTCCCTGTTCACCACGAGTACCGGACTGTCCCACGCCTGGGGAGCCTCGGCGGCCATCCTGGACGATCGCCCGGCACCGCTGCCCTACGCTCCGGGCTCCACCGGTCCGGCCGAGGGCAGTGCCCTGCCCGGCCCGCACGGCTGGTTCCTGGACTCCGCGAAGAACGACTGACGCTCCCGCGAAAGCGGCCGTTCGGACAAACAGGAGTCAGGGCAACAGACGGAGGTAGCGCTCGGGTCTCGTCAGGAACGACTGCCAGTTGCGGACGAGATCGAGATCCTCCCACGGGCAGGAGCGCAGCCCCCAGTCCCCGACCTCGTAGAGATCAGCCCCGGGTGTCGCGGCCACGATGGGGGAGTGGGTCGCGACGACCGCCTGCGAGGTGGTGCTCCTCGCGATCTCGTGGAGCACGCCCACCAGGGCCAGGCTGCCGCTGAACGACAGCGCGGCCTCCGGCTCGTCGAGGACGTAGAGACCCGGATCGCCGAACCGCTCGCCCAGTATTTCGATGAACGACTCCCCGTGCGACATCTCGTGGAACGCCGGATCGCGCGGGCCGGGATTGTCCTCGAGGTAGGTGTAGAAGCTGTGCATGGTTTCCGCGCGCAGGAAGAAGCCCCATCGCGAGCCGCCGACGCCGCGGGTCAGCCGCAGATGCCGGTGCAGCTCGGACTCGGTCGGGCGGGTGGAATGTCGAGCCCCGGTCGATCCGCCCTCGGCCGACATCCCGAAGGCCAGGGCGAGCGCCTCCACCAGGGTCGACTTACCGGCGCCGTTGTCGCCGACCAGGATGGTCAGGGCGCCCAGATCCAACCCGTCGTCGAGGATCTGCCGCACCGCGGGGATCGATCCGGGCCACGTCTCGGCCGACAGGTCGAACCCGGGTTCGCCGGCGATCCGGCTCAACGGCCGTCCGGATCTCATGGGGTCGCGGAAGTCGCCGCGGTCGCGGCGGGGGCGGACCAGGGCGGCAACACCAGGATGCGGGCGGCCAGCACCCCCAGCGCGGCGGCGAGCTGATCGTCGGGGAGCACCGAGTCGAACGTGCCCAGCGCGTTGAGCATGCCGAAACAGCCATGGACCGTCGTCCGGACGACTTCTCGGTCCCACTCGGGGTGGACATCGCCCAGTAGCATCCGCCACCGCCCGACCAGGGTGCGCTGGCGTTCGTCGAGTTTGGCCCGGTGCTCGGCGGGCAGGTGGTGGACCTCGCGGACGAAGACCGCCATCAGTCGTCGGCGCGAGGCCACCGCACCGGTGTAGACCTGCACGAGCGCGCGCAGTTCGGCGGCCGGATCGTCCTGCTCGACGGGGGAGGGAGCGGTGACGGCGTCGATGATCCCGTCGAAGACGGCCGCCAGGATCGCGGCCTTGGAATCGAAATGGCGGTAGATGGCGGGCCCGGTGATGCCGGCGGCGGCGCCGATCTGGTCCATGCCGGCGGCCGGATACCCGCCGGCGGCGAACAGTTCGGCGGCCGCTGCGACGATGCGCAACCGGCGAGCGGGGGCCATCAGACCTCGACGGTGCCGCCGGAGCGCCAGTACCGGCCGTCCGCCCGGTCCATCAGCCCGAAGTCGATCAGCGCCCGCCGCAGCGTCACGTAGTCGTCGTAGAGCCCGATCAGCTCGCGGTTGACCTCGACCTCGAGGTAGTGCACCCCCGGCACGAACCGGGCAGCGATCACGTCCAGCACCGCCAGCTTCCGAGATTGCTTGCGAGGCATGGTGTGCAATCGGCCGTCCTCGTCGAAGTAGCGCCGGAGAAAGTCGTCCCTGCCCACTGTCAGACGACGTCCCCACGAGTGACCCGCGGGCGCGGAACACGCCACTTGCGGATCAGGCACGCGCGGTTGAACGCGTAGAAGGCGAGGGACCGGGGCTTGACCGACAGGCCGGACGGATCACCCTTCGGGAACTTCTCCGCCACCCGGCGGCTGAGCTGACGGCCGAAGACGATCGAGTCGGCGACAGCGGCGACGATGGCGACCAGCAGGATCAGCGGCCCGATCAGCTGCACCGTCTGGTTCCTGATCAGCAGGATGATGAAGGACAGCAGGGCGACAGGCAACAGGATGCCGGCGATGTTGCGGCGGGAGTCGGTGACGTCGCGGACGAACGCACGGACCGGGCCGCGGTCGCGGGGCAGGACGTAGGCGTCGTCGCCGCGCATCATCCTCTCGCGACGTTCGCCGGAGGCCACCCGCTTCTCGTCCTTGGTCAGCGTCTTCCCGACTTCCTTGGAGCGCTTGACGGCCTCGCGCTGGGTCTTCGGGGGCGGGGCGACCGGTCCCCGTCGTCCCTGGGCTTCGCTCCGCTTCGGCGTCGGTCGGCCCTTGCCAACGGCAGGTGCCTCCGGCACGACCGCGACAGCGGTGTCGGATGCCTGGTCAGCCGTCTTGCGGCGCAGAAAGCTCACTCCTGCAGAATAGTTGACCGGCGCGACACCGGACACCGCCGAGCGCCGGTCCGGGAGGGTGACGCTGCGGGAATACGCCTGCCTGACGCCCCGCTGTTACCGTGGAGTGGGCAAGTCGTCTCCCCGGGCGGCCGGTCCTGATGGCATCATTGATGTTGCAGCATCCAACACGAGAGGGAGTCGTATGACAACCGCCGAGACCGAGATCCCCACCCAGGTCAGCGCGCCGACCGAAGAGGTCGAGCGTGCACATGGTGTGACCCTGTCCGACACCGCCGCCGCGAAGGCCAAGGCGCTGCTCGAGCGTGACGGAAGTTCCGAGATGGTGCTCCGTATCGCCGTCCAGCCCGGTGGCTGTTCCGGCCTGCGCTACGAACTCTTCTTCGACGACCGGAGCCTGGACGGCGACGCCCTCGTCACGTTCGACGGCATCGGGCTTGCCGTCGACCGCATGTCCAAGCCGTACCTGGACGGCGCGGTGATCGACTTCGTCGACACGATCGAGAAGCAGGGTTTCACGATCGACAACCCGAACGCGCAGAACTCCTGCGCCTGCGGGGATTCGTTCCACTGATCTGATCACCACTCCCCGGTGACCGACGGCCGCCGCACCACACAGGTGCGGCGGCCGTCTGCGTGCCCGGGAACATCACCGCAGACGGTAAGGTCGTGTGGGTCCGACAGCACCTCAGACCTGGAAGAGGCCTCGTGCCCATCGTCGTCACCGGCTCCATCGCCACCGACCACCTGATGCACTTCCCCGGCAAGTTCACCGACTCTCTGCTGCCCGACCAGTTGGACCGGGTCTCCCTCTCGTTCCTGGTGGACGATCTGGTGGTCCGTCGCGGAGGGGTGGCGGCCAACATCTGCTTCGGCATGGGCCTGCTCGGGGTCCAGCCGATCCTGCTCGACGCGGTCGGTGCGGACTTCGACGACTACGCCAGCTGGCTGGAGCGTCATGGCGTTGACTGCTCGCACGTCCACATCTTCCGCGACGTGCAGACTGCCCGCTTCGTCTGCACCACCGACGACGCGATGAACCAGATCGGCTCGTTCTACGCCGGCGCCATGGCCAGGTCCCGGGAGATCGAGATCGGTCCGGTGGCGTCCACCGTGTCCTCCATCGAACTGGTGATGATCAGTGCCGGCGACCCGGCCGCGATGGTCCGCCACGCCGAGGAGTGTCGCCAGCGTGGGTACACGTTCGCCGCGGATCCGTCCCAGCAGCTGGCGCGGATGGAGGGCGTCGACGCGGCGAAGCTCGTCGACGGTGCGGCCTTCTGGTTCTCCAACGACTACGAACTCGGCCTGCTGCTGTCCAAGACCGGGTGGACGGAGTCGCAACTGCTCGAGCGGGTGGGCCACCGCGTCACCACGCTGGGTTCCAAGGGCGTCGAGATCGTCGCCGCCGACGGCTCGCGGCTGCACGTGCCGGTGGTGCCAGAGCTCGCCAAGGTCGACCCGACCGGTGTCGGCGACGCGTTCCGGGCCGGTTTCGTCGCAGGGCAGTACCGCGGCCTCGACTTCGAGCGTTCGGCCCAGCTGGGCTCGCTGATGGCCACCCTCGTCCTGGAGACGATCGGCACCCAGGAGTACCAGTTCGAGCCCGCGGCCGCGATGGCCCGGCTGGCCGACTGCTACGGCGAGGCCGCCGCCCAGCAGATCTCGAACGCCATGGGGTTCGTCTCCGTCTAGAGGTAGACGGGGTAGGCGGGCTCGGGGATCTCCGGCCGGACGGCGCCGGTCACGAAGATCTCGTGCCAGAGCTGGAAGACCAGGACGGTCCAGATCGGCCGGGAGTAGTCGGCCACACCGGCGCGGTGGTCGTCCAGCAACTTCACCACCGCGACCGGGTCGATGTACTCCTGGGTCTGCGAACCGGTGATGATGTTCCGCGCCCAGTCGTACGAACCCTCCTTGAGGTAGTGCCGGATCGGCACCGGGAAGCCGAGCTTCTTCCGGTTCAGCACGTGCGCGGGGACGATCAGTTCCATCGCCCGCCGAAGGGCGACCTTGGTCGCGTGACCCTGCACCCGGTATTCCGGCGGCACGGTCCTGGCCACGTCGAAGACCTGCGGATCCAGGAACGGCACCCGTAGCTCGAGCGAGTTGGCCATCGTCATCTTGTCCGCCTTGACCAGGATGTCGCCGCGCAGCCAGGTGAACAGGTCGATGTGCTGCATCCGCGAGATGGGGTCCGATCCCAGCGACCGGGCGTAGATCGGGTCGGTGACCTCCCGCAACGAACGATCGGGGGAGTAGGTCCGCAGGAGACCGGGGAGTTGCTCCTCGCGGAAGATCCGGGCGTTGCCGTAGTAGCGCTGCTCCAGATCGATCGCGCCGCGGCGCAACATGTCCTTGCCGCGGAAACCCTGCGGCAGCACTCGTCCGACGGCCGCCAGCCCCCGGCGCAGCGGGTCGGGCAGTGCCGTCATCGGGGCCAGCGAAGCGGGCTCGCGGTAGATGTTGTAGCCACCGAACAGCTCGTCGGCACCTTCGCCGGAGAGCACCACCTTGACGTGCTTGCGTGCCTCGTTGGCGACGAAGTACAGGGGCACCAGGGCCGGGTCCGCGACCGGCTCGTCGAGGTACCAGATGATCAGCGGCAGGGTCTGCGTCAGCTCCTCCTCGCTCACCACCCGCACCACGTGCCGCACCCCGATCGCCGCGGCACTCTCGGCGGCGACGTCGATCTCGGAGAATCCCGCCCGGTCGAACCCGGTGGTGAACGTCATCAGGTCGGGGTTGTAGCGCTTGGCCAGCGCGGCGATCGCGGTCGAGTCGATCCCGCCGGACAGGAACGAACCGACCGTCACGTCGGCACGCATGTGTGCGCCGACGGAATCGTCGAGCACATCGGCGATCCGCTGGTAGAGCGCCTTCTCGGCCGGCTCCCCGGACACCTTGGCCGGGACGAACCTCGGGTGGAAGTAGCGTTCGGTCCGCAGCTCGGCGACGGCGCCCGGACCGACGGTGAAGTGGGTTCCGGACTCGATCCGCCGGATCGCCACGTCCATGCTGGCGGGCTCCGGGACGTACTGCAGGACGAGGTAGTGCTGGAGTGCGGCCTGGTCGACCACGGCCGGGCCGGTCAGCTCTCGCAGTCCCTTCGCCTCCGAGGAGAACCCGATGCCGTCCGCCAGGGCCGCGGTGAACAACGGCTTGATGCCGAACGGATCGCGGGCGCCGAACAGGACCCGCTCGTGGGTGTCCCAGATCAGGAAGGCGAACATCCCGCGCAACCGGGAGACCACCGCCTTGCCCCAGTGGTGGAAGCCGGCCACGATCGCCTCGCCGTCGCCCTGAGTGGCGAACTCGGCCCCGAATTCCGCACGGAGCGACTCCCGCAGCTCCAGGTAGTTGTAGATCTCGCCGTTGAACACGAGCGCGTAGCGGTCGGGCGATTCGGCCGGACCCCAGCGCAGCGGCTGGTGGGAGTGCGCGATGTCGATGATGGACAGCCGGTTGAAACCGAACACCACGTCCTGGTCGTTCCAGGTCCCCGCGTCGTCCGGTCCACGGTGCCGGGCGCACCGCATCCCGGCGGCGACCTCCTCGACGTGATCGCCGGCCCGGCCGGTCCAGGAGAGGAAGCCCATCAATCCACACACGAGGTAGGTCACCTGATTTCTGTCGTCGGTCCCGGCCAGTATCCGGCACGATCCAGTCGTCTCCGCAACTCTGCAAGGTGTTTCGCAGGGCCTTCCTGCCCTACAGTTGGGGTTATCTTCGACAAGTTGTAGATCTACGTTCGCCGCGCCTGCCCCGGCCGGTCCGGCAGCCCGTAGGTCGAGTAATCTCAGTCCCAGTACGGCCGCATCGCAATCGATGTCGGCCGCGGTTCTTCTAGGAGGCGCCCGAGTGGCTCGGTCTCGCAGTACTCGGCAGCTGTTGCTCGTCGGTTCCCTCGCACTGGCCGGCCTGCTGGTCAGTGGATGCTCGGCAGACGATCTGCCCCGGTTCGGCTGGCCGACGGGACAGACACCGCAGGCCCTCAGGATGCAGCACTTCTGGTCGTGGACCTTCATCGCAGCACTCTGCATCGGCGTGGGGGTTTGGGGTCTGATGTTCTGGACCTTCGCATTCCACCGCAAGAAGAAGAACTCGCCGCTCTACCCGAAGCAGACGAAGGAGAATCTGCCGCTCGAGCTGGTCTACACGGCCGTGCCGTTCGTCATGGTCGCCGTGCTGTTCTACTTCGCCGTGACCACCGAGAACTTCGTGCTGAAGAAGGTCGCGCACCCGGACGTCAACGTCAACGTCACGGCCTTCAAGTGGGGCTGGGACTTCAGCTACGAGGGCACCATCGCTCCTGACTCGCAGCCGTGCACGGCCATCGACCCGTTCGCCTGCGAGGTCCACACCACGGGCACGGCCACCGAAGTGCCGATCATGATCCTGCCGGTGCAGAAGACGATCCAGTACCGGCTGCAGTCCAAGGACGTCATCCACTCATTCTGGGTGCCGGACTTCCTGTTCAAGCGCGACGTCTTCCCAGATCCGGCGGCGAACAACACCGACAACACCTTCCAGAACAGCATCACGAACCCGATCGCCATGGTCGGCAGATGCGCCGAACTCTGCGGCACCTACCACTCCTCGATGAACTTCGAGGTCCGCGGGGTCCCGCAGAACGTCTACGACGAATACATCAAACTTCGCGAGTCCAAGAACCCGGCCTCCGGCAAGGGCTACACGACCGCCGAGGCGCTGATGAAGACGGGCAACGACATCCCGTCCTGCGGCAAGCTGTGCTCGCCGCTGTCGACGACCACGTATCCGATCAACCCCAACCGTGAGGCGAAGTCGGCCTCGCTCAACACGACGGGCAACTGATGTCGCTCGATCATGCGGATCTCGAGCCGCGGACCATCCCCAAACGGGGGCTGCAGGTCGAGGCCTGGATCTTCCTGGCGCTGACCGGGTTCTTCTTCATCGCCGCCGTCCTCTACACGATCTTCGCCGGTTCGGTGGAGCCGGTCGGGGTCGTGGCCCTTTTCCTGACCACGGGGCTCTCCGGGATCATCGGATCCTTCCTGGCCTTCTCCTCGCGTCGTCTGGAAAGCGCCCGTCCCGAGGACAACGAGGATGCCGACATCGCCGACGGTGCAGGCGATGTGGGCTTCTTCTCGCCCGGCTCCTACTGGCCCTTCGCGATGGCCCTGGCGGCGGCTTTCACGGCCGTCTCCGTCGCCTTCCTGCTGGTCTGGATGATGGTGATCACCATCGGCTTCCTGCTCGTGACGATCTGCGGCCTGCTGTTCGAGTACCACCGCCGGGCACCGTCTCACTGACCTGCATTCTGGGAACTGAAGTCAGGCCCGCCCCTCGTTCCGGGGGGTGGGCCTTTCTGTTGTCCCTGCCGAAAGAGGCCGCACATGACCCTGTCCACCCTCACTCCCGCCCTACAGCAGTTGCTCGACTCGGTACCGGAGGACGGCACCACCGTTTCCGGCGAGACCGTACGGTTCGCGGGGGAGGACACCGCGCTGGAGGGCTACCTGGCCCGGCCGGCCGGTGACGACGACGCTCCCAAGCCCGCCGTCCTGATCGTCCACGACTGGCTGGGCGTCACCGACCACGTCCGGGTGCGGGCCGAGATGATGGCCCGGCTGGGGTATGTCACGCTGGCCGCCGATGTCTTCGGCGCCGGTGTCCGTCCGTCAGGACCGGAGGAGGCGGCCGCGCTGGCCGGTCAGTACTACGGCGACATCCCGCTGTTCCGGTCGCGACTGCTGGCCAACCTGGAGCGTCTGCGGAGCGAGCCCGGCGTCGACGCTTCCCGCGTCGGGGTGATGGGGTACTGCTTCGGCGGATCCGGCGCTCTGGAGATCGCCAGGGCCGGCGAGGAGGTCGCTGCGGTGGTGGCGTTCCACGGCGGACTGGGTACATCCGCTCCATCGACCGAGAACGGCGTGCACGCAGCCGTTCTGGTCCTCACGGGGGCGGAGGATCCGGTGGTGCCGCCTGCCGCGGTCCAGGGCTTCGAGGACGAGATGCGGGCCGCCCGGGTACAGGACTGGCAGGTGGTGACCTACAGCGGAGCCATGCATGCCTTCGCGGTGCCCGACACCGACGCGCCGGCCATGGGTGCGCAGTTCCAGGAAAGTGCGAACCACCGTTCCTGGACGGCCATGCAGAACTTCTTCAGCGAGACGCTGGCCTAGGGCGTGTCCCGCGGATCTTGGAGGTCGGTTCCGACAGACTCTGATTTGTGCAGAATCGTCATGATTTGTCGGATGAGCAGTGGGCCCGGTTGGAGCCTTTGCTACCGGATCGGACCCCGATTCGGGGTGGTCGGTGGGTCGATCACCGCAGGGTCGTCGACGGGGTGCTGTGGCGGACCAGGTCCGGTTCGGCGTGGCGGGATCTCCCGGAGTGTTACGGCAATTGGAAGACGGTGTACAACCGGCATCGTCGCTGGTCAGGGGACGGTACCTGGCAGCGGGTGCTGTCGATGCTGCGGGCGGACTGCGATCACGGCGATGTCGGTGAGTGGGCGTTGGGGGTGGATGCGACGGTGATCCGGGCGCATCACCACGCGGCAGGTGCCCGGCACGAACCGCCGAAGGACATCCCCGCCGCCGTCCTTGCCAGCGTCGTGTTGGAGGCTCCGATCAAGGCCCTCAAAGACACAGGGGGCACTATCGAACTACAAGAATTCTGCGGATCGGCCGCCGCCGGTCGTTGATCGGGAGGGTTTGGGGCGTAGCCGCGGCGGGGTGACGACGAAGATCCACATGGCGGCTGATTCGAAGTGTCGGCCGGTGGGGCGGGTCATCTCGGCTGGTCAGCGGCATGACGCGTTGGCGTTCACCGCGGTGCTGGCCGATATTCGGATCGTGCGCGGCCGTGATGGGCGGCCTAGGACCCGACCGGATCGGGTGTTGGCGGACAAGGCGTATTCCAGCGGCAGAATCCGTAAGTCGTTGCGGCGTAGGGGTATCAAGGCGACCATCCCGGAGCCGGTGAACCAGATCAACGGTCGCCTGTCCAAGGGTTCCCGTGGTGGTCGGCCACCCAAATTCGACAAGGAAATCTACAAGGACCGCAACACCGTGGAGCGGACGTTCAACCGGCTACGCGGCTACCGCGCGGTCGCCACCCGGTATGACAAACGGGAGTTCGTCTACCGAGGCACCGTCGACGTCGCCAGCATCGGAATCTGGCTCAGGCATCTAACGGAGAACGATCCACGGGACACGCCCTAGTCGACGACGTCGGGACAACGAGAAGGGCCCCACCGAGATCCGGTGGGGCCCTTCTTGACTCAGGTCAACTGCGACTGCCGGCTTCCAGCGACTTCTTCTCCGAGGCGTGCTCGGAGTTGTCGATCATGCCGGTCTCGTCATGCGGTCTGATCGTGCCCTTGACGGCCCGACCGGCCGATCCGAGCTGGTTCATCCGCTTGGGCACCGGAGCGCCCTGGTAGGCCAGCGGAATCGGGTGGCCGTGCTCGTCGACCGGGCCCAGCGGCTGGTGGATCTCGATGAACTCACCGTGCGGCAGCCGCTTGATGATGCCCGTCTCGATGCCGTGCTCCAGCACGTCACGGTCGGAGTGCTGGAGACCCAGGCACAACCGGTAGGTGACGATGTAGCCGATCACCGGGACGACGATGGAGCCGATCCGGCCGAACCACGTCATCGCGTTCAGCGAGATGTCGAACTTGTAGGCGATGATGTCGTTCGCGCCGTTGATCAGGTTCACCACGTAGAAGGCGATGAACGCGACACCCAGCGAGGTACGCACCGGCACGTCACGCGGACGCTGCAGGATGTTGTGCATCGCGTTGTCCTTGGTGAACAGCTTCTCGATGTACGGGTAGGACATCACCAGGATCAGGAAGACGGTGGCACCACCGATCGCGGGGAAGAAGACAGCCGGAACCATGTAGTGCCCGAACAGGTTGCGGATCTCCCAGGCCGGCCAGACCCGGACCATGCCGTCCAGGAAGCCCATGTAGAAGTCGGGTTGGGCACCGGCCGAGACCTGCGCCGGGTTGTACGGGCCGTTCGTCCAGATCGGGTTGATCTGGAACAGACCCGCCATGATCGCGATGATGCCGGTGACGACGGCGAAGAACCCGCCGCCCTTGGCCGCGAAGGTCGGGAGCACCCGGACGCCGACGACGTTGTTCTCGGTGGCCCGTGGCCCGGCGAACTGGGTGTGCTTCTGGAACCAGACCAGGGCCACGTGGACCGCGATCAGCGCCAGGATCACACCGGGTATCACCAGGATGTGCAGGGCGTAGAAACGTCCGATCACGATGGTGCCGGGGTAGTCGCCGCCGAAGACGGCCCAGTGCATCCAGGTCCCGATCACCGGGATGGAGAGCAGGAACGCCGAGACGGCGCGGAGCCCGGTGCCGGAGAGCAGGTCGTCCGGGAGGGAGTAACCGAGGAAGCCCTCGGCCATGCCCAGCACCAGCAGCAGGACGCCGAGGATCCAGTTGGCCTCACGCGGCTTGCGGAAGGCGCCGGTGAAGAAGATGCGCGCCATGTGCAGCATCATCGAGGCCAGGAAGATCAGGGCGGCCCAGTGGTGGATCTGGCGGACCAGGAGGCCACCGCGCACCTCGAAGGAGATGTCCAGCGTCGATTTGTAGGCCAGCGACATGGGAACGCCGCGGAGCTTGTCGTAGACCCCGTTGTAGACCGTCTCGCCCATCGACGCGTCGAAGAACAGCGTCAGGTACACACCGGACAGCAGCAGGATCAGGAACGAGTAGAGGGCGACCTCGCCGAGCATGAACGACCAGTGCGTCGGGAAGACCTTGTTCATCGCCGTCCGGAGTGGCCGGGCGCCGTGGTAGCGGACGTCGGCACCGTCGAGGGAAGACTTGACCAGCATGTTCGTCTTCTTCTTGGTGCGCGTGGTGAGACTGCTCATCAGGTCGTACTTCCCTTCGGGTGTGATCCCCACTTGCCCTTGTCAGCCGTCGATTCCCAGAAACCTGGGCCGACCGGCTCCATGAAGTCGCTCCTGGCGACGAAGTACCCGTCGGCGTCGAGTTCGATCGGGAGCTGCGGCAACGGGCGGGTAGCAGGTCCGAAGACCGGCTTCGCGCCGTCGAGCACATCGAACTGGGACTGGTGACACGGGCACAGAATGCGTCCGGTCTGCTGTTCGTACAGCGAGACCGGGCAACCCACATGCGTACAGATCTTGGAGTAGGCGTAGTAGTCGCCGAACTCGAAACCGTCCTGCCCGTTCCGGATCATCACCTTCGAGTCGGAACGCAGACGGAAGAGCATCACCGGGGAGTCGGACGACTTCGACCCGCCCTCGACACCCGGGAAGACCGTGGCCAGCGAACCGGCTGCGAGATCGGAGGGACGAACCGGGGTCCCGTCGATCTGGGTGAGCCGGACCTTCTTGACCGTCTTGTCCGGGAGCACGGTGGGCTTCCACAGCGTGACCCAGAGGTCGGAGTTGTTGCCCTTGGCCCACGGGCTCTTGAGGAACCCACCGAGCACTGGCACCAGGATCGCCAGACCGAGTACCCCACCGGAGAGGGCGAGCGTGCTCTTCAGCATGCCGCGCCGCTTCACCATGCCCATCTTCTCGACGGTGTCGACCATCTCGGCGCCGAAGGTCTGGCGATCGATCTCGTCGGACATGCCGATGTGACGCTGCTGGACGGCGACTTCGTGCGGGGCGATCTTCTTGGCCAGCGCGATGATGCCGATGCCGAAGAACAGGACGCAGGCTCCGAGGGTGACGCCGACCAGCGGGGTGAACAGCCCGTACAGGGTCTGCTTGCCTCCGCTGTAGGCGGTCTCGTAACCGGCCGGCCAGACGATGAACAGCACTGCCGAGGCCAGTCCGAACAGAGCGGCCAGCAGGAACCACTTGGCCACGCTGCGCTCGGCCCTGATGTCCGCCGGCGAGCCGGGGACGTAGCGCTCGCCGTACTCGACCAGTTCGACCCCGTCGAGCGACGCACCGAGTCGGGTGAGTTCTTCCTTGGTCATCGACGAGAGCTCTTCGTCGGACGGGATGGTGACGTTCTCGCCGCCGCTCATCTCTGACCCTGCCTCTTCGCGCAAGCGCTCATCGGTTCGTTCGCTCCGCTCCTTGCTCGTGCCTCGCTCACGCTCTCGCCCCCATCCACAGGGTCAGCGCGACGATGGCACCCATGCCGACCAGGAAGGCGATCAGGCCCTCGGGAGCCGGACCGAAACCGCCGAGGGCGTAACCACCGGGGCTGGCCGACTGCTTGTTGTTCTGGACGTAGGTGATGATGGCCTTCTTCTGGTTCGGCGTGATCTGGCCGTCCGAGAACTTCGGCATGCTCTCCGGGCCGGAAAGCATGGCCGCGTAGATCTGCTGGTCGGTGGCCTGGTCGAGGCTCGGTGCGTACTTGCCCTGCGAGAGAGCGCCACCCTGGCCCGTGAAGTTGTGGCAGGAGGCGCAGTTCAGCCGGTAGAGCTCGCCGCCCTTGGACACGTCCGCCACGTTCTGCAGGCTGCCCCCCGGCACCGCCGGGCCGCCGCCGTTGGCCTCGATGTAGGCACTGAGGTACGTGATCTGCTGTTCGGTGTAGGACGGCTGCTTGCGCGGGTTCTGCGCGCCGTTGGCCACTGCCGGCATGCGGCCGGTGGAGACCTGGAAGTAGGTGGCGGCCTGGCCGACACCGATCAAGGACGGCCCGCGGGTGAGCACGCCCTGCAGGTTCGAGCCGTGGCAGACGATGCAGGAGGTCTGGTAGATCTCCTTGCCCTTGGCGATATCGGCGGCGCTCGACGTCGCGGCGGAGGCGGCGGCCTGCGGGGCGGGGGTGAGGGCCGAGTAGGCGAAGCCCATGGCGACCAGGGCGAAGAGGAGGGCCAGGCCGCCGGAGATCCGGCGGGCGGCTTTGGAACGACGGGTCATGCGGGGCACCTCGTGCTCATTCCGACTGGATAGCTGATGGTGGAACTGGTCATCTGATGATGTAGATGGTGGCGAACAGGCCGATCCACACGATGTCGACGAAGTGCCAGTAGTACGACACGACGATGGCGCTGGTGGCCTGGGCCGGGGTGAACTTGGACAGCTTGGTCCTGGCCGTCAGGATGGCGAAGGCGATCAGCCCGCCGATCACGTGCAGACCGTGGAACCCGGTGGTGAGGAAGAAGACCGTGCCGTATGCGTCCGACGAGAAGGTGGTGCCCTCGGAGACCAGCGTGCGGTACTCGTTCGCCTGGCCGAGCACGAAGACCGCGCCCATCGCCAGGGTGAGCAGGTACCAGCGCCGGAGGCCGAAGACATCGCCGCGCTCGGCCGCGAACACCCCGAACTGGCAGGTGATGGAGGAAGCCACCAGGATCACGGTGTTGGCCAGGGCGTACGGCACGTCGAGGTGGGTCGACGACGGGGGCCACTGGCCGGTCGTGTTGGTGGCCTTCGCCGTGAAGTAGATGCCGAACAATCCGGCGAAGAACATCAGTTCACTGGCCAGCCACACGATTGTCCCTACGCTCACCATGTTCGGGCGGTTGAGCGTGTGGATGCGCGAGCTGATCGCGGGGGGCCCTGACTGGCCGGTCGCTGTCGTCACTCTTGGATTATGGCCTGCCGGATGCGCGGATGGACCTGCGGGTCTACTCAAATACGTGGCCCGTTCGGCCACATCTCCCATCTTCCCAGGTCAGGTCGGGAAAAGATCTTCGACATATTGTAAAAATTGGGCGTCTCCGGCGCGCCGCCCCGGGCCCGCGGGCGACCCTCTAACATCAGCCCCATGAACAATCCGGTCGTGTTGGTCTACAGCCACCGCCAGGACGTGCGGGAACGCATCATGACGGCCGTCGGACGCCGGCCCGCCCCCGATGTCGGGCGGATCGACTTCCTGGAGTGCGCGTCGGTGGCCGACGTCCTGATGGCCATCGACGACAGGGTCGCCGACGTGGTCATCCTCGACGGCGAGGCCCAGCCGACCGGCGGTATCGGTATCTCCCGGCAGATCCACCAGGAGGCACTGGCCATCCCGCCGATCGTGCTGACGGTGCGGCGTGCCGCCGACCGGTGGCTGGCCACCTGGGCCGGCGCCGACGACATCCTGGTCCACCCGCTCGATCCGGTGATCGCGGCCGAGACCGTGGCCACCCTGCTGCGCAAGCTCCCGGTCCCGGTCCCGACGGGCGCGGCAGGTTCGGTCTGACCCGTGGTGCCAGACGCAACATCGCAGTTCACCTGGCCCGGGGTGCTCACCACGCTTCTCGAGGGCGCGGACCTGACGTCGGTCCAGACGTCCTGGGCGATGGACCGGATCATGTCCGGCGAGGCCACACCGGCGCAGTTGGCCGGCTTCGCCATCGCCCTGCGCGCCAAGGGCGAGACGGCCCAGGAGATCGCGGGCCTGGCCGACTCGATGCTCTCGCACAGCGTGCCGGTGACGGTGCCCGGCCGGACCGTCGACATCGTCGGCACCGGAGGAGACCGGTCCAACACGGTGAACATCTCGACGATGGCCGCCGTGGTCACGGCCGCGGCCGGCGCGACGGTGGTCAAGCACGGAGGTCGCGCGGCGTCCAGCAAGTGCGGGGCCGCCGACCTGCTCGAGGGGCTCGGGGTGCCGATCATGCTGGGGCCGGCCGCGGTGGCCGCCACCGTCGCCGAGGTCGGCATCGGATTCTGCTTCGCCCAGGTCTTCCACCCGTCCATGCGGTTCGCCGGGCCGGCCCGGCGGGAGCTCGGCATCCCGACCTTCTTCAACGTGCTGGGGCCGCTGTCCAACCCGGCGCGTCCGGCCGCGTCGGCGATCGGCTGCGGGAACCCGGCGATGGCGCCGGTGATCGCCGGGGTGTTCGCCGGTCGGGGGTCGGAGGTCCTGGTGTTCCGCGGTGACGACGGCCTCGACGAGCTGACCACCACCACCACGTCCTCGGTGTGGGTGGTCAGTGGGGGCAGGGTCACCACCGCCGTGGTCGATCCGCGGCGGTTCGGGATTCCACCGGCGGTTCCGCGGGATCTGCTCGGTGGCGACGTGGCGTTCAACTGCGGCGTCGCCACCCGTCTGTTCGACGGCGGTACCGGGGCCGTCCGGGATGCGGTGATGCTCAACGCGGCGGCCGCGATCGCCGCCCACGCCGGCCTGACGGGTGATCTGGACGACGACCTCGCGCAGGGCCTGGCCAGGGCCGGCCGAGCGCTGGACTCCGGCGCGGCCGCTGCGCTGCTGGCCCGCTGGGTCGAGGTCGGCAACAAGCTCGCGGTGTGACGGGGCATCCGTTGGGGTCACCGAGCACCTGCTCGTGGTGATCCAGGAGGTGTGGTGTGGCGACCAGAGGTGTGGCGTGGCGGATTCAGGTGTGGCGTGGCGACGCCGGTGTGACCTGCGCTAGTCCTGGAGACCGATCGAGAAGGCGTCGGCGGTGTCGCGTTGGGAGTACGAACGGAACGCGATGTGCGTCACGGTGCGCACCACCCCCGGGATCTTGGAGATGTGGCCGGGCACGAGCTCGGCGATGGCCGTGTGGTCGGCCACCGAGGCGATCGCCACCAGATCGACGTCCCCTGCGCAGGAGTACACCTGGTCGACGCCGGGCAGGTCGGCGATGGCCTGCGCGACCTCGCCGATCCGATCGGCCTCCACGTCGATCATCACGATGGCAGTGACCACTTGACGCCTCACCTTCTCCACGGACGGGCATGTTCGCCCTCGCGCCCTGTCTGGCGATGCTAGGGCACGGACCGTGCCAGATGGACGGCCGCCATGAACGGCCGCCACCGCCCGGCGCCGCGGGCCGGGCTGGACCACGGCCCGGTGCTGTGCACCAGTCGTGTCCCCGGTCCCTCCACCCAGCGCAGCAGCGTGCCGGTCTCCTCTGCGCTGGCCCCGGGAAGTGGCCCAGGACCGGGGATGACGGTCTCGGCGGAGGCGGTGAGCAGATCGACCACCGGCATCGGATCGACCCCGGGTCCGGCCCGGCCGGCGGCCGCCAGCCGGCCGTAGCGTATGACGGCGAGCTCCCAGCCCCCCTTGGGCGAGGGCCTCGCGGTGACCAACTGCTCGATGCCGGCGAACGAACCGAGGCGCTGACGGCGGTCGACGGCGTCGGCCAGCACCGACAGCCGGTCCCGCAGGACCGCGGCCTGGTCGAACCGGCCCTGCACCGCGAGTCGGTCGAGCTCGGTCCGCAGGCGTTCGAGCACCTCGTCGGAGGAACCGTCGATCAGGCCGGCGATCCGGTGGACGTGGGCGGCGTAGCTCCCGGCGTCCTCGCGACCGGCGCACGGGGCGCCGCAGCGGCCGAGTTCGGCCAGGGCACAGGGACTTCCGTCCGGAGTCTTGCGGAGCCGTTGGGAGCAGCGACGGATCAGGACCACTTCCTGCAGGGCCTCGACGGCCGTCGTGGCGGCGGCCCGGGAGGTGAACGGGCCCAGCGCTCCCGCCCGGCCCGCCGGGGGAGTGCCGACGATGCTGAGCCGCGGAAAGGTCTCGCTGGTCAGCACCACCCAGAACACCTTGAAGGGCGCCCTGGACCGCCGGTTGTACTTCGGCTGGTGGATCGCGATCATCCGCTGTTCGCGGACGAGTGCCTCGAGGGCGTGCGAGCACTCGACGTAGTCCACCCGCTGCGCGAGGGTGATCATCTGCTTGATCTTCCCGCGAGTCTCACCGGCGCCGAAATACGATCTGACCCGCTGCCGGAGGTTGACCGACGTCCCCACGTACAGGACCTCGTCGGACGGGCCGCGGAACAGATACACGCCGGGAGTGCTGGGCAGGTGGTCGGCCAGGCCGCGCTTGCGACGCCGCGCGGGGGAGACGTCGCGGGAGAGCTGCTGCAGCTCGGTGAGACTCTGCACGCCGAGGGGCCCGAGGCGCTCGAACAGCGCGTGCAGCACGTCCACCGTCGCCCTCGCGTCGGTGAGAGCGCGGTGATCGGGGGCGACGGTGGAACCGAGCAGCGGGGCCAGCAGCCCGAGCCGGACGCTGGGGGCCTCCTCCCTGGTCAGGACGCGGCGGGCCAGCCGAACGGTGTCGACCACCGGATTGCCCGGCCACGGCAGCCCGAGCCGCGCGCAGGCCGCCTTGAGGAACCCGATGTCGAAACCGGCGTTGTGCGCGACCAGCACCGATCCCCGGATGAACTCCAGGAAGGACGGCATGACGACGGCGATCTTCGGCGCGTCGACCAGCATCGCGTCGGTGATCCCCGTGAGCATCACGATCTGCGGCGGGATGGCGCGCCCCGGATCGACCAGGGTCGCGAATTCGCCGAGCACCTCGCCGCCGCGCACCTTCACCGCGCCGAACTCGGTGATCGACTCGGTGACCGACGACCCACCGGTGGTCTCCAGGTCGACCACGACGAAGGTCACCTCTCGCAGGGGGTCGCCCAGTTCGTCGAAGCTGTGCTGACCGTAGGCGGCGTCCGACAGACTGGTGTTACCCCTGGTGCCCACGTGACGCACGGTAGAGACGGGCACCGACAGCCCTAGGATCGGCAGATACCTCGGCGGGAAAGGGCGGCGCACATGACGGACGAGCTGCCTGCCGTGGTCCGGGCGGTGATCGTCGGCTGGGCGGCCGAGACCCTCTCGACGCTGCTACCGGCCCAGACCCCGGCGTCGCTGGCGAGGGTGGCCAGGTTCACCCCGGCGAAGCGGCCCCGCCTCGGTGCCGCCGCCCTGCTCCAGGCCGTCGAGGTCGACTCCGGATTCCGCGCCGCGGTCGCGGAGCGGGCCCGCCGGTTCGTCGACGACGACCAGGAGTCCCCCGATCCCGCCGATCCGGCCCGGACCGCGGCCGCCGCGCACCTGCTCCACCTTCCGACCGAGACGGAACTGATGGCCGCCGTGCGTGCCGAGGCGCCGCCGGAATCGCGGCCGGAGACCGAGTCTCTCCGGGCGCTCGTCCGTCGGTTGGAGCGCGACCTGGCCAGGGTCACCGCCGAACGGGACCGGGCCGGCGCGCAGATCCACTCGGTCACGGCGGCAGACCAGGAGGTCGAGAAGCTACGGAAGAGGTTGCGGGAGCAGGGCACCCGGGTCCGTCAGGCCGAGCTCGCGGTGCAGGTCGCCGAAGACCGGAACGCGTCGGAGTTGCTGTCCCTGCGGTCCGAGGTCGCGAGATTGACGGTCGAGGTGACCAACTGGCAGGAGCGGGCGCGGCTGGCGGCCGATCGGGCCGACCGCGCCCAGGAGAGCCTCGGCCGGCTCCGGGAGCGGGCCGGACAGCACAAGGCCACCGCCGACCGGCGGCTCGATCTGCTGCTGTCCACCGTCGAGGGAGCGGTCAGCGGGCTGCGCCGGGAATGGGATCTCGCCGGCGGGGGGATCGATCCCGCCGATCTGGTGGCGGGTCGCCTCCCTGGCTCGGCGGCGGTACCCGAGAGCACCGCCGAACCGTCGCGCCTGTACGCCTGGCTGGGGCTCCCGGCGGCCCATCTGATCGTCGACGGATACAACGTCAGCAAGACCGGCTACCCGGACCTGACGCTCGCACAGCAGCGTGAACGTCTGGTGCGCCAGCTGGCCGCGTTGTCCGCGCGCACCTCGGCCGAGGTGACCGTGGTGTTCGACGGCGCCGCGGTCGTGGTGCCGGCGCCTCCCGGACGTGGCATCAGGGTGCTGTTCTCCCCGCCGGGCGTCATCGCCGACGACGTGATCAGGGATCTGGTCGCCGCCGAACCGCCGGGCCGGGTGATCGTCGTGGTCAGCTCCGATCGCGAGGTGGCCGACGGCGTGCGTCGCCGGGGTGCGAGGACGGCGGGGTCCGGAGTCCTGCTGGGCCTCATCGCCTGACGCCGGACGACCGTGCCCGGGGGCACTGTCGGTGCTCGCCTCTAGCGTTCTGCCCATCGAGCCGGACCGACCGGTATCGGGTGCGTCTGGAGGCGTCATGCTCATCGATTGCGACAGCTGTACGGTCCGCGGTGCCGCTTGTTCCGACTGCGTCGTCACGGTTCTGCTCGGGATGCCAGATCATCGGGTCGAATGGGACGACGCCGAGCAGCAGGCCCTGGGGGTGCTGGCCGCGTCCGGGCTCGTGCCGCCGCTGCGGCTGGTCAGAGCCGTCGACCCGCCCTCCCGGCAGGCAGGCTGACCGCCACGCCTGGATTGCCCCCAAACAGTGATCCTGGTCACTCCCGACGCTCGTTGTTCGGTCGCCGAACAAAAAGACTTGAAGATTCATGAGCGCGACTGGACTAACTCGTGTCCTTCTCGTAATCTGACCGAGATCTTCTGCGAAGGACGCCAGCCAGGTGACCTGGGAGATCACGCCGAATCGGTGCCTTCGACGGTACCGAACCGGGGACCCAGTTTCCTTTGGGGTGAATCCCTCCCAGTAGCCGGCCAGTGGCCGGCTCGCGGGAGGGTAGGGCTACTTCCTGGCCCGAATCCGTCAGCTAACTCGGTAGGCGTCGAGGAGGAAAGGTGCGCCTCACTTGGCGACGCACGTCCAAAATCTGCCTGCCCCCAGCTTGCGCCGTCGGAATTTCCGCAGGACCAAGACCCTGATCGCCGGAGTCGCCGTCACCCTCGGTATCAGCCTGGTCGGATCGCTTCCCGCCCACGCCGCGCCACCGGCGCCGCCCACCACCCCGTCCAACTCTTCGGACGCGAAGACGGCCTGGGAGAACAGCAGTCACCAGGCCGAGATCGCCAGCGAGCAGGTCAACGGGGCCAGGGAAGCGCAGGCGAAGGCCGAGCAGGTCGCCCGTCGGGCCGCCTCCGACCTGACCTCCACCGCGGCCAGAGCGACTGCATCGCAACAGTCTTCGACGGCCGCCATCGCCGCGGTGGCCTCCTACCAGCGGAAGCTCGACGCCTTCGCCAACGCCAGCTTCCGCGGTGCCCGGCTGAGCCAGTTCAGCGTGATGCTCACCGCGACCTCCGCCAACGACTTCCTGGACGAGTCGACCGTGGTGAGCCGCGTCGCGCAGGACACCCAGAAGACGCTGACCTCCGCCATCGCTGCGAAGAACACCGCGGCGAGGGCCAGGACCGACGCAGACGCCGCCGAGGCCGCTGCCGCCGCGGCGAAGACCAAGGCCGATCAGGCCGTGGCCACGGCCGACGTCTCCACGCTCACCGCCAAGAGGAAGAAGGCCGAGCTCGACGCGGCCGTCGTCATCTACAAGAGCCTCTACGACAAGCTCTCGGTGCAGGAGAAGGCGGCCGCTGCTGCGGCTGCCGAGAAGATCCGTCAGGAATCCATCCGAGCGGCCGCGGCCTTGCAGGCGCAGTCCCAGGCTGCCGCCGCCGCGGCGAAGCAGAACGCCGTCTCCTCGTCCAGTTCCTCGTCCTCGAGCAGCTCCGCCGCCTCGGCGCCGGCGGTCGCCAACAACAAGGTGCAGGCGGGTCCGTCGTCCTCCTCCAGCACGCCGGCGAGTACGACGAGCACGTCGAGCGCCGCGAGCAGCGTCTCCGGCGGCGATGCGGCCGGGAATGCCGCCGCGGCTCTGGCGCTGACCAAGGTCGGCTTCTCCTACGTCTACGGAGCCACCGGTCCGGACTCCTTCGACTGCTCCGGGCTGACGTCCTGGGCGTGGGCCCAGCAGGGCATCAGCATTCCGCGGGCCAGCTACGAGCAGGCCAACCTGCCGGAGGTTCCGCTGAGCCAGCTGCAGCCGGGTGACCTCGTCACCTATTACTCACCGGTCAGCCACGTCGCCATCTACGTCGGCAACGGCATGGTGGTCAGTGCGGCCGACGAGCAGCTCGGAGTGGTCCTGCGGACCGTCGACCGGGCCGGCCCCGACGCCACCGGTCACCGGGTTCCCCGGGGTTGATCCCTCGCAGCCGCTAGGTTGTTCCGGTGCGACGGACCCTGCTGGTGACCAACGACTTCCCACCCAGGGCCGGCGGTATCCAGTCCTACGTGCAGGCGCTGGCCCAACGGATGCCCGCTGACGACCTCGTCGTCTACGCGCCCCGTTGGCCCGGCGACGCCGAATTCGACGCCCGGCAGCAGTTCGAGGTGGTCCGTCATCCCGGGTCGCTGATGCTCCCGCTGCCATCGGTGGCCAGCAGGGCCGCCGATCTGGTCGAGCGTCACCGGATCGAAGCGGTCTGGTTCGGGGCCGCCGCACCACTGGCCCTGCTCACCCCGGCCCTGCGGCGGGCCGGCGTCGTGCGGGCGGTGGCCAGCACCCATGGTCACGAGGTGGGGTGGTCGATGCTTCCGTTGTCGCGTCAGGCCCTGGCCCGCATCGGCCGGCAGGTGGACGTCGTCACCTACGTCAGCGAGTACGCCAGGAATCGCTTCGCCTCGGCGCTCGGCCCGATGGCTGCTCTGGAATACCTTCCGGCCGGCGTGGACACGGAGGTGTTCCGGCCCGATCCCGTGGGCCGCGCCCGGGTGCGTGCGATGCTGGGCCTCGGTGACCGACCGACCGTCGTCTGCATCTCCCGGTTGGTGGCGCGCAAGGGTCAGGACATGCTGATTCGGGCGCTCCCGGCCATCCTGTCGAAGGTCCCGGACGCCGTCCTGGTGATCGTCGGGGACGGTCCGGACCGCGAGTCCCTCGGCAGGCTGGCATCCGAACGACAGGTCACCGGCAGCGTCGTGTTCGCCGGTGGCGTCCCATGGCCGGAACTGCCGGCCCACTATGCGGCCGGTGACGTCTTCGCGATGCCGTGCCGCACCCGAGGGCGGGGTCTGGACGTCGAGGGGCTCGGCATCGTCTTCCTGGAGGCCTCGGCCGCCGGACTCCCGGTGGTGGCCGGCGATTCCGGCGGGGCGCCGGAGGCCGTCCGGCAGGACGAGACCGGAACGGTGGTCCCAGGTCGTGACGTCACGGCCATCGCCGAGGCCGTGGCCGGTCTGCTGCTCGATCCCGACCGATCCGGACGCTGGGGTCTGGCCGGCCGCGGATGGGTCGCCGACCGGTGGAACTGGCAGCGTTCGGCAGATCGGTTGGCCGAGCTGCTGAGCGCCCGATCGCCTGGCCATTACCGTTGACCGGGTGAGGATCTCTTTCGTCTCGGACGTGCACGGCAACATCGACGGACTGGCCAGGGCCGCCGAGCAGGCAGAGCAGCTGATCGTGCTCGGCGACCTGCTGGACTACGTCGACTACCACGAGTTCGGCAACGGGATCCTGGGACAGATCTTCGGGGCCGAGAAGGTCCGTGAGTTCGCCGGGCTGCGGGCCAGCGGCGACTTCCGCGCCCTGCACGACTACAACCGGGCGATGTGGGATTCCCTGTCCGACGGAGCAGGAGTGCTCACCGAGGTGGTCGCGGACCGCTACCTCGAGGTGCTGGAGGCCGTCGGTCCCGACACCCTGCTGATCCTGGGCAACGTCGACGTCGCGTCCATCTGGGAGGACGTCGTCGGGAGCCGGCTGCCGCACCGGGACGGCCAGGTGATCGAGCTGGCCGGCCGGAAGTTCGGGTTCGTGGCCGGCGGCTCCACCCGGCCCGGTTTCGTGGCCCGGCCGTCGGAGCAGGCGTGGAAGCCGATGGTGCGGTCGGCGCAGGAGTTCCGTTCCGTGACAGCCTCTCTCGGGCCGGTCGATGTGCTGTGCTCGCACATCCCGCCCAACCTGGCGATGCTGCGGTACGACCGGTATCCGGGGCGGATGGAGATGTACGGCCCGGGTCTGCTGGAGGCCATCGACAGCGACCAGCCGGCGTTCTCGCTGTTCGGTCACGTCCACCAGCCGCTGGCCCGGCGGACCCGCCGCGGCCGGACGGAATGCATCAATGTCGGGCATTTCCAGCGCTTCCCGACCGCCTTCGACATCGAATTCGACTGACCTGCGCCAGGGTAATCTTCTGCTCATGGCCGACTCCTCCACCCAATCGCTGACCATGAACGCGGCCGCCCTCGCGATCATGGACGTCATCGCCGACTTCACCGCCTATCCGGAATGGACCGGTGCGGTGAAGAAGGCCGAGGTGACGGACCCCGGTGTCGGTGCGCGCGCGAAGCGGGTGAAGTTCGGCCTGGACGCCGGACTGATCAAGGACACCTACGAACTCGAGTACAGCTGGGCCCCCGACGGTCTGTCGGTCAGCTGGGAACTCGTGGTGGGGCAGATGCAGAAGTCGCAGCACGGGTCCTACACCCTCCGCCCGGTCGGCCCGACGACCGAGGTCACCTACTCACTGACGGTCCAGCTCAACGTCCCGCTGGTCGGACCACTGCGACGCAAGGCCGAGCGGACGATCATGGACACCGCTCTGAAGGAGCTTCGCAAGCGAGTCGAGAAAGCGTGACCGCCTCTGCGACGAGTCGACCGACGCCGCGGATCGTGATGCACACCGGCAAGGGCGGCGTCGGGAAGACCACCCTGTCCGCGGCGACGGCCATCGCGGCGGCACAGGTCGGTCACCGCACCCTGCTGCTGTCCACCGACCCGGCCCACAGCGTGGCCGACGTGCTGGGTACCGACCTGACGGCCGACCCGGCCCGGGTCGCTGGAGTCGACGGGCTCTGGGCGGCCCAGGTGGACACCCGGGGACGTTTCGAGCAGGCGTGGTCGGACATCCGCGACTACCTGGTCGGTGTGCTCTCGGCCAGGGGTATCGCCCAGGTGCAGGCGCAGGAGCTGACCGTTCTGCCGGGGGCGGACGAGGTGGTCGCTCTGCTCGAGGTCCTCCGCCACGCGCGCGGCGGTGATTTCGACGTCATCGTGGTGGACTGCGCGCCCTCGGGGGAGTCCCTCAAGTTGTTGGCCCTGCCGGAGACCATCCGGTTCTACGGCGACCGGCTGATGGGCGCGCCGGCCCGGCTGATGCGCACCCTGGCCGCCGGATTCGCCGGGCTGACCGGCCACCGCACCGACGCGGCCGGTGCGGCCGGTGCGGCCGCGCCATCGGCCGCGGCGATCTCCGACTCGCTCGGCCGACTGCTCGACAACCTCACCGCAGCACGGGAGCTGTTGGCCGACAACAACATCACCGGGATCAGGCTGGTGGTCACGCCGGAGCGCGTGGTGATCGCCGAGGCTCGACGGCTGCTGACGGCGTTCGCCCTGCACGGTTTCGCGGTCGAATCCGTGCTCGTCAACCGGGTGCTGCCGGAGGACCAGGACCACGGCCCGTTCCTGACCGCCTGGCGCGCGGCGCAGTCGGCGTGCTGGCCGAGCATCACCGAGTCGTTCGGACGGCTCCGCATCCATGAGGTGAGCATGACGGCGCAGGAGCCGGTCGGACCGGTGCGCCTCGGCGCGATCGCCCTCCAGCTCTTCGGTGGTCTGGACCCGGTGGCCGATCCGGTCCCGTCCTGCGGGCTGCGCACGGAGGGTGCCGACGGCAGGTACCGGCTGCTGCTGGAGCTGCCGCTGGCCGACCGCGGCGACATCGAGCTCAGCCGGGCCGGCGACGACCTGATCGTGACGGTCGGGCCGCAGCGCCGACGGATCGCCCTGCCCTCGGTGCTCCAGCGCTGTCGCACCACCGGGGCCACCTTCGAGGGTGATGCCCTGGTGATCGAGTTCGAGGCCGACCCTGATCTGTGGCCGGCCGCCCTGGCGGGCTCGCTCGGTGCCGGTGCCAGGTGACGACCCCGGGTGCAGGTCATCAGGTCGGCTCGCTGGCGGACGAGGCCGGTCAGCTGATCGACGCCGTCACCAGCAGGCTCCAGCAGCTGAAGGCCGAGGGGCCGGCGGTCGAATCAGGCCCGGCGTCGCCGCACGCCTGCGTCGGCTGGTGCCCCGTCTGCCGCGGAGCGGAACTGCTGCGGGGGGATCGATCGGACATCAGCGAGAAGCTCGTCGACACCGCGCTGGTGGTGCTCACCACGCTGCGGTCACTGATCCCGGCGCCGCCGACGGCCACCACCGAGGGCTCCGCAGTCACCGATCCGGGTGACGAGCCGGTGGTAGAGCGGATCGAGATCCGATGAACGGCAGCACCTTCAACATCGGGATCGACATCGGGGGCACCTCTGTCAGGGCGGCGGTGATCGACGATCGTTGCGAGATCGTCGCCTCCCGCAGGGCCTTCACGCCGCGCACCGTGCAGGAGACGGAGGACGTGCTGTCGTCCCTGATCACCGAGCTCGCCTCGGAGTTCGAGGTCGGTGCGGCCGGCCTGGCGGTGGCCGGCTTCGTCAGCACCGACCGCCGGCGGGTGATGTTCGCGCCGCATCTGGCCTGGCGGGGCGATCCCGTGCCGGCCCGCCTCAGTGCCCGTCTCGGCCTGCCGGTGGTGATGGACCACGACGTCAACTCCGCGGCCTGGGCCGAGTACCGGTCCGGTGCGGCCCAGCATTCGCCGGTGGCGCTGCTGATCGCACTCGGCACCGGGATCGGCGCCGGACTCGTCATCGACGGGGTGATCTACCGGGGGGCACACGGCGTCGCGCCGGAACTGGGTCATGTCGTCGTCGTCCCGGGTGGGCGGCCCTGCCCGTGCGGAAAAAACGGTTGCTGGGAACGGTACTGCTCCGGTACGGCCCTGGCCCAGACTGCTCGCGAGCTGCTAGAGGGCTGGTCCGTCGGCGACGGCGAACCGCTGAGCGAGGGCGCGCGCGCCCGGAGCCCGCTGGCGTTGGTCGACCCGGCCGGCATCACCGGGACCATGGTGGCGGCGGCCGCCGGGGACGGCGACCCGGTGGCGCTGGCCGCCATGGAGGATCTGAGCCGCTGGCTCGGGGTGGGCCTGGCGATGGCCACCGACATCATCGATCCGGAGGTGATCGTGATCGGCGGTGGGGTGGCTGCGGCAGCGCCGCTGTACCTGCCGACCGCCCAGCGTGACCTGTCCGCCGGGATGACCGGGTCCGGGCATCGGCCGGAGCCACGGCTGGTCGTCGCCACCTTCGGCGACCGGGCGGGGATCATCGGTGCGGCGCTGCTGGCCGGGGCGGCGGTCGGTGCGCCACCGGCCGACCTGAAGCCGGTCTGACGCTGCCGTCCGGCGGCCCTACAACCGGGCCCCGTCGTCCCAGCCGTCGGCGTCGTCCGGGTCGGAGGCACGCGGCCGCAGTCCGTGGATCAGCATCGCGAACCCGCCGACCAGGCACCCGATCCCGAGGACCAGCACGACGTCCGGGGCCACCTCGAGCAGGCTGGGCCGGACCATCATGACCAGCCCGATGATCATGAACAGCAGGGCGACTACGGTGCGCCGCTTGGGCTTCGGCAGCGGTGGTGGTTCCGGCGGCACGAAGTGCGCTTCGTCGGCCTGCAGTTCGGCCTCCGCCTCGGCCTGGTCGGCCTCGAAGGTGGCCACCTCCTCGGCGCGCTGGGCCCGCCGCTGGGCGCGTCGTCGCTCCCGTTCGTCGCCGGTCTCGGTCTGGTCGGGCTCTGCGGTGGCCACCGAGTCCAGTTCCTGCGCCGTCGAACTCCAGGACATCTCCTGGGAGATGCCCGAGATGATGGCGGCGAACTCGGCGTCCACCTGCGCGGCGGAGCGCTCCCGGTTGGTGCGGTCCGGGTCGTCCGGAACGCCGGTCACGACGCGGGCTCGCTCGTGACGCGCCGGACGAAGGCGACCGACTCGTCGAAGATGAGTTCGGCGTCGTAGTCCAGGGTCGCGACGTGAAAACTACGCTCCAGCACGATTTCGGTGACGTCCTTCGAGGCGATCCCGGACAGGATGAGGGCCGAGTTCTCCGGCTCGACGACGTGATCCACCCTGGAGTGCATCAGCAGCGTCGGGGCGCTCACCTGGGCCAGTGCGTTCCGGGTGACGGCCCAGCCCTTGCGCATCGCATCCACCGCCTTGAGCGGCGTGCGGGAGTAGCCGAACTCCGATGCTCCGGGCCTGGCGATGTCGTCGGTGATGCCCTTGAGCGAGGGCACCAGGTACTTGAGGACCGGCAGCACGGTCATCTCCTTGCGCAGGCTCATCACGGCCGGGTTCACCAGCACGATGCCCGCGATGGCACCGGGATGCAGTTCGGCCAGCCGCAGGGTCAGCGTCCCGCCCATCGACAGGCCGCAGACGACCACCGAGCGGCAGGTGGCGGTGAGCTCGGACAGGGCGGTGGTGACGGCTCCGAGCCAGTCGTCGAAGGTGGTCCCGTTCATCTCCTGCCAGCTGGTGCCATGGCCGGGCAGCAGCGGCAGCCGGACCGAGAACCCCTCGGCCGCAAGGCGATCGGCCCATGGTCGCATCGACGCCGGTGATCCGGTGAACCCGTGGCAGAGCAGCACACCGACGTCCCCGCCCTGCTGGCTGAAGGCCTCGAGCGCGCTCGCCGGGGGCGGTGACGTCATCGGATCTCCTTGCAGCGGCGACGGGTGCCGGCCGCGTCGAGGGCCACCGGTAGGTTCATCTTCCCAGATCATGGACGGCCTGCCCAACGGAGGTTTTCGCCCGCGGGCGCGTACGGTGATCCCACTGCCGCGCGGCGGTCGGCCACGGCAACGAGAAGGGGCGCTCCAGGGTGCTGTACTACCTCTGCAAGTACGTGCTGATCGGTCCTGCGCTGCGGTTGTTCTTCCCGGCCAGGGTGATCGGAGCCGAGAACGTGCCCGCCGAGGGCGGCGTGATTCTCGTCGGGAACCACATCTCGGTCGCGGATTCGTTCTTCACCCCGCTGTTCGTCAAGCGCCGGGTGACCTTCCTGGCCAAGAGCGAGTACTTCACCGAGACGGGCCTCAAGGGCCGCCTCAAGAAGGCGTTCTTCAACGGGGTCGGTCAGGTCCCGATCGACCGCGGCGGCGCATCGGCCGCCCACGATGCGCTGATGACGGGCGTCCGGCTGCTCAAGCAGGGCGAGTGTCTCGGCATCTACCCGGAGGGCACGAGGTCGCCGGACGGGCGGCTCTACAAGGGCAAGACCGGGGTGGCCCGGATGGCGTTGGAGGCCGGGGTGCCGGTCGTCCCGCTGGTGATGATCGGTACCGACAAGGTGAACCCGATCGGCTCGAAGATGTGGCGCCCGCACCGTTACACCGCGATCTTCGGTCGGCCCCTCGAGTTCTCCCGCTACGAAGGCATGGCCGGCGACCGGTTCGTCGAGCGCTCGATGACGGACGAGATCATGTACCGCCTGATGGAGCTGTCGGGCCAGGAATACGTGGACGTCTACGCCGCGAAGGTCAAGGCCGACCTGGAGTCGGCCCGGCTGGCCGAACAGGTCAGGAGGGGCACGGCACTGGTCGAGGGACGAGGTCCCGGCACCGTCACACGCCTGCCCGGCACCAAAGCGGGCTGAGGAGTAGTCGCCCCCGTGGTGCGAGCCCAACCGGCCGGCCCCGTCGCCCGCTACTTCTACGACTGCGAGTTCATCGAGGACGGCCGCACCATCGAGTTGATCTCGATCGGTGTGGTGGCCGAGGACGGCCGTGATTTCTACGCGGTGTCCACCGAGTTCGACCCCGAGACGGCCGGCCCGTGGGTGCGCAAGAACGTGCTGGACAAGCTCCCGTCCCCGTCCGACCCGAGCTGGCGGAGCCGGTCCCGTATCCGGGACGAGCTGTTCGAATTCCTCAGCGCCCCCGGACTGCCGATCGAGTTGTGGGCCTGGTACGCCGCCTACGACCACGTCGTGCTCGGGCAGCTGTGGGGTGCGATGCCGGCGATGCCGGCGGCGATGCCGAAACTGACCCACGAGATCCGCCAGCACTGGGAGGTGGCCGGGAGCCCGGCGATCCCGGAACCCGGCCGCGACCGGCATCATGCACTGGCGGACGCGAAGCTCGGTTTCGCCCGTTGGCAGGCAGCGCAGGACGCCTTGTCCGCCGGATAGGCTGACTGATGTGAACTGGACTGTTGACATACCGGCGGACATCCTGCCGTCCCTCCCACCCCTCCCCGGAACGCTGCGCGCCGAGCTGGACAAAGCACTCTCCCTGCCGGCCGCCCAGCAGCCGCACTGGCCGGACGGCGAGCAGGTGCTGACCGTGCGGGCCCTGCTGGAGGCGGTGCCGCCGATCACCGTGCCGCGCGAGGTGGACCGGCTGCACGCACAACTCGCCGCCGTCGCCAAC
Organism: Nakamurella sp. PAMC28650; assembly: GCF_014303395.1. Classification (GTDB taxonomy): domain Bacteria; phylum Actinomycetota; class Actinomycetes; order Mycobacteriales; family Nakamurellaceae; genus Nakamurella. The sequence goes on from NZ_CP060298.1 coordinate 3,366,793, forward strand.
GGCGAGGCGTTCCTGCTGCAGGGCGGCGACTGCGCCGAGACCTTCGTGGACAACACCGAGCCGCACATCAGGGGCAACATCCAGACGCTGCTGCAGATGGCCGTGGTGCTGACGTACGGCTCCTCGATGCCGGTCGTCAAGGTCGCCCGCATCGCCGGCCAGTACGCCAAGCCGCGCAGTTCCGAGATGGACTCCCTCGGCCTGTCCTCCTACCGCGGCGACATCATCAATTCGCTGGCCACCACGCCGGAGGCCAGGGTTCCGGACCCGTCGCGGATGGTCAGGGCCTACGCGAACGCCTCGGCGGCGATGAACATGGTCCGCGCGCTGACCGGCGCCGGCATGGGGGACCTGGCCAGCGTGCACTCCTGGAACCAGGCCTTCGTGGCCAACTCCCGCGCCGGTGAGCGCTTCGAGCGGATGGCCGGCGAGATCGACAGGGCGATGCGGTTCATGTCGGCCTGCGGCGTGGACTCCCACTCGCTCCACTCGGTCGAGATCTTCTCCTCCCACGAGGCGCTCCTGCTGGACTACGAGCGGGCCATGCTGCGGCTGGAGCCGGGGACCGCCGCCAACGGCGGGATCGACAAGCTGTACGACCTGTCCGGACACTTCCTCTGGATCGGCGAACGCACCCGGCAGCTGGACGGCGCGCACATCGCGTTCGCCGAGATCCTGGCCAACCCGATCGGACTGAAGATCGGCCCGGGGACAACGCCCGACCAGGCGGTCGAGTACGTGGAACGGCTGGACCCGCACGGCACTCCCGGCCGGCTGACGCTCATCTCCCGGATGGGCAACGGCAAGGTCCGCGATGTGCTGCCGGCCATCGTGGAGAAGGTGGAAGCCACCGGCCACAAGGTGATCTGGCAGTGCGACCCGATGCACGGCAATACCCACGAGGCGTCAACCGGATACAAGACAAGGCATTTCGACCGGATCGTCGACGAGGTGCAAGGCTTCTTCGAGGTGCATCGCGACCTCGGGACGCATCCGGGGGGCATCCACGTCGAGCTGACCGGCGAGAACGTCACGGAATGCCTCGGCGGCGCACAGGAGATCAGCGATGCCGATCTCGCCGACCGCTACGAGACCGCCTGCGACCCGCGGCTGAACACCCAGCAGTCCCTGGAACTGGCCTTCCTGGTCGCCGAGATGCTCCGCAGTTGACCTCCCTGGCGATCACCGTCCGCGGTGCCGCACCGGCCGCGCTGGTCTGGCGGCGGTACACCGAGCCGGACCTGTGGCCGACCTGGTCGCCGCAGATCGCGTCGGTCTCCTGCGCCGACCGGGTGATCCGGACGGGCAGCACCGGCACCGTGCACGCCGTCCTGGGCGTACAGGTGCGGTTCGAGGTGACCAGGTTCGACGATCTGCAGCGGACATGGGCCTGGGACGCGATGCTGCCGCTCGGGATCCGGCTGCACCTGGAGCACAGCGTGATGGAGCTCGATGCCTCCGGTCCCGACCGATCGAGCACCGGCCTCCGGGTCAGCGGCCCGTTGCCGATCGTGCTGGGGTACCTGCCGGTGGCCAGGCTCGCGCTCGGTCGGTTGCTGCGTCCCTGAAAAGGCTTTCGGGGCCTATGGAAAGGCGCTGACCCGAACCGTCGAGTTCGGTGCGACCCGGCTGCCGCCCGAGGGGCTCTGGCTCAGCACCGAGGCACCGGACGCCCCGAACAGCGCGCTCACCTGCAGGCCGAGCCCGAGGTCGGACAGCTGCTGCCGGGCCTGCCCGACGTTGCCGTTGCTGACGTCCGGCACGGTCACCGCGTCGGACACGGTCAGGGTGATCGCCGGATTCGCCGGGTCGACGCGGCTGCCGGCCGACGGGCTGGTACCGATCGCCGATCCGCCGTCGACGTCCGGGTCGAACACCGGATCTGCGACGGTGACGGTGAAGCCGGATCGTCGCAGATCGTCCGCGGCCTGGGTGACCGGCTCGCCCCGCACCGCCGGGACCTCGAGCGAGGAGGCGATCACGACCGAGACTGCTGAACCCGCCGGCACCAACTGCCCCTTGGCCGGATCGGTCCCGATGACGGATCCGGAATCCACCTCGGTGTTGTAGACCTTCTCGTCCCGACCGACGGCGAACCCGGCCACCAGCAGCTTGTTCTTCGCGTCCTCCAGGGACTTCCCGGACACGTCGGGCACCGGCTCCGGCGGCGGCCCCCTCGACAGCACGATCAGGACGTCTGCCGAGATGTCCACTGCCGTATCGGCGGCCGGCACGGTCGTCACTACGGCGCCGGTCGGTACCGCGGCGTCGTACCGGTCGGCGGTCGGGTCGAGGCGCGGCGTCAGATGGGCGGCCGTCACCGCCTGCGAGGCCTCGTCGACGGCGGTGCCCGCGGAGATGACCGGCACGACGGGACGTCCGGCGGACACCACCAGGTCGATCTCGGTGCCTCGCAGCACCCTGGCTCCGGTGACCGGATCGGTCCGGGCGACCGTGCCCTGTGGCACCGTGTCGTCGGGGGCGCTGGTGACGTGCGGCACCAGCCCGGCGTCCAGGACCAGCGTCTCGGCCGACTGCTGGAGGACGCCGACGGTCGCCGGGGTGTACGCCCAACGTCCGCTGCCGAGCCACCATCCGCCGACCGCCGCGGCGCCGCCGACCAGCAGCACGACGATGACGATCACCAACGTTCGTCGTAGCCGACGGGTCGAGCGGAGTTCCAGGACCGGGCTCAGCTCCGCGGTCGCCGGACCCACGGCGGCGACCACCCTGGTACCGGTCGGCCCGGCCGGCCGGGCGGTCACGTGCTCGGCGACCGGACGGGTGACGGCCGGGGGGCGCGAGGAGCCGGGCACCGGGACCACCGCCCTGGCCAGACCGAGGCGCGCCCGCAGCGCGACCAGGGCGGACAGGAAGGCGTTGGCATCCCGCGGCCGGGCGAACGGGTCACGCCTGGTCGCCGCCAGGATGAGATCGTCCAGTTCCAGCGGCACGCCGGGGGCCTGGTCGGTGACCGGGGGCACGTCGGAGTGGACGTGCTGGTAGGCGACCGAGATCGGGTTGTCGCCCAGGTAGGGGGTGTGGCCGGTCAGCATCTCGAACGCCACGATGCCCGCCGAGTAGACGTCGGACCTGGCATCGGAGGCACCGGTGGACACCTGCTCCGGCGAGAGATAGGCGACGGTCCCGAGTATCACGTCACCGGTGGCCATGGTCTGCGAGGACACCGCCCTGACCAGACCGAAGTCGGCGACCTTGACCTCGCCACGGGAGGAGATCAGTACGTTCTCCGGCTTGACGTCGCGGTGGACCAGTCCCGCTGCGTGGGCGGCGCCGAGCGCCGAGAGCAACGGTTCCAGGATCGACATGGTCACCGCGACCGACAGGCCGCCCGACTCCCGGATCAGGTCACGCAGGGTGCCGCCGTCGACCAGTTCCATGACCAGGAAGACGATGTCGCCGTCCCGGCCCTGGTCGTACATCGCGACGACCCCGCGGTGGGCGAGCGCGGCCGCGCTCCTGGCCTCGCGTTCGAACCTCGTCAGGAACGACGGGTCGGCCGCGAACGACGGTTTCATCACCTTGATCGCCACCGGCCGGTCCAGCCGCAGATCCATACCGCGATAGACCGTCGACATGCCGCCCCTGGCGATCATCGCGCCGACCCGGTACCGACCGTCCAGCACGGTGCCGATCAACGTGCGGCCACCCCGCCCGCCGTCAGAGGTACTCACAGTGTCAGATCCTAGGGGTCCGATCCGTCGGCGCGGGTTCGACGTGCAGGGCGTTCGGATGGGACGCTGGAGCACGTGTCGACCAACAGCGCCTCCGATCACCCCGCCGCGGCCCCGGACGCCGGGCCACCCCGTCTCGTCCCCGTCCCGGACATCGCGTCCACCCTGGGAATCATCGTGACCCGGGTGCACGGCCTGCTCCGCGAGCGTCAGCTGGTCGCCACCCGGGTCGACGGGGTACTACGGATCCCGGCCGAATTCATCCAGGACGGCGCCGTGGTGAAGGGCCTGCCCTCCACCATCACCCTGCTGTCCGACGCGGGGTACAGCGACCCGGAGATCATCGACTGGCTCTTCACCGCGGAGGAATCGCTCCCCGGCCGCCCGATCACCGCCCTTCGGGAGAACCGGGGCCGGGAGGTCCACCGCCGGGCCCAGGCTGCGGGGTTCTGACCTGATCAGCGGTCGCGGGCCGTCGCGGCCAGGGCCAGCCGCCGCAGCTGTTCCCGGGCACCCGCGCTGATCAGCGCCCTCCCGGTGTCGTCGAGAAGATCGAGCGTGCCGATGCCGCTGGCCAGCAGTTCGTCGATCCTGGTCTCGATGTCCGCCGGGGCGGTGGTGCCGGCCACCATCTGCGTCAGGTGCTCCACCCGGATCGGCGACAGCGCGGTGCCGACACCGGCGTCGAGCTCGGCCAGCAGGGTGGGTTGCTGCGCCAACGCCGATCTGGCCATCGCCAGCAGGACGGTCTTCTTGCCCTCGACCAGGTCCCCGCCGGCGGGCTTGCCCGTCACGGCCGGATCGCCGAAGACACCCAGCAGGTCGTCGCGCAGCTGGAATCCGATGCCGATCGCCTTCCCGTACTCCCGCAGCGCGGCGATGGTGGCGGGTGATCCGTTCGCCAGCGCCGCCCCCAGGTGCAGCGGTCGCTCGACCGTGTAGGCGGCGGTCTTGTAACGGTTGACGATCATCGCATCGGCGGCGGCCACCTCCGGATCGGATGACTCGTCGGCGGAGATGCGCAGGTCCAGCAGTTGGCCGGCGAGCACCTCGGTCCGCATCGCCCGCCAGGCCGCCAGCGCCCCAGCCGGGTGACCGAGTTCCACGAGGCCATCCGCGAACAGATCGTCGGCCCAGGCGAGTGCCAGGTCGCCCAGGAGCAGGGCCGAGGACAGGCCGTAGTGCTCGCCGTCGCCCGACCAGCCGTGGTCGGCGTGCAGCTTCTGCACCGACCGATGGACACTCGGCCGGCCCCGCCGGGTGTCGGATCGATCGATGATGTCGTCGTGCAGCAGCGCACAGGCCTGGATCAGCTCGAGCGCGGCTGCCGCTTTGATCACACCGGGCGGTGGTGCGGTGAGGCCACCGGTCTCCTGGGCGGCGACCCATCCCCAGCACAGGAACTGCGGGCGGAGCCGCTTGCCACCGGCCCGGATGTAGCCGATCAGCCGGTCCACGTCCGCCGACAGGCGTGAATCGATGGCCGTGACCTCGATCCTCCTGGCCGCCAGTTCGGCGGACAGGACGGTTTCGACGGCGGCGGTCGGATCTCCGATGCTCGGGGAGGGATGCACGCCGCCCAGTCTGCATCAGGGGGACCGATAGGCTGCACCCATGGTGACCGTCCGCGAGCGTCTGGCCGCGCCAGGCCCCCACTTCTCGGTGGAATTCTTCCCGCCCCGGGACGATGCGGAGGAGTCGACGCTCTGGCTCGCCATCCGGCGGCTGGAGCCGTTGCGCCCCGCGTTCGTCTCGGTGACCTACGGCGCCGGCGGCTCGCGTCGTGACCGCACCATCCGGATCACCGAGCGGATCGCGGCCGAGACGACACTGCTGCCGGTCGCGCACCTGACGGCGGTCGGCCACTCGGTGGCCGAGCTGCGTCACGTCATCGGCTCCTATGCCTCCGTCGGCGTGCGGAACATCCTCGCGCTCCGCGGGGACCCGCCGGGGGAGGACCCGTCGGCGGAGTGGATCGCCCACCCGCAGGGCCTGCACCACGCCAGTGACCTGGTGGCGTTGACCCGGTCGCTGGGCGACTTCCACGTCGGGGTGGCCGCCTTCCCGGACATGCATCCGCGGTCGGCTGACCTGGCGTCCGATACCAGGTACTTCGCCGAGAAGGTCGCTGCCGGAGCGGACTACGCGATCACCCAGATGCTCTTCTCGGCGCAGGACTACGTGGGTCTGCGCGAGCGGTCGCTGCAGGCCGGCGCAGACATCCCGATCCTGCCGGGGATCATGCCGGTCACGTCCTACACCCGGCTGATGCGCATCATCGAGCTGTCCGGGCAGCGGGTCCCGGAGGATCTGGCCGGACAGCTGCACGGGGTGCAGGGCGATGCCGCGGCCGGTCGGGAGATCGGTATGCGGCACGCCATCGCGATGTGCGAGCAGTTGCTCGCCGAGGGTGCGCCCGGCCTGCACTTCTACACGTTCAACCGCTCCAAGGCGACCCTCGAGGTGCTCACGGCCCTGGGGATGACGCGCTCGAGTGGCCCGACCGGCCGGATCCCCGCCCTGCAGACCTGACCTGAGGGAGACCGATGGACCTGGATACCGTTCAACGGGCATTCGGGCTGTCTTCCCTGGTACTGCTGGTGGCGCTGATCGCGATCCGGCTCTCCCGCCGCCTCGGGCTGCCGTCGTTGCTGCTCTACCTCGGCATCGGTCTGCTGCTGGGCAACCGCGGCCTCGGGATCGAGTTCTCCAACACGATCCTGACGGAGCAGCTGGGCCTGGCGGCCCTTGTCTTCATCCTCGCCGAGGGCGGGCTGACCACCCGGTGGGCGAACGTCCGCCCGGTGCTCGGGCTGGGTGCCGCCCTGGCCACCGTCTCGGTGGTGATCAGCGTCGCGGTGGCCGGTGCGGGGGTCCACCTGCTGCTGGGCACCCATCTCGGTCTGGACTGGCGTACCTCCCTGCTGTGGGGTGCGGTGCTCTCCAGCACCGACGCGGCCGCGGTCTTCTCGGTGTTGCGCGGGGTCGGGGTCAAGCCCCGGCTGGGGGCCGCCCTGGAGTTGGAGTCCGGACTGAACGACGCGCCGGTGGTGATCACCGTGCTGCTGCTGGCCGGGATGACCCCCCTCCGGTGGACCGATCCCCTGCTGGTGATCTACGAGCTGCTGGCCGGCGCGCTGATCGGCGCCGCCGTCGGGTTCATCGGCGCCTGGGGCCTGCGCCGCGGCGCCCTGCCGGCCGCCGGTCTGTATCCGCTGGCCACCATCGCCCTGATCGGTGGGGCCTACGCGGCCGGTCAGTACCTGCACGCGTCCGGCTTCCTGGCCACCTACGTCGCGGCCGTCATCCTGGGCAATTCACGGCTCCCGCACCGGGCGTCCACGCTGTCGTTCGCGGAGGGCTTCGGCTGGATCGCCCAGATCGGGTTGTTCGTGCTGCTGGGCCTGTACGTGGATCCCTACGAGCTCCCGGCCGCGCTGCTACCGGGCGCGGCGATCGGCCTGCTGGTGCTGGTGGTGGCCCGTCCGCTGTCGGTGGTCGCAGCCGCGCTGCCGTTCCGGATGCCATGGCGCGAACAGGCTTTCCTGTCGTGGTCCGGTCTGCGCGGTGCCGTGCCGATCGTGCTCGCGCTGATCCCGTTGATGCTGCGCGGCGATGCCCAGTCCCGGTCGATGGTCAACATCATCGTGGTGGTCGTCGTCATCTACACCTTGGTGCAGGGCACCACCCTGCCGTGGGTGGCGCGGAAGCTGGACGTCATCGCGCTGGGCCAGGCCACCGAGATCCAGGTCGAGGCCGCGCCGCTGGAGGAGATGAAGGCCCTGGTGCTGCAGGTCACCATTCCGCCGGCATCGCGGATGCACGGCGTCTACCTCTCGCAGTTGCGACTGCCGACCGACGCGGTGGTCGCCTTGATCGTCAGGGACGCGCTACCGGTGCCGGTGGCCCCGACGGTGCGGCTGCAGGCCGGTGACCAACTGCTGATCGTGACACCGGAACGCAATCGGTCGGCGACCGAACGAAGGCTGCGGGCGGTCAGCCGGGGTGGCGCACTGGCCACCTGGTTCGGCGAGCGGGGTGATCCGGCCAGGACGTAGCGGTCGGGCGCAGGCCCGAATGTTTGGGACACTGGGGTGGTGAATCTTCCCGAGGAGCCGGCCGAACCGGTCGCGGCCGAACCGCTGCGACCCCGGCGGATCGGCCTGGTGACGGCGCTGGCCCTGGTCGTCATCGCGCTCGATCAGCTGACCAAGCTGCTGGTGGTGGCCGATCTGGATCCCGAGGGTGCCCCGAAACGGATCCTGGGCGGCGTGGTGTACCTGTCGGTGATCCGCAACGCGGGCGCGGCGTTCTCCACCGCCACCGGGGTCACCTGGGTGCTCGCCCTGGTTGCGATCGCGGTGGTCGTGGTGATCATCCGGATGGCCCGCAAGCTGCGCTCGACCGCGTGGGCGATCGCCCTCGGCCTGATCCTGGGCGGCGCGATCGGCAACCTGATCGATCGGATCTTCCGGTCACCCGGCTTCCTGCGGGGCCATGTCGTCGACTTCATCTCGCTGTTCGAGCCGGACGGTCGTCATTTCGCCGTCTTCAACCTGGCCGACTCCGGGATCACGCTCGGCGCGGCGGCACTGGTCCTGACGGCCTTCGCCGGGATCGACATGGACGGCCACCGGGCCAGGGGCAGGACCAAGAGAACCGAGGCGCAGAAGTGACCGACCACCGTGAACTCCCGGTACCGGACGGGCTCGACGGCATGCGCGCCGACGCAGGCCTGGCCCGGCTGCTCGGGATCAGCCGGACCACCGTCGGCGCGATGATCGAGGACGGGGGAGTGCTGATCGACGGCTCGACCGCCGTGAAGTCCGACCGACTGGCGCCGGGTATGTGGCTGGAGATCACCCTTCCGGCCCCGGTGCTCCCGCTGGTGGTCGTGCCGCAGAAGGTGGACGGGCTCGAGATCCTCTACCAGGACGCCGATATCGTGGTGGTCGACAAGCCGGTCGGGGTCGCCGCCCACCCGAGCCCCGGGTGGAACGGCCCGACCGTGCTGGGCGCGCTGGCGGCACTCGGCGTCACCCTGGCCACCTCGGGTTCGGCGGAACGGCAGGGCATCGTTCATCGTCTCGACGCCGGTACCACCGGAGCGATGGTGGTGGCCAAGAGCGAGCGCGCGTACTCGGTGCTGAAGGACGCCTTCCGGGACCGGACGGTGGAGAAGATCTACCACGCGATCATCCAGGGCTATCCGGATCCCAGCGGCGGGACCATCGACGCGCCGATCGGCCGTCACCCGAAGTCGGATTGGAAGTTCGCGGTGGTGGCCGGCGGTCGGGACAGCATCACCCACTACGAGACACTCGAGGCGTTCCGGTCGGCGACCCTCGTCGAGGTGCACCTGGAGACCGGTCGGACACACCAGATCCGGGTGCACTTCGCGGCCATGCACCACCCGTGCGTCGGCGACACCACCTACGGAGCGGACCCGGCGCTGACCGCCCGGCTCGGTCTGACCAGGCAGTGGCTGCACGCCTACCAGTTGGCCTTCGCGCATCCCGGCGACGGCCACTGGATCCAGTTCACGTCGCCCTACCCAGCGGATCTGGTCAAGGCCAAGGAGATCCTGGAAGCCGGTTGACGGTCAGGCCGGCCCGAACCCCCAGCTGACGGTGCGGTTGGCCAGGTCCGGCCGGACGCTCCAGCGCACCTCGGCCACCTCCGTCGCCGCGGGCACCAGGAAGACCGTCCATCCGGAGCCGTGCGCCCCGGCCGGAACACCGACCCGGTGCGCCGGGAACTGCGCGACCGCCATGGCGGCCTTCTGCAGGATGCTCCCGGTGCTCGACACCAGGACCAGGTACAGGTCGGGGAGCGACTCGTAGTCGATCGGCCCCTGGTTGCCGATCGCGGTCTGGACCAGCAGGGCCCGCTCGCCCTGATCCAGCACGTATCCCGCCTGGGTCAGGATCTGGTCGGCCGGGTCGACGATCTGCTGCAGCGAGATGCTGAGGTTCTCGCCGAACAGACCGGCGACGTTCTGGGTCGGCTGCCCGGAGATCATCACCCGCCGGGTCGGGGAGGGGGCGTCGTCGGTCACCGCATGACGCGACGTGGCCGGGGGTGGGTCGCCCGCGTCACCGGGGTCGCCCGGGTCGGTCGGTTCGGGCGATCCGCCCGGTTCGGGCGGCGGGTAGGCCTGGGTGAGTTCCGGCGAGGGTTCCTCCGGTGGGGCCGGGGCGTCGTCCGTCCTGGCCCAGGAGGCAGCACCGGGGACCCCCCACGTCGCGCCCGGTCCGGTGGCCGGGCCCGCTGCGACCGGGGCCGGCTCCTCGGCGGCCGGTGGGGGCGTGCCGAACGGGGGCTGCCCGAGCGGGACGGCTCCGGCGATGGCCTGTTCGTGGGGCGGTACGGCCGATGCCGGCGGGAGGGGTGCCGGGGGGAGGGGTGCCGGGGGTGGTGGTGGTGGCACGACCGGGAGCTGTTGCACCGGTGGTGGTTCGACGGGGACAGGGACGGGCGCGGGTGCGGCGGCGGCGGGCGCGGGCTCGGCGGCGGCGGGCGCGGGTTCGGCGGCGGCGGGCACCGGGAACCCGCCGGTCGCGGGACCGGCCTGCGCGATCTGCCACAGCAACTGCCGGTCGCCCTCGGCGACCAGGCGCAGCGGCAGGCCCCGCTCCGCCATCGTGACGAACCGGTCGGCGGCCTCGGCCTGGCTCATCCGGGCGTTCCAGGCGGCCTGGGGCAGGCCGATCGTTCCGTTGTTGATGATCTCGGCCAGGAGCCGGAGGTCGTCGGTGTCCGGCACAGGACGTCCGGCTGGCTGATCGGGTGTCGTCACCGGAGGGACGCTACCCGCCGGGACCTCGAGCCGACTGTCGGGGCGGCGTGTTAGAACGGTGTCGGTCGTCGGCGAAGCTGCGGAACTGAGATGATGGCCGGACAGATTCGAGCAGCATCCGCACCGAGAATCGTCGAAGGAGGCCGTCAGTTGTCCGGGATTTCAGGCGATTCCTTCGTCCATCTGCACGTACACACCGAGTACTCGATGCTGGACGGCGCGGCCCGGCTGGGGCACCTGTTCGAACGGGCCGGCGAGATGGAGATGCCGGCCCTCGCGATGACCGACCACGGCAACGTCTTCGGCGCACACGATTTCTACAAGCAGGCGCGGGCGGCCGGCATCAACCCGATCATCGGCCTCGAGGCGTACGTGACGCCCAACACGTCCCGGTTCCACAAGAAGGGCGTGCGCTGGTCCGAGGGCGGCGACGACGACGTCTCCGGTTCCGGTGCCTACACCCACATGACCCTGCTCTCGGAAACCACCGAGGGCATGCACAACCTGTTCCGGCTGTCGTCGCGGAGCTCGCTCGAGGGCTTCTACTACAAGCCCCGCGCCGATCGGGAGTTGTTGAACCAGTACGCGAAAGGGCTGATCGCCACCACCGGCTGCCCGTCCGGTGAGGTGCAGACCTGGCTGCGGATCGGCAAGTACGGGAACGCGCTCGCCTCGGCTGCGGAATTCCGGGACATCTTCGGCAGGGAGAACTACTTCGTCGAACTGATGGATCACGGGTTGTCCATCGAGACCAGGGTGCATTCGGGTCTGATGCGGATCGCGAAGGATCTGGAACTCCCGATGATCGCGACGAACGACCTGCACTACGTCGATCCGGCGGACGCCGACTCGCACGAGGCGCTGCTGTGCGTGCAGTCCGGGAAGACGATGGACGACCCGAACCGGTTCAAGTTCGACGCGCGGGACTTCTACCTCAAGTCCCCCCGCGAGATGCGGGAGCTGTGGGAGGGCAAGTTCGACCTCAAGGAGGCCTGCGACAACACCCTGCTGATCGCCGAGCGCTGCAAGGTCGAGTTCGACGAGGACTCCTCCTACATGCCGCGCTTCCACGTGCCAGACGGCGAGACCGAGCAGAGCTGGTTCGTCAAGGAGGTGCAGATCGGGATGAACGCGCGCTTCCCGAACGGCATCCCGCCCGAGTGCCAGACGCAGGCCGAGTTCGAGATCGGCGTCATCACCGGGATGAACTTCCCCGGATATTTCCTGGTCGTCGCCGATTTCATCAACTGGGCCAAGACGAACGGCATTAGGGTCGGTCCCGGTCGTGGGTCCGGCGCCGGCTCGATGGTCGCCTACGCCATGCGGATCACCGACCTCAACCCGTTGCAGCACGGGCTGATCTTCGAGCGGTTCCTCAACCCCGAGCGCGTGTCCATGCCCGACTTCGACGTCGATTTCGACGAGCGCCGCCGCGGCGACGTGATCCGGTACGTCACCGAGAAGTACGGCGACGACCGGGTGGCGCAGATCGTCACCTACGGCACCATCAAGGCCAAGCAGGCGGTCAAGGACTCCGCGCGGGTGCTCGGCATGCCGTTCTCCGTCGGCGACCGGATCACCAAGGTGATGCCCGCTCCGGTGATGGGCAAGGACGTGCCGCTGTCCAAGATCTTCGAGCCGAGCGACGCCCGGTACTCCGAGGGGGCCGAGTTCCGGGCGCTGGTGGAATCCGACGTCGACGTGCGCCGGGTGGTCGACATGGCGAAGGGACTGGAAGGTCTCAAGCGTCAGTGGGGCGTGCACGCGGCCGGGGTCATCATGTCGTCCGAGCCGCTGCAGAACCTGATCCCGATCATGAAGCGGGAGCAGGACGGCGCGATCATCACGCAGTTCGACTATCCGACCTGTGAATCGCTGGGTCTGATCAAGATGGACTTCCTGGGCCTGCGGAACCTGACGGTCCTGGACGACGCGCTGATCAACATCAAGGCCAACCGCGGAGAGACGATCGTCCTGGAGGATCTGTCCCTGGACGATCCGAAGACCTTCGAACTGCTGGCCCGCGGCGACACCCTCGGCGTCTTCCAACTGGACGGCGGCCCGATGCGGGCGCTGCTCCGGTCGATGAAACCTGACAATTTCGAGGACATCTCGGCGGTCGGCGCGCTCTACCGACCGGGTCCGATGGGTGCCAACTCCCACAACGAGTACGCCGACCGGAAGAACAACCGCAAACCGGTGGTCCCCATCCACCCGGAGCTGGCCGAGGCGCTGTCGGAGATCCTGGGCGACACCTACGGACTGATCGTCTACCAGGAGCAGGTGATGGCGATCGCGCAGCACGTCGCCGGCTACTCCCTCGGTGCGGCCGACCTGCTGCGCCGCGCGATGGGCAAGAAGAAGAAGTCGGAACTGGACAAGCAGTTCGCGAACTTCTCGGCCGGGATGACGGATCGCGGTTTCTCACCGGCCGCCGTGCAGACGCTCTGGGACATCCTGCTGCCGTTCTCCGACTACGCCTTCAACAAGGCGCACTCGGCCGCCTACGGTCTGGTCTCGTACTGGACGGCGTACCTGAAGGCGAACTATCCGTCCGAGTACATGGCGGCGCTGCTGACCTCCGTCGGGGACGACAAGGACAAGTCGGCCGTCTACCTGGCCGAGTGCCGGAACATGGGCATCAAGGTCCTGCCGCCGGACGTCAACGCGTCGGAGAAGAACTTCGCCCCGGTCGGCACGGACATCCGCTTCGGGCTGTCCGCGATCCGCAACGTCGGCGCCGGAGCCGTCGCGTCGCTGATCGCCACCCGCAAGGCCAAGGGCGACTTCGCCGACTTCTCCGACTTCCTGTCCAAGGTGGAAGCCGTGGTGTGCAACAAGAAGGTCGTCGAGTCGCTGATCAAGGCCGGTGCCTTCGACTCGCTCAAGCACCCGCGCAAGGGGCTGCTGATGGCCCATGCGGAGGGCATCGACCTCTACATGAACGTGAAGAAGGCGGAGGCCGCCGGGCAGTTCGACCTCTTCGGCGAGATGAGCGCCGAGGACGTCGGCGGGTCGCTCACCGTCACCGTTCCGGACACAGAGTGGGACCAGAAACTGCTGCTCGGTTTCGAGCGGGAGATGTTGGGGCTGTACGTCTCCGGTCATCCCCTGTCCGGGATCGAGCACGTCCTGTCGGCCCAGTCGGACGCGTCCATCCCGGACATCATCGACGGCACGGTCCCGGACCGGGCCACCGTCACGGTGGGCGGCATCCTGACCGGTCTGCAGCGGCGGCTCACCAAGAAGGGCGACCCGTGGGCCTCGGCCCAGCTGGAGGATCTGGCCGGCGGGGTCGAGGTCGCCTTCTTCCCCAAGGTGTACGCCGAGTTCGCCCTGAGCCTGGCCGAGGACGCCGTGGTGCTGGTCAAGGCCAGGGTGTCCCGGTCCGACGACCGGCTCAGCCTGCACGCCCAGAGCGTGGTGCTGCCGGACCTGTCCGGCCCGTCCAGCAAGGGCCCGATGCAGGTCACCATGAGCGCCACCAGATGCACCCCACCCGTCGTCGACCGGCTTCGCGAGGTGCTGCAGAACCATCCCGGCACCACCGCGGTCCACCTGCGCCTGATGAACGGGGCCAGAGCCACCACGCTGCGCCTGGACGACGGTCTGCGGGTGACCTGGACGTCCGCGCTGATGGGTGACCTCAAGGCCCTCCTGGGTGCGGATTGCCTGGCATGAACGAGGAGTTGAGGCTCTGGCGGTCCGGTGCCGTCGTGGTCGGTGGCGCGGTGATCGTCGGTGCCCTGCAGGGGTGGCTCTGGTCCCGGATCGCGCCGGGTGAGCAGTTCTTCGTCAACACGGACGGATCGTTCGGCGGCCTGCCGACCGAGTCCTACCACCAGTTCACGTCGATCGCGATCTTCGCGCTGATCGGGTTGGTCGTCGCGGTCGCCGCCGCCACCCTGACCTGGCACTGGCGCTCGGTGCGCGGCGCCGCCATGGCGCTGGTGGTGGTCGGGGCGAACGGGTTGGGAGCGCTCACCGCCTACCTGCTGGGCCGGGTGCTGGCCAGTGGCATCGATCCGGCGACCGTCGGCAACAGCAGCACCGCATCGATCGTGACGGCGGCGCCGGTGCTGGGCAACGTCATGGTCGTCGTCGTGCAGCCGGCCATCGCCATCGCCGTGTACACCTTCCTGGTCGCCTGGAACGGACAGCCGGGGCTGGACCGCCCGCAGACTGCCGCCTGATCGATGCGGGTACTGCTGACCGGTGCCGCCGGCTTCATCGGGTCGACCATCGCCGACCTGCTGCAGGCCAGGGGCGACGAGGTGGTCCCGGTCGACCTGCTGCTCCCCAAGGCCCACGGCGTGCAGACCCCGCAGTGGTGCCCGGAAAACCTGGTCGTCGGCGACATCCGGGACTCCGAGCTGGTCGATGGCGTCCTACCCGGCGTTGACGTCGTCTGCCATCAGGCGGCGATGGTCGGCCTCGGCGTCGATGCGGGCGACGCTCCCGACTACGCCGGGCACAACGTGCTGGGCACCGCCGTCCTGCTGTCCGCAATGGCGGCCGCTGGTGTGCGATCACTGGTGCAGGCGTCCTCGATGGTCGTCTACGGCGAAGGCCGCTACCGCTGCGCCGAGCACGGCGACGTCCGACCGGGGCCACGACTTCCGGAGGCGCTGACGGCCGGCGAATTCGAACCGCCCTGTCCGCGGTGCGGCGCCCACCTGCAGTGGGCCACCATCTCCGAGGACGCACCGCTGGACCCGCGGAACACCTATGCGGCCAGCAAACTGGCACAGGAACATTTCGCCGCCGCCTGGGCCCGGCAGACCTCTGGTGCCGTGACATCACTGCGCTACCACAACGTCTACGGGCCGCGGATGCCGCGGGACACCCCCTACGCCGGAGTGGCCGCGATCTTCCGATCAGCGCTGGAATCCGGACGCGCACCGCGGGTCTACGAGGACGGCGGTCAGATGCGCGATTTCATCCACGTGCACGACATCGCGGCGGCGAATCTCGCGGCCATCGACCGACTCGCTGCCTCGAGGCCACCGTCAGGCGGAGAAGTGCTGGCCTGCAACGTGTCTTCCGGCGATCCGCACAGCGTCGGCGACTTGGCGGTCGCGTTGGCCCGCGTGATGGGCGGCCCGCCGCCGCTGGTGGTCGGCGGAGGACGGCCGGGTGACGTCCGGCACGTGGTGGCCGACCCGGCGCTGGCTGCTGACGTGCTCGGCTTCCGGGCCACCGTGCCCTTCGACACCGGCGTCCGGGAATTTGCGACCGCCCCTATGCGGCCACCGGCAGCCTGACCTCGAAACGGCAGCCATCGCCGTGGTTCTGGACGGCGATCCTGCCGCCGTGGGCCTCCACCAGACCTCTGGCGATGGCCAGTCCCAGCCCGGCCCCCGCGGCATCGGGCATCGGCGAGCGGGCCTGCGAACCGCGGAAGGCCACGTCGAACACCTTCGGCAGGTCGGGTTCGGCGATTCCGCC
Source organism: Nakamurella sp. PAMC28650 (assembly GCF_014303395.1). GTDB lineage: Bacteria > Actinomycetota > Actinomycetes > Mycobacteriales > Nakamurellaceae > Nakamurella. The sequence continues at coordinate 3,382,735 of NZ_CP060298.1, forward strand.
GCAGCTGTCCTGCACGGCCATCCAGGCCTCGCCTCCGTCGACGCCCGCCAGGAGCGTGACCGCCCCGTCCTCGGGGGTGTGCCGGACCGCATTCACCAGGAGGTTGCGGAGCACCCTGGTCAGTTCGGCGTCGGAACCCGAGACGGTCGGCCACCCGCCGTCGGCCCTGGCGTTGAGGACGACCCGGCGCTTGCGCGCGGAGGGCGCGGTGGATTCCATCGCATCGGCGACCAGACCTTCGACGGCGATGTCGTGGAAATGAAGCTTCAGCGCGCCGGCATTGATCTTGGACAGCTCGAAGAGGTCGTCCACCATGTCGGAGAGCCGGATGCTCTCGGTGTTGATCCGCCTGGCGTAGTCGGCGATCTCCTGGGGGTCGACCACCACCGCGTCCTCCAGCGCCTCGCTCATCGCCCGGATCCCGGCCAGTGGGGTCCGGAGGTCATGGCTGACCCACGCCACCAGCTCACGCCGCGACGACTCTGCGGCCCGTTCGGTGGCCCGTTCCGTCTCGGCGGTCATGCCCGCGATCGCGATGCGCCGGCCGAGGAGCGCCGCAGCGGGCACCACCGCGACGGCGATCAGGCCGCAGGTCACCGCCGTCCACCGCAGTTGGGTGGTGAACATGAAGCCGCTGATCGACACCACGAAGGCCAGGACGGAAAGGATCGGGATCGCGACAAGGGCAGCGATGTTGACGGCCACTGACCGCCCCCGGAGCAGAGCGAGCACCCCGAGTTCGATGGCCACGGTGATGACGCAGGCCACCATGGCCCACGGCAGGATGTGCAGTACGTCGGTCCACATGTCAAGCTCCCGTCGTCGTGTTCAGCGGGACCGACGAGTGCCGACGGAGCTCCCGGCACCTCTTGGGTCGACCGTGTTGTCCATGATTCACCAATAGGTCAGCTCCAGGTGATTGACCAGCAGTGCGATGACGATCTGCAGCCCCAGGGCGAGGGGCACCAGCCGTCTCGGGAGCAGCGCCAACGAGGCGATCAGCCAGAATGCGAATGGCAACCAGATCCTCTCGGTCTCGGCCTTGGACAGGCCGGTGAGGTCCGCGACCACGACGGCGGCGCCGGCGGCGAGCGAAAGTGCCGCCGGCACGAAGGTTTCCCGGTCAAGGCTGCGCCGCCTGGCCCTGGCGGCGATGAGCGCCGCCCGACGGAGCCCGGCGGCGACGGCCGGACCAGCCGACAGGGTGAGGGCGGCCGGGTTGGCCCAGACGTAGTAGGAGTAGGGCCGCAGACTCGCGACCCCCTGGTAGTACCGGATGGTCACCAGGCGCTCGCCCTGCAGCCAGTCGAATCCGGCCAGCGTGAAGGCGGCGGCGACCACGACGGCACCGGCCAGCGTTGCCGGCCAGACCCGGCGGTGGGCCGAGAGGGCGAGCGCCGTCAGGACGACGGCCGCGATCAGCACCAACCCGTAGGAGAGGTAGGCGGTGCAGCCGAGCAGCAACCCGCCGCCGCCGGCCATCAGGACACTGCGCCGCCGACTGCCGATCACGGCCAGCGCAACGCCCCAGGCTGCGACGCCTGCGAAGAGGCCGTCGGCCGACACCCCCACCCAGACGGCTCCGGGGAAGAAGACGGCGAAGGGCAGGATGCGGCGTGCAGCATCAGGCGCGCCGAGGTCGCGAACCGTCAGGCAGACGGCCACTCCGGCCGATGATCCGACGGCGATCACCATGGCTCCGGCCCATCCGCCGCCGCCCAGCCCGATCCGGTCCAGCACCAGGAACACCAGCGTGGCACCCGGCGGATGGCTGGAGACATGGGTGGTCCAGGAGCCGGGCTGGAAGTCCAGGATGTGCCTGGTGAATCCCCGCAGGAACTCACCCACGCCGCCGATCCGGGGCAGGTCGTGAAGGTACTCGTTGTCGGTGGTCAGCCGGTCCACCCAACCCCGTTGCCAGCCGTCGACCAATGCCAGCGACGAGGTCCAGGCAATCGCGGCGACCACCGCGAGCGGACCCAGCCTCCGCCAGGGCAGGGATGCGGAAATTCGCACGGCGTAGATCATCCCGAGAATCCCGAGGGTGATCGCAAATGGCGACCCGATGCCGAGGTGCGGCATCACCCGCGAGAACAGCGGCGGTGCTTGCAGATTCAGCGGGACGCCTGCGTCGAGCAGCGCGTAGCCCACCGCGCACGCCACCGCCACCAGTGCGATCGCGGCGGCCACGGCCATCAGATCGCCGTGTTCGGCCCGCGTCGGAGGGGGAGTGGTCAGTGGTCGGTCGGTCATCTCCACCGCACCCTAGACAGGCGGCGGGGCGATCGGCAGCTTGGGATGCGGACGAAAGAATTCGGAAAGGATTCGGTAATCCGCGGGCGCCGTATTCGAGCCTGATCTCCCCATAGGTTCTTGAGCCATGAACCCCTCAGAAAAGTCGGTCGAGGTGATATTCCCGTGCCTCGACGAACTGGCGGCGTTGCCCGCGGTGCTCGCCGCTGTGCCGGCTGGATATCAGATCATCCTGGTGGACAACGGATCCACCGACGGAAGTGGCGAGTTGGCCCGGCGTCTGGGCGCCACCGTGGTGGTGGAGAGTCGCCGTGGATATGGCGCTGCGGTGCACGCCGGGCTGGCCGCCGCCACCGGGGAGGTGGTGGCGGTGATGGATTGCGACGGTTCGCTCGACCCGGCCGAACTCCCGGCGCTGGTCGCTGCGGTGCTCAAGGGCGGCTGCGATCTGGCCGTCGGTCGCCGGCTGCCGGTCCAGCGCCGGAGCTGGCCGTGGCACGCCCGGATCGGGAACAGGGTGCTGGCCATGGTGCTGTCGCACTCGTCGAGCAACCTGTCGCTGGCCGATCTCGGCCCGGTGCGGGTGGCTCACCGGCTCGATCTGCTGGCGCTCGAGGTCGGTGACCGCCGCAGCGGCTATCCCGTCGAGACGCTGACCAGAGCCGCTCGCGCGGGCTGGCGGATCCAGGAGTTCGACGTCAGCTACCGTCGCCGGGCCGTCGGCACCCGCTCCAAGGTGTCCGGATCGATCCGCGGGACCGTGATCGCGACGGGCGACATCCTGCGGATCGTCCGTCGCGAGCGGGTGGCGGCATGAACCCGGCCACGGTGCTGGTGATGGCCAAGGCGCCGGTCGCCGGCCGGGTGAAGACCCGGCTCTGCCCGCCGCTGCTGCCGGCCCAGGCCGCGGATCTGGCCGCTGCCGCTCTGCTGGACACCGTGAGTTCGGTGGCCGCCACAGTGGACGCCCGCACGGTGGTTGCGCTGGACGGCGAAGTCCGCCATGCCCGACGCGCCGGCGAGCTGCGGGCTGCCCTGGCCGAGGTGACCGTGATCCCGCAGCAGGGGAACAGTTTTTCAGCACGGTTGGTCGCCGCGCACATCGATGCCGGAGGCGACGGACCCGTGCTGCAGATCGGGATGGACACGCCTCAACTCACCCCGATGATGCTGACATCGGCGATGGCCGTGCTGCGCGCGCCGCAGGTGGACGCGGTGCTCGGCCCGGCGAGTGACGGCGGCTGGTGGGCGCTCGGTCTGAGAGCGGCCGTCCATGCGCGGGTGCTGCGCGACGTGCCCTTGTCCCGTCACGACACCGGTGAGCTGACTCTGTCGGCGCTGCGTGCCATCGGTCTCCGGGTGGAGATCCTGCCGACCCTCACCGATGTCGACACCTTCACCGATGCCATCCGCGTCTCGATGATCGCCCCCGGCACGCTGTTCGCGGCCGGCGTCCGCAAGCTCCTGACCGAGAACAGATTGCGAGCCGCATCTTGAATGCCCTGAGCGTGTACGAATCGGCATTGAGGGGCGGTTCGGCCTCCCTGGTGAACCAGCACGGCCGACACCGGGCCCTGCCGATCCCGCTGTGGGCCGGAGACGCCTGCGGCGCAGACGAAGTACTGCTGGAGAAGTGTGTCGGCCCGACGCTGGACGTGGGGTGCGGTCCCGGGCGGATGACCGCCGCGCTGACGGCCCGTGGCACAGCCACCCTGGGCATCGACATCTCGGCCCTGGCCGTCGACCTGACCAACGCCCGCGGCGGACTCGCCCTGCAACGGAGCGTCTTCGATGACGTCCCCGGCGAGGGCCGGTGGTCGCACCTGCTGCTCGCCGACGGCAACATCGGCATCGGTGGGGATCCGGCGCTGCTGTTGCGGCGATGTGGGCAACTGCTGGCCGCCGGCGGCAGCATCCTGCTGGACGTCGACCCGCCCGGGTCCGGGGTGCTGGTGGAAAGGGTCCGCATCGAGCGCGACGGGCACAGCAGCGGTTGGTTCCGGTGGTGCTGGGTGGGCGCGGAGGTGCTGCCCGATCTGGCCGTACCGGCCGGCCTTGCGGTGGTGCGCACCTGGCTCGCTGCAGACCGCTGGCAGGCGCAGTTGGTGAAGAAGCGATGAGCCTCACCGAGCGCCGGCCGCGGCCGCCGCGGCCGACCGACTATCCCTCCCGGCTGCACTCGGAGCGCCTGGCCGCGCGGGTGGGTCTGTGGCTCGGCGGCGCTTTCGCGATCTGCTTCGTCACCGGGTTGCTGAGCCACCTGATCCAACACCCGCCGGAGTGGTTCGGCTGGCCGAGCAGGCCGGTCTGGCTCTACCGGATCAACCAGGGCGTGCACGTCAGCACCGGGATCGCCTCGATCCCGCTGCTGCTGGTCAAGCTCTGGACGGTGTCGCCGCGCTTCTGGCAGTGGCCGCCGATCACCGGCATCGTCAATGCGCTGGAACGGCTCTCGATCTTCGTGCTGGTCGGGGCGGCGTTCTTCCAACTGATCTCCGGTCTGCTCAACGTGGCCGAGTGGTATCCGTGGACGTTCTTCTTCCCGCCCGTGCACTTCGCGATCGCATGGGTGGCGATCGGCGCCCTTGCCGTGCACATCGCGGTCAAGCTGCCGGTCATCCAGCGGTCTCTTGCCGGATCGGCCGACGACGATCCGCACCCCGTGACGGAGGGGGAGCCGCCGGCCACGCACGCCGGGCCGCTGTCCCGCCGAGGGCTGCTGGCCCTTGCCCTCGGTTCGGCGGGGGTGGCCGTCATCGCCACGGTGGGGGACAAGATCCCGGCGTTCCGAACGGTGTCGGTGTTGGCGCAGCGCAACGGATCCGGACCGCAGGGGCTACCGATCAACCGCACCGCCGGGGCCGCGGGCGTCACCGCGGCCGTCAGCGATCCCGACTACGCACTGGTCCTCAGCGGTGCCGGGGGTGACCACCGACTGACCCTCCGCCAATTGCAGGCGATGCCGCAGACCACCGCCACTCTGCCGATCTCCTGCGTCGAGGGTTGGTCGCAGTCGGCCACCTGGACCGGCGTCCGGCTGCGCGACCTGCTCGCGCTGATCGGTCCCGGCACTACCGGCGGGGCCAGGATGATCTCCGCGGAGGACGGCCTCTACGGACAGAGCATGGTCACTGCTGACCTCGCCGCCGACGACCTGACCCTGGTAGCGCTCCGGCTGGAGGGCGAGCCGCTCGATCTGGATCACGGATTCCCGGCGCGGTTGATCGCACCGAGCAGACCCGGTGCGCTGCAGACGAAATGGCTCACCAGGATCGAAGCGCTGTGATGAGGTGGATCAGAGCGGCCCTGCTGGTGATCGGCATCGGGTGCGTCGTGGTCGGTGCCCGATTCCTGCTGGAGCGTTCGCACCAGGAGGTCATCTCGGCGGCGATCTGGTTCACCTTCCCGGCGGTGCTGTCCGATCTACTGCTGCTCCCCGTAGCGGCCGCGGTCGGTCACGTGCTGACCAGGGGACTGGCCCCGTGGGCCAGGCTGCCGGCCCAGGCGGCGGCCGTGCTGATCGGCACCCTCCTGCTGATCGCCGTGCCCTACCTGGCCAGACCCGGCCTGCACAGGGACAATCCGACGCTGCTGAACCGCGACTACGTGCTGGGCTACCTGGTCTACGTGGCGATCATCGTGGCGGCGGCTGCCGGGTGGGCCCTTCTGCGTCGCGTGGCCGGAACGCCGCGAACGGATCCGTGACCCGGAGTTCGGCGATGGTGAACCGGTGCAGCGCGGCCGGGCGCCCGCCGACCGGATTGCGCGGCCCGGTGGTGCCGGTCGGCGCGAGCATGCCGCGCCGCAGCAGGATGCGGTGGAGGTTCGTCGGGTCGACGTCGTGGCCGAGCGCCGTGGCGTAGATCCGGCGGAGTTCGGCGACGGTGAACTCGGCGGGCGCCAGGGCGAACCCGATGTTGGTGTACGAGAGCTTCGCCTGCAGTCGGCGGTGCGCCTGGTCGATGATCCGTCCGTGGTCGAAGGCCGTCGACGGGAGTGCTCCGACCGGGTGCCAGGCGGTGTCCGGGGGCAGGCTCGGGTCGGCATCCAGGGGGACCAGTCCGAGGAAGCCGGTGGCGACCGTACGGGCGTCGGGCATCCGGTGTGGTGCAGAGAACACTCCGATCTGTTCGAGGTGCGACACCCGGGTGAGATCGACCTTCTCGGCGAGCTGGCGACGGGCCGAATCGTCCACGTCCTCGGCCGAGAGCAGCATTCCTCCTGGTAGGGACCATTTCCCGGCGTCCGGTTGCTGCCCGCGCTGCCAGAGCAGCACGTCCAGCGACGCTCCGCCGTCCTTCGTCGGCCGCACCGTGAAGACGGCGGCGAGCACCTCGACGAGTGTGTCCTGCAGATGGCCGGGGAATGACGGGCTGCTACCATGAGTCATGTTTTCGATTATAAGTCGAAAACCCCTGGCAGGAGGACGCGACATGTCGGCACCCACCCTCGATGTTCCAGGCTCGCTGGACTGGGTCGAGGAGATCCATCGCCTGGCGAAGGACCGCGACGCGGTCATCCTGGCGCACAACTACCAACTCCCGATCATCCAGGACGTCGCCCACCACGTCGGCGACTCGTTGGCGCTCTCACGGATCGCCGCCACCGCGCAGCAGTCGACGATCATCTTCTGCGGTGTCCACTTCATGGCCGAGACCGCCAAGATCCTCTCCCCCGAGAAGACCGTGCTGATCCCCGACGAGGCTGCCGGCTGCTCGCTCGCCGACTCGCTGACCGTCCAGGAGCTCCGCGCCTGGAAGGCCGACAACCCCGGCGCCGTCGTGGTTTCCTACGTCAACACGACCGCTGCGGTGAAGGCCGAGACCGACATCTGCTGCACGTCCTCCAATGCGGTGGAGGTCGTCGATTCGATCCCCCGTGACACTCCGGTGCTGTTCGGACCCGACCAGTTCCTCGGCGCCCACGTGCGCCGGGTCCTGCAGCGCGACAACATCAAGGTCTGGGGCGGCGAGTGCCATGTGCACGCCGGGATCAACGGTGCCGAGCTGTCCGCCAAGGCCGCCGCCCACCCGGACGCCGATCTGTACATCCACCCCGAGTGCGGATGCGCGACGAGTGCCCTCTACCTGGCGACCAGCGGCGCAGTCCCGAAGGAGCGGATCAAGATCCTGTCGACGGGCGAGATGGTCACCGCCGCAGCCACTTCGTCGTCCCGATCGGTCCTGGTCGCCACCGAGATCGGGATGATCCACCAGTTGAGGCGGGCGGCCCCCGGGATCGACTTCCTGGCCGTCAACGAGAAGGCGTCCTGCCGGTACATGAAGATGATCACCCCTGAGAAGCTGATGCGATCGTTGTTGGAGAACCGCGACGAGGTGCACGTCGATGCGGTCACCGCCGCCGCAGCCCGCGGAGCCGTCGAGCGCATGATCGCCATCGGCTCCTCCGGCGGAGGTGGCGAGTGATGCCCGACTGGGAGGCCAGATCCCAGGTCGTCGTCGTCGGTACCGGTGTCGCCGGGTTGACGTGTGCGATCGACGTGGCGGCCACCGGCGTTTCGGTGCTGCTGCTGACCAAGGGCGCGCCGGACGAGGCCAACACCTACTGGGCCCAGGGCGGCGTGGCCGTGGTCCGCAACGAGCGTGACGCCGGTGACTCCGTCGGTGCCCACATATACGACACCCTGGTCGCCGGCGGTGGCCTGTCCGATGCCGCCGCGGTCGGGATGATCCTCACCGAGGGCCCGGCCGCGGTGGCCGGACTGGTGGCCAGGGGAGCCCACTTCGACGCCGGGCCCGACGGTCTGCTGCGGACACGCGAAGGTGGCCACTCGGCGAACCGGGTGATCCACGCCGGCGGCGACGCCACCGGCGCCGAGATCGAACGGTCGCTCCTTTCCGCCGACGGGCTGCCCGGCATGCTGACCGGGCACCAGGTGCTGGACGTCGTCCGGAACGCGGCCGGCCGGGCCGTCGGCGTCACCGTCCTCGCCGAGGACGGCACGGTGGGTCTGATCAGGGCCGATGCGGTGGTGCTGGCCACCGGCGGCGCCGGGCACCTGTATGCGGCCACCACTAACCCGGACGTCGCCACCGGCGATGGCCTGGCCATGGCCCTCCGGGCCGGCGCGGCACTGGCCGACCTGGAGTTCATGCAGTTCCACCCGACCGTGCTGTTCACCGGCGGCGGGGTGCGCGGCCACCGGCCGTTGGTGACCGAGGCCGTCCGCGGCGAGGGCGCCGTGCTGATCGACGCCACCGGGGCCAGGGTGATGGCCGGCGTCCATCCCCTGGGGGACCTGGCTCCGCGGGACGTGGTGTCGCTGGCCATCACCCGCCGGTTGGCCGGTGCGCCCGGCGGCGTGCGCGATCACGTGTTCCTGGATGCCACCGGGATTGCTCCGGACGTCTTCGCGCGGCGTTTCCCCACCGTGTCGGCGGCGTGCGCCGACGTCGGGATCGACCCGAACACCCAGCCCATCCCGGTCGCGCCGGCCGCCCACTACCACTGCGGCGGTGTGGTCACCGATCTGTTCGGCCGCACCACGGTGCCCGGCCTGTACGCGATCGGCGAGGTCGCCCGGACCGGCCTGCACGGTGCGAACCGCCTGGCCTCCAACTCCCTGCTGGAAGGTCTGGTGATGGGCGAACGCGCGGCCGCCGTGCTGCCGCGCGAGCTGGAAACCGGGCACGATGACCACGATCTGGTCCTTCCCGAGCTTCCGTCGTGCTCGGCGGAGGGCCGCGACGACGCCCAGGCCTTGATGAGCGCCCACGCCGGGATCGGCCGTGACGCAGCAGGTCTGGCCACCGCCGCCGCCGCCATCAGGGCCCGGCCCACGACCACCGCGAGCCGTGCCACCGTCGAGGCGGCGAACCTCGCCCTTGCTTCGCAGGCGCTGCTCGCGGCGGCAGTCGCCCGCACGGAGTCCCGGGGATGCCACGTCCGGACCGACTTCCCGGCCGCCTCGCCGGACCGGGCGACCTCCGTCGTGGTGGAATGTCGGGACGGCATCCTGTCCACCCACGTCGGGGATCTGGGGAGGGTGACGGCATGACGCCGGACGAATGGTCGCCCCGGACCCGCACGGCACTGGCGGACGCCGGGCTCGACCAGGAGACGGTGGCTGCCGTGGTGACCCGGGCGCTGGACGAGGACTTCGCCGACGGCCCGGACGTCACGACGACCGCCACCGTGCCGGCCGACGCCGTGGCCGGGGCCGCCATCACGCCGCGTCAGCCGGGGGTCCTGGCGGGCGGACCGGTGGCGATCGCCATCTTCGACGCCATCCTCGGGCCGGGCAACTTCACCTTCGAGCTGGTCCCGGACGGGACCTTGCTGGTTCCGGGTGTGCCGGCGATCCTGCTGCGGGGCAGGGTGTCCGGCATCCTCACGGCGGAACGCACTGCGCTGAACATCCTGACGCACCTGACCGGGATCGCCAGTCTCACCAGGCAGTGGGTCGACGCCGTGCACGGGACCGGGGCGCGGATCAGGGACACCCGCAAGACGCTGCCCGGCCTGCGCGCGCTGGAGAAATATGCCGTCCGGTGCGGCGGTGGCGTCAACCACCGGATGAGCCTGGGCGACGCGGCCCTGATCAAGGACAACCACGTGGCGGCAGCGGGGTCTGTGCGGGCGGCCATCGACGCTGTACGTTCCGTGAGACCGGATATCCCGCTCGAGGTCGAGGTGGACACATTGGCGCAGCTCGACGAGGCCCTTGACGCAGGCGCCCAACTGATCCTGCTCGACAACTTCCGGCTCGCCGACACCGTGGAAGCCGTTCGCCGGACCAGGTCCGGCCATCCCGGCGTGATGCTGGAGTCCTCCGGTGGGCTGGCGCTGACGGACGCGGCGGCCGTCGCCGCGACCGGCGTCGACTATCTGGCCGTCGGCGCCCTCACCCATTCATCGCCTGCTGTCGATCTGGGTCTGGACCTTCGATGAGCGGAGCCCGGGAACCGCTGCGCATCGCCGCCGTGCAATGCCTTTCGCACCCCGGGGACATCGCCGGCACCGTCGCCGAACACGCCCGGCAGATCGACGAGGCCGCCGAGCTCGGTGCCGACGTCGTGCTGTTCCCTGAGCTCTCGCTCACCGGCTACGAGCCTGACCTGATCGATCTGCACGGCCTCCGGATCACCCCGGACAGCGCGGTGCTGCAACCGATCTCGCTGATCTGCCAGCGGCGCAGGGTGCATGCCCTGGTCGGGGCGCCGACGGCGAGCGGGTCGCTACCGCAGATCGGAGTGCTGCACATCGACCCCCGCGGGGCCGTGCGGCAGATCTATGCGAAGCAGCATCTGGCCGTCGGCGAGATCGGCATCTTCAGTGCCGGTACCTCTCCCGGTCGGCTGACCGTCAACGGCTGGAAACTGGCGATGGCGGTCTGTGCGGACGCTGCCATGGAGTCGCACGCGGCCGCCGCGAGCGAGTCCGGAGCCGATGCCTACCTCGTCGGCGCTCTGTTCGTGATCGGTCGCGAGAAGCAGATCGACGTGCAGATGCGGCAGGCGGCGAGGAAGGGCATGTGGGTGGTGCTCGCCCAGTACTCCGGCGGAACCGGCGGCGGTCCGGCCTGCGGACTTTCCGGCGCATGGCGACCGGACGGCCGCGAGGTGACCCGGCTGGGCGCCGGCCCGGGTATTGCCCTTGTGGATCTCACCTAGGCTGGAGTCGTCCAGCTACGAAACGAGGAACCGCCACCATGCTGCGCCGGATCGACCTGCGACAAGGACTTGGCAACGTCCGCAACATGCTGCCCAGGGCCGCCATCGACGTCTCGGCTGCGGTGGTCGCCGTCGCGCCGCTGGTGGAGGACGTCCGCAAGCGCGGATCGGCAGCGGTCCTGGACGCCACCGAGAAGTTCGACGGGTTGCGTCCCACCTCGCTCCGGGTGCCGGCGCAGGTGATCGCGGACGCGGTCGAGGCTCTCGACCCCGCGGTGCGGGCGGCCCTGCTGGAATCGATCTCCCGGGCCCGGATCGGCCACTCCGCCCAGGTGCCGACGGAGCGCGTGACGCAGATCGCTCCCGGCGGCACGGTGACCCAGCGGTGGGTCCCGGTCCGTCGCGTCGGGCTGTACGTGCCGGGTGGTCTGGCCGTGTACCCGTCCAGCGTCGTGATGAACGTCGTCCCGGCCCAGGTCGCCGGGGTCACCGGCATCGCCGTCACCTCGCCCCCGCAGAAGAGCACCGGTTGGCCGGATGCCACCGTGCTGGCCGCGTGCGGACTGCTCGGGGTGAGCGAGGTCTATGCCGCCGGTGGGGCACAGGCCATCGCGATGCTGGGCTACGGCGTCATCGACGTCGACGGCACCACCATCGAACCGGTGGACGTGATCACCGGTCCTGGCAACGTCTACGTGACGGCGGCCAAGCGCCTGCTCCGCGGCGTCGTCGCGATCGATGCCGAGGCCGGCCCGACCGAGATCGCCATCCTGGCCGACGAGAAGGCCGACGCCGATCACGTCGCCGCCGACCTGGTGTCGCAGGCCGAGCACGATCCGATGGCCGCCTCGGTCCTGATCACCACCTCGATCGCGCTGGCCAACGCGGTGGAGGACAAGGTCATCGACCGCGTCGTGCGGACCAAGCACAGCGACCGGGTGACGGCTGCGCTGACCGGCCCCCAGTCGGCGATCGTGGTGGTGGCGAGCCTGGAGGACGGCATCAAGGTGGCCGACGCCTACGCGGCCGAACACCTGGAGATCCAGACCACCGACGCCCCGATCGTCGCGCGCCGCATCCGCAACGCGGGCGCGATCTTCGTCGGGAAGTACTCGCCGGTCTCGCTCGGTGACTACTGTGCCGGTTCCAACCACGTGCTGCCCACCGCCGGGTGCGCCCGTTTCTCGTCGGGGTTGGCGACCACCACGTTCCTGAAGCAGATGCAGGTCATCGAGTACTCGCGGGACGCGCTGGCGGCGGTCGCCGATCACGTGCTCGCGCTGTCCTCCGCGGAGAACCTGCCGGCCCACGGAGAGGCCGTGAGCGCCCGCTTCCCGGACGGGTTACCTCGATGATCGGTGCCGGTGCACGGTTGGCCGACCTCCCGCTGCGCAGTGATCTGGTCGGCCGGAGTCCTTACGGCGCACCGCAACTGGACGTGCCGGTCCAGATCAACACCAACGAGAACCCGTTCCCTCCGTCAGCGGCGCTGCTGGCGGATCTGGCGGATTCGGTCGGCAAGGCGGCGGCCGACCTCAACCGCTACCCGGACCGGGACGCCGTCGAACTGCGGACCTCGCTGGCGGCCTACCTCGCCCGCACCACCTCGGTACCGCTGACCGTCGAGAACGTCTGGGCGGCCAACGGTTCGAACGAGATCCTGCAGCAGCTGCTGCAGGCGTTCGGTGGGCCGGGACGTCGTGCACTCGGGTTCGAGCCGTCCTACTCGATGCACCCGATCATCTCCACCGGGACGCAGACGCAATGGTTGCCGACTCCGCGACGGGCTGATTTCACCATCGACATCCCGGCGGCGGTCGCGGCGGTCGCGCAGCAGCAGCCGGACATCCTGTTCATCACCAGCCCGAACAATCCGACCGGTGGATCCATCGCGCTGCAGGATATCCGGGCCATCGTTGCGGCGACGCCCGGCATCGTGGTGGTGGACGAGGCCTACGCCGAGTTCTCCGATCGGCCCAGCGCGATCGCGCTGATCGACGAGTTCCCGGCCCAGGTGGTGGTGTCCAGGACGATGTCCAAGGCCTTCGCCTTCGCCGGTGGCCGGCTCGGGTACCTGGCGGCGTCACCGGCCATCGTCGATGCACTGTTGTTGGTGCGACTGCCCTATCACCTCTCGGTCCTGACCCAGGCGGCCGCGCTGGCCGCCCTGCGGCACGGTGAGGACACGTTGGCCTCGGTGGCGCGGTTGGTCCGCGAACGGATCCGGGTTGCGGCCGCGCTGAGCGCACTCGGCTTCGAGGTGATCGACTCGGACGCCAACTTCCTGCTGTTCGGTCGTTTCGAGGACGCCCACGCGGTGTGGCAGGCCTATCTCGACGACGGTGTGCTGATCCGGGATCCCGGGATCCCGGGGTTCCTGCGTGCCACCGTCGGCACCGAGCATGAGAACGACGTCTTTCTCGCTGTGAGTTCCCGTCTGAAGGAGACTGTGTGACCGCCGACCGCCGGGCCAGGATCGAACGGACGACGAGTGAGTCCTCCGTCCTGGTGGACATCGACCTGGACGGCAGCGGGAAGGTCGACATCTCCACCGGTGTCCGGTTCTTCGATCACATGCTGACCGCGTTCGGGGTGCACGGATCGTTCGACCTGACGGTCAGATCGACCGGCGACATCGACATCGATGCGCACCACACCGTCGAGGACACCGCCATCGTGCTGGGCCAGGCACTGGCGCAGGCGCTGGGGGACAAGTCCGGCATCCGGCGGTTCGGCGACGCCTTCATCCCGATGGACGAGACGCTCGCACACGCCGCCGTCGACCTGTCCGGTCGTCCGTTCTCGGTGCACACAGGCGAACCGGAATCGATCCTTGGTTTCACCGTCGGCAACAACTATCCGGTGGTACTGAACCGACATGTCTTCGACTCCCTGGCTTTTCACGCGAGGATCGCGCTGCACGTGCGGGTGATCCACGGACGCGACCCGCATCACATCTGCGAGGCGCAGTACAAGGCCGTCGCCCGCGCCCTGCGGGCAGCGGCCGAGCCGGATCCGCGGGTGGGTGGGATTCCCTCGACCAAGGGTGTGCTGTGAACTGGTTCGCCTACGTGCTGATCCTGCTCGGCGGCTTTCTGATCGGCGGAGTGCTCTCCTTGTGGCGGGGTGGTTCCCGGGTGGCTGCGGTGATCATGGGAGTGTTCGCCGCTGGTTGCGTCGCCGGTGGGATCCTGTGGTTGGTGTGAAGGTCGTCGTCCTGGACTACGGCTCCGGGAATCTCGCCTCGGCGGAGCGGGCGTTGCGCCGTACCGGTGCCGACGTCGAGGTGACCGGGGATTTCGAGACCGCCATGGCCGCCGACGGTCTGGTGGTGCCCGGGGTGGGCGCCTATGCCGCCTGCATGGCGGGTCTGCGGGCGGTGCGGGGTGATCGGATCATCGGCCGGCGACTGGCCGGGGCGCGTCCGGTGCTCGGCATCTGCGTCGGCATGCAGATCATGTTCGAGTCCGGGGTCGAACACGGCGAGCAGACCGAGGGCGTCGGCGAATGGCCGGGCACCGTGGAGAAACTGCATGCCCCGATCGTTCCGCACATGGGCTGGAACACCCTGCTGCCCGCTCCGGAGTCCAAGCTGTTCGCCGGGCTCGACCCGGAGACCAGGTTCTACTTCGTGCACTCGTACGCCGTCCGGCGATGGGAGTTGGAGGTCACCGGCCCGTTCACGCCGCCGGCGGTGACGTGGGCCGAGCACGGAGGTGACCGGTTCGTCGCCGCGGTGGAGAACGGACCGTTGTCGGCGACCCAGTTCCACCCGGAGAAGTCCGGTGACGCGGGTGCAGAAGTACTCGAGCGCTGGGTAGCCACGCTCTGACGTCAGGGTTATCATCGAACTTGTGTTCGATTCCGATCGTCAGCAGGTAGTGGCCGAACTCCGCCGCAAGATGAGCGTGTCGGCCCGGCCGGTGCTCGCCGTACCGGCACCGCTGGCCGAGGTCCTGCCGCTGGGCGGTCTTCCCCGTGGCGGCGTGGTCAGCCTGATCGGTGCCAGTGGTTCCACCAGCCTGCTCCTTGCCCTGCTGGCAGCGCCGGCGAACGCATGGTCTGCCCTGGTCGGCCTTCCGGACGTCGGACTGCTGGCCGCCTCCGAACTGGGCGTCGACCTCAATCGCATCGTACTGGTCCCCGATCCGGGACCCGATGTGCTGCAAATCCTCTCGGTGCTGGCGGACGGGGTGGACATGATCGCCGTCGTCCCGCCCAAGGTACTGCCGCCGTCCCGGCTCAAGGTGCTGAACGCCCGGTTGCGGCAGAGCGGCACCGTGCTGCTGGTGGCCGGTCGCTGGCCGGGGGCAGACTTGGTGCTGCGGAGCCGGATCGAGGGCTGGGTCGGGCTGGGGCAGGGCCATGGCCGGCTCCGTGATCGGGAACTGGTCGTCGAGGTCGAAGGACGCGGCGCCGCCGGTCGTCGCAACTCGGTGTCCATGTTCCTGCAGAGCAGCCGATCCAGGGTGGACATTGGCGTCATGCCGATCCGCTCGGTGGGCGGTGCCGTGTCGGAAGGTGCCGTGTCGGAAGGTGCCGTGTCGGAACCGGTGGTCGCCGAGGTCGGCTGATCCCCGGCAGGACCCTCCGACGTCACCCCGCACCTGTGGTCGCCACGCCACACCTCCCGGATCACAACGAGCGGGTGCTCGGTGACGACAGGGGGTGCTCGGTGACGAGAGGGGGTGCCGGACGCCACGCCGCACCTGTTGGGGTCACGCCGCAGCTGTGGTCGCCACGCCACACCTGTGGTCGCCACGCCACACCTCCCGGATCACAACGAGCGGGTGCTCGGTGACGAGAGGGGGTGCTCCGTGACGACAGCAGGTGCTCGGGGCTCTCTTGTCGACTGTCGGACCCCTGATCTACTCTCGAACAAAGGTTCGATGACGTGCTGATTCGGCGGGATCTTCGATGTTTCCGAGGGAGATGTGATGGGTGATACGGCTGTGTCTGGTGTGACTCAGGAGGCAAAGGCGCCACCCGATCGCGCCCGCACGCTGGTGATCTGGTGTCCGGACTGGCCTGCGGTGGCCGGTGCACGGCAGGCGGGGAAGCCTGCATCGGATCCGGTGGCCGTCTTCCACGCCAACCGGGTCCAGACGTGCACGGCAGCGGCGAGGGCCGAGGGCATCAGGGTCGGTCAGCGCAGGCGGGACGCCCAGTCCCGCTGCCCGGAGCTGTTGGTGCTCAAGGCGGACGAGGATCGTGATGCCCGACTGTTCGAGCCGGTGGTCACCGCGGTCGAATCGGTGGCTCCGGGGGTGGAGATCCTCCGGCCGGGGATGATCGCCTGCTCCGCGCGGGGCCCGGCACGGTTCTTCGGGAACGAGACCGCCGCTGCCGAGCGAATCGTCGACATCGTCGAGGCCCTCGACGTCGAATGTTCCGTCGGTATCGCGGACTCGCTCTCGGTGGCGGTGCTGGCCGCCCGGCAGGTGAGGATCGTGCCGACCGGCGGTGATGGTGCGTTCTGTGCCGGGCTGCCGATCTCCGAGCTGGCCAGGGACCCGGCCATCTCCCCGCCGGACCGGATGGAACTGGTGGATCTACTGGTCCGCCTCGGCATCACCACTGCTGGGGCCTTCGCGGCATTGCCGGACGTCAAGGTGGCCACCCGGTTCGGAACGGATGCGGTGGTCGCGCACCGACTGGCCAAAGGGCTTGCGGAGCGGGGGATGTCACGACGGATCATTCCCGAGGAGCTGGCCGTCGAGCAGTCGTTCGACCCGTCGCTGGAGCGGGTCGATTCGGCCGCTTTCGCAGCCAGGGCGCTGGCCGAGCGGTTGCACGCCCGGCTGGCCGACGCCGGACTGGCCTGTACCCGGCTGGCGATCAGCGCGAAGACCGATCGGGGAGGGGAGCTGACCCGGATCTGGCGTTGCGCCCGGCCACTGACCGCGGCGGCGACCGCCGACCGGTTGCGGTGGCAGCTCGACGGATGGTTGACCGCCGGCCGCACCGCCGCCGCGCATGGCCCAGGGGGCATCACCCTGCTCCGGCTCGAACCGATGGAGGCGATCGGTGCGGGCCTGGTGCAGTACGGGCTCTGGGGGTCGGACGGTCAGGACGATCAACGGGCCGGGTGGTCCTTCGCCAGGGTCCAGGGCCTGCTCGGCCCCGAGTCGGTGCTCTCGCCGGTGCGTTCCGGTGGCCGTGGCCCCATCGAGCGGATCACCCTGCTGCCGTGGGGTGAGGAGAAGGTGCCGGCCCGTGATCCGGCCGCACCATGGCCGGGAGCCCTGCCGTCCCCGTCCCCGGCCCGTCTGCCGACGACCGAGATCTCGGTGACGATGCTCGACGAGTACGGGGCACCGGTCGGCATCAGCGACAGAGGACTGCTCAGCGGTATGCCGGCCCGGCTGCACGGTGGTCAGCTCGATACGTCCTGGATCCGGAGCTGGGCCGGTCCCTGGTTGCTGGACGAGCGATGGTGGTCCTCGCCGGTGAGCACGCCGCCCAGACACCGGGCCCGGCTGCAGGTCCTGCCCGACGCCGGTCCGGCGATGCTGTTGCTGTTCGGGATCGACGGCTGGCAGATCGAGGGGGTGTACGACTGATGGGCTGGTCGAACCCACCGGTGCCGTGGCGGGAACTGGAACGCGCGCTCTCCGGCCTCCCCCCGTTGGAAGGCAGGGGCCCGCCGGCGACGGTCAGCCGAATCTCCGGGACCGCCGATCTCGCCCCGATCCAGCAGCCGGTCCGGCGTCGACCCGAGATCGTCGTGCCCTACGCCGAGTTGCACTGCCACTCGGCGTTCAGTTTCCTGGACGGCGCGTCCACCCCGGAATCGCTTGCGGTGGAGGCGGCCCAGCTGGGGCTGGAGGCGTTGGCCCTCACCGATCACGACGGCTTCTACGGTGTGGTGCGTTTCGCCGAGGCGGCGAAGGACGTCGGTCTCCGCACCCTCTACGGCGCCGAGCTGTCGCTGGAGCTGCCGACCGGGCAGCTCGGTGTGCCGGATCCGGTCGGTCGCCACCTGCTGGTGCTGGCCCGCGGCCAGGAGGGGTACCGCCGGTTGGCGCAGCAGATCAGCAAGGCTCAGCTTGAGGGCGGCGAGAAAGGCCGTCCTGTCTACGATCTCGACGATCTGGCCCAGGCTTCGGACGATCAGTGGTTGATCCTCACCGGCTGTCGCAAAGGCAGTGTCCGGAGGGCTCTGGCCCTGGGCGGCCCGGCGCTGGCCGAGCTGGAGATCCGCCGTCTGATGGATCGGTTCGGGCGGAACAACGTCGTCGTCGAACTGAGCAACCACCAGCAACCCACCGACGACGAGGACAACGACGAACTGGCCGTACTGGCCGGCTCCCTCGGCCTCGAGGTGGTCGCCACCACCGGAGCGCACTACGCCCTTCCCCGGGGGCACCGTCTCGGTACGGCGATGGCTGCGGTCCGGGCCCGGCGAAGTCTGGACGAGGCGGATCCGTATCTGCCCGCCGGGCCGGCGGCGCACCTGCGATCCGGCGCGGAGATGGCCACTCTGTTCGCCAGATACCCGACCGCGGTGCAGAACTCGACGAGGTTCGGACGGGAGTGCGCGTTCGACCTGATGCTGGTCGCCCCGCAGCTGCCGCCGTTCGACGTGCCGCCCGGTCACGACGAGAACAGCCACCTGCGGGTGCTGACGATGGTCGGGGCCGCCGGCCGGTACGGCTCACCCGAGCTTCGCCCCGACGCCTACGCGCAGATCGAGAAAGAGTTGCGCATCATCGAAAATCTGCATTTCCCGGGGTATTTCCTCATCGTGCACGACATCGTCGATTTCTGCCGACGTCAGGAGATCCTTTGCCAGGGAAGAGGTTCGGCGGCGAATTCGGCAGTCTGCTATGCGTTGGGCATCACCGCGGTCGACGCGGTCAAGTACGGGCTGCTCTTCGAGCGGTTCCTCGCCCCGGAGCGTGACGGGCCGCCGGACATCGACGTCGACATCGAGTCCGACCGCCGGGAGGAGGTCATCCAGCACGTCTACCAGAAGTACGGCCGGGAGAGGGCGGCACAGGTGGCCAACGTCAACACCTTCCGCGCGCGAATGGCAGTGCGGGACATGGCCAAGGCGATGGGCCATTCCCCCGGACAGCAGGACGCCTACTCCAAAAAGCTCGACGGCTGGGTCCCGCTGGCCCAACAGGAAGAGACCGAGCACGCCATCCCGGCCGATGTACTGGCGTTGGCTGCCCAGATCCAGGACTACCCGAGGCATCTCGGGATCCACTCCGGTGGCATGGTGATCTGCGACCGACCCGTCGGGGAGGTCTGCCCGGTCGAGTGGGGGCGAAAGCCGAACCGGTCGGTGCTGCAGTGGGACAAGGACGACTGCGCGACGATCGGGCTGGTCAAGTTCGACCTGCTGGGCCTGGGCATGCTGTCGGCGCTGCACTATGCGGTGGATCTGGTGCGCGAGCACGAGAACATCGAGGTGGATTTCGCCCAGCTCGATCTCGAGGAACCGGCGGTCTACGAGATGCTGCGCCGGGCGGACTCGGTCGGCGTCTTCCAGGTCGAGTCCCGCGCGCAGATGGCGACCTTGCCGCGGCTCAAGCCACGCACCTTCTACGACCTGGTGGTGGAGGTCGCGCTCATTCGTCCCGGCCCCATCCAGGGCGGTTCGGTACATCCGTACATCAGGCGTCGCAACGGGCTGGAGCCGGTCGTCTACGACCACCCGGTGATGGAGCGTTCACTGTCCAAGACCCTCGGCATCCCGCTGTTCCAGGAACAGCTGATGCAGCTCGCCGTCGACGTCGCCGGCTTCGACGCCGGTGAGGCCGACCAGCTCAGGAGGGCGATGGGGGCCAAGAGATCCAGCGCCAAGATGGAGAAGATGAAGACCCGGCTCTACGACGGGATGCAGCACCTGCACGGGATCACCGGCGCGGCCGCCGACCGCATCTACGAGCGGCTGCTGGCCTTCGCCAACTTCGGGTTCGCCGAGTCGCACGCCCTCTCCTTCGCCGCGCTGGTCTTCTACTCCTCGTGGCTCAAGCTGCACCACCCCGCAGCATTCACCGCCGCACTGCTGCGGGCCCAGCCGATGGGCTTCTACTCACCGCAGTCGCTGGTCGCCGACGCCCGGCGGCACGGCGTCAGCATCCGCCGGCCCGACATCAATCTCTCGGGAGCGCAGGCCGGGCTGGAGCCGGGGCCGGGGGGCCGGCCGGCGATCAGGCTCGGGCTGGCCGGTATCAGGACGATGGGCACCGAGGTGGCCGACCGGATCGTCGCGGCCCGGCCGGCCGCCGGTTACCGCGACATCGACGAGCTGACCAGAGCGATCACCCTGAGCACCCCGGAGGCCGAGGCGTTGGCCACCTCCGGAGCGCTGGACGCGCTCACCCTCCAGGGCGAGAAACCGAACGGCAAGGACCGACGACGGGCGCTCTGGGCGGTGGGCGCGGCGGCGGGGGAGCGTACCGGGACCCTCCCGGGCTCCATGGTCGGGCTCGATGCGCCGTCCTTGCCGGGGATGAGCGAGATCGAGCTGACGGTCGCCGATCTGTGGGCCACCGGGATCTCGCCGGAGGCATACCCGACCGAGTTCTCGCGGGAGAAGCTGGACGAGCTTGGGGTGATCTCGGCCAAGGGCCTGGCGGACGTCCCCCACGGCACCAGGGTCTTGGTGGCCGGGATGGTGACGCACCGCCAACGCCCGGCCACCGCGTCCGGGATCATCTTCATCAACCTGGAGGACGAGTCGGGGATGATCAACGTCGTCTGTTCGACCGGGTTCTGGTCGAAGTACCGCAAGGTTGCGCGGGGATCGACATCGCTTCTGGTCAGAGGGATGCTGGAACGGCAGGGGGCGGCTTTCTCGGTGCTGGCCGAACGTATCGCCACCCTCGATCTGGTCGCCTCGACGCCTTCCCGGGATTTCCGGTGAGCGCCGTCTGGCACGATCACCACCATGAGCGAGGTGTTCGAACGTGCGTCGGTTTCCCTGGTCCTGGCGGACTATGCGGTGGCCGATCAGCTGGGAAAGCTCCAGATGGTCGGCGGCGGACTGCAGATCGTCGGCCGCGACCACGCCAAGGGCATCTCGTCCGCCTTCGCGCTCGTCGTCTCCCTGGACTTCCCGCCGGAGGTCTTCAACGAGCAGTACGCCTTCGAAGTGGTGCTGGAGGACACTTTCGGCTCGCCGGTGGAGCTGACCGCCGGGGGAGCCGGCGTGATGAGGTTCGGCCAGACCCTGCAGGTCGAGGAGCCCAACTTCCGCGGCAACGGCGTCCCGCGCCGCGCCCTTCCGGCCCGATCCCACGTGGTGCTCTACTTCAACACCGGCCTCCCGCTGCCGGCCGGTGGGGTACTGGTCTGGCGGGCCAGCATCGACGGCGAATCGCGACCCGACTGGACGCTGTCCTTCTTCGTCCCTGCGCCGCCCGCCGGACCGGTCCTCGGCTGACATGAAATTCGCCACCTGGAACATCAACTCCGTCCGGGCTCGTCAGGACCGTCTGCTGGCCTTCCTGGAACGGTCCGACGTGGACGTGCTGGCGGTCCAGGAGACCAAGGCCACCGACGAGCAATTCCCGACCGCGGCGCTGGCCGCGCTCGGCTACGACGTTGCCCACCATGGGTTCTCGCAGTGGAACGGCGTCGCACTGATCTCCCGGGTCGGGATCGAGAACGTACGGCGCGGCTTCCCGGGGATGCCGACGTTCGGCGAACCCCCGGAGTCCGAGGCCAGGGCCATCGGAGCGACCTGCGGCGGGATCGACCTCTGGAGCCTCTACGTGCCCAATGGTCGGGGTCTGGACGACCCGCACTACGACTACAAGCTGGAGTGGTTGGCCGCACTGGCCTGGTTCACCACCGGCGAGCTGACGGCGGATCCGCAGCAACAGCTCGCCCTCTGCGGCGACTTCAACATCGCGCCGCAGGACGAGGACGTCTGGGACATGGCGGCCTTCGACGGCAGTACCCATGTCAGTGCAGCGGAGCGGACGGCGTTCGGAAACCTCCTCGACAGCGGCCTTTCCGACGTGGTGCGCCCGCTGCTTCCGGGCCCGGGGGTGTACACCTATTGGGATTATCAACGGCTCCGATTTGCCAGGAGGGAAGGCATGCGGATCGACTTCGCCCTCGCGTCGGCGGCGCTGGCCCGGCGCGTCACCGGTGCCGTCATCGACCGCCAGGAACGCAAGGGCAAGGGCGCGTCCGACCATGCACCGGTGATCGTGGAACTCGCATGACCCGCATCCTGGTCCTCGAACACGACGCCTCCGACCCGCTGCTGCGGATGGCGGACTGGTTGGCCGATGCCGGCGCGGAGGTGCGGGTGCTGCAGCTGCACGCGGGCGACCCGGTGCCGCCGGACCTGACCGGTTACGACGCGCTGATCAGCCTGGGCGGCGAGATGGGCGCCCACGACGACGACATCGCCCCGTGGCTGCCGGCGGCGCGGGATCTGCTGGCCACGGCGGTCGCGGCCCGGACGCCCACCCTGGGCGTGTGCCTGGGGTCGCAACTACTGGCCGTCGCCACCGGTGGCACGGTCACGATCGGCGTCGACGGGCCGGAGATCGGGGCCTACCTGACCGCGAAACGCGATGCGTCGGAGAGCGATCCGCTGTTCGACGCGCTGCCGATGACGCCCGACGTCATGCAGTACCACTACGACGTCGTGTCGAGCCTGCCTCCGGGGGCGGTGCTGCTGCTGTCCTCGACCGGCTATCCGCACCAGGCCTGGCGGATCGGTCCGGCGGCGTGGGGGCTGCAGTTCCACATCGAGCCGGGCGCGGAGGACCTGCGCGCCTGGGGCCGGAGCGAGGGCCGCGAACCGGTGGGCCGGCTGGGGCCGGTGCTGGACCTCGCGGAGGAGACCATGGGCGAGGTGTGGCGGGACTTCACCGCCCGATTCGTGGCCTTCGCGGCCGAGCGGGAGAAGCCGGACATCGCCCTGCTCGGCCGGCGTCTGCCGCTGGACGGCTCGTGACCCGACCGGCGGCCAGGACGCTGGCCCGCTACGGCCTCGGCGACAACGACCGGGTGGCAGCAGATCTGGCCGAGTTGGGACTGTCGGTCGACCATTCGGTCGCCACCGGGGCGCAGGACGTGATGGCTGCGCTGTCCCGCACCGGTCGGCCGGAGTTGGCCGTGCACGGTCTGGCCGCACTGGTCAAGGCCGCAGAGGACGGGCCGCAGATCCTGGCCGCGCTGCGGGAACTGCCGAGGTTCCGCGGCCGGTTGCTGGCCGTGCTCGGCGGGTCGACCGGACTGTCCGAACATCTGGCCGCCAACCCGACCCAGTGGCGACTGCTGCTGGCGGAGGCTACCCCGGGTGACCTGATCAATTCCCGGAGCATGCAGGAGGTGCTGTTCCGTGCGGTCGGGATCGACCCGGCCGCCCCGCCGTGCACCGGTACCGACGGGGCAAGGGCCACCGTCGTCGGCGGCAAGGCGGTGCTGGCCCTGCGGCGTGCCTACCGCTCCCAGTTGCTCATCATCGCTGCGCACGATCTGGCGCCCGCGGTGGAGTCATCGCTGCCGGTCACCGCGCTGCCGGCGGTCTGCCACGCGCTGTCCGACCTCGCCGACGCCAACCTGCAGGCCGGGCTGTCGGTGGCGGCCGCCGCGCTGCCGGCCGGAGCCGCCCCGGCCCGGCTGGCGATCATCGCGATGGGCAAGTGCGGCGCCAAGGAACTGAACTACCTGTCCGACGTTGACGTCATCTTCGCCGCGGAGCACCCGGCGGGCGTCGACGGGGACGACGCCCGGATGCTCGCCACCGCAACGAATCTCGCCGCCGGGATGATGCGGATCTGCGGACAGGCGGCCTGGGAGGTGGATGCGGCGCTGCGCCCGGAGGGCAAGGCGGGTGCGCTGGTCCGGACGCCGGCCAGCCACACCGCGTACTACCGGCGCTGGGCGCACACCTGGGAGTTCCAGGCGTTGCTCAAGGCCCGACCGGCTGCTGGCGATCCCGAGGTGGGCAGGGCTTTCACCGACATGACCGCGGCCGGTGTGTGGAGTGCGGCCGGACGCGACTCCTTCGTCGACGACGTCCAGGCCATGCGCCGGCGTGTGGAGGCAAACATCCCCGACGACATCAAGGACAAGGAACTCAAGCTCGGGGCCGGCGGTCTGCGGGACGTCGAGTTCGCCGTGCAACTGCTGCAGCTGGTGCACGGACGGACCGATGCGGACCTGCGATTGCCCGGCACCCTGATGGCCCTGCGGTCGCTGATCCGCGGCGGCTACGTCGGACGGTCCGACGGCGCCGAGATGGCCGCCGCCTACACCTTTCTCCGTCGCGCCGAGCACCGACTCCAGTTGCAGCGACTGCGCCGCACCCACCTGCTGCCGGAGGACGAGGCGGATCTGGAGTGGCTGGCCAGGGCCGACGGCTACGCACCGACCGGCACCTCCTCGGCGGCCGAGGTGTTCACCGCCGATCGCACCCGGCACAGCGCGACGGTCCGCCGACTGCACGAGAAGCTCTTCTACCGCCCGCTGCTGCACGCCGTCGCCGCCGTGCCGAGCGAGGAGATGCGGCTCACCCCGGAGGCGGCCACCACCCGGATGGCGGCGCTGGGTTTCCGCAGCCCCGACTCGGCCCTGCGTCATCTGCGCGCGCTGACCTCGGGCGTCAGCCGTCGCGCCGCCATCCAGCGCACCCTGCTGCCGGTGCTGCTCGACACCTTCGCGAGCAGTCCGGATCCCGACGCCGGGTTGCTGTCCTACCGGCAGGTGTCCGAGGCGCTGGCGGACACGCCCTGGTACCTGCGTCTGCTCCGCGACGAAGGGCTGGTCGCGCAGCGCCTCGGCACGCTGCTCGGTGGATCGAAGCTGATCGGGAACCTGTTGGTCCGGGCCCCGGAGGTGCTGCGACTGCTGGTCGATGACGTGTCGCTGCTCGAACCGGAGCCGGCCGACGTCCGGATGGCGTTGCTGTCCCGGTCCAAGCGGGCCGGTACCGCGCAGGAGACGGTGGACGCCGCGCGGTCGGCCCGCCGTCATGAGATGTTGCGCCTGGCCTGCGGGGACCTGCTGGGCCTGATCGACGTCACCGACATCATGGTGGGCCTGACGAGCGTGGCGGAGGCCTCGTTGCAGGCCGCCTACGACGCCTCTCTGTGGCAGGTGGCCTCCGAGCGGGGCGGCCGGGTCAGGGGCCGGCTCGCGGTGATCGGCATGGGCCGGCTGGGCGGGGCGGAGCTGAGCTACTCCTCCGACGCCGACGTCATGTACGTCGCCGAATCGCTCCCGGGGGAGGACCACCGCGGTGGCCTGGACGACATGAGCGCCGTCGCCGACCTGATGGCCAGATTCCTCGGACGCCCGACCCCCGATCCGCCGCTGCTGGTGGACGCCAACCTCCGACCGGAAGGTCGGAACGGCCCGCTGGTCCGCACGCTGGATGCCTACCGGGCCTACTGGCACAAGTTCGCAGCACCCTGGGAGCGGCAGGCCCTGCTGCGTGCCAGGGCCATCGTCGGCGACCGGGAACTGGGTCGGGAATTCATCGCCGCGGCCGACGAGTTCCGTTACCCGCAGGGGGGTCTGGACGCCAAGGACGTCATCGAGATCAGGCGGATCAAGGCCAGGGTCGACGCCGAGCGGCTGCCTCGCGGCGCCGACCCGACGACCCACACCAAGCTGGGTCGCGGCGGACTCTCGGACGTGGAGTGGACGGTGCAGCTGATCCAGCTGCAGCACGCCTACCAGGTACCGGGACTGCAGACGACCCACACCCTCCCGGCCATCCTGGCCGCGGCCCAGGCCGGGATCATCTCCGATGCGGACGGCCAGGCGCTGCGCGGCGGCTGGCTGGAGGCGACCAGGACACGCAACGCCCTGATGCTCGTCCGCGGCAAACCCGAGGACCAGATCCCCTCGCACGGCCGGGAGCTGATGGGCATCGCCCGGGCCCTCGGCTACCCGGAGGGCGGCGACCCCGGCGAATTCGTCGACGACTACCGCCGCGCCACCCGCAAGGCCAGACGTGTGGTGGACCGGTTGTTCGACAGTGCCTGAGACAATGACTTCCGTGTCGACATGGATCTGGATAGTCATCGCGGTGGTCGTCGTGCTCGCTCTCGGGCTCGGAACGGGGCTGGTGCTCGGGCGCCGCCGCAAGGTGTCGCTGATCGCTCCGCCGCCGGACCCGGCCACCGCCGAGGTCAAGCCCCCGCCGGCCAGGGGCGGTTACCTGGCCAAGGGGTCCATCTCGCTCAGCAGCACCACGGCCGAACGCACCGGGCCCGAACGCACAGAGCCCAGCGAGCGCACCGAGCGCACCGAGACCGACGGGCAGCCGGGGGTCGGCGACGACGCGGCCATACCGCGCGACTCGATCCGCCGCGACGTGGTCGACGTGGAGCTGCCGGACGTACCGGACGTACCGGACGTCCCTGTCATCCCCGTGATGCCCACGAACCCCGTGATCGACGCGATCCCCGTGACCGAGGAGATCGCGCCGACCGAGGGCCGGCTGGGCCGGTTGCGTGGACGGCTGTCCCGGTCGCAGAACGCCTTCGGACGCTCGCTGCTCGGGCTGCTCGGGGCCGGCGCGCTGGACGAGGACTCCTGGAACGACGTCGAGGACACCCTGCTGATGGCCGACCTCGGCGCGGCCGCGGCCGCCGAGATCACCCAGAAGCTCCGGACCGAGGTGGCTACGCACGGCGTCACCGACTCGGTCTCGGCCAGGGCGCTGCTGCGCAAGGTGCTGATCGAGGCCGTCGAGACCGACGCGCAGGGGCAGGTACCGGACCGGACCGTCCGGGCGCTCCCGCACGACGGCCGACCGTCGGTGCTGCTGGTCGTCGGGGTCAACGGCACCGGGAAGACCACCACCACCGGGAAGCTGGCCAGGGTGCTGGTGGCCGACGGTCGCACCGTGGTGCTGGGGGCGGCCGACACGTTCCGCGCCGCCGCCGCCGATCAGCTGCAGACCTGGGGCGAGCGGGCCGGCGCGACCGTCGTCCGGTCGGTCGCCGGCGCCGACCCGGCCTCGGTCGCATTCGACGCGGTGAAGCGGGGGATCGAGGACGGGGCCGACGCCGTGCTGATCGACACGGCCGGTCGTCTGCACACCAAGACCGGGCTGATGGACGAACTGGGCAAGGTCAAGCGGGTGGTGGAGAAGCTGGCGAAGGTCGACGAGATCCTGCTCGTCCTCGACGCCACCACCGGGCAGAACGGTCTGGTCCAGGCCAGGGTCTTCTCCGAGGTCGTCGACGTCACCGGGATCGTCCTGACCAAGCTGGACGGGACCGCCAAGGGCGGCATCGTGGTGGCCGTGCAGCGCGCGCTGGGCGTGCCGGTGAAGCTGGTCGGGCTCGGCGAGGGGCCGGACGACCTCGCCCCCTTCGAGCCGGCCGCTTTCGTGGACGCTCTGCTGGGCGACTGACCGCACGCATCTTCAGGTAGCAACACAGTGGTAACAGGCCGGAAACGCAATTTGGCCTAGTTCACCAGGGCGAAACATGAACGGGCGCGGCAGGAAACACTCTCAGGTGAAGCTGTGCACGTTCGAGGATCGACCGATCCGACTCCGTCCCCTGCCTGGAGGCCCGATGGTCCTGCACGCCGCAGCGACTCTGCTTGCTGACACGTACACAAAGCCTACGTTCGACACCGGAGACACTGCCTGGATTCTTGCCAGTAGCGCGCTCGTGCTGTTGATGACTCCAGGTCTCGCGTTCTTCTACGGTGGTCTGACCAGGGCCAAGAGCACCCTGAACATGATGATGATGTCGTTCTCGTGCATCGGAATCGTCAGCGTTCTCTGGGTGCTCTTCGGTTTCAAGCTGGCCTTCGCAAGCACCTCGACAAGCGGGTTCTACGGGGACTTCTCGTTCTCCGGACTCAGTAAGACGGCCTTCACGAACGTGGTCTTCGGTACGACGGGCTTCGGCATCCCGGTGATCGTGTTCGCCGCGTTCCAGCTGATGTTCGCGATCATCACCCCGGCCCTGATCTCGGGCTCGATCGCCGACCGCACGAAGTTCCTGACCTGGTCGATCTTCGCCACCCTGTGGACCATTCTCGTCTACTTCCCGGTGGCGCACTGGGTGTTCGACTTCGGTGCGCTCGGCGGGCACAAGGGCTGGCTTGCAGCCAAGGGCGTCGAGGACTTCGCCGGTGGCACGGCGGTGCACATCAACGCCGGTGCGGCGGCTCTCGCGCTATGTATCGTTCTCGGCAAGCGGGTCGGCTTCAAGAAGGTTCCCATGCGTCCGCACAACGTGACGCTGGTCATGCTCGGTTCCGGACTGCTGTGGTTCGGCTGGTTCGGCTTCAACGCGGGTTCGGCGGGCGCAGCCAACGGTGTGGCAGGCCTGGCGTTCATGAACACCCAGGTGGCTACTGCTGCGGGTCTTCTTGGCTGGCTGGTCGTGGAGAAATTCCGGGACGGGCATGCCACGAGCGTCGGCGCTGCCTCCGGCGCGGTCGCGGGTCTGGTTGCCATCACCCCGGCCTGTGCATTCATCACACCCTGGGCATCAGTCGTGCTCGGCATCCTGGTCGGAGCTCTCTGTGCCTTCGCAGTCGGTCTGAAGTACGTCCTCGGCTATGACGATTCGCTCGACGTCGTCGGCGTCCACCTGGTCGGCGGCATCTTCGGAACCCTGTTCGTCGGCTTCTTCTCCAGCTCCGCCGCCAACCCGGGCGTTGCGGCCGACGGTCTCTTCTACGGGGGCGGACTGCACCAACTGGGTCTTCAGGCCACCGGTGCAGCGGCAGTACTCGTGTACTCGTTCGTCGTTGCTTTCATTCTCGGCTTCATCCTCGAGAAGACCATCGGATTCCGAGTTTCCGAAGAGGTCGAGATCGAGGGTGTCGACATCAACGAGCATGCGGAGTCCGCGTACGAGTTCGACACGCAGTCCTCGAGCGGCAGCATCCCGTCCGGTCACTTGACCGACTCCACCAGCAAGGAGGTCAACGCATGAAGCTGATCACCGCCGTGATCAAGCCGTTCAAGCTCGACGAGGTGCGCGCAGCACTGCTGGCGTTCGGGGTGCAGGGCATGACGGTGTCGGAGTCCTCCGGCTACGGCCGTCAGCGCGGCCACACCGAGGTCTACCGCGGCGCCGAGTACACGGTGGAACTGCTGCCCAAGGTCAAGGTCGAGATCCTGGTCGACGACGAGGATGCAGAGGACGTCGTGGACGTGGTCGTCCGGGCGGCACGCACCGGCAAGATCGGGGACGGCAAGGTCTGGGCCACCACCGTCGAGAACGTGGTGCGGGTTCGCACCGGCGAGCGCGGTCAGGAAGCCCTGTAGAAGATGGCGGTCTTCCCGTTGGATTCGAGTTCATCGGATTCCAGAGCGGGTGGCTTCCCTGAACTCAGAGCCCAGTTGCTGGGCCGGACCGGTATCGCCGGTCCGGCCCGGCGCCGGGCTCTCGCTCGCCTGACCGACGGATGGCTGTCCGGCCTCGCAGCGGAGGCCGGCGTCAACGTGGGTGGTGTGGCGCTGGTAGCGGTCGGTGGATTCGGCCGGGGGGAATTGTCGCCGTTCTCCGATCTCGATCTCGTGCTCCTGCATTCCACCGAGACCCCGGCCTCCTACGCGGAGATGCTGGCCGAGCGGCTCTGGTACCCGATCTGGGATTCGGGGATCAGGCTCGATCACTCCGTACGTTCGGTCGGTGGGGCCCGGCAGATCGCCAAGATCGACCTCCCGGCCGTGCTGGGAATGCTCGATCTACGACACATCGCCGGCGATCCCGAACTGGCTGCCACGCTGCACCGCCGGGTACTGGCCGACTGGCGCACCGATGCGAAGGATCGCCTGCCGGCACTGCTGGCCTCCTGCCGGGAACGGGCCGACCGCAGCGGCGAACTGGCCTTCGCCACCACCCCGGACCTGAAGGAGTCGCGCGGTGGGCTCCGCGACCTGGTGGTGATGCGCGCAGTGGCAGCCTCCTGGCTCGCGGACTGCCCGCACCAGGGGCTGGAGGAGGCACGCTCTGCGCTGCTGGACGTCCGGGACGCCGTCCAGACCGTCACCGGCCGGGCGACCGACCGTCTGCAGCAGCAGGACCAGGACGCCGTGGCCGCGCTGATGGGGCTCGACGACCGGGACATGTTGGTGCGTCACGTCTCCGCCATCGGTCGGACCGTCGTGCACGCCAGTGACCTGACGTGGCACCGGGTCGGCCGGGTCCTCGCCGGATCCGGTCGCGGCGCGCTCACCGAGGCCGGCGACCGGCTGATCAGACGACCAGATCGCACCCCGTTGGCCGACGGCATCGTCGAGCAGGACGGGGAGGCGGTGCTGGCGCGGGGGGTGAACCCGGCGACCGCCCCGGCACTGGCCCTGCGGGCGGCCGCGGCGGCGGCGCAGGCCGGACTGCCGGTCTCCCCGGCGACGGTGGTGCGGCTGGCCAGGACCCGGCCTGTGATGCCCGAACCGTGGCCGCGGGTCGCGCTGGACGCGTTCCTGTCGCTGCTGGGTTCGGGCGAGCCGATGATCACCGCCTGGGAGGGCCTGGACCAGGCCGGTCTGATCTCCGAGATGATCCCAGGGTGGGAGCGCCTGCGGTCGCTGCCGCAGCGCGATCCGATCCACCTGTTCACCGTCGACCGCCACCTGATGCAGACCGCGGTGAACGCATCCGCGTTGGTGCGCAGGGTGTCCCGGCCGGACCTGCTGCTGCTGGCCGCGATCTTCCACGACATCGGCAAGGGTCTGCCCGGTGACCACTCGACGGTCGGGGCCGAGATGATCCCGGCCTGGCTCGGCCGGCTCGGGGTGGTCGAACCGGACATCGAGATCATCCGGACGCTGATCCGGCACCATCTGCTCCTCTCCGAGACTGCGGCGCAGCGTGACCCCGACGATCCGGCGACGGTGGCCGCGGTGGTGGACGCGCTCGGCACCGACTCGCCGTCGGCGGTCCTGGACCTGCTGCACGCGCTGACCGAGTCCGACGCCACCGCGGCCGGCCCTGCGGCCTGGTCGACGTGGAAGGCGAACCAGGTCAGGTATCTCGTCGAGCGGGTGCGGATGGTGCTGGCGGGCGAACCGCTCCCGGAGGTGCCGGACCTCAGTGCGACCGAGGTGGACCTGATCGCGGCCGGCGGCCCCGGGGTGGTCATCCGCACCGGGGAGACCGGACTCGAGGTGACGGTGGCCGCTCCTGACCGGCCGGGGCTGCTGGCCGCGGCGGCCGGTGTGCTGAGCGTCCACCGGCTGACCGTGCGGGCGGCCTCGGTCCGGACGGTGGACGGCGTCGGGTTGCAGACCTGGTCCGTCACCCCCGAATTCGGCGATCCGCCGGAGGCCTCGACGCTGAGGTCCGATCTGGTCAAGTCCCTGGACGGGTCGCTGGACATCGCCGCCCGGCTGGCGAAGCGGGCCCGCAATCGCAAGGTGGTCGGTGCGGCCCTACCGACCGTACGGATCGTCGACGGCGCGTCGGAGCGCGCGACGGTGCTCGAGGTGAGGGCACACGACGTTCCGGGCCTGCTGGCCTCGGTGGCCACCACGCTGTCCACCCTCGGGGTGGACGTGACCTCGGCCAGGGTGCACACCCGCGGCGCCGAGGTGGTAGACATCTTCTACCTGGTCACGCTGGACGGATCGATGCTCACCACCACCGGCGGCGCCGAGATCGTCGCCGCCGTCGTCGCAGCGCTGGGATAGCCTTGGATCGTGTTCGACACCCTCTCCGATCGTCTTGCCACCGTCCTCTCCAGTCTGCGGGGCAAGGGCCGGCTCTCCGCGGCCGATATCGACGCCACCGCACGCGAGATCCGGATCGCGCTGCTCGAGGCGGACGTGGCGCTGCCCGTCGTCCGCACGTTCATCGCCGCGATCAAGGAGAAGTCCAACGAGGCGATGATCTCGGCGGCGCTGAACCCGGCGCAGCAGGTCATCAAGATCGTCAACGACGAACTCGTCGACATCCTCGGCGGCGAGACGCGCCGGTTGGTGTTCGCGAAGAACCCGCCGACCGTCATCATGCTGGCCGGTCTGCAGGGCGCCGGCAAGACCACGCTGGCCGGCAAGCTGTCCCTGTGGTTGCGCAACCAGGGCCACGCACCGCTTCTCGTGGCCTGCGACCTGCAGCGTCCGAACGCCGTGACGCAACTGCAGGTGGTCGGCGAACAGGCCGGGGTGGCGGTCTTCGCGCCCGAGCCGGGCAACGGCGTCGGCAACCCGGTGGCCGTCGCCAGGGCCGGTATCGAATTCGCCAGGTCCAAGCAGCACGACATCGTCATCGTCGACACCGCCGGCCGTCTCGGCGTGGACGCCGAACTGATGCAGCAGGCCGCCGACATCCGCGATGCGGTCGACCCGAACGAGATCCTGTTCGTGCTCGACGCAATGGTCGGCCAGGACGCGGTCACGACGGCCCAGGCCTTCGCCGACGGAGTCGGATTCACCGGGGTCGTGCTCACCAAGCTCGACGGCGACGCCCGCGGTGGCGCCGCGCTGTCGGTCCGGCAGATCACCGGCGTGCCGATCATGTTCGCCTCCACCGGCGAGAAGCTGGGCGATTTCGACACCTTCCACCCCGACCGGATGGCCTCGCGCATCCTCGGGATGGGCGACATGCTGACCCTGATCGAGCAGGCCGAGCAGCATTTCGAGGCCGACCAGGCCGAGGAGATGGCCGCCAAGCTGGCCGGCAACGACTTCACCCTGGACGACTTCCTGCAGCAGATGACGATGCTCAAGAAGATGGGACCGATCGGCGGACTGCTCGGCATGCTCCCCGGCGCCGGTCAGATGAAGGAGGCCCTGGCGGGCGTCGACGACCGCGACATCGATCGCACCGCCGCCATCATCCAGTCGATGACGCCGGCCGAGCGCAAGGACCCCAAGATCATCAACGCCTCCCGGCGGGTACGGATCTCCAAGGGCTCCGGCTCGACCGTGTCCCAGGTCAACGCGTTGGTCGAGCGGTTCTTCGAGGCCCGCAAGATGATGTCGGCGATGGCCGGACGGTTCGGCTTCCCTGGGGCCCGCGGCAACAACCGCAAGGCGGTCAAGGGTCGAAAGGGTAAGAAGGGCAAGGTGTCCGGCCGTGGCCCGACGCCCCCGAAGATGAAGGGCATGCCCGGCGGCTTCGGAATGCCCGGTATGCCGATGCCCGGCGGTGCGCCGCAGTTGCCGGCGGGCTTCGGTCTCGACCAGCTGCCGCCCGGGTTCGACCCGTCGCAGCTGAAGTTCCCGAAGAAGTAGATGGCCAGACCGCAGCCACTGCACATCACCGGTCGTGACGCGGCGACCGGTGAGTCCGTCGAGTACTGGACCGCCGGTGGTGTGTTCGTCGAAGGACCGATGACCGGAGCCGTCGAACTGACCGGATGGACCCTGCCGGGGTTCGTCGATGCGCACTGCCACATCGGGTACTCCGAGGACGGCGCAGTCACCCTCGGGGAGGCCGAAGCGCAGGCCCGGACCAACCTGGCCACCGGCGTGCTCGCGATCCGCGACTGCGGGTCGCCGATCGACACCCGGCCCCTGACCGATCGCGACGACCTGCCGATCCTGGTCAGGGCCGGCCGGCACATCGCCCAACCCAAGCGCTACATCCGCGGGCTCGGTGTCGACCTGGCGGACCCCGCCGACCTGCCCGCCGAGGTGGCCGCCCAGGTGGCCTACGGGGGTGGGTGGGTCAAGCTGGTCGGGGACTGGATCGATCGCGGTATCGGTGATCTGGCCCCGTTGTGGCCGGACGACCTGCTGGTCGAGGCGATCTCGGTGGCGCACGAGGCGGGGTGCCGCGTCACCGCGCACGTCTTCGGGGAGGACGCGCTGCCCGGTCTGCTGGCCGCCGGCATCGACTGCATCGAGCACGGCACCGGCCTGACGGCGGAGACCATCGACGAAATGGTCCGCCGCCGGGTGCACCTGATCCCGACGATGATCAACATCGTCAACTTCCCGATGTTCGCCGATGCAGCCACCCGTTTCCCCGCCTACGCCAAGCACATGCGTGACCTGCACGAACGCAGTGACGCCACCTTCGCGGCGGCCGTCGAAGCGGGAATTGCAGTGCACGCCGGGACCGATGCCGGCGGCTACATCGAGCACGGCCGGATCGTCGACGAGATCGTGGCGATGGGCCGGCTCGGCCTCGCGCCGCGGCGGGTGCTCGACGCCACCTGCCACGACGCCAGGAACTGGCTGGGGCTGGGTGCGCAGGACCAGGGGGACTCGGCCGACCTGGTCCTCTACCCAGCGGACCCGGCGGTCGACCTCGAGGTGCTGCGCCATCCGACCGCGGTGATCAGAGCCGGGCGGATCGTGTAGCCACCGGGGTATGGCAGAATAGGCGCGTTACGGCCGTCGCCCGGCCCCTCTCTCCGGGTAATGGCCGCCATTGGTGCGTTTTGGACCGCTAACCCCACGCGGATCGGATCGCCCGCCCTCTTGGCGGAACGCATACCGCCATCATGTTCAAGGAGCACTTCCCTCGTGGCTGTCAAGATCAAGCTCGCTCGCTTCGGCAAGATTCGCGAGCCGTTCTACCGTGTCGTCGTCGCCGATGCCCGCACCCGCCGCAGCGGACGCGCCATCGAGGCCATCGGCAAGTACCACCCGAAGCTCGAGCCGTCGCTCATCGAGATCGATTCCGAGCGCGCGCAGTACTGGCTGGGTGTCGGCGCA
Organism: Nakamurella sp. PAMC28650; assembly: GCF_014303395.1. Classification (GTDB taxonomy): domain Bacteria; phylum Actinomycetota; class Actinomycetes; order Mycobacteriales; family Nakamurellaceae; genus Nakamurella. Next base: position 3,417,196 of record NZ_CP060298.1, read on the forward strand.
CAGCCGACCGAATCCGTGTTGTCGCTGCTCAAGGTCACCGGTGACTGGCAGAAGTTCAAGGGCCTCCCGGGCGCAGAGGGCACGCTGAAGCCGCAGCCCGAGAAGGTCGACAAGCGTGCCCGGTACGAAGCGGCCCTGGCCGCCATCGGCTCCGACGACGGGCCCTCGGCCACCACCGCCAAGAAGAAGGCCGCCGCCCCGGCTGCAGATGATGTCGTGGCAGACGAGAAGTGAGTGTGCTGACCGACGCCCTCGAGCATCTGGTCAAGGGCATCGTCGATCATGACGAGGACGTCCACGTCGACCTGACCACCGGTCGTCGTGGGCGCACGCTGCAGATCCGGGTGCACCCTGACGATCTGGGCAAGGTCATCGGCCGCGGCGGTCGTACCGCGACTGCACTGCGGACGGTCATGTCGGCGGTCGGCGGGCGCGGAATCCGCGTCGACGTGGTCGACACGGATCGTTGACGCAGCTCCAGGTCGGTCGGATCGGCCGGGCCCACGGCATCCGCGGCGAGGTCACGGTGAACCCTTTCACCGACGACCCGGACGCCCGTTTCGCCGTGGGCTCGGAGCTGCAGACCGACTCGGCGGCCCGGCCCGTGATGGTGGTCTCCGGTGCCCGGCGCTCCGGTCCGGTACAGGTGATCGGGTTCGAGGGCATCGTCGATCGCAACACGGCCGAGACCCTCCGTGGGATCGGGCTCTTCGTGGACGCCGAGGCCCTGCCGGAACCGGAGGACGACGACGAGTTCTACGATCACCAGCTGATCGGTTTGGTCGTGCACCACCACAGCTCCGGTGACGTCCTCGGCGAGATCGTCGACGTGATGCACCCGCCGGCCGCACCCGTCCTGGTGGTGAACCGTCCCGACGGGACCGAGGAACTCGTCCCGTTCGTCAGCGCGATCGTGCCCGAGGTCGACATCGCCGCCGGCAGGGTCACCGTCGACCCGCCCGACGGCATGTTCGGGTGAATCTCGACGTCATCACGATCTTCCCGGAATACCTAGCGCCACTGCGGGAGTCGTTGTTGGGACGGGCCATCTCCGATGGTCTGATCGGGTTGGCCGTGCACGACCTGCGGGACTTCGCCACCGACCGGCACCGCACCGTCGACGACACCCCGTACGGGGGCGGCGCCGGCATGGTGATGAAGGCCGACGTCTGGGGGCGGGCGATCGAGGCCGTCACCGCAGTGCCCTCGACGGGCAGCACCCTGATCGTGCCGACGCCGGCCGGCCGGTTGTTCGGCCAGGGGGTGGCCGCCGAACTGGCCACCCGCACGCAGCTCGTCTTCGCCTGCGGACGGTACGAGGGCATCGATCAGCGGGTGGCCGAGCACGCATCGGAATCCATGCAGGTGATGGAGCTCTCGATCGGGGACTACGTGCTGGCCGGGGGCGAGTCGGCCGTGCTGGTGATGGTGGAGGCCATCGCCCGGTTGATCCCCGGCGTCCTCGGCAATCCGCTCTCCGCCGTCACCGATTCGTTCGGCGAGGCCTCGCCCGGTCTGCTGGAGTACCCGAGCTACACCAGACCTCCGGAATACCACGGCCTCCCGGTCCCGCCGGTGCTGCTGTCCGGTCACCACGGTGCGATCGATCGGTGGCGACGGGACGAGTCCCTGAGACGCACGGCGCGCCGCCGACCCGATCTGATCGCCGCACTGGACCCGGCGGACCTGGACCGGGCCGACCGGGCCGTGCTCGACCGCGAACTGGGCCAGGAGCCTGCCATTTGGCCAGGTCGCGCTGATCTGGCAGACTAGCGAGGTTGTGAGTCGGCCGGGCATATCCCGTCGACTGCCGGTCGGCCCGCCGTGGGTCTGCCGTGACCGCCCACGAGACACGTCGTTTTCCCCGAGTCGCGGACTCAGAGAAGGAACTACATCATGAACACCCTGGACGCTCTGGATGCCGCCTCGTTGCGGACCGATCTTCCGGATTTCCGGCCGGGCGACACCGTCAAGGTGCACGTCAAGGTCATCGAGGGCGCGCGCTCCCGTATCCAGATCTTCGCCGGCCACGTCATCCGTCGTCAGGGCGGTGGCATCCGCGAGACCTTCACCGTCCGCAAGGTCAGCTTCGGCGTCGGCGTCGAGCGCACCTTCCCGGTGCATTCCCCGAACCTGGACCGGATCGAGTTGGTCACCAAGGGCGATGTGCGTCGGGCCAAGCTCTACTACCTTCGGGAACTGCGCGGCAAGGCCGCCAAGATCAAGGAAAAGCGCGACCGCTGATCTTCCGATTCGGCCGCCGTCATCCAGACCGGATGACGGCGGCCTTTTCTGTACCCACCCTTTATCCGGAGAGCCGTAGTCTGACCATGATGAACGAGGACGAGGCCGACAAACCTGCTGTCGGGGGACCATGGCAGGACTGGGTGGTCAGTTCCGACCACGAGGCCTCTGCACCGCCGGCCGACACCTCGTCCGGGCCGCCGGGCGAGGATCACCAGGAGGCCGTCGGCAGATGGCGGCAGCAGTCCAAGAAGCGGAACCGGAAGACGAAACGTCCCTTCTGGGTCGAGCTGCCGATCCTGATCGTCGTCGCCTTCGCGTTGACCTTCCTGATCCAGACCTTCGTGGCCAAGGTCTACTACGTGCCCTCCGGTTCGATGGAGAAGACGCTCCACGGCGTGCCTTCCGGTGGCGACCGCATCCTGGCCAGCAAGATCGTCTACGACTTCCGCGACCCGAAGCAGGGCGACATCGTCGTGTTCAAGGGCCCGGACAGCTGGGCGCCGGAGGCCGACATCGCCGGGCCGACCACCTGGATCGGCAAGGCCATGGCGTCATTGGGATCGGTGGTCGGCGTCGCCCCGCCGAACGAGAAGGACTTCGTCAAGCGGGTCATCGCGGTGGGCGGGCAGACGGTGGCCTGTTGCGACGCGAAGGGAAATGTGACGGTCGACGGCAAGTCGCTCGTCGAGCCCTACATCTACGAGCCGATCCCGTTCGACCCCGGGGTGTCCGACTGCACCGTGCCGGGCATCGATACGGACCACTTCAGCTCGACGCGCTGCTTCGTGCCCTTCAAGGTCCCGATGGGACAGCTGTGGGTGATGGGGGATCACCGGAGCCAGTCGGCCGACTCCTCGTACGAATGCCAGGGGCTCAGACAGTCGTTGGCAGACAAGTACATCCAGCAGTACGGGGGCGGGATCGGTTGTGCCCGGCCCATTCCGGCCGACGACGTGATCGGCAAGGCGATCTTCATCGTCATGCCGCCGTCCCGGTGGGGCACGCTCGGCAACCCGGACATCGATCCGCAGGCGTTGGCGATCGGTCCCGGTCCCACCGCGGCCGTACCGGTCACCGGTGGTCTGCTGCTGACCCTCGGGCTCCGTGGGTCACTGGCGATGGTGCCGAGCAGACGCCGTCGACGGAGGGAACGAAAGGCCGCGCGCCGGCGATGACCACAGGCTCCGGTTCCCGGCCGCACCTGCGGCTGGAGAAGGAATTGCTGCGCGGTGGACTGCAGCGGCTGGCGGCGATGGACGAGGTCGGCCGCGGCGCGCTGGCCGGTCCGGTCAGCGTCGGCGTGGTGGTGGTGACGGCGCGGATCGGCCGGGTGCCGCTCGGCCTGAAGGATTCCAAGCTCATGACGCCGGCGGCGAGGCAGACCCTGCTGCCGGTGGTTCGCCGGTGGGCGGGGGAGTTCGCCGTCGGGCACGCCGGCCCGGCCGAGATCGACGCGGTCGGCATCATCGGTGCACTGCGGCTGGCCGGTCGACGTGCGCTCGCCCAACTACCGGCACCGGTCGATGCGGTGTTACTGGACGGCAACCACGACTACCTGTCCGAACCCGAACCGGTCCTGTTCTCCGACACCCCGCCGGTGTTCACCAGGATCAAGGCCGATCTCACCTGCGCCGGGGTGGCCGGAGCGAGCGTGTTGGCCAAGACCGAGCGGGACGGGATGCTGCGGCGGCTGGCGCTCGAGTACCCCGACTACCTGTTCGAGGTGAACAAGGGCTACGGCACCGCAGAGCACGTGGCGGCACTGCGGCG